>NZ_JBIAIG010000004.1:0-695785 GCF_042871235.1 Streptomyces sp. NPDC005931
GGGGGGGGGGGGGGGGGGGGGGGGGGGGGGGGGGGGGGGGGGGGGGGGGGGGGGGGGGGGGGGGGGGGGGGGGGGGGGGGGGGGGGGGGGGGGGGCCCCCCCCCCCCCCCACCACCGCATACCGGGCCTCAGGACTTGGAGGCGTACGGCAGGAAGGCTGCCCAGGTGGAGGGGGCGAGCGTGAGGCGGGGGCCGTGGGGGTTCTTGGAATCGCGGACGAGGATGTGGCTGGGGACGGTGGCCACCTCGACGCAGTCGGGGCCGTCGGACGTGCTGTAGGTGCTCTTTATCCATTCCGGCTTGGTGCTGGTTGCAGAGGCCTTGAGCGTCATGTCCTTGTATCTCCCAGTGCTTTCTCGATCAGAGGCAACGAATCCTGTGGGCTGAGAGCCTGGGCGCGTAGAGCTCCGTAGCGAATGTCGAGGACCGTCGTTTCCTTGGGGTCAGCCGTCACTCTGCTGCTGAGGGGCGATTCGCTGAACGCGACTGTGGCTCCTCCTTTGAGCTTGAGCAGTCGGAACGAACCGCCGGTCCCGGAGTTCACCTCGCGGTCCAGGGGAAGCACCTGGAAGTCCACGTTGCGCAACTGGGCCACCTCCAACAGTCGTTCGAGCTGCCGGCGCATCACCATTCTGCCTCCCATGGGCCTGCGAAGCGTCGACTCGCACTGCACAAAGCTGAAGACGCGCCGCCCGGTCATGAGATCAAGGATCCCCTGTCGTGCCAAGCGCGCCGCCACCTGCTGCTCCACCTCGTCCTCGGTGAGTGCCGGTCGATGCGCGTTGAAGACGGCCCTTGCGTAATCCTCGGTCTGCAACAACCCGTGGATGACGGAGTTGTTGTAGGCGCACAGCTCGACCGCGTCCGCCTCCAGCTTCTTCAAGTCCCGCACCTTCTTCGGGTACCGGACCTCCGCCACATCCTGCTTGAGCGCCGCGATCTTGCCGCCCGCCCCCAACACCTCGTCCGCCGCGTCCAGATACTCGGGCCGAGGAATCCGCCGCCCCCGCTCCACGGAGGAGACCAGTTCCTCCCCGTATCCGATCGCCGCCCCGAACTCCGCCTGGGTGAGGCCGGCCGACTCCCGCCACAGTTTCAGCTGCCGTACGACCGTCCGCATCACGGCCCCGGCCTCTTCGTCGTCCAGCCCCGCTTCCCACCCGCTCATGCCCGTCGCCCTCCCGCCGCGCGCCCTTCCCCGGTCCAACTCCGGCCCGCGCGCACGGTCACCCCGGGCAGCCCGGACGGAACCGGACGCACCACGGACAACCATCGGCCGCACGGGCCGCCCACCTTCACAGCGTACGCACGCGTGAACACAGTGAGTGACGTGAACCAGGAAATCGCCGCACCGCGCACCCCGCTCCACCACTTCTCCGTGCCGCTCTCCGCCACCCGTCGGGGCGCTCGCCTGGCCCGCCTGCTCGCCACCAAGCAACTGCGCTCCTGGGAACTGCCGTTGGACCCGGCCCGACTGATCGTCGCCGAACTCGCCGCGAACGCCGTCGTGCACGGCCGTGTCCCCGGCCGCAGTTTCCGGCTCGGCCTCACCGCCAGCGCGGACGGGGTGCTGCGCATCGAGGTGACCGACGCCCGGGGCGAGAGCGTGCCGGTGCGTCGGGACGCCTCACCGGATCCCGCCGAGTCGGGCCACGGTCTGCTGCTGGTCGAGGAACTGGCGGACCGCTGGGGTGTGCGGCCGGGCCCGTTCCCGTGCAAGACCGTCTGGGCCGAGCTGGAGCTCGGCCGCGTCCGGTGACCTCGGCGGCAGGGGCATTCGTCAGCCGACGAGGCCGGCCGACAGCAGGCCGCCGCCCGCGGCGATCGTGCAGGCGATGCCACGCTGCCACCGGGTGGCCGTCATGGTGCGGCGGCCCCGGGTCGCCATCACCATCACGGAGTTCGCGGCGAACGCCGGCAGCAGGATGCCGAACAGCGCGAACGTACCGATCGCCGACAGCGTGAGCTCGACCGGTGACAGAGCGGCGCCGATCGCCATGGCGACCGCGGCGAGCGCGTACAGGGGTCCCGGCACCAGTGTGATGTCGTCCCTCTTCAGGGGGGCGGGTCCGCCGTGCTCGGCGTGGCTCCAGTGGCGGCGCTCGGTGCCGACCCGGGCCAGGACCATGAGCACCACCTCGATCGCCAGGGCGATCACCGCAACCTGCTCGACCGTCATCGCTCTCGCCTCCCCTCATCTGCGTCGTCGAGTCGAACCTAGGTCCGGAGGGAACGCTGCGGGAAGGATCTTGAGCAGGTTCAGAGGTCCGGTCCGGCCGACTCCGCGTCGGCAAAGGCACGGGTGGGGCGGGCGTAGCGTAGGTGTATGACGACGTACGGATCCTTTCCCGGCACGCGGCCGCGGCGTCTGCGGACCACCCCCGCCATGCGTCGGATGGTCGCCGAGACCAGGCTGCACCCCGCCGACTTCATCCTCCCGGCGTTCGTGCGCGAGGGCGTCAGTGAGCCGGTGCCGATCGCGGCGATGCCCGGGGTGGTGCAGCACACGCGCGACAGTCTGAAGAAGGCGGCGGCGGAGGCCGTGGCGGCCGGTGTCTCGGGGATCATGCTGTTCGGTGTGCCGGAGGAGTCCAAGAAGGACGCCGTCGGTACGCCGGGGACCGATCCGGACGGGATCCTCCAGGTGGCCCTGCGGGACGTGCGGGCCGAGGTCGGGGACGATCTCCTCGTCATGTCCGACCTGTGTCTCGACGAGACGACGGATCACGGGCACTGCGGAGTGCTGGACGAGCAGGGACGGGTCGACAACGACGCGACGCTCGAGCGGTACGCCGAGATGGCCCAGGTGCAGGCCGACGCCGGCGCCCATGTGGTGGGGCCGAGCGGGATGATGGACGGGCAGATCGGGGTCGTCCGCGACGCGCTCGACCAGATCGGGCGCGAGGACGTCGCGATCCTCGCCTACACCGCCAAGTACGCCTCCGCCTTCTACGGGCCGTTCCGCGAGGCCGTCGCCTCCTCCCTCCAGGGCGACCGCAAGACCTACCAGCAGGACCCGGCCAACGTGCGGGAGTCGATGCGGGAGCTGGCGCTGGACCTGGAGGAGGGCGCCGACATGGTGATGGTGAAGCCGGCGGGGCCTTATCTGGACATTCTGGCGCGGGTCGCCGACTCGGTGGACGTGCCGGTGGCCGCCTACCAGATCTCCGGCGAGTACTCGATGATCGAGGCCGCCGCCGAGAAGGGCTGGATCGACCGGGACCGGGCGATCCTGGAGGCCCTCACCGGCATCAAGCGGGCCGGGGCGCGCACCATCCTCACCTACTGGGCCACCGAGGTGGCCCAGAAGCTCGGTCGTTAGCCCGCTGCTCAGTACGTCAGGGCGTCGTCCATGGACTGCTGCCAGTACGTGACCGTCAGGGTGCTGTCGTAGTAAACGCCCTTCGCGGGGAGCGACGGCGTCGCCGCCGGGCCGCCGCTGCTGTTCGGGGTGCGGCCCTGGAAGCCGACGGTGAGCTTGTGGCCCGTGGTGCCGCCGTCGCCGCTGCCGTCGGCCGCCGCGAGCAGCACGCCCGCGTAGGCGGCCTCGCCCGGGTCGATGCCGACCACGGCCTGCGGCTTGGAGTCCTCGATGGGCTGCGGCACCCACTGCATCTCGTCGAAGCGGAGCACCGGGTAGTACGTCAGGTCGCAGGGCTTCGTGCCGGTGTTCTTCACCGTGATCAGCATGTGGTTGAGCGGGCGGGGCACCGGCTGGGCGGTGACGGTGGTGTTGGAGCCGCTGCAGGCGACCCGGGTCCCGGCGGCGTCCGCGGAGTCGGAGCCGCTGCCCGTTGCCTTGTTCCCGTCCCTGCCGGTGTCTCCGTTCGTGTCCGTGCCGGCCTCGGAGGGCTCACCGGGCGTGGTGGTGCCGTCCGCGGCCGGTGAGGTGGGCTTGGCGGCCGACGTCGCCGTGGCCGTCGGCCGGGACGCTCCCCCGTCCTGTGTGCCCGTGCCGTTCTCGCAGGCGGTGAGGGCGAGGGCGGTCAGGGCGGCACCGGTGGCGGCGAGCAGGCGGGTGCGGTGGATGCGCATGGCGAATTCCTTGTCGTCTCAAGGGGTTTGGCGTGACCGCTCGACCGGGAGCCGGGAGCGGCGTGCTTGGATGACCAGAGCTTGCGGGGTGATCCGTCCCGTCCGCCAGGCCCGGCGGAGGACTCGGGACGCTGGAATGCCCGTACCGCACCTGACCGGGGGAAACGACCGTCCCCTGGAACGGCGGAACGGGACACGGGGGTGGAAGGAATGGTGTCGGGAGACACGGCCGCGGCGGAATTCGCCGCACTGATGCGTGAGTTGAAGGACCGCTCGGGGCTGAGCTACGGGGTGCTCGCCAAACGGCTCCACATGAGTACGTCGACCCTGCACCGGTACTGCAACGGCGATGCGGTGCCGACGGACTACGCGCCCGTCGAGCGGCTGGCCCGCGCGTGCAAGGCGCGGCCGGAGGAACTGGTCGAGCTGCACCGGCGGTGGGTGCTCGCGGATGCGGCGCGCCGACAGAAGGGCGCGGCGACGGCTTCCGCCGGGCCGGTGGAAGCCGAAGCCGAGCGGACCGAGCGGGGGCCGGGCGCGGGGAACGAGAGCGAGGGCACGCGGGCCGAGAGCACGCGGGGCCGGAGCAAGCAGGGTGAGGGGGAACAGGGCGAGGCGGAGCACGTCGAGGTGGCGGAGGGCGAGTCGGAGCAGGCCGAGGCGCAGCGGGGTCAGGGGGACGAGGGTCAGGGGAAGGAGGGTGGAGGGGCGGAGCCCGGAGATCGGGCCGCGGCGCCGCCGGAGGCCGCGGCCGGCGCCGTCCTCGGGCCCGGTCCCACCGGCCCGCCCCGCCGCCGTACCCGTACCGCCCTCCTGGCCGGGATCGCCGTGGCCGCCGTGCTGGGCGGGGTCGCGCTCTCCCTGAACCCGCCCGGGGACGGGGCGGACGGGGACGGTCCCCGGGGGCCGGTCGGGGCGGCCGGGGTCGACGGGCGGGAGCGTGCGGGCGTCTCCGCGTCGCCGTCCCCCTCCGCCTCGCCCCCCGGATCCGCCTCCGAGGGGCCGAAGGGCAAGGACGGCACGGGGGAGGGGAAGGACGGCGGCTCGGGGCGCGGCGGTGCCGCGGCATCCGCCGCTCCGTCGGCCGGTGCGGATGCCGGCCGCACCGGCAGCGCCGCCCAGGGCGCCCCACTCACCGTCAGCGCCAACCCCTACGAGTGGGAGAGCGCCTGCTCGCAGCGGTACCTGATCGACCACCCGCCGGGGAAGGTGCCCCCGCCGCCGCTGGAGCAGGACGTGGCCGCCTGGGTGGCCTCGGTCGGGGCCGTGTCGTCGGGGGAGCAGTACCTTCGGCTCACCGTGCAGGGGACCGGCGAGGAGACCGTGGTCGTCGAAGGGCTCACGGTGCGGATCGCCGGCAAGCGGGCGCCGCTCGCCTGGAACGACCACGCCATGGGCTATCCCGGCGTCGGCTGCGGCGGTGACGTGCCGACGCGTTCCTTCACCGTCGCCCTGGACGCCGCGCGGCCCGGCGTGGAGCCGGAGGCGGGGCACCGGGACTTTCCCTTCAGGGTCAGCGAGTCCGACCCGGAGGTCTACTACATCCGTGCCGACGCCTCCGCCTACGACGTCAGCTGGTACCTGGAGCTGCGCTGGTCCAGCGGTTCCCGCAGCGGCACGCTCACCGTGGACGACAAGGGGCGGCCATTCCGCACCAGTGGCAACAACGGGCGCCCGGGGTACGAGTTCCCGCTCGGTGGGGACGCGTGGGTTCCCGAGGGCACGACGGACGTGTCCCAGGACCAGCAGTAGGGGCCCCACTCGGCGGGAGCGCGTCCGGATCCCGGAAAGCCGCCTGTAGGGCACACGTATTTTCCTAGGCTGCTGCCCCCGGCGTCCGCGCCGTCACCGCAGCCGAAGGAGCCGTGCCATGACCGTCACCGAGCCCGCGCCGCCCGCCGCCCCCACGCCACCGCTCGCCGCGCGGGCCCGTGCCGTCGGCGGATCACCCGTACGGGACATCCTGGCCGTGACGGCACGCCCCGAGGTGATCAACTTCGCGGGCGGGCTGCCGGCGCCCGAGCTGTTCGACGCCGACGGCATCGCGGACGCCTACCGTGCCGTGCTCGCCGAGACGCCCGCGCAGGCGCTCCAGTACTCCACGACCGAGGGCGAACCCGCGCTGCGGGCCGCGCTCGCCGCACGCAACAGCGTGCGCGGACTGCCGACCCACGCCGACGACCTGCTCGTCACCACCGGTTCCCAGCAGGCCCTCTCCCTGCTGTCCACCGCGCTGCTCGAACCCGGGGACCCGGTCCTGGTGGAAAGTCCCTGCTATCTGGCGGCACTTCAGTCCTTCCGGCTCGCCGGAGCGCGCGTGGTGGCCGTGCCCGGGGACGGTGACGGGCTCGACCCGGAGGCGCTGGAGGAACTGGTGGTGCGCGAACGGCCCAAGCTGCTCTACACCGTGCCCACCTTCCAGAACCCGACCGGCCGCACCCTGCCCGCCGCGCGCCGCGCCGCCGTCGCCGCCGTCGCCGCCCGGCACGGCCTGTGGATCGTCGAGGACGACCCCTACGGGGAGCTGCGGTACGAGGGGGAGCGGGTGCCGTGGATCGCCGCGCACCCGGGGGCCGAGGACCGTACGGTGCTGCTCGGCAGCTTCTCCAAGGTCATGGCGCCCGGGATGCGGCTGGGCTGGCTGCGCGCCCCCGCCGCGCTGCGGCGGGCCTGCGCGGTCGCCAAGCAGGCGGCCGACCTGCACACTCCGACCGTCAACCAGCTCGCCGCGGCACGGTACCTGGCCGACCACGACCTCGACGCCCATGTCCGCCGGGTCGCGGCCGTCTACGCCGAACGCCGGGACGCCATGCTCACCGGGCTTGCCGACGCCCTCCCGGAGGGCGCCACCTGGAACCGTCCCGAGGGCGGCATGTTCCTCTGGGTCCGCCTCCCGGAGCCGTACGACACCACGGCGCTGCTGCCGCGGGTGGTCCGCCGGGACGTGGCCTACGTCCCCGGCGCGCCCTTCCACCCCGCCGACCCCGACCACTCCACCCTCCGGCTCTGCTTCGTGACCCAGACGCCCGCGGAGATCGGGGAAGGGCTGCGGAGGCTGGGCGCGGGGCTGCGTGACCGAGGCTGAGCGGGCGGGAGTACGACCAAAGGCCGACTTCCCCGTTCGCCGTTCAGCCGCCGCCCCTACGGCCAGGGCCTCACGCCCGACCGGCACCTCATCCTCGACGGCCACCGCCTCACCGAGACCCGCGCCGACGGCACGGTCACCGCACGGGAGGTGACGGACGGCGGAGACACGGCGCCTGCTGGACGAGGAGTTCGGCATCGACGTACCGGAAGGACCGTGAAACGCCGCGGCCCGCCCTCCCTTCGGGGGAGAGGACGGGCCGCGTGCGTGTGCCTGCCGCTGTTCCTCAGAGCCGCTCGGGCGTCCGGATGCCCAGCAGGGCCATGCCCTGGTGCAGGGTGCGGGCCGTGATGTCGCACAGGAACAGGCGGTTCTCCACCTGCTGCGGCGACTCGGCCTTCAGCACCGGGCACTTGTCGTAGAACGACGTGTACAGCGACGCCAGCTGGTACAGGTACGCCGCCAGCTTGTGCGGGGCGTACTCGCGGGCGGCCTCGGCGACCGTCTCCGCGAACGCGTCCACGTGCAGGCCCAGCGCCCGCTCGGCCGGGGCCAGTCCCAGCTCCGGGTGCGCGGCCGGGCGCGCACCCTCGGGCGCCTTGCGCAGGATGGAGCGGATACGGGCGTAGGCGTACTGCAGGTAGACGGACGTGTCGCCGTTCAGCGAGACCATCTGGTCCAGGTCGAACTTGTAGTCCCGGTTCGCCGACGTCGACAGGTCCGCGTACTTCACCGCGCCGATGCCCACCTGGGCGCCCCGCTCGGCGATCTCCTCGTCGGACAGGTCCTGCGCCTTCTCCCGGACGACGGCCGACGCGCGCTCGATCGCCTCGTCGAGCAGGTCGACCAGGCGGACCGTCTCGCCCTCACGGGTCTTGAACGGCTTGCCGTCCTTGCCGAGGACCGTGCCGAAGGCGAGCTGCGCCGCGTGCACGTCGTCGCCCAGCCAGCCGGCCCGGCGCGCGGTCTCGAAGACCATCTTGAAGTGCAGCGCCTGGCGGGCGTCCACCACGTACAGCAGCGTGTTCGCCTTGAGGTGGAACACACGGTCCCGGATCGCCGACAGGTCCGTCGCCGCGTAGCCGTAGCCGCCGTCCGACTTCTGCACGATCAGCGGGACCGGCTTGCCGTCCGGGCCCTTGATGTCGTCGAAGAACACGCACAGCGCGCCCTCCGAGCGGACCGCGACGCCCGACTCCTCCAGCATGCGGCAGGTGTCGGCGAGCATGTCGTTGTAACCGGACTCGCCGACGATGTCCGCGTCCCGGATCTCCATGTCCAGCTTCTCGAAGACGGAGAAGAAGTAGATCTTCGACTCGTCGACGAACTTCTGCCACATGGCGAGCGTCTGCGGGTCGCCGGCCTGGAGGTCCACCACCCGGCGCCGGGCGCGGGTCTTGAACTCCTCGTCGGAGTCGAAGAGCCTGCGCGCGGCCTTGTAGAGGCGGTCCAGGTTCGACATCGCCTCCTCGCCGGTGATCTCGGCTTCCTTGTGGTCCAGCTCGTGCGGGTGCTCGTCCAGGTACTGGATGAGCATGCCGAACTGGGTGCCCCAGTCGCCGATGTGGTGCCTGCGGACCACGTTCTCCCCGGTGAACTCCAGGAGTTGGACCACCGAGTCGCCGATCACCGCGGAGCGCAGGTGGCCGACGTGCATCTCCTTCGCCACGTTCGGCTGGGCGTAGTCGATCACCGTGGTGCCGGGGTCCTCGGCCAGGGGCACGCCGAGGCGCTCGGGGTCCGCGTACCGGGCGGCCAGGTTCCTGGTGATCGCGCCGTCCGCGATCCTGATGTTCAGGAAGCCCGGCCCGGAGACCTCGACGTCCTCGATCACGTCACCGGTGACGACTTGCGCGACGACCTCGGCCGCCAGGTCCCGCGGGTTCGCCTTCGCCTTCTTGGCCAGCGCCAGGATGCCGTTGGCCTGGAAATCGGCCCGGTCGCTTCGTCGCAGCAGCGGGTCCGCGTCGGCTGCCTCCGGCCGGGCGGCCGAGAGGGCGGACGTGAGGTGCTGCTGGACGGTGTCGCTGAGGGACGTGACCGGGGCCATAGGTAAGGGTGCCGTTCTCCTCGTGGGGATGGATAGACACGGTCAGTATTTCACGGGGGGTAAAGCCGTTTTCCCGGGCGCGTTCCGGTCTGGGAGAATGGGCCGGTCAGCCCCTTCAGAAAAAGAGGACGTGCCGATCGTGGCTCAGAGCACCGAGACCACCGACTGGGTCTCCCGTTTCGCGGATGAGGTCATCGAGGAGTCGGAGCGTCGGGTCCCGGGCAAACCGGTCGTCGTCGCGTCCGGGCTGTCGCCGTCCGGACCCATCCACCTGGGGAACCTCCGCGAGGTCATGACCCCGCACCTCGTCGCCGACGAGATCCGCCGCCGCGGCCACCGGGTCCGGCACCTGATCTCCTGGGACGACTACGACCGCTACCGCAAGGTCCCGGCCGGTGTCGCCGGTGTGGACGAGACGTGGTCCGAGCACATCGGCAAGCCGCTCACCTCCGTCCCCGCCCCCAAGGGCTCGGCGCACCCGAACTGGGCCGAGCACTTCAAGGCCGCGATGATCGAGTCGCTGTCCGAGCTGGGCGTCGAGTTCGACGGCATCAGCCAGACCGAGCAGTACACCTCGGGCGTCTACCGGGACCAGATCCTGCACGCCATGCGGCACCGCGGCGACATCGACGCGATCCTCGACCAGTACCGCACCAAGAAGGCCCCGGCGAAGCAGCAGCAGAAGCCGGTCGACGAGGCCGAGCTCGAGGCGGCGGAGGGGTCGGGGGCCGCGTCCGAGGACGACGGCAGCTCCGGCTCCGCCGGGTACTTCCCGTACAAGCCGTACTGCGGCAACTGCGAGAAGGACTTCACCACCGTCACCTCCTACGACGACGACTCCACCGAGCTGACCTACGCCTGCACCGTCTGCGGCTTCTCCGAGACCGTCCGGCTGAACGAGTTCAACCGCGGCAAGCTGGTGTGGAAGGTCGACTGGCCGATGCGCTGGGCCTACGAGGGCGTGATCTTCGAGCCAAGCGGGGTCGACCACTCCTCGCCCGGATCGTCGTTCCAGGTCGGCGGGCAGATCGTCGGGATCTTCGGCGGCAAGCAGCCGATCGGGCCCATGTACGCCTTCGTCGGCATCAGCGGCATGGCCAAGATGTCGTCCTCGCGCGGCGGCGTGCCCACGCCCGCCGACGCGCTGAAGATCATGGAGCCGCAGCTGCTGCGCTGGCTGTACGCCCGCCGCAGGCCCAACCAGTCCTTCAAGATCGCCTTCGACCAGGAGATCCAGCGCCTCTACGACGAGTGGGACCGGCTCGACACCAAGGTCGCCGACGGCTCCGCGCTGCCCGCCGACGCGGCCGCCCACTCCCGCGCGGTGCGCACCGCCGGTGGTGAGCTGCCGCGGACGCCCAGGCCGCTGCCCTACCGCACGCTCGCCTCCGTCGCCGACATCACCGCCGGCCACGAGGACCAGGCGCTGCGCATCCTCAGCGAGCTGGACCCCGCCAACCCGCTGGATTCCCTCGACGAGGCCCGGCCGCGCTACGACAGGGCCGAGGCGTGGATCAACACCCACGTCCCCGCCGACCAGCGCACCATCGTCCGCGCCGAGCCCGACGCCGAACTGCTGAAGTCCCTCGACGAGGCCTCCCAGCAGTCGATCCGGCTGCTGCTGGACGGCCTCGCCGACCACTGGTCGCTGGACGGGCTCACCCACCTCGTCTACGGGGTGCCCAAGGTGCAGGCCGGCTTCTCCGCCGACGCGACGCCCAAGGAACTGCCGCCGGAGATCAAGGCCGCCCAGCGGTCCTTCTTCGCGCTCCTTTACCACCTGCTCGTCGGCCGCGACACCGGCCCGCGCCTGCCCACGCTGCTGCTCGCGGTGGGGCAGGAGCGGGTGCGGGTCCTGCTCGGGGAGTAGACCGGTCCGGATGACGAAGGGGGGCGACCGGTGGTCTCACCGGTCGCCCCCCTTCGCCGTCACTCCCGGGCGCCCTAGGCGATGTGGTCCTCCTCCAGTTCCGCGTTGAAGCGGTTGGAGAAGCGATTCACCATGCGCTTGGCCTCCGGCTCCGCGACGGCGATGCCGTACGTGGCCTCCACGCCCTCCGCGAACTGACGCGGGGTGGGCAGACTGCCGTTGATCGACTGGCGGAAGACCTGGTAGTAGTCCTCCTCGGTCGGTTCCGGGGCGGGCGTGCCGCCGCCCTCGCCCAGTTCCCGGGTGCGGCCCGGGCTCACCGGGATGGGGAAGCTGCCGGTCTCCTCCGGGGACGGCTCCTGGAGGGGCGGTTCCTCCGGGTACTGATCCCGGTACTCCTCGGCCTGCCGCTGTTCCGCGACCCAGCGGGCGTACTCGTCCGGGTCGTACGTCGGGTCGTAGTCGCCGTGGTACTCCACGGACTGCGGGTCCCGGGCGTGCAACCAGGGGTTCTGGTCCGGGACGGGCTCCTCCTGGTACGGCACCGGCCCGTCGTCCTGCCGCCGGTCGCCGACGAGCTCCGGGCGCCGTCCGGCGGGCGGCACCGCGCTCTGCCCGGGAACGTACCCCCCGCGCGGCTCCGGGGGTATCAGGGCCGGCTCTATGCCGGCCGCCGCCAGGCCCGCCGGGGCGGTGTCCGCGAGCGGCACCCCGTACTTGGCCAGGCGCAGCGGCATCAGGGACTCCACCGGGGCCTTGCGGCGCCAGGCGCGGCCGAAGCGGGAGCGCAGCCGGGCCTGGTAGACCAGACGCTCCTGTTCCAGCTTGATCACCTGCTCGTAGGAGCGCAGCTCCCACAGCTTCATCCGCCGCCACAGCAGGAACGTCGGTACCGGCGACAGGAGCCAGCGGGTGAGCCGCACGCCCTCCATGTGCTTGTCGGCGGTGATGTCGGCGATCCGCCCGATCGCGTGCCGCGCCGCCTCCACGGAGACCACGAAGAGCACCGGGATCACGCCGTGCATCCCCACACCGAGCGGATCCGGCCACGCCGCGGCGCCGTTGAAGGCGATGGTCGCCGCCGTCAGCAGCCACGCGGTCTGTCGCAGCAGCGGGAAGGGAATACGGATCCAGGTCAGCAGCAGGTCCAGGGCGAGCAGGACGCAGATGCCGGCGTCGATGCCGATCGGGAAGACGTAACTGAAGTTCCCGAAGCCCTTCTTCAGGGCCAGTTCCCGTACGGCGGCGTACGAACCCGCGAAGCCGATGCCGGCGATGATGACGGCACCGGCGACGACCACACCGATGAGAACCCGGTGCGTCCGTGTCAGCTGAAGTGGCGCGGCCACCCGCACTCCCCTCCCCTTGCGTGTTGTTGCGCGCAACAGAGTGGCACATGTGTGCGGGAGACAGGTGGCCGGTTCTGTATCAGCTTCGGTCAGCTCTTCTTCGACGCAGAGGAGGACGCCGAGCGCGACGGAGCCTTGGACGCAGCGGACGACGACGTGGACGCCGGCTTCGACGGGCTGCCGCCGGCCTCCTCGCCCGAGCCGTTCGCCTTCGTCACCGAGGCAACGGCCTCCTTGGCCGCCTTCTGCGCGTCCTTCATCAGCTCCGCGCCGCTGGGGGTCTTCTCCCCGGCCAGACCGGCACCGTTGTAGTCGAGGGTGACGACCACGTTCTCCACCCGGGCCACGACCGTCTGCTGCTTGAAGGCGCCTTCCTTCTTCTTCAGGTCGTACGCCACGGCCGTCGCCTCGTCGCCCGTCCCGGCCAGCGGCTCGGCCTCGACGTTCTTGGCGCCCTCGGCCGCCTGGACGTCGCGCACCTGCTTGTCGTAGTACTCCTTCGCCAGCTCGTCGCCCGCGCCGCGGGTGACGTCCGACTCGAAACGCAGCAGCGACACGCTCAGCCAGCGGAACTGCGAGCCCTTCACGCCGTTGTTGTCGAGGCTGCTCCAGGAGCAGCTCGCACGCAGCGACACGTCGTCCGACTTGCCCTCCTTGCCGGACTTGGCGTTCGGCGCGAGCTCCTTCAGGGACTTCTTCGACAGCACCTCGCACGGCTCCGGAAGCGTGCCGTACGCCGCCGCCTGCACCGTCGGGGACGGGCTCGCCGACGCGGAGGCCTTCGCGGAGGCGCCCTCGGCCTTGCCGTCGTCGGAGCCGGAGTCCGAGGAGCAGCCGGCGGCGACCAGTATCACGGGGACGGCGGCCGCGCCGACAAGGAGGCGGGTCAGACGCTTCGCTGGCTGGTCTCGCTCTGGTACTCGCTGCATGGTTCCTTCACTCATGACGCTCGTGTTCCCTGCGGTCGGAACGGGGTCCGGGGGGTCACGGTACGCGGTGAGCCACCGGTGTGGACTTCCTTCGCACGGTTTGCGCGGGCGGGCGCACCGCGGGCGAACGACGCTCAGCCGCCCAGCGAATCGGCCAGCCGGGAGGCCAGATCCTGGGCCCTGTCCTGCATTTCCTCACTGTCCGGGAGCACGCCCACGATGGCCGGCTGCTCCGCGTACTCGACGGTCACAATGACGTTGGACGTGCGGAACGCCACAGTCACCGTCCGCTGCCTGGCCGTCGAACCGGAGTCGGTCAGCTCGTCGTCGAGGAACGCCTCGTCGCCGAGGTCCTCCAGGACCCGGGGCTGGAGGTCGGGCGACGAGGAAGGGGAGGACGCGGCGGCCGAGGGAGACGAGGAGGTGCCGCGCGCCGACGGCGATGAGGAGCCGGACGGCGACGAACTCGCCCCGGCGGAAGGGGAGGCGCCCGCGCCGGCGTCCGAACCGGCGTCCCCGGAGGCGGAACCGGTGGCCGTCGGTTCCGGGAGCCGGGCCGCCGTCCGCCGGGTGGCGAACAACTCCTCGGCCCGGCTGTCGTCGCTGACGGCGGTGTCGTAGGAGACGACCCGCTCGAAGTCGATGTGCAGGTGGTCGGTGGCCTCGGCCGACTCCACCTTCCAGCGGCAGCCGACCTTGCGATCGGTGTCGTAGGTGAGCGTGGCCTCGCCCGCGTACGCCTTCTCGCGCAGCGCCTCGTCGGTCATCTCCCCCAGCCCGGGCAGCAGTTCCTGGAGGGTCCCGGGGTCCACCGCGCCGCAGGGCTCCGGAAGCGTGGCGTACTTGCCGGGCTGGGCGGCCTGCGTCGCCGTACCGGGGTCGCCGGGGTTGGAGTTGTCGGTCGGGCCGCCGTCACCGGAGCCGCCGGTGCAGCCGGCCAGCAGGGCGACGAGGAGCGCGGCGACGCCGGACACGTACGCCTTCCGCTGCACGGTCGGGCTCCTCTCGCTGGTTAATCGCTTGCCGCCCCGAGGCGGTCCCTGGAGACAATGTGTATCGCACGCGCTGCCGTGGACGCCGGTCCGTCATCCCTTTTCATCGACCTTGGCGCCGGTTTTGCGATTCGATACTTCTGTTCGATGTCGGGGGAATGAGGACGTTATGTCGTATGTGGAACTGCCGGGGGCGAAAGTGCCGATCCGTCTGTGGACGGACCCGGCGACGGTGGAGGAGGGCGCGCTCCAGCAGCTGCGGAACGTGGCGACCCTGCCGTGGATCGAGGGCCTGGCCGTGATGCCGGACGTGCACTACGGCAAGGGTGCGACGGTCGGGTCGGTCATCGCGATGCGGGGTGCGGTGTGCCCCGCGGCGGTGGGCGTGGACATCGGCTGCGGGATGTCGGCGGTGAAGACGTCCCTGACGGCGAACGACCTGCCGGGTGATCTCTCGCGGCTGCGGTCGAGGATCGAGCAGGTCATTCCGGTGGGGCGGGGGATGCACGACGCCCCGGTCGACCCGCACCGCCTGCACGGTTTCGCGACCTCGGGGTGGGACGACTTCTGGGAGCGGTTCGACGGGGTTGCGGAGGCGGTGAAGTTCCGGGAGGAACGGGCGGCGAAGCAGATGGGGACGCTTGGGGGCGGCAACCATTTTGTTGAAATTTGTACGGATGCGGAGGGTTCCGTCTGGCTGATGCTGCACTCCGGTTCGCGCAACATCGGCAAGGAACTCGCCGAGCACCACATCGGCGTGGCCCAGAAGCTCCCCCACAACCAGGACCTGATCGACCGTGACCTCGCCGTCTTCGTGGCGGAAACCCCGCAGATGGCGGCCTACCGCAACGACCTGTTCTGGGCGCAGGAGTACGCCAAGTACAACCGCTCGATCATGATGGCGCTCCTGAAGGACGTGATCCGCAAGGAGTTCCGGAAGGCGAAGCCGGTTTTCGAGCCGGAGATCAGCGCGCACCACAACTACGTGGCCGAGGAGCGCTACGACGGCATGGACCTGCTCGTGACCCGCAAGGGCGCGATCCGCGCGGGGTCGGGCGAGTACGGCATCATCCCGGGCTCCATGGGCACCGGTTCGTACATCGTGAAGGGCCTCGGCAACGAGAAGGCCTTCAACTCGGCGTCGCACGGCGCCGGCCGGCGGATGAGCCGCAACGCCGCCAAGCGACGGTTCACCACCAAGGACCTGGAGGAGCAGACTCGGGGTGTGGAGTGCCGCAAGGACTCCGGCGTCGTGGACGAGATACCGGGCGCGTACAAGCCGATCGAGCAGGTCGTGGATCAGCAGCGGGACCTCGTGGAGGTCGTGGCGAAGCTCAAGCAGGTCGTCTGCGTCAAGGGGTGACGGGGAAGGCGGGTCCGCCGGTTCGCCGCGGACCAGCCTCCGTCACGCCGGGGTCAGCAGATGAGCCCGCAGGGTGTCCGAGACGACCTGCGCGTCCGTGCCCAGGACGTGGGCGACGTACGCCGCGAGGGAGCCGTGGCGTGCCGTCAGGGCGGTGAGGAACAGTTCCATCACCTCCGCCGGAGCACGGCCGAAGGCCGGCCAGTCCGGGACGCGGCCGTCGTTGCGGGCCGTCCACTCGGCCAGGAGCGCCGGGGCGGCCCGGTCGGTGAGGGCGAAGTCCTCGACGATCGTCTCGCGGGGGACGTCCAGCAGGCCCAGGACCAGGGCGGCCAGCAGGCCCGTGCGGTCCTTGCCCGAGGCGCAGTGGAAGACCAGGGGGGTGCCCGCGCGGGCCGCGTCCGCCACCAGGTGCAGCGCGGCCGCGATCTCCTTCACGCCGTCCTCGGCGACTTCCATGTAGCGCTCCGCCAGGAAGGGGCCGGGGGCGACGTCCGCGGCCAACGCGGCCTGGTCGTAGGGGCGGTGCTCGATGCTGAGGTTGTGGTACCCGAAGGACGGGTGCTCGGGGACGCGGCCCCGGGCCTCGATCTCCCAGGGGTAGCGCAGGTCGACGACCGTGCGGATACCGAGCGAGAGGAAGCGCGTCCAGTCCGCCGTGTCCGTGCCCAGCTTGCCCAGGGAGTCGGAGCGGTAGAGGCGGCCGGGGCGGACGCGGCGGCCGTCCGCCGCCGGCCGGCCGCCCAGGTCGCGGAAGTTGTGCAGGGCGTCGAAGGGGATGCGTCTGTCCACGCGCAGCCACCCTAGGTGGTCGCGCGCGGCACGGTCCTGCCGGTTTTCCGCCTACTTCGCGTGCGTCACCGCGTAGATCATGACGAACGCCACGATGTGGATGCCGAAGAGGAAGTAGCCGAGGTAGTACCAGACGTAGCGCTCCCGCTTCTTCTCCAGGGCAAGGCGCCGACGGTCGCGGTCCTCGGCGGCGCGGGCGGATGTCGGGTCCGGGGTCGGGTCGGTCATCGCGGTTCCCGGTGGACCTTCGTGTTGGACGCCTGCGCGCGGGGCCGGACGACCAGCAGGTCGATGTTGACGTGGCTCGGGCGGGTCACCGCCCAGGCGATGGTGTCGGCGACGTCGTCCGCGGTCAGGGGCTCGGCCACGCCCTCGTAGACCTTGGCGGCCTTCTCCGCGTCGCCGCCGAAGCGGGTCAGCGCGAACTCCTCGGTGCGGACCATGCCGGGCGCGATCTCGATCACGCGGACCGGGCGGCCGACGATCTCCAGGCGCAGCGTCTCGGCGAGGACGTGGGCCCCGTGCTTGGCGGCTACATAGCCCGCGCCGCCCTCGTACGTGGCGTGGCCCGCGGTGGAGGAGACCACCACGACCGTGCCGTCCCCGCTCGCGTCGAGCTTGGGCAGCAGGGCCTGGGTGAGGTTGAGGGTGCCGATCACGTTGGTCTCGTACATCCGGCGCCACTCGTCGGGGTCGCCGGTCGCGACCTGGTCGGCGCCGAGTGCGCCGCCGGCGTTGTTGACCAGGACGCCGACGGTCCTGAACGCGGTCGCGAACTCGTCGACCGCCGCGCGGTCGGTGACGTCGAGCGGGTACGCCGTCGCGGAGTGACCGGCCGCGTTGATCTCCTCGGCGAGCGCCTCGATGCGGTCCTTGCGGCGGGCGGTGAGCACCACGCGGTAACCCGCCTCGGCGAGCCGACGGGCCGTGGCGGCGCCGATTCCGCTGCTCGCGCCCGTGACGACGGCGATACGGGACGCGGCGGACGGTGCGGCGGTGGCCATGGGCTGCTCCTCGGGCTGGCGCGGACGGGCGGTGCGGTACGGAGGGCGGTACGGGTGACCGTGCGGACGGCGGAGCCTCGCGGGCTCGCGGTACGACGCGGGTCCGGTTCCGGGCCGGGGCGGGGTGCGCGCTCGCGGGGTCGGGGCCGTGTGCGGTCAGCATAGGCGGGCGGTGCGGGCGGGCGGCGGGCGCGGGGCCCGGTGGGGGACGGGGGAGGGGGGAGGAGGGGGATCCTCTCGACGCCCAGGGGCCGGAGGCGGGGGGGGGCGACGTGGCCCTTGGGGAGGGTGCTGGCCCGGAAGCCGTGGCGGCGGCCCTGCGGGAGGCGGTTCCGCCCTCCGGCGGCCGCGTCCCGACCACGGAGTCACACGCCCGCCGAAGCGCTCCCGCGATCTCCACGGGCTGCACCTCGGACTTGACGCGGGCCGGGGCGGGCCGGGGGCGGTGGAGCCGGAGGCCGCGTGAGCTCCGCGTGAGGTCCGTACGAGGCCCGGGGCTGTACCGGGCCCGGGACCGGGAACGTCCGGGCCGCGGGAGGTCCGGGTCGCGGGGAGGTCCGGGTCGCGGGGAGGTCCGGGACCGGGGAGGTCCGGGCCGTGGGGAGGTCCGGGTCGTGGGGAGGTTCGGGTCGTGGGGAGGTTCGGGCCGTGGGGAGCTCCGGGACCGCGGGAACGTCCGGGCCGCGGGAGGTCCGGGTCGCGGGGAGGTCCGGGTCGCGGGGAGGTTATGGCCGTGGGGAGGTTCGGGACCGGGGAGCTCCGGGTCGCGGGGAGGTCTGGGTCGTGGGGAGGTCTGGGTCGTGGGGAGGTTCGGGCCGTGGGGAGCTCCGGGACCGCGGGAGGGCCAGGATTGGAGTTGGCCCGGGACCGGGGACTCCCGGGACCGTGGGGGTCCGCGGTCGCGGACCGGCTCGTCGCGTCGGTCGCCGCGGAGCGGGGCTCGGGGGTACCGCGGGCGACCGCGCGGGCGGTGCGGTGGGAGCGTCGGGGTGCGGGCGCCGGGTCACCCCGCCGTGACGACACCGGTCGCGCCCACGACACCGGCGCCGCTGTCGACCCCGTACCGCGGCGGGTGCTTCGGCGGGCGGAGCGCCGGGCCGGTGCGGGCGCCCGTCAGCCGTTTCTCGGTGCCCACATGATCACCGCCATGCCGGCCAGGCAGACCAGCGCGCCCGCGATGTCCCAGCGGTCCGGGCGGTAGCCGTCGGCGACCACGCCCCACAGGATCGAGCCGGCCACGAAGATGCCGCCGTAGGCCGCGAGGACGCGGCCGAAGTGGGCGTCGGGCTGGAAGGTGGCGACGAAGCCGTAGGCGCCGAGGGCGAGCACGCCGCCGGCCGCCCACATCCAGCCGCGGTGCTCCCGCACGCCCTGCCAGACCAGCCAGGCCCCGCCGATCTCCAGGATCGCGGCCAGGACGAAGAGCGCGGCGGAGCGGAGGATGAGCATGCGGGCAGCTTCGCACGGGCGCGGGGACGGTTGCCGGGGGTCACCTGATCAACGGCGTCTGCGCCCGGTCCCGCGGGGGATACATCCCTGCGACGCGTACGCCGTGCGGGGCGAGGAGCAGCAGGGATGACGGAGTCCGAGGGACGCGAGGTGCCCGAGGAGGTGCGGGAGCGGACGGTGCCCCGGGGCGCGCGGGCGCGGCTGCTGGCGGAGCTGGCGGTGGTCTCCCGGCGCTACATGGCTTCGCACGCGCTGGTGAGCCAGGCCGTTGCCGACCGTCTGCACCTGCATCCCACCGATCTCCAGTGCCTCAGCCTGCTCACGCTGGAGGGCGGCCCGGTGCCGACCGGCCGGGTCGCCGAGCTGACCGGGCTGACCACGGGATCGGCGACGCGGCTGGTGGACCGGCTGGAGCGGGCGGGCTACGTCGTCCGGGACCGGGACGCGGCGGACCGGCGGCGCGTGCTGGTGGTGCCGGTGCCGGAGCGAGCCGCCGAGTTCGGGCGGGTGTGGGACCGGCTCACGGGCGGCTGGCTCGCACTCTTCGACGACCTCGACGAATCCGAACTCGGCCTGTTCATCGACCACATGAGACGTACGACGGAGTACGCCGCGAAACAGGCCGCCCGCCTGCGCGCGGGGGACACCGGCTGAGGCCGCCCGGCCCGGCCCGGCCGGTTCCGGGGCACGGCCCGGCCACCCGCCGGGGTCACGGGGCAGCGGGGCAGCGGGGCAGTCCGGGGGGCACGGGCTCGCCGGCCGTCGCCGGGCTAGTCGCGGGTGTTCTCGGTGTTCCTGGCGCTCTCGGCGTGCTCCGTGTTGTCGGCGGTCTCGGCGTCGTAGCGCTCCCTGGCCCGGTGGACCTCGTCGAAGTGGGTCTCCGCCCAGTCCTTCACCGCGGTCAGCAGCAGGCTCAGGCTGCGGCCGAGCGGGGTGAGCGCGTAGTCGACGCGGACCGGGACGGACGGGGTCACCGTGCGGGTGAGGAGGCCGTCGCGCTCCAGTGAACGCAGGGTCTGCGTCAGCATCTTGGGGCTGACACCGGCGATCTTCCGGCCGAGGTCGCTGTAGCGCATGGGGCCCTGGGCGAGCGCGCTGACGACCAGGCTGACCCACTTGTCGCTGATGCGGTCCAGGAGCTGGTTGGTGGGGCAGCCCCGGATGAAGGCGTCGTACTCCAGGCGCGCCTGTTCGCGCCGCTGGGCCGCGGTCATGGTCGGCATGGGCTCTCCTCCGGGGTACGTAGGCACCTTCAGGTAACTACTTCCTTCTGGATAGTAACGCTTCCTAGGGTTGCTGCGTGTCGCGGAGGTACCGCGATGACCAGTGACTTTCCTGGAGTGTTCCGTCATGCGTGCAGCAGTGGTGACAACGTTCGGTGGGCCCGAGGCCGTGGAGGTCGTCGAGACCGGGGTGCCGGAGCCGGGCGCGCGAGAGGTGCGGATCAAGGTCGCCGCGACGGCGCTGAACCCGGTGGACGCGGGGGTGCGCTCGGGCGTGTTCGGTCGTGCGGGCCGGCGGATCGGGCTGGGCTGGGACGTGGCCGGGACGGTGGACGCCACCGGCGCGGCGACCGCGTGGCGGGCCGGTGACGAGGTCGTGGCGCTCGACCACGGCCCGGTGAAGTCCTTGGGCGCCCACGCCGAGTACGTCGTGGTGCCGGCGGACGCGGTGGCGAAGGCACCGGAGACGGTCGACGCCGTGCACGCGGCGACCCTGCCGCTGAACGCGCTGACCGCCGCGCAGGCCCTCGACCTGCTCGGCCTCCAGCGGGGACAGTCCCTGCTGGTCACGGGCGCGGCGGGCGCGGTCGGTGGGTTCGCGGTGCAGCTGGCCGCCCGCGACGGGCTGGTGGTGACCGCGCTGGCCAGGGAGGAGGACGAGGAGCTCGTACGGTCCCTGGGTGCCGCGCGCTTCACGACCGGTGCCGTCGGGCCGGGCAGCGTCGACGCCGTGCTGGACGCGGCGGTCCTGGGTGAGGCCGCGCAGGCCTGGGTGCGGGACGGGGGAGCGTACGCCGGTGTCATCCCGCAGGCCGCCCCGGCCCCCGTGCGCGGGGTGCGGACCGGCGCCGTCGAGGTGAGCGCGGACGGAGCGCGCCTGGCCGAGCTGGTCCGCCTGGTGGACGAGGGTGCGCTGACCCTGCGGGTGGCCGAGACCTACGCCCTGGACGATGCGGCCAAGGCGCACGCCCGGCTCGCCGAGGGCGGGGTGCGGGGGCGGCTGGTGCTGGTGCCGTAGCGGAGCGCCCGGCGCGGCGACGGCCGGTCCGGTGGCCGGTTCGGCGGTCGCTGCGACGGCCGGTCCGGCGCCCGGTGCGCCGAGGGCCGGTCCGTCGGTGGGTGTCGTGGCCGGTCCGGCGGTGGTGCCGCGGCAGAGGGTTGTCGGTGGTGGCGGGGCCGAGGGTGGCGGGGCCGAGGGTGGGGGGCCGAGGGTGGCGGGTGGCGGAATAACACCGAGGAGCGGACCGTTCCGGCGTATAGTTGAATGGTAAACGACTTGGAGGGTGAGTGGCCATGCAGTTCGGGATCTTCAGCGTCGGGGACGTCACGCCGGATCCGACGACGGGACGCACCCCGACCGAGCGGGAGCGGATCAAGGCCATGGTCGCCGTCGCGCTGAAGGCCGAGGAGGTCGGCCTGGACGTCTTCGCGACCGGCGAGCACCACAACCCGCCGTTCGTGCCGTCGTCCCCGACCACCCTGCTCGGCTACATCGCGGCGCAGACCGAGCGACTGGTCCTGTCGACCTCCACCACCCTCATCACGACCAACGACCCGGTGAAGATCGCCGAGGACTACGCCATGCTCCAGCACCTGGCCGACGGCCGGGTGGACCTGATGACGGGCCGCGGCAACACCGGACCGGTCTACCCCTGGTTCGGCAAGGACATCCGCCAGGGCATCAACCTCGCCGTCGAGAACTACGCCCTCCTGCACCGCCTGTGGCGCGAGGACGTCGTCGACTGGGAGGGCAGGTTCCGCACGCCCCTCCAGGGCTTCACCTCCACGCCCCGCCCACTGGACGGCGTGCCGCCGTTCGTCTGGCACGGCTCGATCCGCTCGCCGGAGATCGCCGAGCAGGCCGCGTACTACGGCGACGGCTTCTTCCACAACAACATCTTCTGGCCCGCCGACCACACCAGGCGCATGGTCGAGCTGTACCGGACCCGCTACGCCCACTACGGGCACGGCACCCCCGAGCAGGCGATCGTCGGGCTCGGCGGCCAGGTGTTCATGCGGAGGAACTCGCAGGACGCGGTGCGCGAGTTCCGCCCCTACTTCGACGTCGCGCCGGTCTACGGGCACGGACCCTCGCTGGAGGACTTCACCGAGCAGACCCCGCTGACCGTGGGCTCCCCGCAGCAGGTGATCGAGAAGACGCTGAAGTTCCGCGAGTACGCCGGCGACTACCAGCGCCAGCTGTTCCTGATGGACCACGCGGGGCTGCCGCTGAAGACCGTGCTGGAGCAGATCGACCTGCTCGGCGAGGAGGTCGTGCCGGTGCTGCGCGAGGAGTTCGCCAAGGGCAGGCCGGCCGACGTGCCGGACGCGCCCACCCACTCGTCCCTGCCGGCCCGCCGGGAGGTGACCTCGGTATGAGGATCGTCGTCGTATCGGCCGGACTGGGCGTCCCGTCGTCCACGCGGTTGCTGGGGGACCGGCTGGCGGCCACCACCGCGGCGGCCGCGGGCACGACCGGGCCGGCCCCGGCGGACGTGCGGGTGATCGAGCTGCGCGACCTCGCCGTGGAGATCGCCCACCACCTCACCAACGGCTTCCCCGGACGCACCCTGGCCGAGGCCCAGCGGGCCGTGACGCAGGCCGACGGGCTGATCGTCGTGACACCGGTGTTCTCGGCGTCGTACAGCGGGCTGTTCAAGTCGTTCTTCGACGTGCTCGACAAGGACGCACTGGCGGGCAAGCCGGTGCTGATCGCGGCCACCGGCGGGACCGCCCGGCACAGCCTCGTCCTCGATCACGCCCTGCGCCCCCTGTTCTCCTTCCTGCGCGCCGTCGTCCTCCCCACCGGCGTCTACGCCGCGTCGGAGGACTGGGGCGCGCAGGGGCTGGACGCGCGGATCGCACGGGCCGCCGGGGAGCTGGCCGCCCTGGCGCTCGCGTTGCCGGCCGGGCGGCCCGCCGGGGCGGCGGGCGGCCACGGCACCGGAGCGCACGCCGGCGCCGGTGACGAGGAGGAGCTCACCGTGGTGCCCTTCGAGGAACAGCTCGCCGCGCTGCGGCCCACCGGGTGAGAGGCCGGTGAGAAGGCGGTCCCGGTGCCCCACGCCGGGGCCCCGGGGCCGGGAACCTTGGCAGACTGGGGCCGTGCCCCACACCGTTCTGCTCGCCGAAGACGACCGCGCCATCCGCAACGCCCTGGAGCGGGCCCTCACTCTGGAGGGCTACCGGGTCACGGCCGTCGCCGACGGCGTCGAGGCGCTCGCACAGGCCCACCGCAGCCGGCCCGACGTGCTCGTGCTGGACGTGATGATGCCCGGCATCGACGGGCTCCAGGTGTGCCGGGTCCTGCGCGCCGAGGGCGACCGCACCCCGGTGCTGATGCTGACCGCGCTGGTGGAGACCGCCGACCGGATCGCGGGACTGGACGCGGGCGCCGACGACTACGTGGTCAAGCCGTTCGACGTCGAGGAGGTCTTCGCCCGGCTGCGCGCCCTGCTGCGCCGCGCCGGCCCCGCCGCCCCCGACAACGGCGGCCCGCCCGTGGAGCCGCCGCGGGCCGAGGTCCCCGGCCGGTTCCTCGAGGCGGCCGGGCTGCGCATGGACCGGCAGGCCCGCCGGGCCTGGCGGGGCGGGCGGGAACTGGAGCTGACCCGCACCGAGTTCGAACTGCTGGAACTGCTGGTGCGCCACGCGGGCACCGTCCTGGACCACGCGACGATCTACGACCGCATCTGGGGCTACGACTTCGGGCCCGGCTCCAAGAACCTCGCCGTCTACGTCGGCTACCTGCGCCGCAAGCTCGACCAGCCCGACGCGCCCCAGCTGATCCACACGGTGCGCGGGGTGGGTTACGTGCTGCGGGAGGACTGAGTGCGCCGGAGTCCGGCCCCGGGCGGTCCCGAAGGGCGACGGGTGCCGCGCCGGCGGCTGCGGCTGCTGTCCCTCGGGACCACCTTCGCGGTGTCGTTCGCGGCCGTCACCGCCACGGTCACCGTCCTGGTCGGCATCTTCTCGTACAACGCGGCCGCCCGGCTGGTGCGCGTGGACCAGCAGTCCGTGTTCGACGAGGTGGTGCAGGACCTGCGCGACGAGGTGCGGGAGAACCGGATGTCCCCGGTGGACTTCTCCTCCACCGCGCCCGGCCACGACCTGGTGCGGCCGGCCCGTACCGACGTGCAGGTGCTCGGCCCGGACGGCCGGGTCGTCGACCCCGGAAGCCCGGGACTGCCGGTCACCGACTCCGACCGGCGGGTCGCGGGCGCGCGCACCGCCGGGCAGGTGGTCGTGCACGGCGGCGTCGACGTCGGCAGCGACGTGTACCGGGTCGCGACCGTCGCGCTCGGTGGCAGCCGGGGCGCGGTGCAGGTGGCGCAGGAGTTCAGCAACACCGAGGACCTGCTGCGGGCGCTCCAGCGGCGCACGCTGATCCTGATGGCTGCCGTGGTGGTGGCCGCCGGGCTGTTCGGGTGGTGGCTGGCCCGGCGGATCACCCGCCGCCTGGTGGTGCTCACCGCCGCCGCCGAGGACGTCGCCCGGACCCGCCGGCTCGGCATCCAGGTGCCGGTCACCGGCTACGACGAGGTCGGCCGCCTGGGCCGTGCCTTCGACCGGATGCTGGGCCGGCTCGCCCAGTCCGAGGAGGACCAGCGTCGCCTGGTGCAGGACGCGGGCCACGAACTGCGCACCCCGCTCACCTCGCTGCGCACCAACATCTCCCTGCTGCGCCGCATCGACGAGCTGCCGCCCGGCACCCGGGAGGAACTGGTCGCCGACCTCACCCAGGAGGCGCGCGAGCTGACCGACCTCGTCAACGAGCTCGTCGACCTCGCGGCCGGCCAGTCCGACACGGAGCCGCCGCAGCGGGTCGACCTCGCCGAGGTCGCCGAGGACGTGGCGGGCCTCGCCCGCCGCCGCAGCGGGCGCGAGATCCTCGTGAGCGCGAGCGGCGACACGACGACCCACGGGCGGCCCGGGATGCTCACGCGTGCGGTGTCCAACCTTGTGGAGAACGCGGTCAAGTTCGACCGGGGCGGCCGGGAACCGATAGAGATCGTCGTCGCCGGGCCGGCCACACCGGGCACGGTGCGGGTGGAGGTGCGCGACCGGGGGCCGGGGATCGCCGACGGCGACCTCCTCCGTGTCTTCGACCGCTTCTACCGCGCCGCCGACGCCCGCTCCCTCCCCGGCTCGGGCCTCGGCCTGTCCATCGTCCGCGAGGTCGCCCTCGCGCACCGCGGGGCACCGTACGCCTACCGGCGCGACGGAGGCGGGACGGTCACCGGGTTCACGGTGGGAGCCGGGGCGGCCACGGGGGACGGCGGGGACGCGGGCTGAGCGGCACGGGGCCGGACCGCTCCGGCCCGGAAGGCCGTTCCGTGCCCCGCGCGGCTCACGTGTCCCCGCGCACACCCTGTGGGAAACTCGACGGGTGATTGTCGAACGTGCGTACGCACACGTGGGTTCGTACGAGGACGGGGAATGGCCCTGGTCGGTCCCCTGCGTCCGCGAACTCCTGCGCAACGGGCTGCGGTTCACCGCACCCGTGACCTTCGTCGTCGGCGAGAACGGCTCGGGCAAGTCGACGCTCGTCGAGGCGCTCGCCGAGGGCTTCGGCCTCGACTCCTGGGGCGGCTCCCACGAGTGGCGCTACGCCAGTCACCGCGCCAAGTCGGTGCTCGGTGAGCGCATCCGCTTCGACGCGGCACCGCACGGGCGCCGGATGCTCAGGTCCTGGTCGGCCCGCCAGGGCTTCTTCCTGCGCGCGGAGACCGCCCTGGACGCCCTGGACCGGGAAGGGCTCGCCCCGGACGCGCGCAGTCACGGCGAGGGCTTCCTCGCGGCGTTCCGCGACAAGTTCCTGCACCCCGGCCTCTACGTACTGGACGAGCCGGAGGCGGCCCTGTCCTTCTCCTCGTGCCTGGAACTGCTCGGCCACATCGACCAGTTGACCCGCGCCGGCGCTCAGG
Organism: Streptomyces sp. NPDC005931; assembly: GCF_042871235.1. Classification (NCBI taxonomy): domain Bacteria; kingdom Bacillati; phylum Actinomycetota; class Actinomycetes; order Kitasatosporales; family Streptomycetaceae; genus Streptomyces; species Streptomyces sp. NPDC005931. Next base: position 26,069 of record NZ_JBIAIG010000004.1, read on the forward strand.
TCATCTGCGCCACCCACTCCCCGCTGCTGACCGCGCTCCCCGGCGCCGACATCGTCGAGGTCGGCGACCACGGCATGCGCCGCACGGCCTGGCAGGACCTCGCCCTGGTCGACCACTGGCGCCGCTACCTCGCCGACCCGCGGGCGTACCTGCGGCACGTGCTGGACTGAGCCGCGGGCCCGACCCGCTCGGGGCCCTCCCGCTCGGGACCCTCCCGCTCGGGACCCTCCCGCTCGGCGGCGGAGCGTGAGAGACCTCACCTCGCGGCGATCAAGGCGGTCGCCCGGCGCCCCTGCCGTTAGCCTGCGGGGCGCCGGCCTTCCCGGGCGGTCGCCGGACGGTGAGGACCCGGGCCCGCCGATCCGCCGCGCGCTTTGTGTTATCCCGGCCGGGGCGGTGGCTCTCCTCTAGTGCGGGGCGGACGGTCCGGACCGAGAAGGAGAGTGGACGAGCATGGCAGCGAGCAGGGAATTCGGCGGGGCGTTGGTCGAGGCGGCCCGGTGCGGCGACCCGCGGGCGCAGGACGAACTCGTCGCCGCGTGCCTGCCGCTGGTCTACAACATCGTGGGCCGGGCCCTGAACGGGCATCCCGACGTCGACGACGTGGTGCAGGAGACCATGCTCCGCGCCCTCGGATCGCTCGCCTCACTGCACGATCCCGACCGCTTCCGGTCCTGGCTGGTCGCCATCACGATGAACCAGATACGTCACCACTGGCGCGACCGCCGTACCGGCCAGGCCAGTTCGGGGCTCCAGGACGCGTACGACGTCGCCGACCCGGGCGCCGACTTCGTCGACCTGACCATCGTGCGGCTCGGGCTGGAGGGCCAGCGGCGCGAGGTCGCCGAGGCCACCCGCTGGCTCGACCCCGACGACCGGGCGCTGCTGTCGCTGTGGTGGCTGGAGGCCGCGGGCGAGCTGACCCGGGCGGAGGTGGCGGCCGCGCTGGAGCTGTCCCCGCAGCACACCGCGGTGCGCGTGCAGCGGATGAAGGCCCAGCTGGAGACCGCCCGGCTGGTGGTGCGGGCGCTGTCCGCGACGCCGCGCTGCGTCCTGCTGGACGACGTGACCGGCGTGTGGGACGGCGTTCCCTCGGCGCTGTGGCGCAAGCGCATCGCCCGGCACGTCCGCGACTGCACGGTCTGCGCGGGCCACGAGACCGGACTGGTGCCGGCCGAGCGACTGCTGGTGGCGCTGGGCCTGGTACCGGTGACGGCCGGCCTGCTCGCCGCCTTCGGCACCGGGGTGGCGGACGCGGGGGTGCCGGTGGCCTTCGCGGCGGCCGGGACGGAACCGGCGCCGGCGACCGTGGCGGACGGTGGTGCGGGGGGCGCGTACGGGTATCCGGGTGCGGAGGTCGGTGCGGGGGAGGCGTACGGGTATCCGGGTGCCGATGTCGGTTCGGCGCCCGGATACGGGTACCCCGGGGCGTCGGCGGAGACGGCGACGCTGCCCCCGTACGCCGGACCGGGCGCGACCTTCGCCGAACCGGGGGCGGGAGCCGCTGGTCCGGCCGGTGGGGCGGGTGCCCCGACCGCTGAGCTCGGCGCGGTGGACGTCGACACGTCCGGCCTCGGCCCCTCGGACGGCGGCCTTGCGGACGACGGCCCCGCGGACCTCGGCGCCGTCGCTCCCCGCAGCGGCCGTCGAGCCCAGGGCCGGGCGCGGGGCCGCGCCGAGGGACCGCCGCAGAGCCGTGCGGAGAGTCGCGCACGGAGCCGGCAGCGCGGGCGGCGGGGCCGGAACGCCGCCGTCGTGGCCGCGGCGCTGCTGGTCACCGGCGGCACCATATCCGGGGTGACCCTCCTGATACCGGACGGCGACGGTGACAACGTCCGGTCGGCATCCTCCGGTGCCTCGGAGTCGGTCACCCCCACGCACCCCTCCGCGGCGCCCGCCCCGTCCGCTTCCCCGTCGGCCACTGCCTCCGCCTCCGCCTCCCCGTCGCGGAAGCCGAAGCCCTCGGCCTCACCGAGCCCCGAGAAGTCCCGTACGCGGCAGTCCGCCCCCGGCCCCTCACGGCCGGCGCAGGCCACACCGGCCCGGCCCCAGCCGGCCGCACCGCCCGCCCCCGCGGCCCCTGCCGCCGGCACCCCGGCCGCCCAGGTCCTCGCGCTCACCAACGCCGAGCGGTCGAAGGCCGGCTGCGGCCCGGTCACGCAGGACGACCGCCTGGCCCGTGCGGCCCAGCTGCACAGCGAGGACATGTCGGCCAACGACTACTTCGACCACACCAGCCAGGACGGCCGCAGCTTCGCCGACCGGGCGAAGGCCCAGGGCTACGCGAGCCCCGGCGCGGAGAACATCGCCCAGGGCCAGAGCTCCGCCGCGTCGGTCATGGACGCCTGGATGAACTCACCGGGCCACCGCGCCAACATCCTCAACTGCTCCCTGAAGACCATGGGCGTCGGCGTCACCGACGACTGGACCTGGACCCAGGTCTTCGGCTACTGACCGGACCGGACGGCCCCGGCGTCGATCTCCGCGATCAGCGCCTCGACCGGACGAACAGCACGGAGGCGAGCGGGCTGGAGGACGTCGGTGCTTCCTTGGTCGGTGGGCCGGGCGCTGCGGGCCGTCGGTGGACATGCCCCTTCGGGTGCGTAGGCCGGCCGGCGCCGCGGGTCCCGGAGGCCGACGTGCCCGGCCCGGGCCTGCGCCCGCCGCGCGACCCCGATGCCGCGCATGGGGACGAGCCGGAAGAAGCGTGCGGCTGAGCCGCGCCGTTCAGCTGCCGCAGGCGCAACGGACGGGGCCCCTCAGCCCTCCTGTGGCGTGGCACGGGTGCCGAGGGCCGTGATGGCGGCAACGGCCGAGAGGGCGGCCAGTACGGCGAACAGGGCCGGATAGCCGCCGAGTGGGCCGGTGATGAGCGTGCCGGCGAAGGGGGCGAGGGCAGCCGCGGTGTGGGCGGGTGCGCCGAGGAGTCCGGAGAGCCGTCCGTAGTGGGTGATGCCCCAGCGGTCGGTGACGGCGGTGGCCTGAAGGAGGGTGAGGTTGCCCCGGACGATCCCTGCCAGCACGGACAGCACGACGAGCAGCGGGAAGGGGCCGGGGACGAAGGCGAAAGCGGCCGTGGTGGCACCGCCGAGCCCGACGAGGGTCGCGGTGCGGGTGATGGTGCCGGAGTGGCGGGCCAGGGCGGCGTAGAGGGTGCGGCCGAGGGTTTGTCCGGCGCCTCCGAGTCCTAGGGCCCAGGCGGCTTGGGTGGTGGTGTAGCCGCGTTCGAGGAAGAGGGGGACGAGGGCGATGACGACGGCGTACATCGCGAACGCAGAGAGGGTGAAGGTCGCAGCGAGCACCCAGAACGCCCGGCTGCGCCTGGCCGGGTCAGGCCCCGGGGCCGGGTGGCGCGGGTCGGCGTCAGGGGCCGGCGGCCAGGGGACGCGGAGGGCGAGGGCGTGCGCGGGGAGGGTCACGGTGGCGAGGACGGCGGCCAGGACGGCGTAGGTGGTGCGCCAGGAGTAGTGGTCGGCGAGGACGGCGGTCAGGGGCGCGAAGACGGTGGAGGCGAGTCCGCCCGCAAGGGTGACGATGGTCAGGGCACGGATGTGATCGGGGGCCCACCAGCGGGTGAGGGCGGCGAAGGCGGGCGGGTAGAAGGTGGCGGCCATCGCCGCCCCGGCCAGCAGCCATCCAGCGGTGAAGATCGCGAGGCTCGGGGCGGTGGCCACGACGAGGAGGCTGAGCGGGCCGAGGACGGATCCGGCCGTTATGATCCTGCGGGGGCCTTGGCGGTCCAGCACCCGGCCCACGTGGATGCCGACGACCGCCGAGACGATGAGCGCGGCGGAGAACGCGGCCGTGGTGGCGCCGGCGGGCCAGCCGGTGGTCTCGGTGATGGCGGGGTTGAGGACGGGGAAGGCGTAGTAGAGGACGCCCCAGCTGGTGATCTGCGTGGCGCACAGGGCGGGCAGCACGGCGCGGGGCCGCGGCCGGACCCCCGTCCCGGCCGCGGCCACGCGCGCCTTCGTGTTCGGCACCGTCAGCAGCCGCCGGAGGGGACCGCGGCAGTGGGAGCGCCGACGGTGGGGCCGGTCGCCGCGCAGCATCCGCCGCCGTTCTGCTCGGCGGTCTCCGGCTGGTCGAAGAGGCCGGCGCCGCCGCAGACGCCGGTTTCGGGGAGGGTGAGTTCGATGCGCTCGGCGGCCTCGCGGTCGCCGGCGAGGTGGGCGGCAATCGAGCGGACCTGCTCGTAGCCGGTCATGGCCAGGAAGGTCGGGGCGCGGCCGTAGGACTTCATGCCGACGAGGTAGACGTCCTTCTCCGGGTGGGAGAGCTCGGCCTGGCCGTGGGGGTAGACAGTGCCGCAGGAGTGCTGGTTGGGGTCGATCAGCGGCGCGAGGTCGAGCGGGGCCTGAAGTCGCTCGTCCAGGCCGAGGCGGAGTTCGCCGAGGAATGTCAGGTTCGGACGGAAGCCGGTCAGCACGATGACCTCGTCCACCGGGTCCAGGCGGCGGCCGTCCTCGCCGACCAGGACCAGGCGGCCGCCGCCGTCCCGCTCGAAGGCGTCGGTGCGGAAGCCGGTGACCGCGTCGGCGTAGCCGCCGTCCACTGCGGCTTTCGCGGCGAGGCCGAGGGCGCCGCGGGCGGGCAGCTGGTCGGCTTCGCCGCCGCCGAAGGTGGAGCCGGAGATCCCACGGCGCAGGATCCAGGTGGCGTGCGTGCCGGTGCCGTCGTCTGTCCTGGCCAGCTCGGCGAGGTAGGCGAGGGCGGTGAAGGCGGAGGCGCCCGAGCCGATCACGGCCGTGCGCCTGCCCGCGTACCGGGCACGGACGGCCGGGTCCTTCAGGTCGGGGACGCGGTAGGTGATCCGGTCCGCGGCCGCCTTCTCGCCCAGGGCAGCGAGGCCGTTGGCGCCGGCGGGGCTTGGAGTGGACCAGGTGCCGGAGGCGTCGATGACCGCGCCGGCGAACAGGCGCTCCTCGCGGCCGTCGGTGGTCTCGATGTGGACGGTGAAGGGCTGGGTATCGCGGTCGGCGTCGACGATCCGGTCCCGGCCCGCTCGGGAGACGCCGGTGACGCGGGCCTGGTAGCGGACGCGGTCGCCGAGGGTGTCGGCGAGGGGCTGGAGGTAGAGGGTGGCCCAATCCCCGCCGGTGGGGTAGGCGGCCGGGTCGGGCCGGGTCCAGCCGGCCTGTACGAGGAGCCTTTCGGCGGCCGGGTCGACGACTTCACCCCAGGTGGAGAACAGGCGCACGTGCGACCACTCACGCGTGGCCGTTCCGGCGTGGGGGCCGGCTTCGAGGACGAGGACGTCCAGGCCGCGCTCGTGGAGATGGGCGGCGGCGGCCAGGCCGGCGGGACCGGCCCCGATCACGACGACGGGCAGGTCGGTGGTGGTCTCGCTCATGACGTGTCTCCAGGGTCTTCGTGCAGCAGGGAGATGGGCGGGGCAGGCGGGGAGGGTCTGGGGTGATCAGCAGCAGCCGGCACCGGCGGCTGCGCGCTTGGCCTGCGGGTCACAGCAGACTCCGGCTTCTTCCGCGCGCTCGCTGGTGTCGCAGCACACGGCGGGCTGGGCGGGGGCCGGGCCGCAACACGACGGTGCGGTCTCGGTGACGGGGTGACGGGGTGACGGGCTCGGTCATGACGACTCCCTGGTGTTTCGATAGCTGTTGATGTGCGGCTGCAAGCATGGCACTTGCTTCGATGGACGTCAACATAGACGTTTGTCGAATTATGGGCTTGCTCATGGAGCACGTCGACGTGGCGGTCATCGGTGGCGGCCAGTCCGGCCTGGCGGCCGCACGCGCCTGCTCCGAGCGGGCTGAAGCCGGTGGTGCGTCATCGGCACGCGCGAGAGGATCGGCCGCCACCACGGCGCGTGACGGGACGTGGTCCTGCTGGAGCGCCGCAGCACTGCGGTGATGCCAGCCCGGCTCCGGGGGCGGCGGATCGGGCGGAACTGGTGTGCTCGGAGGTCCGGGCAGGTCCCGGCGGGTGCCCGGTGGCTTTCCCCGAAGGTGACGCCACGGCGTGGCGACCGGGGTTCGTAACCAGGGAGGATGCCGTCGTGAGCATTGACCAGACTCTTGCCCCCCTGCGGCCCTCGCGCTCGCTTCCCCTGACGTTCGGCGCCGGAGCGGTGATCGGGGTTCTGGGCGGGATGATCGGTTTGGGCGGTGCGGAGTTCCGTCTGCCGCTGCTGATCGGCCTGTTCGGGTTTGCCGTCCTGTCGGCGGTCATCCTGAACAAGGCGATGAGTCTCGTGGTGGTCCTGGTCGCGCTGCCCGCCCGCCTCGCCGCGGTCCCGGCCGCCGAGGTGATCCACCGCTGGCCGGTCGCGGTCAACCTGCTGGCCGGCAGCCTGCTCGGCGCGTGGGACCGCCGGGAGCCTGGCCCTGCTGGTCTCCCTGCCGACCATGCTGGTGGCCTTCGCCCGTGACAGCCGCGACGGCAGCTTCGCCGTCCTCGGTGCCAACCTCGGCTTCACGGTGGTCATGGCCGCAGGCTCGATCGCCGGCGCCGTACTGGGCGGCCTGCTGCTGGGTGTGTTCCCGGACGTGGTACTCATCCCCGCGCTGGCCGTGATCCTGCTGGTGTCCGCGGTCAAGCTCGCCCGCCACGACTGACGGCGCAACACCTTACGACGTGACCCGCTGGGCATCAGGCGAGCAGGTCGCGGATTTCACGTGCGGCTTCGCGGGCGGTGCGTCCAACGCCGATCAGGGTGGCGGCAAGGCCGGTCCAGTCGTCGTAGCCGAGGAAGTGCAGGCGCGGATCGTCGGCGGCGCGGGTGCCCACAGTGGCGATGTGACCGCGGACCCCGCGCAGACGCAACCCGGCGAGGTGGGCAAGGGCAGGGCGGAAGCCGGTGCACCAGGTGACCGCGTCGGCGTCCTGACGGCTGCCGTCCGCCCACTCGACGCCGGTCGCGGTGAGCCGGGTGAACATCGGACGGGCGGCCAGGAGGCCGGTGTCGCGGGCGGCGCGGACCGGGGGGACGGCGACGATGTCGCCGAGGGAGGCCACGCCGCCGGGGTCGGCGCGGCCTTCGTCCAGGGCGCGACCGTCGATGTCGTCGTGGAGGTAGCGCGGCGGCCGCTGCGTCGGCCACGTCACCTGCGCATGGCCGGTGAGGTCTGCGGCGATCTGGGCGCCGGGGTTGCCTCCGCCCACCCCGACCACCCGCTGCCCGGCGAACTCGGACGGGTCCTTGTACTGGACGGTGTGGAGCTGGCGGCCGGGGAACTCGCGGCGACCTTCGACCGCGGGAACGAAGGGCCGCGTCCAGGTGCCGGTCGCGCTGACGACGGTGCGCGCTCGCCAGGTACCGCTGTCCGTCTCGACCCGCAGCACCATCCCATCGTCGTGGACCGTGTCCACGAACACCCCGTGTTGGGCGGGCAGTTCGTGCCGCTTCTCGTAGTCGGCCAGGTAGGCGACCACGTGCGCGGCGTCCGGACAGGTCTGGCCTTCCTGGGCGGGCATGAGCCGGCCCGGCAGGGAGGAGTACGCCGCTGGTGAGAACAGCCGAAGCGAGTCCCAGGCGTGCTGCCAGGCGCCGCCGGGTGCCGGCTGGGCGTCGAGGACGACGAACTCGATGCCCAGCCGGCGCAGGTGGTAGCCGGCGGCGAGCCCGGCTTGGCCGCCGCCGATCACCACGACGTTCGTGCGCTGTGTCATCCCGCGGACGAACCCTCGGCGCCCTTGTCGTGCTTGGCGTCCATGAAGATCAGGGCGACCAGCGCCAGGCCCACCACGACACCGATCAGCTGCATGCCGATGAAGGCGGCCACCGAGGAGGGGGCGATGCCGGCGAAGGTGTCGGTGAACGCGCGGCCGATGGTGACGGCCGGGTTGGCGAAGGAGGTGGAGGAGGTGAACCAGTAAGCGGCGCCGATGTAGGAGGCGACCGCGACGGGCGCGAACCGCAGCCGGTCCGTACGCGCCAACCCGAAGATCAGCAGGATCAGGCCCGCGGTCGCCACCACCTCGCCGAGGAGCAGGTTGCCCGCGGAGCGGTCGTGGGTGGACCACTTCATCAGCGGCTGCCCGAACATCGCATCGGCCAGGATCGCGCCTGCGATCGCACCGGTGATCTGGGCGGGCACGTACACGGCCAGCTCGCGCAGGGTGACGCCGGCGCCGCCGCGGCGGGCGGTCCACCACTCGGCGAGGCTGACGGCCGGGTTGAAGTGGGCGCCGGAGACCGGGCCGAGGAGGACGATCAGGACGCCGAGGCCGAGGACGGTTGAGGTGGAGTTGGCCAGCAGCTGCAGGGCGACATCGTCGGTCAGCTCGGTGGCCTGGATGCCGGAGCCGACCACGATCGCCACCAAGGCGGCTGTCCCGACCAGCTCCGCGGCCGCGCGGGCGGCCAAGGGCTTACGGGGCGGGGTCGCGCCGGGTAAGGGCTGCCACGGCGGGGCGGCGGCTGTGGCGTCACTCGCTGCGGTTTCGGTGGTGGCGGTCAAGGCGGGATTCTCCTCGGGCAGGTGAGGCAGGGCGCGGAAGGCTAGGGGCAGGACCGCTTGAGGTTCGCTTCGGCGGTGGCGCGCGCGGTGTGGGCGAGGCCGGCGAACTGACCGGCGAGCGTTTCGATGACTTCGGGGCGCAGGCGGTAGTAGATGTACCTCCCACACGGCTCCGTCTCGACGACCCCGGCCTCGCGCAGCACCTTCAGATGGTTGGACAGGTTCGTCTGCCTCGCCCCCGTCTCCTCCACGAGGTGGGTGGTGCACAGCGTCTCGCGGGCGAGGAGGGTCACGATCTGGAGCCTGAGCGGGTCGGCCAGAACCCGGATCAGATCAGTGTCGACTGACGTCATCATCCGCTGATAGTGTCACATCACCCAGGACTGATACCAGCCTGGACTGAACCATGCCGCAGGCCGATGGCGTGCCGCAGCCTGCCTGCCGTGAAGGAAGAACGATGTCTGCCAGCCCGCTCGCGTCCGTGCTGTTCGTCTGCATCCACAACGCCGGCCGCTCCCAGATGGCCGCCGGGTTCCTGCGCCACCTCGCCGGCGACCGCGTCGAGGTCCGCTCCGCCGGCTCCATGCCCGGCGACAGGATCAACCCCTCCGCCGTGGCCGCGATGGCCGAACTGGGCATCGACATCTCCGACCAGACCCCGAAGGTCCTCACCCCCGAGGCCGCCCAGGCATCGGACTACATCATCACCATGGGATGCGGTGACGCCTGCCCGTACTTTCCCGGCAAGACCTACCTCGACTGGCAGCTCGAAGACCCCGCCGGCCAGGGTGTCGAAGCCGTGCGCCCCATCCGTGACGAGATCAAGACGCTCATCGAGGGCCTCATCGCCGAGATCGACGCCAAGAAGGCGTGACCCGCGCACCGGCACCCACCAGAGCGACGCCAAAGGTCACTGAGCAGGAACCCGCCGCAACTGCAGTCAGGAAGTCTGCGGGCACGGCAAGACCGGGTCGGGCATGCAGCTCGTGGGCGCCGCGATCGGGCCGGCGCTGGTCGCGCTGATCTTCGTGCCGGGCCGCCCGGACGCGGCGGAGTGAGGGCTGCGACCAGGTGGGCCGCGGGCCGTACCGCTCAGTCGACGGCCGGGCTGCGGCGTTCGAGGAGCACCACGTCGCGCCACCGGCCGTGATGGCGGCCGATCCGCTCACGCGTGCCGATGACCCGGAAGCCGGCCCGCCGGTGCAGGGCGAGGCTGGCGGTGTTCTCCGGGAAGATCCCGGACTGGACGGTCCAGATCCCGGCCGCCTCGGTCGACGCGATCAGCGCCTTCAGCAGCGCGGAGGCCACCCCGCGGCCCTGGGCGGCGGGGTGCACGTACACGGAGTGCTCGACGACACCCGCGTAGGCGCAGCGGTCCGAGACCTTCGAGGCGGCCACCCAGCCGAGCACCGCGCCCCGCTCGTCCAGGGCGACGAAGCGGTGCTCGGGCAGCCGCCCGGCGTCGAACGCGGGCCAGTCCGGCGCGGACGTCTCGAAGGTGGCGTCCCCTTCGTCGATGCCGGCCTGGTAGATCGCCAGGACGGCCGCGGCGTGCGCGTCGGTCATGGGCTCGACGGTCACACCGGTCGGGCTGCGCACGGTGGCGTTCCCCTCGCTTCCGGGCCGGCCGTCACACCGCGGCGGGCGCGACGGTCAGCAGCTTGCCCATCGCCGCGAGGACGGAGGGCTCCACGCGGTAGTAGACCCAGGTGCCGCGCCGCTCGGAGGTGAGCAGACCGGCCTCCTTGAGCTTCTTCAGGTGGTGCGAGACGGTCGGCTGGGAGACTCCGACGTCGGAGATGTCGCACACGCACGCCTCCCCGCCCTCGTGGGAGGCCACCGCCGAGAACAGCCGCAGCCGCACCGGGTCGCCCAGCGCCTTGAACATCCGGGCGGCGCTCTCGGCCTCCTCCGCGGTGAACGGGCGCTCGGTGAGCGGCGGGCAGCACGGCGTGCCCGTGCCGGACGCCTCGGGCTCGATCAGCGGCAGCACCCTCGTATTCGACATACGTCTATGTTCACACACCTCGCATCGGACGGTCCCCGGCGAGGTACGAGGGCGCGGCACGGTTCCGGGCGGGCCGGGCGGCGTGCCGTGTGATGCTGGCGCCATGCCCGAGCAGCACGAGACCGTCGTCGCCCACCGCCCCGGCCGGAGCCCCGTCCGCCTGGACGCGGTGGCCGGGCTGCTGGCCGCCTACCACCTGCGCACCCAGGCCGAGAAGGGTGAGGCCGTCGCCGACGCGGACGCCCTTCCGGACCGCTACCGGGCGGAGGTCCGGGACCCGCGGACCGCGTTCGCCGACGACGTCGTACTGGTGTCCGTGAGCGGCCGGACCCCCCTGGGCTGCGTGGTGGTGACCGCCCCCGTCGACGGGAGGTGCGAGATCAAGCGGCTCTGGACGGACCCCGCGGCCCGTGGCCGGGGCGTCGCCTCCGGCCTGGTCGACGCGGCGCTCGCGCACGCCGCGCGCGGTGGCGCGAGCACCGTGCGCCTGTCGGTGTGGCAGTGGCGGAGGGACGCCATCGCCCTGTACCAACGGCTGGGCTTCACCGTCGTCGAATCGTGGGACGAGCGGGACGGGCTCCTGTGCATGGAGCGCGCGGTGTGACGGGCCGGGAGCGGCGGCCGGTGGTCAGGCCGGTGGCCGCACCCCCAGGACGTCGAGCATCGCCCGGGTGGCCGGGCCGGGGTTGAAGCGGCTCCACGCCAGGTACTCCGTGCGGCGCGGACCGTCGGCCACGGGGACCAGCGCCAGGTGGGGGTCGGCGCCGGCCAGGGGCCGGATGAACGCCGAGGGCAGCAGGGCGACGCCGAGGCCCCGCGCGATCAGGCCCGTGATCAGCTCCACGATGCCGGCCTCGTAGGCCACGTCGCGCACCAGACCCGCCGCGGCGAAGGCCCGGTCGGACTGGGCCCGTGCGGGTGTCCCGGCCACGAAGTCCACGAAGGTCTCCCCGGCGATCTCCCGCAGCGCGACCCGGGACGCCCCCGCCAGCCGGTGCCCGGCCGGGACCACGAGGACGTGCGCGTCGTGGGCGAGGGCGACACTGGCCACACCGGGGGGATCCTCCCCCTCCGGCAGCCCGAGGAAGGCGATGTCCAGCTCGCCCTCCCTTATGGCCGCGGCCAGTTGGTCACTGCGCCCGGAACGCAGGACGACCTGGACGTCCGGATGCCGGGCGCGGTACCGCTGGAGCAGCTCCGGCACGTCGACGGCGGCCGTGGTCACGATCACCCCCACGGCGAGCCGTCCCCGTACGACACCGGTCGCGGCGGCGGCGTCGGCGACCGCCCGGTCGGCGGCGGCCAGGCAGTCCCGCGCGGCGGCGACGAACGCCTCGCCCGCGCTGGTCAGTTCGACGCGGCGGCTGGACCGGGCGAACAGCCTGACGCCCAACTCCCGCTCCAGCCCGGCGATCCGGTGACTGAGCGCCGACTGCACCACGAAGCAGCGCTCGGCGGCACGGGTGAAGTTGCGGGTTTCGGCCACGGCGACGACGTAGCGCATCTGCTGGAGGTCCACCCGGTCATCGTGCTCGTTCATCGCTGGGATGAGAAGCATGACTTGGACTCATGACCGGTCGCCCGCGGAGACTTCAGCCATGCGTTCCTCGCAGCCTCCTTCAACCCCTCCCCCTACGCCTTCCTCGACGCCTTCCTCGCCCCCTTTCTCGACGCCTCCTTCGACGTCTTCCTCGATGTCGTCCTCGACGTCTTCCTCCGATCCCACCTCCCCCCGCCCCCCGGCAACACCCACCGTCCGCGCGACCGTGGGGCCGCCGGGCCCGGCCCCGCCCCGCACGGTGTTCACGCGGCGGGTGGCGACCGTGGCACTGACCGCGCTCGCCCCCGCGGCCTGGGGGACCACGTACGCCGTGACGACGGAACTCCTGCCGCCCGGTCACCCGCTCTTCGCGAGCCTGATGCGCGCCCTGCCCGCGGGACTGCTCGGGCTGGCCATCACACGGGTGCTGCCGCGCGGGGAGTGGTGGGGGAAGGCGGCCGTCCTCGGCGTGCTCAACATCGGGGCGCTGTTCCCCCTGCTGTTCCTGGCCGCCGAACGACTCCCCGGCGGCGTCGCCGCGACCCTCAGCGCCGCACAGCCCCTGCTGGTGGCCGGTCTGGCCATCGCCGTGCTGCACGACCGGCCGACGGTGTGGCGATGGACGTGGGGCGTGCTGGGCGTGGCCGGCGTCGGCCTCGTCGTGCTCGGACCGGAGGCCCGGCTGGACGCGGTCGGCGTGTGCGCGGGCCTCGGCGGGACGGCGGCCATGGCGGGCGGTGTCGTCCTCACCAAGCGCTGGGGCCGCCCGGAGGGAGCCGGTCCCCTGACCATGGCGAGCTGGCAACTGACGGCCGGTGGCGTGGTGTTGCTTCCGCTCACCCTCGCCGTCGAGGGGGTGCCGGACCGCATCGACGCCGGGGCGGTCGCGGGCTACCTGTGGCTCGGCAGCATGGGCGGCCTGATCGCGTACACGCTGTGGTTCCGCGGCATCGGCCGGTTGCCGGTGGGCGCGTCGGCGGCCCTGGTACTGCTGTCGCCGCTGGTCGCGACGGTGGTCGGCCTGGCACTGGGCGAGGCGCTGAACGCGCTCCAGAGCGCGGGCTTCGTCCTGGCGCTGGCGGCACTGCTGGCGGCACAGCTCGACGGGCCCGGCGGGAGACGCGATCGATGAGAGCCGATGGACGAGAGAGGGACGAGAGATGGAACCGAAGCCGGAGAAGACGACGCCGTCGACGATCGCCGTGCTGGGTGCCACCGGAATGGTCGGCAGCCGGGTGGTCGCCGAGGCGGCCAGACGTGGGCACCGGGTGCTGGCCCTGTCCCGCACACCCACGAGTGACCACCCGAACGTGACACCGGTACCGGTCGACGCGACGGACGCGCACGCCGTGCGGGACGCCCTCACGGCGTCCGCCGCCCAGGCCGTCGTCCTGACCGTGCGGACCACGCCGGCCGACGAGGCGTTCCTGGTCACCGCCACCCGCACGGTGCTGGACGCCGCCGCCCCGCTCGGCACGCGCGTCCTCGTGATCGGTGGCGCCGGAGCGCTGCGCACCCCCGGCGACCCCGCCCTGCCGGTCGCCGACAACCCGGCGTACGTGCCCGCCGAGTACCGGCCGGTGGCGTTGGCCGGCATCGCCCAGCTCCACACCTGCCGGTCCCACCCCACCGCCGACTGGACCTACCTGAGTCCCCCCGCCCTCCTGCAGCCCGGCCCGCGCACCGGCCGCTACCGCCGCGGCACGGACACCCTCCTCACCGACGCGGACGGCCGGTCGTGGATCAGCGCGGAGGACCTGGCGGTGGCCGCCGTCGACGCCCTCCGCACCCCGGGGCCGGACCGCCACATCACCGTGGCCCACCACGACGGAACGCCATGACGAGGCGGGACCGCCGTCACAGGTCGACCCGGTCGATCACCGCCACTGCCACACGGTCGAGTGCGGGACCAACCGCTCCAAGGGCACCGCGCCCTCGCCCCGCGCTACAGGATCAAGCGGTGCGCTGCGAGTCGGCCGTGCTCCTCGCTTCCATCAACGAGGGGCTGCGCGCATCGCCCACGTCTCAGGTCCGCAGTCGTGCCCGATCCGTCTCGGCCGCCGCATAGCCGGGCACGGACGGCCAGCGAACGGTCAGCACGACCGACTCCTCCTCCGCGAACCACGAGTGATCGACTCCCCGCCCCCACACGACGTAGTCCCCCTGCTGTTCCAGAAGGACGCTGAGGCCGGGCAGTTCGACGCGGAAACGGCATCCGTCGGACAGGCCCCAACAGCCACTGCCGCGCTGGAGATCAGCGCTTTCGATGAACCCTCCGAGCTGGTTTTCCCGAAACTCCGGCTGTGCCCCGTGAGGTGCTCGGCAGCGCGCTGCGGCTGAGTTCGGCCAGGCAGGCGTCGAGTGGCTGGAGTCGCCCGGGCAAGGACTCCCGAAGGTCCCACCACCGGATGGCCGCGACCTCGTCGTTGGGCTGGAACAACGGCGACACGTCAGCGCCGTGGCCGGTGAACAGCGCACCGTATTCGGCACGTTGGTCGGGCTCGAGGACGAAGCCGGCGAAGCCGACGAAGCAGAGCCGCCCTTCGGGTCCGTGGCCGGTCTCCTCCAGTAACTCACGCGCGGCCGCCTGGCGGGGGGTTTCGCCGGGGTCGATCTGTCCGCCCGGCAACTCCCAGGTCTGCCGGAAGGTGTTGAAGGCCATCAGAACGCGATCGCCGTGCCACAGGGCCACCAGGGCAAGGGGCAGGGGGGCGTTCCTGGGCGGCTTGTCCTCCACCCCCGGGACGAGGGAGACCAGGGCGTTGCCACGGTCGTCGACGGCAAGGGGAGGGCAGTGGGGAGCAGGCACTTCGACAGGATGCCCGTGCTGCTCCTGTGATGGTGTCATTCGTCCGGGGAGGTCCGAAGACCCCGCCCGGCCCCCACGAAACCCCGGATCAGGGCCACACCAGGCAGTAGGGCTGGTGCCCCGCCTCGTGCAACCGATGCGAGAAGTCCTGCCACTCGTGGAGCAGTTGGTACACGTTGAACGCGTCCCGCGGACCGCCCCGGTCCGGGACCGTGGACCAGATGAAGGCCGCCGCGCCGACCGCCTCCTCGCCGATGCCGCGCAGGGGGTCGACGACCGTCATGGGGAGTTTGACCACGGCGTAGTCGGGATGCAGGACCACCAGTTCCAGCGGGGGCACCTTGTGCAGGGGGACGCCCTCGATGCCGGTCAGGACCATCGCGGCCATGGTCTCCGGCTTGATCTTGGTGAACATGCCGTTCATGCCGAGCTCGTCGCCGCCGAGTTCCTCGGGACGCATCGAGATCGGGACACGGGCCGCGGTCGCGCCGTCCGGCGCGCCGAAGTACTTGTACGTCACCCCCACCCGACCACCATTCCTGCTCCCCGGCCCCAGCCGGCCGATCCGTCCGTCGATCAGACGGTCCGTCCGCTCGGGCTCGCTCGGTACACCATGTGCCGGACGCATCTCGTCCCGGTTGTCCGTCTCCTCCGCTTCGCGCCGGTGCCTTCCCCGCCGGGCACGTCGAGGACCCAGGTCATCGGTCCCCTCGCCCAGTCCGCCACCGCGATGCATATCTCCACCCGACTGCTTTTCTAGGACGCGCGGCCCCCGCCGCGCAACCCGATCATCGTGTCAGTGACCTCCCCCACGGCCGCCCGCCGAAACGTGCGGTGAAACATCTGCCCGCGGGGGCCTTCGCAGCCTCCGACCGCCCCGGGCCGTGTGAGCTGTGTGTATCAGACGACAGTTTCGCAGATCACGGTAGTTCCGGGGTCCGGATGCCCCAGGAGGGGCCGACGGCGGCGAGCCCGTGCGGGGGCGGGCTCGCCGGGGGCGCACCGGCCCTGGCCTACCCTGAACGAGTCACTCGCACCCGGAGTCCGAGAAGTCGGAGAGGTCGGAGAAGTCGCAGGTCATGAGCGAACTGCCATATCCATACGAAGCCCAAGCCTCGCAGGCGCTGTTCGACCGTGCCTCGGCCGTCACGCCCGGTGGTGTGAACTCACCGGTGCGCGCCTTCCGCGCCGTCGGCGGCACGCCCCGGTTCATGGTGTCCGGCAGCGGTCCGTATCTCACCGACGCCGACGGACGGGAGTACGTCGACCTCGTGTGCTCCTGGGGGCCGATGATCCTCGGGCACGCGCATCCCGAGGTGATCGCCGCCGTGCAGGAGGCCGTGGCCCGCGGTACGTCCTTCGGTACGCCCGGTGAGGGCGAGGTCGCGCTCGCCGAGGAGATGGTCGCCCGCATCGAGCCGCTGGAGCAGGTGCGGCTCGTCTCCAGCGGTACGGAGGCGACCATGTCGGCCATCCGGCTCGCGCGCGGGTTCACGCAGCGCACCAAGGTCGTCAAGTTCGCCGGGTGCTACCACGGGCACGTCGACTCGCTGCTCGCCTCCGCCGGCTCCGGTGTCGCCACCTTCGCGCTGCCGGACACCCCGGGCGTCACCGGCGCCCAGGCCGGCGACACGATCGTGCTGCCGTACAACGACCTCGACGCCGTGCACGCCGCGTTCGCCGCCCACCCCGGCGAGATCGCCTGCGTGATCACCGAGGCGTCCCCGGGCAACATGGGCGTCGTACCGCCGCTGCCCGGGTTCAACCAGGGGCTCAAGGACGCCTGCGCCGCCAACGGCGCCCTCTACATCTCCGACGAGGTGATGACGGGCTTCCGGACCAGCCGCGCCGGCTGGTACGGCGTGGACGGGGTGCGGCCGGACCTGATGACCTTCGGCAAGGTGATGGGCGGCGGCTTCCCGGCCGCGGCCTTCGGCGGGCGCGCCGACGTGATGGCCCACCTCGCCCCGGCCGGGCCCGTCTACCAGGCCGGCACGCTGTCCGGGAACCCCGTCGCCACCGCCGCCGGGCTCGCCCAGCTGCGGCTGCTCGACGACGCCGCGTACGAGAAGATCGACGCGGTCTCCGCGCAGATCCAGTCCCTCGTTACCGAGGCGCTGGCCAAGGAGGGCGTCGCGCACACGCTGCAGAACGCCTCCAACATGTTCTCCGTGTTCTTCACCGACCGGCCGGTGCGCACCTACGAGGAGGCCAAGGCGCAGGAGTCCTTCCGCTTCACCGCCTTCTTCCACTCCCTCCTCGCGAACGGCGTCTACCTGCCGCCGTCCTCCTTCGAGTCCTGGTTCGTTTCCACCGCGCACGACGAGCGGGCCGTCCAGCGGATCGCGGACGCCCTCCCGGCGGCGGCCCGGGCGGCGGCGGAGGCGACGGCATGAGCGGCACCACGGACACGACCGGGAACGCGGGGAGCGGCGACATCACCGTCGTCCACCTGATGCGGCACGGCGAGGTCGCCAACCCGGACGGCATCCTCTACGGCCGTCTCGCCGGCTACCACCTCTCCGAGCTGGGCCGACGCATGGCCGACCGGGTCGCCGAGCACCTCGCGCCCCGCGACATCACGCACGTCGTCGCCTCCCCGCTGGAGCGGGCCCAGGAGACGGCCCAGCCCATCGCCAAGGCGCACGGCCTGGACATCGCCACCGACGAGCGGCTGATCGAGGCCGGCAACGTCTTCCAGGGCAAGACCTTCGGCGTCGGCGACGGTGCCCTGCGCCGACCGGAGAACTGGAGGCACCTGGTCAACCCGTTCAAGCCGTCCTGGGGTGAGCCGTACGTCGACCAGGTCGTGCGCATGATGGGCGCGCTGAACGCGGCCAAGGACGCGGCGCGCGGGCACGAGGCGGTGCTGGTCAGCCACCAGCTGCCGATCTGGATCGTCCGGTCCTACGTCGAGCGGCGGCGGCTGTGGCACGACCCGCGCAGGCGGCAGTGCACCCTCGCCTCGCTGACCACCTTCACGTACCAGGGCGACCGGATCGTCTCCGTCGGCTACAGCGAGCCGGCCCGCGACCTCGTCCCCGCCCACCTGCTCGCCGGCGCCAAGCCGGTGCGGGGGAAGGACAAGGCCTTCGGGGCGTAGTCCACGGGCCGCCTCGCCGACACCGGGGCGGCCCCGGGCTCCGTGCCCGCACCGGGGCGGCCCGGGCGTCGTACCCACCTCGGGGACGGACTCGACCCCGCCCCCGCACCGTCGGCACACCCCCGTGACATCCGTTGCGAAACCTCCGCATTCGCCGGGAACCTCCCCCTTCGTCACGTCCTCTGAATGGGTGACCACCAGAGGACGTGACGAACGGGGATGCCATGCGCACTCTGACCCGTAGGGGAATGCTCGGCCTCGGCGCGGGTGCCGCGGCCGCCGTCTCGCTGACCGGTTGCGGCGGCCACACCGGCTCGGACGGTCCGGCCCGCGGCGGCGGTTCCCGCGGGGACGGCCGGACCGGGAAGCCCTCGCCCGCGGCCACCGCCCGCCCGATCGGCGACGGTTCCACCGTCTACACCGGCAAGCAGCCCCACCAGCCGTCCGGGCCGGTGCCGCTGGAGCCGGGGCAGACCCCGCCGCAGTTCGTCGTCTTCTCCTGGGACGGGGCCGGCGAGGTCGGCAACGGGCTCTTCCCGCGCTTCCTGGACCTCGCCAAGGAGCACGGCGCGCACATGACGTTCTTCCTCTCGGGCGTGTACCTGCTGCCCGAATCGAAGAAGCGGCTCTACGACCCGCCGAACAACCCGCGCGGCGCCTCCGACATCGGGTACCTCACCGACGACCACATCAAGGACACGCTGCGCAACGTCCGCCGCGCCTGGCTCGAGGGCCACGAGATCGGCACCCACTTCAACGGCCACTTCTGCGCCGGATCCGGCAGCGTCGCCCACTGGACGCCCCGGCAGTGGCGCAGCGAGATCGACCAGGCGAAGTCGTTCGTCAAGCAGTGGCGGACCAACACCGGCTGGACGGACCTCGAACCCCTGCCGTTCGACTACGACAAGGAACTGGTCGGCGGCCGCACACCCTGTCTGCTCGGCCGGGACAACCTGCTGCCCACCGCCCGTGAGCTGGGCTGGCGCTACGACGCCTCCTCGCCCGGCGGCCGTCAGGTCTGGCCGGAGAAGAAGCAGGGCATATGGGACCTTCCCCTGCAGCAGATACCTTTCCCCGGACGTTCCTTCGAGGTCCTGTCGATGGACTACAACATGCTCGCCAACCAGTCCCTCAACTCGACCAACGCCCCCGCCCACAACCACCCCCGCTGGCGCGAGCAGGCCGCCCAGGCGTACATCTCCGGCTTCGAGCGGGCGTACGAGACGAACCGGGCCCCCTTCTTCGTCGGCAACCACTTCGAGCAGTGGAACGGCGGCATCTACATGGACGCCGTGGAGCAGGCCCTGAAGCACATCGCACGGGAGAAGGAGAAGGGCGGCGACGTGAGGCTCGTCTCCTTCCGGCAGTTCGTCGACTGGCTGGACGTGCAGCGGCCCGAGGTACTGGCGAAGCTGCGCACCCTGGAGGTCGGGCAGGAACCTGCCGGTGGCTGGCAGGGGTTCACGAAGGACACCGGCTCCACCGCCTGAATCCGGCGGGGGGTACACCGCCCTGATGAGCGGGTTTCCGCCCGCGAGGGGGGTGCGCAAGATCCCCGGAACGGACATGCGAAACTTTTCACATGAGTGCCGCCAGTCGCGCCCCCCAGCGCCCGAACCGTGCCGCCCAGGTGACTGTCCGCCGCCGTGCCGCCCTGAGCGCTGGTGCCGCCGTGACCGCACTGCTCGTCACCGCGTGCGGATCGGGCGGGACATCCGGAGGGGGCGGCAACACCAACTTCGTCACCGGCACCGACGGCATCGCCACCGCCGCCGAGGGCGAGCGCGCCGCTGCGCCCGAGCTGTCGGGGGAGACCGTCGACGGAAAGCGGGTCGACGTCGCCGACTACAAGGGCAAGGTCGTCGTCCTGAACGTCTGGGGCTCGTGGTGCAACCCGTGCCGCGCGGAGGCCAAGTACTTCACCAAGGTCGCCAACGACTTCGCCGACCAGGGCGTCCAGTTCGTCGGCATCAACACGCGCGACACCAATATCAGGGCCGCCCGGGCCTTCGAGGAGGACTTCGACGTCCCCTACCCGAGCCTGTACGACCCCACGGGCAAGCTGATGCTCCGCTTCGAGAAGGGCACCCTCAACCCGCAGGCCATCCCCTCGACCCTGGTCCTGGACCGGGAGGGCAGGATCGCCGCCCGCTCGCTGTCCCCGCTCAGCGAGGAGCGCCTGCTGAAGATGCTCGAGCCGGTCGTCGCGGAGAAGTGACGTGACGTCGCTGCACACGCTCGCCGCCGAGACGGGCTACAACGGCACGGTGCTCAACGGCGCCCTGCTGGTCGCCCTCCCCATCGCCCTGCTCGGCGGGCTCGTCTCCTTCTTCTCGCCCTGCGTGCTGCCGCTGGTGCCCGGCTACCTCTCCTACGTCACCGGCGTCTCCGGCACCGACCTGGCCGAGGCCCGGCGCGGCCGTATGGTCGCCGGTGCCTCCCTGTTCGTCCTCGGTTTCACCGCCGTGTTCGTCTCCGGCGGTGCCTTCTTCGGCTACTTCGGGCAGACGCTCCAGGAGCAGTCGGGCGTCCTGTCCAAGGTGCTCGGCGTCTTCATGATCCTCATGGGCGTCTTCTTCATGGGGCTGATGCCCTGGCTCACGCAGCGGGAGTTCCGCTTCCACCAGCGCCCGGCGACCGGCCTGGTCGGCGCCCCCGTCCTCGGTGCCCTGTTCGGCATCGGCTGGACCCCCTGCATCGGCCCCACCCTCGCCTCCGTGCTGACCCTGTCCACGCAGCAGGAGAGCGCCGGACGCGGCGCCGTACTGACCGTCGCGTACTGTCTGGGGCTGGGCGTGCCCTTCGTACTGGCCGCCGTCGCCTTCCGCAAGGCGCTCGGTGCCTTCGCCTGGGTCAAGCGGCACTACGCCTGGGTCATGCGCATCGGCGGCACCATGATGATCGTGACCGGTGTGCTCCTGCTGACCGGCGTGTGGGACAGCCTCGTGGCGGAGATGCAGACCTGGTCCAACGGCTTCACTGTGGGGATCTGACCCGATGAGCAAGACGACGACCGACGAGACGCCGAGGGCCGGTGACGACCAGGACCTCGGCGCCGCGGCCTCCCAGCTGTCCACCGCCCCCACCGAGGACTCGCCCACCCTGCCCTCCCTGGGCGTCATCGGCTGGGCCCGCTGGTTCTGGCGGCAGCTGACCTCCATGCGGGTCGCGCTGCTGTTGCTCCTGCTGCTGTCGCTCGGCGCGATCCCCGGCTCGCTCATCCCGCAGACCGGGATCGACGAGACCAAGGTCGCCGACTTCCGCGAGAGGCACGACGTCCTCGCGCCGATCTACGACAAGCTCGGCCTGTTCAACGTCTACAGCTCGGTGTGGTTCTCGGCGATCTACATCCTGCTGTTCGTCTCCCTCATCGGCTGCATCGTGCCCCGCACCTGGCAGTTCGTGGGCCAGCTGCGCGGACGCCCACCGGGCGCCCCGAAGCGGCTGACCCGGCTGCCGGCCCACACCACCTGGCGCACCGGGGCCGAGCCCGAGGAGGTCCGCGAGGCCGCGCTGGCCCTGCTGAAGCAGCGCCGCTTCCGTGCCCACGTCGTGGGGGACGCGGTCGCCGCCGAGAAGGGCTATCTGCGTGAGGTCGGCAACCTCGTCTTCCACATCGCGTTGATCGTGATGCTGGTCGCCTTCGGCTGGGGCCAGCTGTTCAAGTCCGAGGGCAACAAGCTGATCGTCGAGGGCGACGGCTTCTCCAACACGCTCACGCAGTACGACGACTTCAAGTCCGGCAACCTCTTCACCACCGACGACCTGGAGCCGTTCAGCTTCGACCTGAAGGACTTCACCGGCACCTACGAGCGCACGGGCCCGAACAAGGGCACCCCGCGCCTCTACCAGGCCGACGTCACCTACACGGAGGGCGCCGACGGCGCGGAGCGGACGACCAGGATCAAGGTCAACGAGCCGCTGGAGATCGGCGACGCCAAGGTCTACCTGGTCAGCCACGGCTACGCGCCCGTCGTGACCGTCCGCGACGGCAAGGGCGAGATCGTCCACCAGGACGCCGTGCCGCTGCTCCCGCTCGACGCCAACGTCACCTCCTCCGGCGTCGTCAAGGTCCTCGACGGCTACCGCAACCCCGAGGGCAGGAAGGAGCAGCTCGGCTTCAACGCCTTCTTCGTGCCCACCTTCGGCGGCTCGGCCAGCGGCACGATGCTCTCCCAGTTCCCGGCGCTGAACTATCCGGTGCTCGCGCTGTCCGCCTACCACGGTGACCTGAAGGCCGACTCCGGCATTCCGCAGAGCGTGTACCAGATGGACAAGAGCAAGATGAAGGAGTTCAAGGACGACAAGGGCGAGCTGTTCAAGCAGCTGCTGATGCCCGGCGAGACCATGAAGCTCCCGAACGGCGCCGGCTCGGTCACCTTCGAGAAGGACATCAAGGAGTGGGCCGGCTTCCAGGTCGTCCAGGAGCCGGGCGGCGGCTGGGCCCTCGGCGGTGCCGTCGCCGCGATCGGCGGTCTGGCCGGCTCTCTGTTCATCCAGCGCCGCCGCGTGTGGGTGCGCGCGGTCCGCGGCGCCGACGGTGTCACCGTCGTGGAGATGGCCGGGCTCGGCCGCAGCGAGTCGGCGAAGGTGCCCGAGGAACTGGGCGACCTGGCCGGCACCCTCTACGCACACGCACCCGGTGTCCCGGCCCCGGACGACGCCGGCCCCGGACCCTCCGATCCCACCGACCCTCAAGCCGTACCTGCCGAAGGGGCTGAGCAGCAGTGACCCTCGCCGCCGCGACCAACGAGAACCTCGCGGAGATCAGCAACCTCCTGATCTACTCCGCGATGGCGGTCTACACCCTCGCCTTCTTCGCGTACATCGCCGAATGGCTCTTCGGCAGCCGCAGCAAGGTCGCCCGCACCGCCGCCGCGCTCACCCCCGGCGGGCAGGCGAGGAACGCACCCACCGTCACGGTGCGCAAGGCCGGCGGCACCGCCGTCCTGGAGCGGCCGAAGGTGGTCGTGCGCGCCGCGAGCGGATCGCGGGACGTGCCCGACGGCCCCGGGGCGCACGGCGGGGACGAGCAGGGCGACCTCTACGGCCGGATCGCGATCTCCCTCACCGTGCTCGCCTTCCTGCTCGCGTTCGGCGGGGTGCTGACCCGCGCGCTGTCCGTGCAGCGGGCGCCGTGGGGCAACATGTACGAGTTCAACATCACCTTCTCCACCACGGCCGTCGGCGTGTACCTCCTGCTGCTGGCGCTGAGGAAGAACGTGCGCTGGCTCGGCCTGTTCCTGACCACGTCGGTCCTGCTCGACCTCGGCCTCGCCGTCACGGTCCTGTACACCGAGAGCGACCAGCTGGTCCCGGCGCTCCACTCGTACTGGCTGTACATCCACGTCTCCACCGCGATCCTGTGCGGCGCGGTCTTCTACGTCGGCGCGGTCGGCGCGATCCTGTACCTCTTCAAGGACTCCTACGAGAACAAGCTGGCCACCGGCGGCAAGCCCGGCAGCTTCGCCACGTCCGTCATGGAGCGGCTGCCCGCCTCCGCCTCGCTGGACAAGTTCGCCTACCGGGTCAACGCGGCCGTCTTCCCGCTCTGGACGTTCACGATCATCGCGGGCGCGATCTGGGCGGGCGACGCCTGGGGCCGCTACTGGGGCTGGGACCCCAAGGAGGTCTGGTCCTTCATCACCTGGGTCGCCTACGCCTGCTACCTGCACGCCCGCGCCACCGCCGGCTGGAAGGGCCGCAAGGCCGCCTACCTGGCCCTCCTCGCCTTCGGCTGCTGGCTCTTCAACTACTACGGCGTGAACATCTTCGTCTCCGGCAAGCACTCCTACGCCGACGTCGGCCTGGGCGTGCTCCGGGCCACCGGCCTCTGATCCCGTCGCCACCGAGGCCGGTTCCCTGTGACCCAGGTCATAGGGAACCGGCCTTCGTCGTACGGACGGGTGTGAGGCGGGGGTACTGCGCCGGGCGCTGGTGGGCAGCGCCGGGCAGCGGCCGCAACCGCGTGCGAAAGGTTCCCGGCGGGGTCAGGCTGGTGTCATGGCCGGTTCCATCGAGCAGGGCACCAGTCAGACCCACGGGAACACGCACATCCTGCACTTCCTGGTCCGGCTGCCGCGGCCCATGGCCGGGGTGTGGCCCGCGCTCGCCACACCGGAGGGTCTCGCGGGCTGGTTCACCCCCGCACCGGTGCTGGAACCGCGGCTCGGCGGCGAGGTCACCCTGGAAGGGCTCGGCAGCGGGCAGGTCACCGCCTGGGACGTGGACCGGGTCGCCGAGTACACGGTGGACGGCGGACGGATCAGATTCCACCTGGAACGCGACGGCGAGGACGGCTCCGCCCTGCGCTTCACCCACGAGTTCCAGGGCGAGGAGGAGACGGAACAGCGCTGGCGGATCCGCTTCGAGCGCCTGATCGCGCTGCTGGAGAGCGCCTGACGCCACCGCAGCCCGGACCGCGGCCCGCGGCGCCGGGGACGCAGCCGCGCGCGGACCGTGCCCGATTCCGCCCGAGGTCGCCCGACAGCGCCCTGGGCCGCCCGTCGTCGTCCCGCGGCCCGCGCAGGGCGATGCCCCGGGGCCTTCCGCGGCCTCGGCCGGTCATACCGCGCGGGCGGCAGCCGGCCCCCGGGAACGGTCGGGGGCGTCGCACCCGTACGGACGGAGCCCGGCCTTCTCGGAGGTGACGAGAAGCCGCGGCCCCCTCACTCGCCCCGGTCCCGCTTGTCCTTGTCCTTGTCCGGGTCGTCGTCCCGGTCGTCGTTCAGCGACTTGAGGAACTCGGGGTTGTCGTCCGGGGCCACCCACTGCTGCCGCCCGCCCCGGCTCCGGGCGGAACCGGCGCCACCGCCCGCCGGGTGCCGCTTCTTGCCGGCGATGATCCACGAGATCGAGCCGACCAGCGGGAACAGCAGCACGAGGATCGCCCACAGTGGCTTGGGGATGTGACGGATGTCCTCGTCCTGCGTACTGATGCAGTCGATGAACGCGTACACGCTCAGTGCCAGTGGCACGAGGAACATCAGCACCCGGAGCATGGGGCTCTCCAGACAGAGGATCGGCGGGGACCCGGCGCGGCCCCCAGGTACAGGGCCAGGGTAGCCGCTCGGGGATACTTGACCCCATGGCTTATGACGATCTTCGCTCCCTGCTCAGGGCGCTGGAGCGCGAGGGCGACCTCAAGCGCATCAAGGCCGAGGTCGACCCGTATCTGGAGGTCGGTGAGATCGTCGACCGGGTCCAGAAGGCCGGCGGTCCCGCGCTGCTCTTCGAGAACGTGCGCGGCGCGAGCATGCCCCTCGCCATGAACGTGTACGGCACCGACCGCCGCCTGCTGAAGGCCCTCGGTCTGAAGTCGTACGCGGAGATCTCCGAGAAGATCGGCGGCCTGCTCAGGCCCGAGCTGCCGCACGGCTTCGTCGGCGTGCGCGAGGCCTTCGGAAAGCTCGGCGCGATGACGCACGTCCCGCCGAAGAAGGTGAAGGACGCGCCCGTGCACGAGGTCGTCCTGCGCGGCGACGACGTGGACCTCGAGCAGCTCCCGGCGCTGTTCACCTGGCCCAAGGACGGCGGCTCCTTCTTCAACCTGGGTCTGACCCACACCAAGGACCCCGAGACCGGGATCCGCAACCTCGGCCTGTACCGCCTCCAGCGCCACGACAAGCGCACCATCGGCATGCACTGGCAGATCCACAAGGACAGCCGCAACCACTACCAGGTCGCCGCGCGCCGCGGCGAGAAGCTGCCCGTCGCCATCGCCTTCGGCTGCCCGCCCGCCGTGACCTACGCCTCCACCGCCCCGCTGCCCGGCGACATCGACGAGTACCTCTTCGCCGGGTTCGTGCAGGGCAAGCGGATCGAGATGGTCGACTGCAAGACGGTCCCGCTCCAGGTCCCGGCGCAGGCGGAGGTCGTCCTGGAGGGCTGGCTGGAGCCCGGCGAGATGCTTCCCGAGGGCCCGTTCGGCGACCACACCGGCTTCTACACCCCGCAGGAGCCCTTCCCCGCCCTGCGGATCGACTGCGTGACGATGCGGAGGCGCCCGCTGCTCCAGTCGATCGTCGTCGGCCGTCCGCCGACCGAGGACGGCCCGCTCGGCCGCGCGACGGAACGCTTCTTCCTGCCCCTGCTCAAGATCATCGTCCCGGACATCGTGGACTACCACCTCCCCGAGTCCGGCGGCTTCCACAACTGCGCGATCGTCTCGATCGACAAGAAGTACCCCAAGCACGCGCAGAAGGTCATGCACGCCATCTGGGGCGCCCACATGATGTCGCTGACCAAGCTGATCGTCGTCGTCGACGCCGACTGCGACGTGCACGACCTGCACGAGGTCTCCTGGCGGGCGCTCGGCAACACCGACTACGCGCGCGACCTCACCGTCGTCGAGGGCCCCGTCGACCACCTCGACCACGCCTCGTACCAGCAGTTCTGGGGCGGCAAGGCGGGCATCGACGCGACGAGGAAGTGGCCCGAGGAGGGGTACACGCGCGACGGCGGCTGGCCCGACATGGTCGAGTCCGACCCGGAGACGGCCGCTCTGGTCGACCGCCGCTGGAAGGAGTACGGCCTGTGACCTCGGCCTCCGCCGCGCTGCCCCGGCAGCCCGGACGCACGAAGGCGTTCCTGCGCCTGGTGATGATCGAGCACTCGGTGTTCGCGCTGCCCTTCGCCTACATCGCCTCCCTCACCGCGATGTTCGCGTGGGACAGGAACATCCACTGGGGCAAGCTGCTGCTGGTCACGCTGGCGATGGTCGGCCTGCGCACCTTCGCGATGGCCGCCAACCGGATCATCGACCGCGAGATCGACGCCCGTAACCCGCGCACCGCCCAGCGCGAGCTGGTCACCGGCGCGATGTCGGTGAAGCACGCCTGGACCGGCGCGCTGATCGCCCTGGCCGTGTTCCTGGCCGCGGCGGCCCTGCTCAACCCGCTGTGCCTGGCGCTCGCCCCCGTCGCGGTGATCCCGATGGTGGTGTATCCGTACGGCAAGCGGTTCACCGACTTCCCGCAGGCCATCCTGGGTCTGGCCCAGGCCATGGGACCGGTCGGCGGGTGGCTGGCCGTCACCGGCGCCTGGTCCTGGGAGGCGGTCGTCCTGGGCCTCGCGGTCGGCATCTGGATCGGCGGCTTCGACCTGATCTACGCCTGCCAGGACGTCGACGCCGACCGCGCGGCCGGCGTCAAGTCCGTCCCGGCCCGGTTCGGCATCCCGGCCGCGGTCCGGGCCGCCCGCGCCTGCCACGCGGTGACGACGGCCCTGTTCGCCTGGTACGCCGTCCTCACCGGCGCCGGCGCCTTCTTCTGGCTGGGCCTGCTGATCGTCGCGGGCGCCTTCGTCTACGAGCACTCCATCGTCCGGCCGCACGACCTCTCCCGGCTGAACAGGGCGTTCTTCAGCGTCAACGGCTTCATCGGCATCGCCCTGTTCGTGTGCGCGCTCCTCGACCTGCTGGTGCGCGGGCTGACGGTGTAGGTGCCGTGCGGGCGCGCTGCGGAGTTCGCCGCCGGCCCGTGGAGGCACCCCCCGACGACGCGGCGCGCGGATCCTGACGGCGTGCGGGGGTTCCTGAGCGCGGGCGGCACCCCGCACGCCGGTAGGCTCGAGTTGTGAACGCAGGAGAATCGCAGCGCAAGCCTTGGATCGTGGGGGTGTCCGGCGCGTCCGGGACTCCCTACGCAGCCGCTGTGCTGCGTGCGCTTCTGGCGGCGGGGGAGAGCGTCGACCTCGTCGTCAGCCGGGCCTCGCGGCTGACCCTGCTGGACGAGACCGGCATCTCCTTCCGGGACGCCCACTGGCGTGACGACCTGCGCCAATGGCTGTCCCGGGGAGCCGACGGAAAGCCGGACACCTTCTCCGTGGACCTCGAGGACGTCCGGTACTGGGCGGCAGGCGACCTGGCGGCCGGGCCCTCCTCGGGCTCGTACCCGAGCAAGGGCATGCTGATCGTGCCCGCCTCCACGGCCTGCGTGGCCGGGGTGGCGCTCGGGCTGTCCAAGGACCTGTTGCAGCGGGCGGCGAGCGTGACCCTGAAGGAGGGGCGCACACTGGTCGTGGCCGTGCGGGAGACCCCGCTGAACGGCCAGACGCTGCGGCACCTGGTCGCCCTCGACGACGCGGGCGCGGCCGTGGTGCCCGCTTCGCCGGCCTTCTACGCGGGCGCGACGCACATCCAGGACCTGGTGGACTTCGTCGCCGGACGCGTACTCGACGCGGCCGGCGTCCGGCACCGGCTCTACCGCCGCTGGGAGGGCGAACTCGGCGGCGGATCCCGCACCACCTGAGCGGGCCCGGCACCACTCACTACGTCTCCGGCCCCCCTCACTACGCTTCAGGAACTTTCAGACCTCTTCAGCGGAAGGCTTCGATCGCATGGACGCGGTGGACAGGCAGCTCATCCAGGCCCTGAGGGAGAACGGCCGGGCCTCCTACGCGGAGCTGGGGCGCCTCGTCGGCCTGTCGGGACCCAGTGTCACCGACCGCATCAACCGGCTGGAGGCGGCCGGTGTCATCACCGGCTACCGCGCCACCGTGGACGCCGCCTCGCTCGGCCTCGGCGTCACCGCCCTGATCGGCATCTCGCTGTCCGACGCGGCCGACCACGAGGACGTGGCCCAGCGGCTGCGGGACCTGAAGGAGATCGAGGACTGCTGGTTCATCGCCGGCGACGACTCCTTCATGCTCAAGGTGCGGGCCACCGATGTGGACGGACTGGAGAAGATCATCCGTCGGCTGTCCGGCACCAAGGGCGTCTCCCGCACCCGCACCACCATCGTGCTCTCCACCAAGTGGGAGAACCGCGTCGGTGAGCTGCCCGAAGAGGTCTGAGACCGCGGGCGTACGGTTGACGGAGTCTGTCTCAGAAAAGGGGTAACCGCATGGACGTCGGGCTCAAGCGCGAGCTGGAGGAGAAGGTGCGGGCGGGCGTGCGCCTGACCCGCGAGGACGGCATCGCGCTGTACGAGTCGGACGACCTGGCGTGGCTCGGCGGGCTGGCGCACGAGGTGCGCACGAGGCTCAACGGCGACGTCGTCCACTTCAACGTCAACCGTCACCTCAACATGACGAACGTGTGCACCGCCTCCTGCGCCTACTGCTCCTTCCAGCGCAAGCCGGGGGAGAAGGACGCGTACACGATGCGCATCGAGGAGGCGGTGAAGCTCGCCAAGGCGATGGAGTCGGAGAATCTGACCGAGCTGCACATCGTCAACGGCCTGCACCCGAACCTGCCGTGGCGCTACTACCCGCGGTCCCTGCGCGAGCTGAAGGCCGCCCTGCCGGGCGTCTCCCTCAAGGCGTTCACCGCCACCGAGATCCACCACTTCGAGACCATCTCCGGGCTCGGCGCGAGCGAGATCCTGGACGAGCTGATCGACGCGGGCCTGGAGTCCCTCACCGGCGGCGGCGCCGAGATCTTCGACTGGGAGGTGCGGCAGCACATCGTCGACCACCGCACCCACTGGGAGGACTGGTCGCGCATCCACCGGCTGGCGCACGAGAAGGGGCTGAAGACCCCGTGCACCATGCTCTACGGCCACATCGAGGAGCCGCGCCACCGCGTGGACC
Source organism: Streptomyces sp. NPDC005931 (assembly GCF_042871235.1). Lineage (NCBI taxonomy): Bacteria > Bacillati > Actinomycetota > Actinomycetes > Kitasatosporales > Streptomycetaceae > Streptomyces > Streptomyces sp. NPDC005931. The sequence continues at coordinate 55,481 of NZ_JBIAIG010000004.1, forward strand.
ACGTGCTAAGGCTGCGTGAACTGCAGGACGAGACCGGTGGTTTCCACGTCTTCATCCCGCTGCGCTACCAGCACGACTTCGTGGACATGAAGGACGGCAAGGTGCGCAACCGGCTCCAGGCACGCACGCAGATGGCCACCGGCGCGGAGGCGCTGAAGACCTTCGCCGTCTCCCGGCTGCTGTTCGACAACGTGCCGCACGTCAAGGTCTTCTGGGTCATGCACGGCGTGCAGACCGCCCAGCTCGCGCTCCAGCACGGCGCGGACGACATGGACGGCTCGGTCGTCGAGTACAAGATCACTCACGACGCGGACAACTACGGCACCCCGGACAAGCTGACCCGCGAGGACCTGCTCGACCTGATCCGCGACGCCGGTTTCCGCCCGGTGGAGCGCAACACCCGCTACGAGATCATCCGCGAGTACGACGGCCCGGACCCGGCCCGCAGGGAGTCCCCGCAGCCGATGCGGGTCTGAAGCTCCGGCGTCGGCGTGACGCCCGCCGGGGACCGGGTACCCGGGGTCCATGGCCGTGACCGAGGCACCCGAGGACGCGTACACCGCCGAGCCGTTCGTCCCGGACGGCGCCGGCCTGGACGAGCTGCGCCGGGCCGCCGCCGGCTGCCGGGGCTGCCCGCTGCACCGGGACGCCACGCAGACCGTGTTCGGCGCCGGGGCGGCCGACGCGCGGGTGATGCTCGTCGGGGAGCAGCCCGGTGACCAGGAGGACCGCCAAGGCCGACCGTTCGTCGGACCGGCCGGGCGGCTGCTCGACCGGGCGCTGAGCGAGGCGGGCATCGATCCGGGCGAGGCGTACGTCACCAACGCGGTGAAGCACTTCAAGTTCACGCAGGCCGAGCCCCGCAAGCGCCGCATCCACAAGGCGCCCGTCCTGCGCGAGATGACCGCGTGCGGGCCGTGGCTCGCCGCCGAGCTGGCCGTCGTGGAGCCGGAGCTGATCGTCGTCCTCGGGGCGACCGCCGGGAAGGCGCTGCTCGGCTCGTCGTTCCGGGTCACCCAGGTGCGCGGCACGGTGCTGGAGGAGGAGATCCACGGCCGCCCCGAGCGGCTGGTGCCCACCGTGCACCCCTCGGCGGTGCTGCGGGCCGACGACCGCGACGGGGCGTACCGGGGGCTGGTGACGGACCTGAAGGTGGCGGCGCAAGCACTGGGGTAAGGGCTAGGATCCGTCCATGCCCATTACCTTTACCCTCGACCCCGCCGTGACCCCGGAGCTGCGCGACGGCATCCTCGACCTGTGGGCCGACGTCACCGAAGCGGGCGGAGCCGTCGGCTTCGTGCCGCCCGTGACGCGCGAGCAGATCCGTCCGGAGCTGGTGCGGCAGTTCGTGGCGATGGCCGAGGAGCGCTCCCGCCTGCTCGTCGGGCACGACGACGGCGGCCGGGTCGCCGCGACGGCGTTCCTGACCTTCAACACCCACCGGCTGATGACGCACTGGCTGTGGCTGTACACGGTGATGGTCCACCCTCGTCACCAGGGCAAGGGGTACGGGCGCGAGCTGCTCGCCGCCGCCGAGAAGGCCGCCCGCGGCCTCGACGGCATCGAGGCGATACGCCTCAGCTGCCGCGGCGGTCTCGGCCTGGAGCGCTTCTACGCCTCCTGCGGTTACCGGGAGGTCGGCCGGGTGCCCGGCGCGATCCGCGTCGCCCCGGGCGACGAGCGCGACGACGTGGCCATGATGCTCCCGCTGACCTGAGGGCCGCACCCCGCTGAAAGATCCGGCACCGGTCGTGCTTCACTGGACGGTGTCCGTTTGGGACGTTCCGACCGTACGCACGGAAGAGTGGATGGGATGCTCCGCTACACACTGATGCGCCTCGGCATCTTCGTGGGCTGCCTCGTGGTCGTCTGGGGTCTCGTCTACTCCGGCATCGCCCCGCGCGGCCTCGGCGACTCCAACGGGCTGTGGATCATCCTGCTCGCCCTGCTTCTCTCCGCACCGATCAGCTTCGTCGTGCTGCGCAAGGAGCGGGACCGCGCCTCCGAGCGCATCGTGCAGCGCGTGGACCGGGTGAAGGCCAACCTGGAGGCCAACCGCAACCAGGAGGACGTCGCCGACGACGCCACCCGCACGAGCGGACAGCAGGCGCAGGGCCAGAGCTCGTAAGGTCCGTCACACGCACGCAGGACGTACGGCACCCCGGTTTCCGAAACCCCCGGAAACCGGGGCGTTTTGCGTTTTGAGGGTCGATAACGATTCCCGCCTCTCAAAGTGAGGCTTTGAGGGCCTCAAAGTTCAGGTGTTAAGGTCGACGGGTGAAGTCAGCAGCCGTGTTCCCCACGCCCCGGAGAGTTCCGCTCGTGGCGCGCCTGCACGTGGACCTCTGCCGGGTCACCGCCGCGAACTGTCGTCCCTGACGTCCCGCCCCACCCGAGTCCACGTCACCTTCCGCACGCGTCCCCTTTACGGAGCATGTCCGTGTCCACGAACACGAAGCCCTCTCGGCTGCCCTTCAGGGCACCCTTCTGGGCCCAGATACTCGCCGGCCTCGTCCTGGGCGTCCTGCTCGGCTGGCTCGCCCGCAGCCAGGACGTCTCCTGGCTCGTCACCACCCTGGAGAAGATCGGCGCCACCTTCGTCGGCCTGCTCAAGCTCGCCGTCGCACCCCTGGTGTTCTTCGCGATCCTCGTCTCCATCACCAACCTGCGGAAGGTGAACAACGCGGCCCGCCTGGCCTCGCGCACCCTCCTCTGGTTCATGATCACCTCGCTGATCGCGGTGGCGATCGGCCTCGTCATCGGCCTGGTCACCAACCCGGGCGCGGGCACCGGCCTCACCCCGGCCGACGGGCAGAAGCCCGAGACCACCGGCTCCTGGATCGACTTCCTCACCGGCATCGTGCCCACCGACGTGATCACGCCGTTCACCGAGCTGAACGTGCTCCAGATCGTCTTCATGGCCGCCGTCGCCGGCATCGCCGCCCTCCAGCTCGGCGAGAAGGCCCAGCCGATACTCACCCTCAGCGAGTCCGTCCTGGAGCTCCTCCAGAAGGCCCTGTGGTGGGTCATCCGCCTCGCCCCCCTGGGCACCGTCGGCCTGATCGGCAACGCCATCGCCACCTACGGCTGGGACCTGATCGGCAAGTACGCCACCTTCACCGCCGACATCTACGTCGGCTGCCTGATCGTCCTGTTCGGCGTCTACCCGGCGCTGCTCGCCACCGTGGCCAGGGCCAACCCGCTCCCGTTCTTCAAGGGCGCCTGGCCCGCGATCCAGCTGGCCTTCGTCTCCCGCTCCTCGGTCGGCACCATGCCGCTGACCCAGAAGGTCACCGAGCGCCTGGGCGTGCCGCGCGAGTACGCGTCCTTCGCCGTGCCGTTCGGCGCGACCACGAAGATGGACGGCTGCGCCGCGATCTACCCCGCCATCGCCGCGATCTTCGTCGCGCAGATCTTCGACGTCCAGCTCGGCGTCGGTGACTACCTGCTGATCGCATTCGTCTCGGTGGTCGGCTCCGCCGCCACGGCCGGCCTCACCGGCGCCACGGTCATGCTGACCCTCACCCTGTCCACCCTCGGCCTGCCCATGGAGGGCGTGGGTCTGCTGCTGGCGATCGACCCGATCCTGGACATGATCCGCACGGCCACGAACGTCGCCGGACAAGCCCTGGTGCCGGTCCTCGTCTCCGCACGTGAGGGCCTGCTCGACCGTGAGGCGTACGACACCGTCCACGCCTCCCCCGTCGACGACCTCCCGGCCGACGAGCCCCGGCCGGTGGCAGCCGCGGCCTGATCCTGCCCGCTCGCGGCACGAGGGGCGCCCCCGGCACACTACCGAAGGTAACCGTGCCGGGCGGCGCCCCTCGCCTTCGCCCCGGCCGTGGTGAGGAAGTGCGGCAGGGGAGTGACGGTGGCCGCCGGGGGAACGACAACCGCCGCCGGGCGGGCGGACCGTACGCTGTGTGCCATGGGTGCCGTGAAGACCAAGCGGATGCCGCGTGCGGTCCGTGAACAGCAGATGCTGGACGCCGCCGTACGGACCTTCGGCCGACGCGGCTACATGGCCGCGTCGATGGACGAGATCGCCGAACTGGCGGGTGTGTCCAAGCCGTTGGTCTACCTGTACCTCAACTCCAAGGAAGACCTCTTCACCGCCTGCATCCGCCGTGAGGCCGAGGCCCTCACCGAGGCCGTGCGGGCGGGAGCCCGGTCCGGTCTGCCCGCGGACCGCCAACTCTGGTCCGGGCTCACCGCGTTCTTCACGCACACGGCGCGTCATCCGGACGGCTGGTCGGTGCTGCACCTCCAGGCCCGTACGCACGGCGAGGCCTTCGCCGCCGAAGTCACCGTGATGCGCGAGGAGATCGTCGCGTTGGTGACCCGGCTCATCCTCGACGCCGCGCGCGAGGCCCACCGGAACCCCGACCTCCCCGAGACCGAGGTCGCCGGGCTCGCCGAGGCGCTGGTCGGCGCGGCCGAGTCCCTCGCCGACTGGGCCAACTCCACCCCCGGCGTCACGGCACGTCAGGCGGCGGCGACCCTGATGAACTTCGCCTGGGCCGGACTGGGCGACCTGATGGCGGGGCACCGCTGGTCACCGCCGGACGATGACAGGGGCGGTGCGTAGCGCCGGTGGGTCGTGCGTGAGGGCCCGGACGCGCCGGTGGTTCGCGGGTGCCGGTCCGCACGCCGCTGCGGCTCACGCCTGGCGGTGCGGAGGCGCCGATGGTTCGTGCGTGAGGGTCCGGCGCTCCCGGTGGCTCGCGTCCCGCGGCCGGGCGCGCCGGCGGCTCACGCGCGGCGCACGTCCCCGGTGAGGTGGACCCTGCCGTCCGGGGCGCGCAGTTCGAAGCGTGGGCCCTCGGCCGCGTACGTCACCGTGCCCGGCAGCAGCACCGGCGCCCTGAAGTCCGCCCGCACCACCACCGCGTCGGGAGTGCCGTGTTCGGCCAGGCAGCGGGCCACGGTCCACATGCCGTGCGCGATCGCGCGGGGGAAGCCGAAGAGACGGGCGGTGAGCGGGTGCAGGTGGATGGGGTTGCGGTCGCCGGAGGCGGCACCGTAGCGCCGCCCGGCGTCGGCCGCCAGACGCCACTCGGCGACGGCCGGCAGGGGGTCGGTCCGGCTCTCCTCCGGGCGCGGGCCGGGCACGTCCGCGGTCCTGTGCCGGGCCAGGTACGTGCTGCGCGACTCCCACACGACGGCACCGCCCGCCGTCCGCAGTTCGGTGACCACGGTGGCCTCCGTGCCGCGCCGGTGCGGGATCAACCCCTCCACGTACACCGTGAGTTCGTAGTCGCCGGTGGCCGTGAGGGTCCGGTGCCGGGTGATGCGGAGCGACGTGTGGACCAGGCCGAGCAGCGGCAGCGGGAAGTCCCGCCCGCTCATCAACCGCATGGCCGCGGGAAAGCCCAGCACGTGCGGATACGTCACCGGCAGCGCGTCCGCCCCGGTCGGGAAGCCGCACACCCGCTCGTACGCCGCCAGCCGGGCGAGGTCGACCCGCAGACCGGGCAGCACCAGCCGGGTGCGCGGAGGAACGGCGTCGGGGCGGAGCCGCTTGAAGGGGGAGAGCAGGACGCCGCGGGCGAGCAGCGGCGCGAGGGCGGGGAGCGAGGCCAGCCGTACGGTCGGCGCGGACGTCATCGTTATCACGCTCCCAGCATGCTCTGGCCGCAGACGCGGACGACCTGCCCGTTGACCGCGCCCGAGGCCGGGTGCGCGAGCCAGGCGGTGGTCTCGGCGACGTCGGCCGGCAGCCCGCCCTGGGCGAGGGAGTTCATCCGGCGCCCCGCCTCCCGGATGAGCAGGGGGACGGCCGCCGTCATCCGGGTCTCGATGAAGCCCGGTGCGACCGCGTTCACCGTGACCCCGTGCCCGGCGAGCGCCCGCGGCGCGAGGGAGCGGACCAGACCGGTGATGCCGGCCTTGCTCGCCCCGTAGTTGGTCTGGCCGGTGTTCCCGGCGATCCCCGCGATGGAGGCCGTGGCGACGATCCGGCCGCCCGGCTTCAGGGTCCCGGCGGAGAGCAGCGCGTCGGTGGTGCGCAGCACGCTCCCCAGGTTCACGTCCAGCACCGCGTGCCACAGGTCGGCGGGCATGTTGGCCAACCGCCGGTCACGGGTGACGCCGGCGTTGTGGACCAGCACGTCGAGGCCGTCGGGGAGGGCCTCGGCGATGCGGGCGGCCGCGTCGGCGGCGGTGATGTCGAGCGGGAGCGCGGTGCCGCCGAGCCGTTCGGCGACGTGCCGGGCGTCCTGCTCGGCCCGCGGCACGTCCAGGACGACGACCCGGGCGCCCTCGCGGGCCAGTGTCCCGGCGACCGCCTCGCCGATGCCGCGCGCCGCGCCGGTCACCAGGGCGGTGCGTCCGGCGAGGGGGCGGTTCCAGTCGTCGGGGGCGGTGGCGTCCTGGCCGCCGGTCGCGATCACCTGGCCGCTGACGTAGGCCGACCTGGGGGAGAGCAGGAAGCGCAGGGTGGACTCGGCGGCGCGGGCGTCGGTGAGGCGGACGAGGTTGGCGGTCCTGCCCCCGCCGATCTCCTTGCCGAGGGAGCGGGTGAAGCCCTCCAACGCCTGCTGGGCGGCGGCCTGGTGGTGGTCCGCGGGGTCGAGCGGGGCGCCGAGCACGACGACCCGGCCGCCGGTGGCGACGGACCGTACGACGGGATGCAGTGCCGCGTGCACCCCGGCGAGTCCGTCCACGTCCCGGACGCCGGTGGCGTCCAGCACGACGGCGGCCGGCCGGCCCGTGTCGTCCGGGCCGAGCCCCGTACGGGCGAGGACGGGGGCGAGGCGGACGAGGGCCGATGCGCCCGCGGTGAGATGGAGCAGACCGCCTTCCAGGTCCGGCCGCTCGGGTGACCAGCGCTTCAGGACCGCGGGCCGGGGCAGGCCCAGGCGCCGGGTCAGGAAGCGGCCGGGCGCGGTGCCGGTGAAGCTCAGACAGCGGTCGGCCATGTGCGACTCCCAACGGGGCTTACTCTGGAGTAAGGTTACCGGAGGTAAGCCTATGTCACCGGTGAGGAGCAGGTCGAGATGAGCCCCCTGGAAGCGAAGCCGGCCGCCGTGCGGCGGGTGGCGGTCGTCGGCGGCAGCCGCATCCCCTTCGCCCGCTCCGACGGCCCCTACGCCACCGCCTCCAACCAGGAGATGCTCACCGCCGCGCTGAACGGCCTCGTCGAGCGGTACGGCCTCCGGGCTCCGGGCACCGTCGGGGAGTTCGTCGCCGGTGCCGTACTCAAGCACAGCCGGGACTTCAACCTCGCCCGCGAGACGGTGCTCGGCTCGGCGCTGGACGCCCGCACTCCCGCGTACGACATCCAGCAGGCCTGCGGAACCGGTCTCCAGGCGGTGATCGCCGCCGCCAACAAGATCGCCCTGGGCCAGACCGAGGCGGCGATCGCGGGCGGCGCCGACACGGCGAGCGACGCACCCCTGGGCGTCAACGACGCCTTGCGCAAGGTGCTGTTGGAGGCCCGCAGGGCGACGTCGCCCGGTGCCCGGCTCAGGGCCCTGGCGAAGCTGCGCCCCGGTCACCTCGTCCCCGACATCCCGCGCAACGCCGAGCCGCGCACCGGCCTGTCCATGGGCGAGCACGCCGCCGTCACCGCCCGCGCCTGGGACATCACCCGCGAGGCGCAGGACGAGCTGGCCGCGGCCAGTCACCAGCGGCTGGCGGCGGCGTACGAACGCGGCTTCTTCCAGGACCTGGTGACGCCCTTCCGCGGACTGGCCCGCGACCAGAACCTCCGCCCCGGTTCCACGGTGGAGAAACTGGCCGCGGTGAAGCCGGTGTTCGGGCTCGATCACCCCAACCCAACCATGACGGCGGCCAATTCGACCCCGCTGACCGATGGTGCGGCCCTGGTCCTGCTCGCGAGCGAGGAGTGGGCGCGGGCGCGCGGCCTGGCGCCGCTTGCCTACCTGACGGCGTACGAGACGGCCGCCGTGGACTTCGTGACCGGGGACGTGGCGGGCGGCGAGGACGGTCTGCTGATGGCACCGGCGTACGCGGTCCCGCGCATGCTGGAGCGGGCCGGGCTCGGCATGGAGGACTTCGACCTGGTCGAAGTGCACGAGGCGTTCGCCTCCCAGGTCCTCGCCACGCTCGCGGCCTGGGAGAAGCGGGGCCTGGCGCCCGTGGACCGCAAGCGGCTGAACGTGGCCGGCTCGTCCCTGGCCACCGGACACCCCTTCGCCGCGACCGGCGCCCGCATCGTGGCGACGCTGGCCGCACTCCTCGCCGAACGGGACGCGCCGGCACGGGGACTGATCTCCGTGTGCGCGGCGGGCGACCAGGGCGTGACGGCGATCCTGGAACGAACGTGAGTGACCCTCGCGTACCCCCCGACACTGCACGTCCCCGGCTCCGGATCATCCCCGAACCCGCACGAACCCCCCACGCGGGAGCCGTACGATTCCCGGTCTGAACCGGCGGTAACCCCCCTCCCGGGCACCTCGGGAGCCCCACCGGTGAGCGCCTCGGAGTGCGAGGCACGTACGTCATGGCAGCAAGCAGTCCCCGCTGCACGCCACAGGAGCCGCCCGTGTCCACCGCCTTCACCTCCCCCGCCCTCGGCGACCCCTACGGCGCGCCCGTCCTGGTCGAGCCCGAGACCAGGCGGCTGGACGGCGTCGTACGGGAGGCGTCCGTACCGCCGTTCGCGAAGCCGGTGCGCCACGGCTCGCTCGCCGACCTGCCGTTCGAGAACGCCAGTACGGTGCCGGACGACGTGGTCCTCAGCCGCCGCATGGGCGACGGACGGTGGGCGGACATGACGGCGGTGCAGTTCGCCGACGAGGTACGGGCGGTGGCGAAGGGCCTGATCGCCGAGGGCCTGGTGCCGGGCGACCGGATCGCCGTCATGGCCCGCACGATCTACGAGTGGACGCTGCTCGACTTCGCCGCCTGGGCCGCCGGGCTGGTCACCGTGCCCGTCTACCCGACCTCGTCGGTCTACCAGGCCCGCTGGATCCTGCACGACTCGGGCGCGGTCGCCCTGGTCACGGAGACCACCGGTCAGGCCGCCGCACTCGGCCCCGAACTCGGGCACCTGCCCGACCTGCGGCACGTGTGGATCGTCGAGAAGGGCCACGTCGAGCGGCTCGGGGGAGCCGGCGCACACGTGTCCGACCAGGAGGTGGAGGTGCGCCGGGGTGTACTGGGGCCCGACAGCCTCGCCACCCTCGTCTACACCTCGGGCACCACGGGCCGCCCCAAGGGGTGTGCCCTCACCCACGGCAACTTCTTCGCCCAGGTGGACAACGCGATCGAACTGCTCTACCCGGTCTTCAGATCGCGCACGCGCGAGGAGGCGTCGGTCCTCCTGTTCCTCCCCATGTCCCACGTCTTCGGCCGCATGGTGGCCGTCGCCTGCGTCCGCGCACGGGTACGCCTCGGCCACACCCCCAGCCTCAGGCCCGATGACCTGCTCCCGGACCTGGCGAGCTTCCGGCCCACCTGCCTGCTGGCCATCCCGTACATGCTGGAGAAGGTCTTCAACAGCGCCCGGGCGAAGGCGGAGTCGGCCGGACGGGTCGCGACCTTCGACCGCGCGGCGACCGTGGCCCGCCGCTACGGCGAGGCCCTCGAGGCGCAGCGGGGCGGCACCGGCTCCGGCCCGTCCCCTTCCCTGAAGACCGCCCGCGCCTTCTACGACCCGCTGGTCTACCGGCGGCTGCGCAACGCCATGGGCGGCCGCGTCCGCTACGCCATCTGCGGCGGCTCCCCGCTCGGCCGGCGCCTGGCCGCGTTCTACGCCGGTGCGGGCATCGAGGTCTTCGAGGGCTACGGCCTGACCGAGACGACCGGCGCGACCACGGTGACGCCCCCGCTCCGGCCCCGCCTGGGCACGGTGGGCTGGCCGCTGCCCGGCACGCGGATCCGCATCGCGGCGGACGGCGAGATCCTCGTCGCGGGCGAGCACGTGCTGCGCGGCTACTGGGACCCGCAGGCCGGCGGAGTCGTCCCCGCGGCACCCGACGGCTGGCTGGCCACCGGGGACATCGGCGAGCTGGACGACGAGGGGTATCTGACCATCACCGGCCGCAAGAAGGAACTGATCATCACCGCGGGCGGCAAGAGCGTGGCCCCGGCCCCACTGGAGAACTGGCTGCGCTCGCACCCCCTGATCTCCCAGGTCATGGTCCTGGGGGACAACCGCCCCTACGTCTCCGCGCTGATCACCCTGGACCCCGCCGGCATCACCCACTGGCGCCGGATGAACGGCAAGCACCCGGTGCCGCCGGAGTTCCTCGCCGACGACGAGGAGGTGCGCGCGATCATCCAGCGTGCCATCGACGACGCCAACAAGATGGTCTCCCGCCCGGAGTCGATCCGCGGCTTCACCGTCCTCCCCGTGGACTTCACGGAGGAGGCGGGCCATCTGACTCCGTCGATGAAACTCCGCAGGGAAACGATCCTGCGGGACTTCGCGGGCGAGGTGGAGGCGATGTACGGGGACTGAGATGTACGGGAGAGAGGTACGCGACTGAGACGTGCGGCGATTGAGACGTGCGGCGACTGAGGGCCCTCGGCAGCCCTCAATCTTGCCCGGCCCACTTGCGGAGCACGGCCTCCAGGTAGTCCACCCGGGACCCGGCCGCGGGCCCGTCGAGCTCCTCCGCCGACCGGACCAGGGAGACCCGCTCGAACTCGGCGACCCGCCCCGCGGCCTCCTCGGCCGCCACCAGCGCGTCGAACCGTGCCCGTACGTCCGCCTCCGCCCGGGGAGGGGCGAGGAACAGCACCCCCAGGCTCCCGTTCGCGCCCCGGGTGAGGTGCCACAACGACAGCTCACCGGGCGCCGTGCCGATCCCGGTCTCCTCGGCCAGCTCCCGCGCCGCATGACGCCGCAGCGTACGGGTGTCCAACGGCTCCCCGGCGTCGACGGGCGGCTCGGCGGACCCACCCGGCAACTGCCAGCGCCCGGGAGAGGCCGTCCAGGAGGCCATCTGCCCGACCACCAGCCGCCCGTCCTCGGCCGGCTGCACCACGGAGACGAACAACGAGGGCACCCGCGGCGCACCCGGAACCCGACGCAGCATGCGGTACCGGTACGACGCCCGCACCCACGAGACGACCACCTCCCCGGACGCCTCGCGCCTGACCCCGGCGCACCCCACCGCCGGTCCGTCGAACAGCCCGGGACTGTCCCGCACGGCCTCGTCCCACAGCCGGTCCATGGCCCTTCGCTGCCCCACCGACAACACCGGCGGCTCCACCTCCACGAAGGTGAGCCGAGCAGCGTCCGGAACCTCAGCCAACGGCCACTTCCCCGGCGAGGAAGCCCGCCCAGGCGGCGGGGGAGAGGGTGAGATGCGGACCCGCGGGCTGCTTGGAGTCGCGGACGTGAACGGCGTGAGGAGACAGGGCGACTTCGAGGCATTCGCCGCCCTCACCGCCACTGTGGCTGGACTTGAACCAGTCGAGTTCCCGAGCGCTCATAGTTCCTCCAACTTCCTCTCGATCAGGGCCCGTGACTCCATCGGAGCGAGTGCCATGGCCCGCATGACTCCATAACGGTCGCTGATCTTCCGGACCTCTTCCCCGTCGGTGATCAACCGGGGATACCCCTGGATCTCCGTGTACGCCACCTGCGGGTGCTTGCTCGGGGTCAGCAGGTTGAACGAGCCGTCCATGTTGGGGTGCTGCGCCGTCTTCGTAGGCATCACCTGGATCTCCACGTTCCGCATGTTCCCTACGGACAGCAGCCGCCGCAACTGGTGCGCGTGTACTGCCGAGCCGCCGACGGGTCGGTCCAGGACCACTTCCTCCAAAACGTAACTGCACGCGGGCGCAGGCCACTTGTCGAACAACTGCTGACGCGCCAACCGGTCGGCCACCCGCCTCTCGATGGTCTCCTCGTCCATCAGCGGTCGCCGACGAGTGAACACCGCCCGGGCGTAATCCTCCGTCTGCAACAGCCCGGGCACCCCCTGGTTCGCGTAGAAGTGCAGCTCGACCGCCTCCGCCTCCAACGCCGCGTAACTCCGGTACCACTCCGGATGCCGGGTCCGCGCCTTCTTCATCGCCTCCCGGACCTCCGGCACCGCGGCCCGCAACAGCCCACCCGCGCCCAGGAGCTCGTCCGCCTTCTCGAGAAGCTCGGGCCGGGGCACCCGTACCCCGCGCTCCATCGCGGACACCGCGTCCGGCCCGTACCCCACCCGCTGCCCGAACTCCTTCTGCGTCAGCCCCGACCGCTCCCGCAGCAGCTTGAGCATCTTGCCCAGTGCGCTGAACAGCTCCGTCGTGCCCTCCGCCTCCGCAGGCGTCTCCGGCCTGCGCTCCCGGGTCTCCGTCACGTACGCCTCCACCCTCACGTCCGACGACCCGTACCCGCACCCACCGCACCCGTACGGCTACGCATGGTCGCCGCGCTGCCCCTGGTCACAGTAGAGGCGTCCCGCCACGCTCGGTGACGTGAACAGCAGAATCACCACCCCCACCGGCGAACTCGCCCAGCGACTCAGCCCCACCCCGCGTGGTGCCCGCCTGGCCCGTCGCCTCACCGCGCACCAGCTGGACGCCTGGGGATTCCCGCACGGCAGCGAGCCGAACGACACCGCCCAGCACGTCGTCGGCGAGCTCGCCGCGAACGCCGTCACGCACGGCCGGGTCCCCGGACGGGACTTCGAGATCCGGCTTCGGCTGCTGCTGCCCGACGCCACGCTCCGTATCGAGGTGAGCGACGCCCGCGGGGACCGCCTCCCCGTGCCCGGTGACGTGGGCGACACGTACGGGGAGGGCGGCCGAGGTCTGCGTCTGGTCGCCGCGCTCAGCCGGGCGTGGGGGGTCGCGGACCGGGACGTCGGCAAGACCGTGTGGGCCGAACTCACGCTCAGGGAAGGGTCGGTGCGTTCCGGTGACAGCTCGCCGTCACCGTGTCCGCGAACGTGCGGGCCGGGGGCGTGAGCGCGTCCCAGCGGCGCACGGCCCAGCCGACGGACAGCGGACGCAGGCCCCGGACCGGGACCAGGCGCAGGGGGCCCTCGGTGCCCGGGACCGCGTGCCCGGGCAGCGCGGGGACCACCGCCCGGCCCAGGCCCAGTTCCGCCAGCAGCAGCGCCGTGTCCCAGTCGGCGACGCTCGTGTCGAACGTGAAGCGCACCCCGGACTCCGCGCACGACGCGTCCAGTTGGGCGGCGGAGGTCGAGTCCGGGGGAAGCCGTATCAGGCGCAGGTCCTGCACCTGGGCCGCGTCCACGGACGGGCGGGCGGCGAGCGGATCGTCGGCCGGTACCGCCAGTACCCACGGGAGGTCCACCACCGCCCGCTGCTCGATGCCCCGCACCGGTGCGCCCAGCGTCACCCACGCCAGGTCGAGCTCGCTGTCTGCCAGCGCGTCGAAGCAGCCCCGGCTGGAGCTCGCCGTGCGGAACTCCAGGCTGATGTCCGGATGGCGGCGGCGGAAGGCGACGACGGCCTCGGCCATGAAGTGCCGTACGGTGGTCGCGCCCGTGGCGATGCGCACCGATCCGCTCTCGCCCTCGACGAGTTCCCGCAGCCGCCGCAGCGCCAGATCCAGGCCCGCGATGCCCTCGGCGGCGGCCGCCTCCAGCAGCCGGCCCGCGGGCGTGGGCGTCACCCCCCGCGGCTGGCGTTCCAGCAGGCTCACGCCGGTCTCCCGCTCCAGCCGCTTCACGTGCTGACTCACCGCCGACTGCGTGCATGCCAGATCACGGGCCACCGCGCTGAGGCTGCCGGCCCGGCACACGGCCACGAAGACCCGCAGGTCGTCCAAGGTCACAACACCCAAGCTAACACTTGGGATTGATCACCGATTCTTAGGATTGACTCGGCCCGGCACCTCCGCGACGATCTCCACAGGGCCCAGGGCGGCAACCCGCTCCCCGTCCTCACCGACGTCCGGACCAGCGGTGAGGAGGGGAGCGGGTGCCGACCCTCCGTGTCCCACCCGACCGCCGGCGAAAGGCCCCCACCCGTGCCCACTCGCGTCGACGCGGCCCGCGCCCTGTTGGAGCGGTGCGGGGCCGCGACCACCGGCCATCCCGGCGGGACCCTGCTGGCCCACCTCGACCGCGTACGGGCCGCACTCGCGCGAAGGGGCGCCCGCCCCGCCCTTCAACTCGCCGGTCTCTGCCACGCCTTCTACGGAACCGACGGCTTCCCGGAGGCACTGCTGCCCCTCGACCGCCGTCAGGAACTCACCGCAGTGATCGGTGCCGAGGCCGAGGAGATCGTCCACACCTACGCGAGCTGTGACCGCACGGCCACCTACCCGTCGCTCACGGGTCCGGACGCCCCCTTCCACGACCGCTTCACGGGCCGCACGTACCACCCGGGGCCCCGCGTGCTCAGGGACTTCGCCGAGCTGACGGCAGCCAACGAACTCGACCTCCTCGGGATCGATCCGGCGTTCCGCGAGCGGTGGGGACCCGAACTCGCGGTGCTGTTCACCCGCATGGAACCGCTGCTGAGCGACACGGCCCGGCGCGACGGCCGTGCCCTGCTGGGCGATCGCGGCCCGGACCCTCGACGCAACGACTGACCGTCGAGCCGCCGACGGGACACGGCGGCCCAGTCCTCGCGAGGGTGCCGTAGAAGGCACGGGTCAGCCGTGGCAGCCGGGCCCGGGGCAGCACGTGTCGTGCACAGGCGACCCAGCCACGACCATCGCTTCGAACCTGCTCGAATCGTGGCACGAAACGTCGCGGTGGCAAGCCCGACCGGAGCAGGCTGGTGCCCCGCACTTCTGCAGCCGTTCGAGCCGGGGGGAGTGTAGACACGGGGAACGCATCGGGAGTTCGGCGTCAGCGACAGGAGTCAACGTTCCACTCCGACTCCGAGCGCCCGCTTCACGAGTGCTGCGGGCGTGAACTGCGCTGTCACCAGGGCACGGACCGAACCGTAGACCGCCAAGGGCACCCGTGGGGGAACCCGGTTCACCCCTTCAGACCAGAAAGGGAGATCGACGGCACAAAGGCATCCGCCAGGCCGGCTTCGATGTCCGCAGGTGCGGGCGTGTTCGTTTGGCAGGCCGGCGAAGCACGCATTGTTTCTTCCGGGTGCGGAGAAGGCCAACAGAATTCCCTGCGCCGCAGTTCGTCACGTCAGCGCGAGGTTGGCAACTCTCAGCCGATCTACGACAACGAGGGAGAGTCATGAGGTCTCACAAGATATTCACTGCGGCTGCTGTGGGCGTCGCTCAGCTGACGCTGACGCTGGCCCTGGCTCCGACTCCGGCGGCCGCTGCCACTGCCGGGCCCTACTGGTGGGCTTCGGCAGCCGTCAGCGACTTGAACCGGATGGTGCTGGACGTTCAGGGACCCTCTACCGCGGAATACGCGAAGGTGCACCTTTGGGACTTCTACGGCGGGACGAGCCAGTACTGGTACCTCGATACGGCTACGGGCCAGCCCAGCAACGTCCGGCTGTTGCGCAACAGATACAGCGGAAAGTGCATCGATCCGCAAGGCACTGGCATCACGAACGGAACGGCTGTCGTTCAGGAGACGTGCAACCACGGCGACAGGCGGCAGATGTGGCGTCAGGAATTCAGGTTCTCAGGCGCAGGACACAGCTACTACCGGTTCGTGAACGTCGCCACGGGGAAGTGCTTGGACAACGCCAACGGTAGTTCGGCCAACGGCAACAAGATTCAGTTGTGGAGTTGCGCTTCCGGAACCAATTACAACCAACTCTGGTACTGAAGTCGTCGTGCAATTCAGTGGTTCGCCCGGCCTGTTGATTGACTGATGGTTTCAGCGTGTCCACTGATCGGGTAACGGGCCGGCGTCCCGCAACGCATGAGGCTCCCGTGTCGGTGAGAGACGTGTACGGCGTCAAATCATAGGCATGGGAGCCTTGTTCAGGCACGGCGAGATCGTCTGATCCTGATCACGCTCAGAGACTCGCCAGCCCCTGGCGGGACAGTTCTCGGGCGGCCCTCACCGACTCGGCATGAGAGCCTCACGTCCCTGGCAACTGAAACCGAGGTGGCGTAGCTGTTGCAGCGGCGCGGCCGGCGGACGGCATTCACGGTCGCTGAGAGAGTGAACGCGTGGGCGGCGCTGGTGAGCGCCATCGAGCGCGGCCACGGCGACGACATCTACGAGTACACCGACGACCTCTGCTGCCGTGACTGGCTGCACGAGGCGTGGCTCCTGCTGGACGAACACATCGTCCAGCTCTGGACCCCTCGGATCAGAGTCCTGGACAACCGGTACAGGGCCGCGACCATCGACGACGACGGCCAAGCACTCGACCAGTTCCACAGACTGCCCGGCCCCGACCTGTGGTGGTGGCGGCGACACCCCCGCATCCTCACCGGAGACCTCGGCCGTTCGCCGAGGACGGCCGGTGCCGTCGGCACAGACCCATGACCCTCGGCCTCTGGGGAGGACGGGACGGCTCTCAAGCGACGCCCACCGCCCGCAGCACCGCCGCCGTCCCCGCAGCCCCCAGGACGACGACCGCGAAAGGTGCCCCGCGCCATGCCAGGACGCCGCCTGCCAGCACCCCCAGCGGACGGGCCCAGCCCGCGAAGTCGCCGCCCTCGGTGAGCGCACCGGTCGCCAGCAGTGCGACCAGCAGCACCACCGCACCGGCGGACAGCAACTCCTGTACGCGCGCCGGCAACTCCACGCGCCCGTGCAGCACCGGTCCGACCAGCCGGAACGCATACGTTCCGACGGCGAGTACCAGGATCACGGCGACTGCCCCGCTCACACCGACCGCCCCCGCTGCCGCTCGTCCGCCGTCGCCGTACGCGTGCGTGGGCGCGTGCCGAACAGCACCAGCCCCGCCAACGCCACCAGCACCGGAACCCCGGCCGGGACCCCGGGCAGCGCCGCCACCGCCACCGCCGGCGCGGCGCCGGACAGCGCGGCCCGGCGCACGGCCGGGTCGGCGCGCAGCGTCGGCAGCACCAGCGCCACCAGCACCGCCGGGAACGCCGCGTCCAGCCCGTACCGCGCCGTGTCGCCCAGCGCGCTGCCGGCCAGCGCGCCCGCCAGCACCCCGGTGTTCCACACAGTGAACAGCCCGACCCCGGAGAGCCAGAACGCCGTGCGCCGCCGTGCCGGGTCCTGCTGGGCCAGGGTGAAGGCGACCGTCTCGTCGGTGACCAGGTGAGCCCCGACCAGACGGGCGAGCCGCCCCCGGCCGATGTGCTCGGCCACCGCGAGGCTGAACGCCGCCGTACGGGTGTTGAGCAGCAACCCCGTCGCCGCCGCCGCGACCGGCCCGCCCCCGGCGAGCAGTACGCCCACCGCGCTGAACTGTGCGGATCCCGCGTACACCACCAGCGACATCACCACCGGCACCCATACCGGCAGCCCTCCTGCGACGGCGATCGCCCCGAAGGACACGCCGACGACGCCCCCGGCCAGGCAGACCAGAGACACGTCACGCAGCAGGTCGGCTCCGACCGAGGCGGAGAACCAGGACGTGGTGGACCAGGACGCGGTGGACGCGGTGGGCCAGGGTGTTCGACGTGCCGAACGCATGTTTCCTACAATGGACGCAGCAGCTCGCGTTCGTCAAGCCGAACGATTGGTCCCCTGGAGCGAACGAACATGGCCGACAGCACCTCCCCGCCCCGCCTGCCCCTCGACTGGATCGCCGCCGCGCTGCGCCGCGAACGCACCCGCGCCGGCCTCTCGCTCTCCGAGCTGGCCAAGCGCGCCGGAATCGCCAAGTCCACGCTCTCTCAGCTGGAAGCGGCGAGCGGGAACCCGAGCATGGAGACGATCTGGGCACTGGCCGTGACGCTCGGCGTGCCGTTCAGCGCACTGGTGGAGCCCCCGGTCCCGCCGGTGCAGGTCATCAGGGCCGGCCAGGGGCCGACCGTGCACTCGGAGCAGTCCAGTTACGCGGCCACCCTGCTGTCGGTGAGCCCCCCGGGCGCACGGCGGGACATCTACACCGTGAGCCTCGAACCCGGCAGCGTGCGCGACTCGGAACCGCACATTCCGGGGACCGTGGAGCACATCGTGGTGAGCGCCGGCCGGATCAAGGCGGGGCCCGACGGGGAGAGCGTCGAACTCGGGCCGGGGGACTACATGTCCTACCGCGGAGACATCCCGCACGCTTACGAGGCGCTGGAGTCCGGCACGACATTCGTCCTGATCATGCAACACGTATGAGGCATGTGCGCATATGGGCAACTCCGCACGTCACGGGCGGACCGCGGGGCGCGTCCGGGCCCGCGCACAGCCGTCGCGGCGAACCGGCGGGAAGAATTCGCCGGGAATTCACCGAGGTGGCCGATCACGGCGGTGACGGGAGGAAAGGCAGGAGCCCCGTCGCCTGACGGCGCGGGGCTCCTTGGGTACTGCTAGTCGTTCCCGGATCGGAGGATCAGACCGGGGTGACGTTCTCCGCCTGCGGGCCCTTCGGGCCCTGGGTGACGTCGAAAGACACCTGCTGGTTCTCCTCGAGGGACCGGAAGCCGGTCGCGTTGATCGCGGAGTAGTGGACGAAGACGTCGGGGCCGCCGCCCTCCTGGGCGATGAAACCAAAGCCCTTTTCGGCGTTGAACCACTTCACGGTTCCGGTAGCCATAAGCCCTCCTTGGGCTCAAAAGGGTTGCCCTGCTCCAGAACCAGCAAGTGTGAAGATTTGAGTTCTGCACAACTGCATACGTCTGAGAACGACGAGAGCCCGCGGTCACATGCTCCGCAGGCTCTGTACTGCAAGGGAAACCAAACTGCAACTTGCGGACGAGCCTAGCACGCGAGCGCCCGAATGCAATAGAGGTCAAGATCACGTCACCCGAATGTTTGAACGTCCTCCTTCTCCCACCGCCCCCGGGGGCACCGTGCACCGCAGGGCCGGAGGCCCGCCACCCCGGCACGAGGGCTAGCCTCACGATGTGGACAATCCTCGCACCCGGCCGCGCGTCGGCCACATCCAGTTCCTGAACTGCCTGCCCCTGTACTGGGGACTCGCGAGAACGGGCACGCTCCTCGACTTCGAGCTCACCAAGGACACCCCCGAGAAGCTCAGTGAGAAGCTGGTGCAGGGCGACCTCGACATCGGGCCGATCACCCTCGTCGAGTTCCTCAAGCACGCGGACGACCTGGTCGCCTTCCCCGACATCGCCGTCGGCTGCGACGGCCCCGTGATGTCGTGCGTGATCGTCTCCCAGGTCCCGCTGGACCGGCTCGACGGGGCCCGGGTCGCCCTCGGGTCGACCTCGCGCACATCCGTACGACTGGCCCAGCTGCTGCTCGCCGAGCGGTACGGCGTACACCCCGACTACTACACCTGCCCGCCCGACCTGAGCCTGATGATGCAGGAGGCCGAGGCGGCCGTCCTCATCGGCGACGCGGCGCTGCGGGCCAACATGGTCGACGGGCCGCGCTTCGGCCTGGACGTGTACGACCTGGGCGAACTGTGGAAGCAGTGGACGGGGCTGCCGTTCGTCTTCGCGGTCTGGGCCGCCCGGCGCGACTACGTCGAGCGCGAGCCGGTCATCACCCGCACGGTGCACGAGGCCTTCCTCGCCTCCCGCAACCTCTCCCTGGAGGAGGTCGGCAAGGTGGCCGAGCAGGCGGCCCGCTGGGAGGACTTCGACGAGGCCACCCTCGCCCAGTACTTCACCACCCTCGACTTCAGCTTCGGCCCCGCCCAGCTGGAGGCGGTCGCGGAGTTCGCCCGCCGGGTCGGCCCGACGACGGGGTTCCCGGCCGACGTGAAGGTGGAGTTGCTGCGGCCGTGAGGCCGCGGGGGGCCGCCCACTACCCTGCTGGCAGGTTCCGGCGCTAGGGGGAGGGGTGGACGCCATGCGGCCGCTCGACGTCGACGAGCCCACCGCCGTGGGACCCTACCGGCTGCTGGGTCGGCTCGGCTCTGGCGGAATGGGCCGGGTCTACCTCGGCCGCAGTCCGGGGGGACGCACGGTCGCCGTGAAGATCGTGCACCCGCACTTCGCGCTCGACGAGGAGTTCCGCGCCCGCTTCCGCCGCGAGGTCGAGGCCGCGCGCCGGGTGGGCGGCGCCTGGACGGCGCCCGTCCTGGACGCGGACCCCGAGGCCCGGGTGCCCTGGGTCGCCACCGCCTACGCCGCCGGACCGTCCCTGGCCGCGGCCGTCACGGACGGCGGTCCGCTGCCCGCCGCCACGGTACGGACGCTGGGAGCGGGACTGGCCGAGGCGCTGACGGCGGTGCACGATCTGGGCCTGGTGCACCGGGACGTGAAGCCGTCGAACGTCCTCCTCACCCTCGACGGCCCGCTGCTCATCGACTTCGGCATCGCCCGTGCCCTGGAGGGCACGGCCTCCCTGACATCGACGGGCGTGTCGATCGGCTCCCCCGGCTACATGTCCCCCGAGCAGATCCTCGGCAAGGGCGTCACCGGTGCGGCGGACGTCTTCTCCCTGGGCGCGGTTCTGGCGTACGCGGCCACGGGCCGGCCGCCGTTCCCCGGTGACTCCTCGGCGGCGCTGCTCTACAAGGTCGTGCACGAGCCCCCGGACCTGGACGGCCTGAGTGGCGGTGAGCTCCGGGAGCTGGTCGGGGTCTGCCTGGACAAGGACCCGGCCGCCCGCCCGGCCCCCGCCGAGGTGGCCCGCCGTCTCGCCCCCGAGGGCGCGGCCCGGCTGGTGGCGGGCGGATGGCTGCCCGGAACACTGGTGGAACAGGTCAGCCGGGCCGCCGTACGGCTGCTCAACCTCGAGGCGGGCGAGGGCAGTTCCTCCGGACCGGTCGGCTTCAGCCGGCCCTCGGTGGGGGAGGCGGTGACCGCGGACGGCACCGCCGGCACCGGGGCGTTCGGTCCGCCGCCGGTGATGCCGGCGACCGACGGGACACCGGCCGCCGCCGTCCCCGCTCCCCGCGAGACGCACGCGCACCCGACCCCTCACGGGCGTGCGGCCCCCGACCCGCGGCCGACTTCCCACGGGCGTGCGGCCCCCGACCCGCACCCGGCCCCCGACCCGCGGCCGGCCTCTCCCGGGCAACCGGCCTCTCCCGGGCAACCGGCCTCTCACCGGCACCCGACCGCGGACCCCCACCCACCGACCCAGCCCTCCGGCGACCGTCCCCCGAAACTCGCCGTCTCCGTGGCGGCCACGAACACCCCCGGGAACGGCGGCCGGGGCCGGCGCGTGAGCTGCACGGTCGCCCTGGCGGTCGCGGGGGCGCTGGCCGCGGTGACCGTCGGATCGGTGTTCGTGTTCGACCTGCTGCCGGGCAACTCCCGCGGAGGCGCGTCCGATCAGGACGGCGGACCCCAGTCGAAGGCGCCCGTCACCGAGGTCCCCGCCGCGTACGTCGGCACCTGGGAGGGCCAGGCCACCTCCCGTGACGGCATCGCCATCCCGCTGGGCACGTTCCGGGTGACGATCAAGCAGGCGAGGATCGGCGAACGGGTCGGCACGCTCCGCCACACCGACATCTTCGGCGGTGTCTGCGACGACGTCCTGACCTTGAAGCAGGTCACCGAGAAGCAGCTCGTCACGGACTCCGTCGGCGCCACGTCCCATCGCGACGTGTGCAACCAGGCCCTGCACACCGTCCGCCTCACCCCGGTCGGCGACGACCTGGTGTACGAGTCCGACAGCAAGGCCTCGGGGCGGCCGGAGGCGCGGCTGTCGAAGATCAGGTAGCGGGGGAGGAGTCCGACGGGTTCTCGGCGGCCGGTGTCTCCGGGGCGCCGTACCGCGCGTAGCAGGGCGCCCAGACCCACGACCACGGTGAGCGACCGCGAGCACGACCGCCCAACGGAATGAGTACTCCTCGTGCACCCGGCACGATCCGCCCTCGCGGTAGCAGCCGCAGTCCCGATCACTGCGCTGCTTCGGCCGGGAGGCCACCGCGGTGATGAACCCGCCGAGCCGGGAACAGGGCGAGGGCGACGGGAAGACAGAGGCAGCAACGCCCAGCCCTTGTCCTTCTTCCCGGCCTTCCGGCCGGTGCTCGTAACGCACCACGGCCCCCGCCGCCTTCCGGCGCTTCGGCCGGGCCGAGCCCGTGCTACCCCGGCACCACGACCGTCCGCAGCTCACCGTCCCCCAGGTGCAGCATGCCTTTCCCGGGGGCGACCTGTCCGCCGACCATGCTGCGGGACAGGCGCAGTCCGATGAGATCGCCGCTGGAGGACTCCTGCGGGGAGAGCAGGATGCCGCGGCGGGCCTTCTTCGCGTCGACCTGCCAGCCGGAGAAGCCGCTGCACACGTCTTCCTCGTCACCGGCGATGACGAGCGCGAGGCCGCGCTCGGCGCCCCGGGACACGACCTTCTTCATCTGGCTCGCGGCGTCGCAGTCCTCCAGGATTTCGCCGTCGTCGACGAGCACGGCGATCGGCTCGTCGACCGACGCCCCGTCGATCAGCTCCTCGAACTCGTCCTCGTCGATGTCGTCGCCGGTGAAGACCTTCAGCACGCCGTCCGCGCCGTCGAGCTGCCGCAGCGGAGACTGCCGGGGAGCGGCAACGACCAGCCGGGTGCCGTGCGCGAGGAAGGACTGGGCGAAGTTCATCAGCACCGTCGAGCGCCCCGACTTGGCCGGTCCCGCGATGACGAACGCCGGCACCCCCTCGGCGAGATCGGGTCCGAAGCCGACGATCTCGTCGCCGCCGATGCCGGCCAGCGCCCACAGCCTGGACCGCGACGCCTCCGGGTCGCGCATCTCCCACGCCTCCGGGAACGAGATGCGGCTGGGCAGGCTGTCGACGCGGAACGGGCGCCGGGCGCGCGGCACTCCGGCATCACGGACGGCCGCCGCCTCGCCGATCGCGGCCAGCGCGGCCGCCTGGCCCTGACCGGTGGTGTCCTCGGCGAGCAGCGCGAACTGGGTCTCCGTACCCGACTCGTTGCGGAACGCACGGCCGGGCGGGATCTCCTCGGGCACCTTGCGGGCCGGAATGCCCAGTGAGGAGAAGTCGCTGCGGTCGGCCAGGCGCAGACCGTACTTGTCCTCGGTGAGGGTCGCGATCCGGCCGACGAGCAGCGTCCGGTCACCGGCCAGGACCAGGTGGATGCCGACGCTGGCGCCCTCACGCATCATCGTCTGCAGCTCGTCGGTGAGCGAACCGTGGTCGATCTCGCCGAGCGTGGGCACCCAGCCCTCCCAGCGGTCCAGCAGGACGACGACGTGCGGCAGCCGCTCGTCCTCGGCGACCGCGGCCCGCTGCTCGCCGATGTCCGCGAAACCCTTGTCCGCCAACAAGTCCTGTCGGCGCGACAGTTCACCCTTCAGCCGGTTGACCAGACGGATCACCCGCTCGGTCTGGTTGCGGCCGACGACCGCCCCGCAGTGCGGCAGCCGGGTCAGCGCGTTGAGCGCGCCGTTGCCGCAGTCGATGCCGTACAGGTGGACGTCGGCGACGGAGTGGGTGCGCGCGAGGGAGCCCGCGATGGTGCGCAGCACCTGGGACCGGCCGCTGCGCGGGGCACCGCCGATCATCAGATGGCCGAACGTGGAGAAGTCCACGACGACCGGGCGGCGCGCCTGGTCGGCCGGCAGGTCCTCGACGCCGTACGGGGCCGGCGGCAGCTTGCCCGGCGCGAGCGCGACGGCCGGGACCGGCACGTCGTCCAGCAGCAGCGTCTCGTCCAGCGCGGGCAGCCACGGGCTGTGCTGGGCCGGGACGCCGAGCGAGCTGTTGGCGTCGCGCACGGCGTCCACGAGAACCTTCAGGTCCGTGATCTCGTCGTCCTCGCGCGCCTCGGACCTGGGCTTGGCCAGCGCGGCCCGCCCCAGGTCCTCCCAGGTCAGCGGGCCCACCCAGGGCGCGAGCGCCGCCGGGTCCGCCGCCCCGGGGCGGCGACCGCCGACCCGGCCGGACTGGAACGGCACCAGGGAGGCATGGCCCAGGCGGGCGTACGCGCGACCGGGTGTGCTCTTGGAGATGTGCCCGGCCTCGGGGGAGTCGATCACGTCCGTCGACTCGCCGGCGTCCGTCACGCGCAGCGCGATGCGCAGGTTGGTGTTGGCGCGGATCTCGGGGGAGACGACACCGCTCGGCCGCTGGGTGGCCAGCAGCAGGTGGATGCCGAGGGAGCGGCCCCGCTGCGCGATGTTCACCAGGCCGGTGACGAAGTCGGGCAGGTCGCGCACCATCGACGCGAACTCGTCGATGACGATGAGCAGCCGGGGCACCGGAGCGTGCGACGGGTCCCGCCGCACCAGGTCCTGGTAGTCCTCGATGTCCTTGGCGTCGGCGGCGGCCAGGATGTGCTCACGCCGCTTCAGCTCGGCCCCCAGCGACTCCAGGGCGCGCTCCACGAGGTGCGCGTCGAGGTCGGTCACCATGCCCACGGTGTGCGGCAGCTTGACGCAGTCCTTGAACGCCGAGCCACCCTTGTAGTCGACCAGCACGAAGGTCATGTTCTCGGGCGTGTTCGCCACCGCGAGGGCCGCCACGATGGTCTGGAGCAGCTCGGACTTGCCGGATCCGGTGGTACCGGCGATCAGGCCGTGCGGCCCGTCCTTGCGAATGTCGATCCCGAACGGCCCGTCGTACGACTCGCCGATGACGGCCAGCGTCGACTGCCCGCCCATCCGCCAGCGCGCCACGATCGCGTCGCTCGTCGGCGGCTCGAGCTGGAGGACGTCGAGCAGCCGGCTGGCGGCCGGCAGCGCCGAGTCCTCGGTCTCCCCGCTGATGTCCCGCAGCGGCGACAGGGACCGGGCGAGCCGCAGGCACCAGGCCGGCGACACGAAGTCCGGCCGTACCTCCTTGACGCGCTCCGCGCCCGCCTCCTCGACACGCAGCCGCAGCTTGTCGGGCGCGCCCGCCCGGCCGGGTTCGGCGGCGGCGCCGGCGTGCCAGGCGTGGAAGGAGGGGAAACCACCGACAGCCTGCTGGACCTGGGTCTGCTGCTGCTCCCGGTCGTACTCCTCGGCCCTGGGCTCGGCGACGACGAACGCCTGGCACTCACCCGGCAGGAACCGCTCCTCGGCGTCCAGACAGATGGCGTACAGGGACACCGACGGCCCCTCGCGCAGCAGCCGCACCACACCGGGCAGCGACCGAAGCCGCCGTGACCCGTCCCAGACGACCACGATGTCCGGGTCGCTGAAGGTCGTGCCCTGGGACCGGTTCTGCTCGGCGGCCTTCTTGCGGGCGTCGAGGATCTGCGTCAGCTCGCCGATCCGGGCGCCGACGGTCTCGGCGTCGGTGCCGATGAGGACGTTGACGTCCTGACCGCCGGAGGGCCGGGCGT
This sequence comes from Streptomyces sp. NPDC005931, assembly GCF_042871235.1. NCBI lineage: Bacteria > Bacillati > Actinomycetota > Actinomycetes > Kitasatosporales > Streptomycetaceae > Streptomyces > Streptomyces sp. NPDC005931. The sequence goes on from NZ_JBIAIG010000004.1 coordinate 80,581, forward strand.
GCGGCAGCCACCGCACCCAGTCCCACGACTCCTGCGCGGAGTTCTCGCTCAGCACGTAGAACTGCACGTCCATCGGACTGTGCAGGGCGGCGGTCTGCGCGACGGCCCACCGGCCGAGCGCGCGGGCGGAGTCACCGGGCCCGGCCATGCCGATCACGCCGAGGGACCGCAGGTGGAGCGCGACGGGCGCGTCCTCGATCCTCCAGGTGACCTCGCGCCGGTGGTCGTCCTGCTCGGGGTCGTCGAGCACGACCTCGGACGGCAACTGCCCGGTGCCGACCCGGATCAGCAGGTGGTCCCGGTCGGTGCGCCGCCGCTCCCACAGCCGGGTGCGCGGCCCGGTCCCGAGCGAGAGCACCGTCGCCGGATCGGGAATGGCGTGCCGCCGGTCGTCGCGCTCCTGGACCAGCGCATCCTGGGCGTCCTTCTCGATCCGCTCCTTCTGCTCCTCGTACTCCTGGACCTGCTTGGCGTGGGACTTGCGTCCGTGCTTCTTGTCGTTGAAGTAGTTGGCGAAGAGCAGGATGGGGCTGAGCCCCGCCATGATCAGGTAGTACCAGCGCTGGAAGACGGCCACCATGACGACCGCACCGACGAGCGGCGTCAGCGCCATCAGCCAGGGCAGCGGACGGGGCTCGTACTCGCGGGGCGCCGAAGGCAGCCGGAAGTTCGTCCTGCGCTCGGGCGGACGCAGCCGGGGCGGCCGGTTGTAGTCGAGCCCCATGCCGTCCTCGGACCACTTCAGCGCGGCGTTGGGCGGCGAGTAACGGGTGAGTTCCAGCAGGGAGTTGCCGACGCCGATCTGCGCGCCGAGGGGCCAGTCGTAGGTGCCGTCCGTCAGGCCGCCCGCCCCGGCGCTCCCCGTCGGCTCGCCCGTCTTCGGCTTCTTCCGTTTCCTGCCCTTCCCGCCCTTCCGGCTGTTCTTGCCGTCGTCGTCGGTCTCCTCACCGCCGCGCGAGTCCTCAATGGCCTTCCCGTCGAGCGTCACCCCGGTCCTGCCGTCCTGGTCCGCGTCCGCGTGCACGGTGACGCGGCAGGTCCCGTCCGTCGCGACCGAGAGGGTGAGAGCGCGGGCGTCGACCTCGGGATCGTCGACGCGGAGCGAGGAGGCCGGCCCGCTGCCGATGTCGTACCGGCCGACCCCGAGCCGGTGGACGGCCCCTGCGGCGGGCCCGCCGACGAGACGCAGCTCGACGAGCCCGGCGGGCTCCCCGGGCAGACACCCGGAAGGGTCCTGGAGCGAGACAACGGCCCCTTCCCGCAAGGGGGATCCGATGACGGTGGCGCTCGGATCGACGGCGTACCCGTCCACGTAGACCAGCGGGGCGTTGTGGGCCGGAGCCGCTCCCTGATGCCCGAGGGGAATCACCTGGGCCCCGCTGTGCCCGACCTGCCTGGCGAGCTCCTGAGCGATGTCCCCCACCGTGGACTCGGGATCGGCATCGAGCACGACATCGGCGGCGTCCCCGCCGAAGGGATCGACGACGGTCAGAGTCAGGCGCACGCTTGTCCTCCCCAGGCCCTGTGGCCGCTTCCGACGCATCCACCACGCGCGTCACGGTTCCCGTGACGATATCGGCTCGGCGTCGGCACGGGGCAGCCGGGATGTGTGCCGGTGTTCCCGATGGCAACGGCGTGCACGACTTCACAACGCCGCTTTCACACAGGCGGGATGTGGCACCTCCGGTCACACCCGTAAGCTGCTGCCGCAAGAGCGGACGGTCATATCGCCTGCCTCGCAAGGCTCTTGTGTCACGGGGCCGCGACGGGTGGCCGGTAGTTCCGCAAACAGGGAGCCACGGGGGTTGGCCCTGCGGCGTTGCGAGAGGAAGCGGCTTCATGGCCAAGGACCTTGACATCACATATCAGGACATGCGGGAAGCGGCCAAGCATGTCGTCAAGGAGAAGGAGAAGCTCCAGGAGAAGCTGGACGCCCTCCGCAAGTACATCAACAACCTGGTCAACTCCGGCTACGTGACCAAGAGTTCATCGAAGGCCTTCGACGAGAACTTCGACGAGTTCACCAACGGTGCGAAGACCACGCTGGACGGCCTGGACGGCATGGGCGACTACCTGACCATGGCCGCGGACAAGTTCGAGCAGATCGACGACGAACTGGCTAAGGCGGCGCGCAAGTAGCCGCTGCTCCGGTCGTCGTAGTGCGGCGGGGTCGCGGGCCTCGCCGCACCACCGGTTCAGGGGGAGTGCATCCGTGATGCGGGGGCGTCATGTCTGGTGAAGACGACCACACACTCGGGCCGATCTTGATGCGATCAAAGAGATGGGGACCGGGCTCAACAATGTGCGCAAGGCCTTCGAAAAGCTGGGAAAGCTCGCACACTGCTGATCAGTGTTCCGGCCCCTGATGAGTGGCCCAAGTCCGCGGACCCGGATGCACTCGCGGAGCACCTCGCCGAGCGCAGAGACGTCGGTGCAATGCAATTGGGTGTCGTGGAGCTCGAAGCGGCCGGTAGAGCCGTGCGCCGACGCCGCAGGACTATGAGGCCGGCGCAGCCCAGACCCACCTGGCAGCCCCCAGGGGTTACGCCGGTGTCCTTCTTCGGTAGCTGTCGCACCACCCCATAGCTGGAAGGGCGTCACGGGATTGGCCCCGCACTGGGCAGATCGCCGCGGCCTCACTCGGTGTCGCTCACCCAAAGGCTCCTCGTGAACTCATCCACGATGTCCGTATAGGTAGCCATTTTTCCGGGGTCCTCCCAGACCATGTAGAAACACAGGTCGACGCCGGACGCCTCGACTCGCCAGCCGTATCGGACAGTGACCATGAGCCGGCCGTCAGGAGTGGACCAGTAGCGCGTGGACCGGAGTCCCTCGCCCAGGCGTTCCGTGGAGAACGGCTCGACCTCGACGGGGCGGACGACGCTCTCCGCGTTCGCTTGGATGATCTGCCGCAGAGTCGACTCCCGTTCCCCTTGGCACTCCGCCATGAGGATGAAGGCCGGCACGGGCACGTCGTCGGGCAGTGGAATGAACAGGAACGTCTGATCCGCGGGAGCGAGCCCGGACAGGACTTCAGCGAAGGAGGCCAACTGCTGGCGGACAGCCTTGATCCGTCGTCGCTTCGGCCTCTTTTCATGCGCGCTCAGCAGTGCGAGCGCGCACAGTTCTGCCCACTCCTCGCGCTCGTTGTCGCTGTTCCAGCGCATATGAGTGGGAAACCACTGCAGCGTTTCTGAATCCGTTTCCACCAGCTTCATGCATAGCTCCATCGGAACGTGGTCATGACGGCATCGAACAACTCGACTAGGAGCTCCGCCATTTCGCTGTCCGGTCGTCCGTCCGCGATGGTGCTGAAGGAGACGGTCAACCACTTGGGGGTGGCGGAGTCGGGAATCTGCAGAATGTACTCGACCCGCCGCGAGGGGTGCTCCACCTCGCGAGCGGCATCCGGCTGGGCCACGCCGTCCACACGGAATCCGGCGGCACCGTCGATCGTCACTTCCTCGCTCTGCGAGGCGTCAGGGCGCAACGAGCTCAGCACCATTGCCGCGTCCATCCCGAGAGCCGGTACGGACAGCGGCTCGGAAATGATGAACGATGCCGGGAGGGCGACCCCGTCGATGCGCTCCACCGGCAGGTGCAGGTCCATGGCGTGGGCCTCACGGGCCTGTCGTGCCACCTTCTTGAGGCGCTTGATCAGCTCCAGTCGCGCCTTGGTGAGGTCATCCCGTGGGATGTCGGCGGGCAGCTCACGGACGGAACCGTCCACGATCCGCTTGATCGCCTCGCTGGTGCCCTCGCGCAGCGGAATCATGTCCCAGCCTGGCGGCGGGACGAGCGTGTAACCGGTGGGCACTTCCGACGTGGTTCCGCCAGAGGTGGCCTCAGTGGTGCTGGACACGTCGAACCCTTTCCCAGATTGCGGATCCGGCCACGAGAAGCGGCGTGACGAATGCGCCGAAGACGCCCACCCAGTAGCTGGTCACGATGGCGGGAAGGACGAGCGTGAAGGAAATGCCCATGGCGTGTGTGAGACCTCCGGGCCGCTGACTGGCCCGCGGGTGCTGAATGAAGATGACGAACAGGCATACGAGGGCGGCCGATACCACGCCCCGCTGGAGCCCCACCCAGGCCCAGCCGAACGATTTGGGTACGAGGAAAGCACCGCCGACGTACACGACGAGGTAGATCAAGGGGACCATGACGCACAGACGTGCCAGTGCCACAACCCCGCCGCCCAGCCGGTCGACCAGAGAACCGGAACTGTTCCCGGGTGATGTCACGTGTTCTCAACTCCCTTTGTCGATTTCACCATGAGGAGCCGATCGGAGCTTTCCATGTGTTCTCTTTCCAGTCGTTGTAGCCTTCGCTCGACCATTTGTCGGGGAGTACTCCGTCCGTCGCCTTTGATGCAGCACTCCAGGCGTCGCTCTGTCCGAAGATCTTGTCCGTTGCGTCAGCTCCGGCACCAGCGTAGATGGCGGCGAGGGAAATGCCGTATCCGGCCCGGGCCCTCGCGGTGTTGCCGACCGCCGCCTCCGGAAAGGCGGCCCTGTTCTTCGCGAACTGAGAGTAGATTCCGTGCAGCTCTCCGTCACCGAGATGTGCCCACTTGGCACCAGCGCTCGATTCGGTCGCTTCCTTGGCCACCCGCCCGGCATCATCCGAGATCTTCTTGCGAGTGAAGGTCAACAGGTCCTTGTAGAACTTCTTTGCGCCTTCGTCACCTGTGTTGGCGATGGCTCGTTGCAGCGAATTCATCATGGACTTGTGAGCGCGCAACCCGGCCTTGAGTCCGGCCTGGCGGCCAGCGACGGCACCTGCCTTGGTGGCTGCGTTGGCGCCCTTGAGCATCGTCAGGCCCGCCCGCCCGGCGCCCATCGTGAGCAGCCCGACGGAATCCATGGCTACTTCCATCCAGCTGGCTTCACCGGCCGCTGCCAGGAAGGCTCTTGCCCCGAGAATGATGCCACCGAGGGCCAGGGCCAGGATGTTCAACCCGGGGATGAACAACGCCACGACACCGAGGATGGTGGCCGCCCACCCCAAGGCGTCCAACACGACCTTGATCGTGTCGATGTTGTCGTGGAGCCAGCCCTTGACGTCGTCCCACCAGCTGTCCTCGATGGCGTCGTCGAGCTGGTCGCGGACCTTGCCCGCGTGGTGGCGAGCGCGCTCGTCCCGGTTGTCCTTGATGCGTTCGAGCTGGGCCCGGAACTCGTGCAGTGGGTCGCCCTCGGTACCACTGGGCGACGGATCGGGGGTCTTGCCGTCTTCACCCCCGGATTCCTTCTTGGTCTTCTCGGCTTCGAGGTGCTCCTGCTCCTTCTTTGCGTTGGTCAGGACCTTGTCGGCCTCGGTCTGAAAATCCTCGAGGTCGTTCGCCCAGTTGGTGAGGTGGCCATAGACCCGTTCATAGCGACTGGCCACTTGGTCCAGGCGCTTCTCCAGGCCCTCGGCCTCTTCCTTGAGCTTTGCAGCGTATTTGCCCTTGAGTTCGTTGTCCTTGCCGATGCCGCGCAGCAACCTTGCCTGTTCGCGCAATGAACTGGCGACGGCTTTCATGTGCTTGACTTCGCCGCGTATCTCCTCCGGATCGCCCGGTACGGGGTCGGATTCGGCGAGCGGGTGCCAGTCCCGGGGGCGAGGTTTCGACGATGGTGTCACTGTTTCTTCCTCGCCTTGCGGAGCTCCGCCGCCAACTGTGCGTCCGCGCCGGAGAACCCGTTGATGGTGGACTTGACCAGTTCCCCCACCGTCTTGACGCTGTCGAGCAGTTTGCCGCGGTGGTCGTCCCAGTTGTCGACGAATTTGTCCATGGCGTCGGCTATCTCGCCACTGCCCCAATACGGCCGCATGTCGTCTTTGCGGTTGTTGAGGTCCTTCAGTTCCTTCTGGATGCCTTTCAGAAGCGACTCTGATTCCACCAGGAGATCGACGTTTACGATGAGGTCCGAGTCGTCGGCCATGTTTTCCTCGGGCTTTCTGCTCTGGTTCTTCGACGCGCGTGAGCGCTCGCTTCATTCAGCGAGAGGCGTATCAGCGGTTGATCGACTGGATCTCCTGGACGGTTACGGCCTGGTCGGCGCCGAATGTTCCGTCGGGCAGGTCGCCGCCCGTGCCGCCCGTGCCCTCCCAGGTGATGTCCCAGGTGACCGTGGCCTGCAGTTTGAACGTGTCGTCACCGGAGGAACGCAGGTACTTGAGGCCGCAGGGCGGGGTCTCATCGGCCTTGCCCTTGGCGTACGGCTCGCCGATCGACCCGTCGTCGTTGATCGTGCATTCCCCGGATGCGGGGTAGGTCTCTGCGTCGTCCGTGCCCGGTTCCAGCACGAGGGAGACGGGCTTGGCCGTGGTGGTGGCTTGAATGTTCACCCCGCCCGCGTCCAGCGATGCTGTCACGGAGACTTCCTTGAATTCGGCCCTGTCCAACCACGCCCAGGTCGGGAGGTTGACCTTGGTGGTCTCCGCCGGAGCGAGAGTGACCTCGGTGGCGGGAAGCTGCACGCGGTTGTAGGCCAGTTCGGCCAGGACCTGAGGAGTGACCGCGTTCTCTGCGTCCGGTGCGTCACCGTTCTCCACCCAGAAGGGCTCCCGGTCGCAGATCTGCGCCTCCGGTTCCATCCAGCGGTCCTCGTCCTGGACGGCGACCCACCAGTTACCCTCGTCCTTCTCCTTCAGGTTGTAGTTCTCGTACTCGCCGTCCTTGTATTTCTTCCGAGTCTTGCCTGCGCTTGTCTTGGCGTAGCTGTGCTGTCCTGGGGCGTTGACGGTGGTCTCGTACATATCCTCGATGTACTTCGCGAACTCCTCCGCGGACCTGGGCTCGTACCAGCAAGCCGGCGGTGTCCAGTTCCCCACCGGCTCGAGGCTTCCCGATGTGTTACCGCCCCCGCCGCTGGTGGAACCGCTGAAGGTGATCCGGGACTCCAGTGTTCCCCCGCTGTTCGAGCCTTGCTGTTTCACCTTGGCTCCTTCGTTGCCGCTGCCGAGATCTACGTCGGCGTAGGCGGGCGGAGCGATGAGAGCACATGCGACGGCAAAGAGGGCGGCAGGGAACAGCCGGCGAGCGGGCATCACGGCGTGCACGAGTTGTTGCCCCTCTCGGAGTTGAGCACGGCGGTCTGCCACACGCCCTTGTCGGTCTTTTCCAGGCGAGTGGAGTAGAGAAGGTATGACTTTTCTGTAACCGGAGTCTTCTCGGCCTTGCCCGTCTCCCTGTCCTTGACGAATGCTTCGCCTTCGAAGGAGCAGTACGTCAGCGTCGCCTTGTCCTTTTCGTACACGTTGACGGTCGGCTTGAAGAAGCGGGTCTTGCCCGTCATGGACTTCTTCGCCTTCACGAACTCCTGGATCCAGTCCGCGGCACCCAGCAAGGCGTCGTCCTTGTAGTAGAAACCCAACACCGGCTCTTCCGGGTCGCCTTGGGTGATGGCGTAGGTCAGGGCGTCGATGCGGCGGGATGCATCTGCCAGTACCGCGTCCTTCGTGGTGTCGCCGGTCTTCCACTCGTCGAAGGTGTTGGTGACGTCCTTGGGTAGTTTCACCTCCGGGCGCTGTCCCGAGTCCGTGGCTGTGGCGGCCGGTGAGGGAGATTTTCCCGCCCTGCCGGTGTCGGCGCCCGCGATCTCCTCGTTGGCCTTGGAGTTGCCATCCTCACCTCCGCACGCCGTCAGGATCAGGGCCGCGGTTGCGGCGAACGCGGCAGCAACGGGCAAAGAACGGCGCTTCACAGTGACTCCCCGTGAGACAGAAGTGCAGTCAAGGGCAATGACGGTATCGGTGTCGTTCTCGGTTTCGCCACCGCGAACTCTGTGGAGATGTCCGCATTTCTTGGTGTAACGGATCCAAGTTGCGGATCCCACGGGGGCGCCAACGGCACGTCCGACCACTGGCAGGACTGCGATGCCCGCCGTACGACACCGTCTTGAGCTCTTCAACCGGAGCAAGACCCTGGGCGGTGCGTGGCAGATCCGCTTGCGGCTCGACTGAGACCCCGCGGTGTGAGCGGCGGACCTCACCTGTTGACGGCCTGGATCTCTTGAACCGTCACCGCCTGGTCGTTGCCGAAGGTCCCGTCGGGCAGGTCGCCGCCGGCGCCGCCCGTGCCTTCCCAGGCGATGTCCCAGGTGATGGTGGCCTGGAGCTTGAAGGTGCCGTTGCCCGAGGAGCGGAGGTACTTGAGGCCGCAGGGTGGGGTCTCGTCGGCCCTGCCCTTGGCGTACGGTGCACCGATCGAGCCGTCGTTGTTGATGACGCATTCACCGGAGGCCGGGTAGGTCTCCGCGTCCTCCGTGCCCGGCTCCAGCTTGAGGGACACCGGCTTGGCGGTGGTCGTGGCCTGAAGGTTCAAGCCGGGGGCGTTGATCGCCGCGGTGGCCTGCACCTCGTCGAAGACGGCCTTGTCGAGCCAGGCCCAGGTCGGCAGGTTCACCTTCGTGATCGCCTCCGGGGCGAGGGTGACCTTCGTGTCGGGCAGTTGCATGTGCTGGTAGGCGAGGGCAGCGAGTATCTCGGGGGTGATGGCCTGTTCGTACTGGGGCGGCGGGGCCTGGCCGTTCGGCACCCAGAAGGGGAGGTCGTTGCACGAGCTTCGTTTCAGCGGGTCGGGTTCGTCGGGGTTCTCGACGGCCGCCCAGAACATGCCCTTGCCGTCGTTCTCGACGTTGTAGTCCTCGTAGCCGGGGGTGTCGGTCCAGCCGTACTCGTCCTCGTAGTGGCGCTGCAGTTCGCTGAGCGCCGCGCCCGCGTGGCCGCCCATGCCGGGCGCGTTCATCTGGCTGTCGATGTCCTTGGACATCTTCTTCTTGAAGTCCTTGGCACCGAGATACGGGGCGTACCAGCAGGGTGGAGGCTCCCAGTTGACGTCTGAGGAGGTCACGTTGCCGGTGCCGCCGTTCTTGGCGACGGATCCGGAGTACTGGATGCGGGCGGCGGCGTAGATGCCGGTCTTGTCGGCGCCGCCGGTCTGCTCCGTGCTGGCTCCCTTGCCGGAACCCACCGGCTTTGCCGCGTAGGCGGTTCCCGTGAGGACGACAGAGAGAAGGGTCAATGTCAGTGCTGCGGTACCGAGGGGTAGGCGTCGCGATCCGTTCACTGGCACTTCGCCGCCTTCGTTTCGACGAACACCTTGGACGCCTGCCAGAGATCCTTACCCGTCGGGAACTTGACCATGATGATCCTGAAGCGGTCGAAGTCCTCGATGCTGGGGTCGGTCCTGAGGATCTTGTCGGTCTTTACTTCCTTGCCGTAGAACTTGCCCGAGTCCGCGCAGAACGCCACCTCCACCGAGTTGCCGTTCGGTGCCGACCTCGTGGTGGCGTCGTAATGGCGCAATGTGCCGGTGGCCGTCCAGCCACCCTTGATCCACTCGTTGATCTGCACCTCCGCGTAGCGCAGCCCCTCACCCGTGGCGTAAGCAGTCACCGCCGCGTCCTTGGTCGTGCGCCCGTGGACGCCCCGGTAGATCGCGCGGAGGTAGTTCGCGGCGTCGTCCATGGCCTCCGCTTCGTTCTTGTCCTGGGGCTTGTCCCAGTCGAAGACCAGGTTCATGTCCTTGGGCAGCGACACGTCCACGCCGTCCGGCTTGTCCGCCGCCGGTGCCCCCGATGGCTCCGCGGACTTGCTCGGGGTCTGTGTCCCCTGGTCGGCCCCGGCGATTTTGTCGCCGCCTTTGGAACTGTCCTCTCCGCCGCCGCAGGCCGTCAGGAGCAGTGAGGTGGCTGCGGCCAACGCAACAGCAACGGGCAAAGTTCGGTGCTTCACAGTAACTCCCCGTGTGAAAGAAGTGCAGTTGAGGGCATTGACGGTATCGGTGTGGTTTCTGGTTTCGCCACAGCGAACTCTTCTGGGGCGCTCAGCCCGCATGCGCCACCTCCCTCGCCTTCGTCACCAGCCCGCCGTACCCACGCGTCAGCGGCGACAGCAGGCCGTCCGAGGCCTCGTCGTAGCGGACGCGGGTCGTGGTGCCGGGCGGGGCGGGCAGGGTCAGGAACCGGTGGTGGAGTTCGCGTGGGGTGACGATCGCCGTGTCTCGGCAGGGTTCGCAGACCGGGAGCAGGCGCCTGCTGTTGCCCTCTGGAGACACCCGGACGTGGTGACGGGTGACGGCGGTGCCGTGCAGGGGGTTCACGGCGCAGCAGCGTGAGCCGGCGTCCCCGTCCAGGGCGGCCCGTGCCGCGCGGGCCAGGACGGCGATGGCCAGCAGGCGGGCCGGGTCCGTCACCGTGGCGCGCAGGCGGGCGGTGTCGTCGCCGGCGAGGGCCGTGGCCGCGTCGTAGCGGTCGCGGGCGGTGCGGTGGCGGGTGTGCGACGACGGGGTTGTCTCCTCGTCGGCCGCCCCTGCCGCTTGCCCGACCACAGCCGCAGCGGCCCGCAGCTCCGCCCGCGCCGTGCGGCGCAGGAACGCCTCCGACGGTGCGGCCGGTGCTGCGGCGGGCGAGCCCGGGCCGGGCGTCCAGCCGAACCGTCGCCCTGCCTTCGCCGTGGCCGTCCACACGGCGGCCACCACGCCACGCAGCAGTAGCGCCAGGAGCGCGCCGATCACCAGGCCCGGCCAGAAGTCGGTGGCGAAGAGCCGTGGGAGGGCGTGTTCCTCGGCGGGGCTGGGAGCGGGGGCGGGGGTGCCGCTGCTGGTCGGTTCCTCGGTGCGGGGTGACGTGTCGAGATGCGTCATGAGGGCGTCGAGACGGTCGCCCAGAAGATGGTCCTCGGCCTTGTCCGCCTCCCGGGTGCCGAGCGAGATCGACTCGGGGAGGTCGAAGAGGAGGTCGTGGCTGTCCAGCCGGAGATTGTGATTGACGACGTCGATGTAACCGCTCACCGGGTCGGCGACGACGTACACGCCGTCCTTGTCCAGCTTGGCGTGGACCGCGGCGGCGAACAGTTCCTCGTCGCCGGCGGACTCGTCCTCCGGTATGTGCGGCACCAGGGTGACGAAGACCGGGCCACCGCCCTTCGACCGCGCGAAGCGATCGATACGGTCGTGCAGGCGGGCGAGTTGGGATGCGTCGAGTCTCCGCGGGCTCTCCGGATCCTGGTAGACCGGGTCCCGGGCCAGGCCCGACGCGACCCGTTCGACGCGGGCCGACATGTCCCGCGGGGACGGCGTGGGAGCCGCGTCGCTTCGGGTCTGGTCGAAGATCAGCGATGCGGTGCCGGCGATCGCCGCCGCCGTGAGCAGGGCGACGGCAGGAAGCGTGAGGCGACGCCACGGGGGCCGGGTGGGGCCGGTGGTGCGTCCGGCGCTGGGCTTCCTCGTGGGGTGTGCCGGGGGAGGGCCGCGGCGACGGCGACGTACGTACGGCACCAGCAGCAGGATCGACAGGGGGACGCCGGTGACCGCGATGCCCGTGAGGAACGACTGGTTCCGGCGGTCTGACGGGCCGATGTACAGGTCGTCGGGAGGACCGTCGTCCCCGTAGGTGTCGCGCGCCGCCGCGGCCAGCCGCTCGGCCTCCTCCACGTCCTTGGACACGACCTCCACGAAGCGCTCGAAGCTGCGCAACGGGCCCGCGTCATAGGGTAGTTCGAAACGAACGGCCGTGACGGCGGCCTCCACGGGGGCGCGCACACCGTAGGCGCGGGCCTGAGTGACCTCCGCCTCGTCGACCAGTACGTAGAGCCCGTCGCGTCCGAGCCGGTCGTGCACCTTGTCCAACAGGCCGTCCCGGTACGAGCTTCTCTGGCCCGGCAGGACCAGAACGTAGGTGGGGACGCCGGTGCGCTCGGCCAGGCGGGCGAAGTCCGGGGCCAGGGCGCGCGGGACCGCCCGGGGGAGCTGGTCGGTGACGTGGACCGGGTGGGCGCGCAGGCGGTCGGCCAGGTACGCCGCCTGGGGCTGGGGCTGGGGCTGCGGTTGCGGGGCCGCAGATGCCTGCGGTGCGGTCACCAGTACGGCAAGGGCGGCACACAGGGGCAGGAGCAGGCGGATGACTCGGGTCCGGAACCGGCCTGTCGGCATCGACCTCACCCCAGCTTCTCGTTCTGCGCCTTCACCACCGCCGCCGGGAGCCTGGCGTCGCTCGGGGTGGCCCGGGCGATGGCGAGGCCGTTGACCGAGAAGTAGACGCCGAGGACGTCGCCGTCGCGGACGACCTGTGTGTGCAGGGTGTGCGAGGCTCCTCGGAAGGTCATCGTCGCCTTGAAGCCGAGGGCCTCGTCGCCGGCCGGTGCGACCTTCTCCTCGTTCACGGAGTCGTACGCGCTGGTGCCTCCGCTCGCCTTCGCGGTGAATCCCGTACGGCAGGAGTCCACCGCCTTCCTTACGTCGGCCAGGGCGGACTGTGCGCCCCCGACCTCGTAGACGGTCAGAGTGACGTACGTGTGTGCGCCGTTGAGACCCTCCGCCTCCTCCGTCAGCGCACGGGTGAGGTCGGACTGCGGATCACCGAGCGGGAGTTGGTTCATCGCGTGGGCCAGTGGAGCGCAGACCGGTCTGTCGACCTCGACCTCCTCCACGGACTTGGCGAACACGAAGTCCTGGTTGGGTTCGTCCACCGAGAATCCCTCGACGTCGGCCGGCCCGATCATGATGGTGGCGATCCGTTCCGCCGGGCTCATCTGCCTGACCGGGGGCGAGGACGGCGAGGAGGGTGCGCTCTCCGGCTTGGCGTCCGAGTCGTCGGACGAGCAGGCGGTCAGTACGGGGGTGAGGGCCAGGACGACGGCGGACGCGGCGGCCAGGGCGGCGGTTCGGTACATGGGTCCTCGGTGGGTGTGCGGGGGAGCGGAGGAGGAGCGGCGGCTGCGTGGGGTCGAGGAGGTGCCGGTCGGCTCGGGGCCGTCAACTCCCGTCGACGGCGGCCTCGTACGTGTGGGGACCGAACGGGCGTCATCGCGCGCATCCGCTTCCTGTGCGGCATTCTGAAGCCCCCGTGTCCCCGTCCGTCCCGGTGCTCTTCGTCACCGTCACGACCGAAGATCATGGCACGGCGACGGCGGGACCCCGTGAGTGATTCGTGCGGGCATCGTGGCCGACGCGTGACGAACGACCCCTGCCTCCCTGGCGTTTGGCCTGGTTACCGGCTTCGCTCACGCACAGGGAGTGAGTTGTGTCTCAGCTCCGTTCCCAACGGGGTTGTTGAACGCGGAAGTTGCTGATGAGTAAGGCTGCCGCGGAGGGGGCCGACGGGGCCGGGTTCGCCTTGAGGGGCGTATGGGTGGCTGATACGGTGCGAGGGCTTGACACTCACCTCAGCGCTGGCCAACGCCCAGGTCCGGCGGGTAAGTCCGACGCGTCCCGCATGTCTGTGCGCGGGGAGACGCGGGTGAAGTGTCCGGAATTCCGAGGTACTTGGCAGACTTTTTCTTGGGCGTACGGGGAGCGGTTGCGTGAAGATCCAAGAGCGTACGGGGGCGGGCGCGGGTCGGTCCGCGGCGCCGGCTCAGCCGTCGGTCGGAGACCGGCTTCCCACGCCGCCTCGCGAGCGCAAACCCGCGCTGGCCGCGCTGGCGGTGCTGCTGATCCTGGTCGGCGCGCTCGGGGCGACGATGCTCGTGCTCCAGGCGGGCGACCGGATCGAGGTCGTGAAGGTCAAGAGTCAGATCGAGGCCGGGGAATCCGTCACCGACGCCGACGTGACCTCCGTGATGGTGGCCGAGGACGCCTCCATCAACTACGTCGAGTGGACCCAGCTCGACGCCCTCAAGAAGCTCAAGGCCAAGACCACGATCTACGCCGACACGGTCGTGCAGGGGCAGATGTTCGCCGAGCAGAGCAGCCTGCCCGCCGGCAAGGCCGCCGTCGGCCTCGCCCTCAAGGAGGGCCAGTACCCGGCGGACCTCAAGCCCGGTGACATCGTCGCCGCCTACCGCGTCGGCGGCACCAGCCGCTCCGGCTCGGATTCGAGCGACTCCGACAGCACCGACTCCGGCGCCGGCACTCCGTCCTCGAGCGGCGCGCTCGTCGACAAGGCCCGGGTGAACACCGTCAAGGACGACAGCGACGCCACCGTGAGCACCGGCAGCAGGACACTCACGCTCCTCGTCGACCAGGCCGACGCGGCCGAGCTGGCCTCGGCGGCGGCCGCGGGTGAGGTCGCCCTCGTGCACGTCCCCGGCAACTGAGAAGGCGGCACCCGACCCATGGCCCTCATCGCCCTCGCCGCCGACAAGGGTTCCCCCGGCGTCACCACCGCGGCCGTCGCCCTCGCGGCGGTCTGGCCGCGGCGGGTGCTGCTCGCCGAGACCGACCCGGCGGGCGGTGACCTCGTCTACCGCAGTGCCGCCGCGCACGGCGGGCCGCTGAACCCCAACACGGGGATGCTGTCCATCGCCGCCACGGCCCGGCGCGGGCTCGTGCCCGACCAACTCTGGGACCACGTCCAGCCGTTGAGCGGCGGGCTCGAAGTGCTCGTCGGACTCGGCATCGCCGAGCAGGCCGCGGGGCTGGCCGGGCTGTGGCCCACCCTCGGGCACGCCTTCTCCTCGCTCGCCGACTCCCCGCACGCCCCCGCCGACGTCATCGCCGACTGCGGACGCATCAGCGGGGACACCCCGGCCCTCGAGCTGTTCCCGCACGCCGCGCTGGTCCTGCTGATCTCGCGCACCGAGCCCGAGGCGCTCGCCCGGGTCCGGGACCGCGCCGCCGCCCTCGCGGGCAAGCTGCACGGCGGCCCGCGCGGTGCCGCGAACCTCGGCAACCCGGCCATCGGCGTCGTCCTGATCGCCGAGCCGGGCACCGCCCCCAAGCTCGCCTCCCAGGTCAACGACATGCTCGTGCACGCCCAGACCGGCGCCCGCGTGCTCGGCACCCTCGCCGACGACCCGGCCGGGGCCGACCAGCTGGCCGGCCGCCGGCGCGGGCGCCTGGACAAGTCGCTGCTGATCCGCTCGGCCCGCAAGGTGACCGCCGACCTGTACCAGCAGTACGGCGCCGCCTGGGCCGCCGCCGCGCAGGCCCAGCACGCCGCCCGTCCCCGGCACGCCGAGCACGCCGCCCAGGCCCAGGCGCAGCACGCCGCCCAAGTCCAGGCGCAGCACGCCGCCCAGGTTCAGGCGCCGGGCCAGGCCCAGCAGGGTGACATGAACGGCGGCCGTGCCGGAGCCGGGCGATGACCACTGTCGACCACCAGCTGGTCAAGCGGTTCCGTCAGGACGCGGGCGACCGCATCGCCGAACAGCGCCGGCTCGACCAGGTCAACGGCGTCACGCCGATGTCCAGCGAGGACGAGCGGCACTACGCCCGGGCCGTCATAGCCCAGATCCTGGAGGAGTACGCCCGCGCCGAGATCAACGCGGGTCGTACGCCGCTGGACGCCCAGACCGAGGAGCAGTACGCGGCCGCCGTGCACGCCGCGCTGTTCGGCGTCGGCCGGCTCCAGCCGCTGCTGGACGACCCCGAGGTCGAGAACATCGACATCAACGGCTGCGACCAGGTGTTCGTCGGCCACTCCGACGGCCGCGAGGTGCGCGGCGAGCCCGTCGCCGAGACCGACGAGGAGCTCATCGAGCTCATCCAGGTGCTCGGCGCCTACTCGGGTCTGTCGTCGAGGCCCTTCGACTCCGCCAACCCCCAGCTGGACCTGCGGCTGCCCGACGGTTCGCGACTGTCGGCCGTCATGGACGTCGCCCGGCGCCCCGCCCTGTCCATCCGCCGGGCGCGCATGGGGAAGGTGTTCATCTCCGACCTGGTCGGAAACGGCACGCTGACCCCGGAGCTGGGGCACTTCCTCGCGTGCGCGGTGCGGGCCCGCAAGAACATCATGATCGCGGGCGCCACCAACGCCGGCAAGACGACGCTGCTGCGCGCCCTCGCCAACGAGATCCCGCCGCACGAGCGGCTCATCACCGTCGAGCGGGCGCTCGAGCTCGGTCTCGACACGTTCCCCGATCTCCACCCCAACGTCGTGGCCTTCGAGGAGCGACTGCCCAACTCCGAGGGGCAGGGCGCCATCTCGATGGCCGAGCTGGTGCGCCGGTCGCTGCGCATGAACCCCTCCCGCGTCATCGTCGGTGAGGTGCTCGGCGACGAGATCGTGACGATGCTGAACGCGATGTCCCAGGGCAACGACGGCTCGCTGTCCACGATCCACGCCAACAGCTCCAGCGAGGTCTTCAACCGCATCTCCACCTACGCCCTCCAGGCCAACGAACGGCTGCCCATCGAGGCCAGCCAGATGCTGATCGCGGGCGCGGTGAACTTCGTCGTCTTCATCCAGCGGCGCAACGACTACCAGAGCGGCGGCCGCCTCCAGCGCATGGTCACCTCCGTCCGTGAGGTCAACGGCGTCGACGGCCGCGTGCTCTCCAGCGAGGTGTTCGCGGAGACGCCCGACGGCCGGGTCGTGCCGCACGCCCCCATCGCCTGCCTGGAGGACCTGATGGCACACGGCTACCGGCCCAGCGGAACCTGGGGGTGACCCGGTGATCGACACGACCCCGACCACGTCCCTGGCCACCTGGGCGGCCACGACGTTCCCCGCGTCCACGGCGGCATCCGCCGACACCCTCCTCGCCACGCCCCTCGCGGCGGCCGGTTCGCTGGGCTCCATGGGCGGACTGTTCTCCACCACGGTCCTGTACGCCCTCGCGTCCGGCCTCGCCGTCGGCGGGGGACTCGCCCTGCTCGTCGTCGCCGTGCGGGGACTGCCCGCCAAGCCCGAGCACGAGAAACAGCGGGCGAGCGAGCGGGCGAGCGAGCTGATCCGGTTCGCCGGGCGGCGCGGCTCCCTCGCCGCGATCGTCGGCCTCGCCGTGCTGCTCCTCACCCGCTGGGCGGTGGCCGGCGTCGCCGCCGCCGTCCTCGTCTTCTTCTGGGACCGCCTCTTCGGCGGGGCCGCGGAGGAACGGGCCGCGATGCGACGCGTGGAGGCACTGGCCTCCTGGACCGAGTCACTGCGCGACACCATCGCCGGCGCGGTGGGTCTGGAGCAGGCCATCCCGGCATCCGCGCGGGCCGCCGCACCCGTCCTGCGCCCGCACCTCGACGCGCTGGTCGACCGGCTGCGCGCCCGCACCCCGCTGCCCGAGGCGCTGCAGCAGCTCGCCGACGAGATCGACGACGCCTCCGCCGACATCATCGTCGCCGCTCTCATCCTCAACGCCCGCCTGCGCGGTCCCGGTCTGCGCCAAGTCCTCGGCGCGCTGGCCAAGTCGGCGCGCGAGGAGGTGGACATGCGGCAGCGCGTGATGGCGCAGCGCGCGTCCACGCGGCGCTCCGTGCAGATCGTCGTCGCCGTGTCGATCGCGTTCGTCCTCGGACTGTCCGTCTTCAACCGCGACTTCGTCGAGCCGTACGGCACGGCCGTGGGCCAGCTCGTACTCGCCTGTGTCTGCGGCCTGTTCGCGCTCGGCTTCTGGTGGCTGCGCAAGCTGTCCACGATCGAGACGCCGGAACGCTTCCTGGTGCGCGACGAGGCGTCGGTCCGGTTCGTCCGTCCCCGCACGCCCGCCGCGCCGACGCCGCAGCAGACGCCGCTCCCGCAGGAAGAAGGGGTACGACGGTGAACGAACTGACGATGCCGGTGATCGTCGGCGCGGTCCTCGGACTGGGCGTCTACGTCCTCGTCCGCGCCCTGATGCCCACCAAGCGCAGCGCCGTCGCCCAGGTCGCCCGGATCGATGCGATGCGGGCCCGCGGCACGGCGTACGAGTCGGCCCGCGCCGCCGACCGGGACACCGGGCGGTTCGGCTCACTGCGGGCCGAAGTGGGCGTGCGGGTCGCCGAGTTCTACGTCCAGCAGGGCTGGGAGCAGCGCAGCCTGCGCGCCGACCTCGCCGTCCTCGACCGCAGCTGGGAGAAGTTCCTGGCGACCAAGGTGCTGCTGGCGGTGGCGGGTCTGTTCTTCGGTCCGTTCCTATTCGCTGTGGTCTGGACGCTCGGCTTCGGTGACAGCCCGATCATCCCGGTCTGGCTGGCCCTGCTGTGCGCGGCGGTCTTCTTCTTCCTGCCGGACCTCGAGGTACGCCGGGACGCCGCCGACAAGCGGCGCGACCTGCGCCGGGTCATCGGCGCGTACCTCGACCTGGTGTCGATGAGCCTCGCCGGCGGACGCGGCCTGCCCGAGGCGCTGATGGCGGCGGCCGAGGTGTCCGACGGCTGGGCGACCCACCGCATCCGCAACGCGCTGGCCGACGCCCGCATCACCGGCATCAGCCAGTGGCAGGCGCTGGGGCAACTCGGGGACGAGCTGGGCGTGGAGGAACTGAAGGACCTCTCCGCCTCCCTCGCCCTGGTCGCCGACGACGGTGCCAAGGTCCGCGAGTCCCTCGCCTCCCGTGCCGAGACCATGCGGCACCGCGAACTCGCCGAGATCGAGGGCAGTGCGGGCGAGAAGTCGCAGTCGATGCTCGTGGCGCAGTTGCTGCTGTGCGCGGGGTTCCTGGTGTTCCTGATCTTCCCGGCGGCGATGCGCGTGTTCCAGGTGTGAGGAACGTGACCCGTGGAGCGTGAACCGCGGTCCGTGAGCCCGTGCGTCAGAACTTCCGTGAACCGAATTCGAGAGGACAACGCGTCATGAACGGACGTACCTTCCACACCGGCGTCCCCGCCGTGGACTTCCTGGTCACCTTCCTGCGGGCGCGCGTCGAGCGTGCCCGGTCCGGCGAACTGGACCGCGGTGCCTCGGCGGTGGAGTGGGTCATCATCTCCGCGGTCGTCGTGGCGATCGTCGGCGTCGTGGCCGCGATCATCAACGCCGCGCTGAGCGAGGGCGCCAACAAGGTCGGCGACTGCATCAAGGGCGCGGACGCGGGCAAGACCTGCTGACCGCCGTACGCACGCCACTCACTACGTCCACGGGGATGCCGGTGCACCTACGTCGCTGGGTACGCCGACGGGTGGAGGCCGCCTCCGCCCGCGGCGACTCCGGCATGACCGCGATCGAGTTCGTGCTGCTCACGCCGGTCCTGTTCTTCATGATCTTCGCCACGGTGCAGTTCGCGCTGTACTTCTTCGCCGATCACGTGGCCCAGGCCGCGGCCCAGGCGGGCGCGCGCAAGGCGCGGGCGACGGCCCACGACCAGCCGGGCGGCTGGCGGGGCGAGGCGCAGGACGTGGTGGACAGCTACATCCGTCAGCTGGGTCCGCAGCTCGTCCTGGCGCCGGACGTACGGATGCTGCAGCCGGAGCAGGACACGGTCGGCGTGGAGATCACGGCCCGGATCCCGACGGTGTTCCCGGGGCTCGACCTGACGGTGCACGCGCAGTCGGTGGGGCCGGTGGAACGGTTCGTGCAGGAGGGGGAGAACTAGATGGACGTCTCCTCGGACGACCGGGGCGGTCGGGGTGACCGCGGACTGTCCACCGTCGAGGTGGTGATCCTCGCCCCGGTGATGATCCTCTTCATCCTCGTCCTGGTCGGCTTCGGGCAACTGGTGGACGGGCGTGGCGCGTTGGACGGGGCGGCCCGGGACGCGGCCCGTGCGGGCTCCATCCAGAAGGACCACGCCACCGCGATGGCCGAGGCGCGCAAGGCCGCACAGGCCAACCTTCAGGACGTCTGCGCCGGCCCGGTCACCGTCCGCCAGACCAGCCGGGGCTTCGAACCCGACACCCTCTTCACCGTCGAGGTGAGCTGCGAGGTGCGGGGCCTGGCCATGGTGGGCCTGGACATCCCGACGACCCTGGCCGCGAGCTTCAGCTCCCCGCTGGATCCGTACCGGAGGACGGCGTGAGCACGACGAGTACGGGCCGATGGCTGCAGACCCGGCTGGAGCGCCTGGACGACCGCGGCTCGGGCGCCGGCGCGGTCATCATCTTCGCCCTGGTGTTCCTGTCGCTGTCGGCCTTCGTGATCGACGGCGGCATGTCCATCTCCAAACGGGAGCGCGCCGCCGACATCGCGGAACAGGCGGCCCGGTACGCCGCCCAGGACATCGACCGCGAGGCCCTCTACGACAACGTGGGCGGCCCGGCACCGATCAACTTCGAGAACTGCGACGCCCGGGTCAGGGCCTTCGCCCGCGAGATGGACCTGTCCGGGCCGGACATCGCGGCGACCCACTGCGTGGCCGCGGACGCGGAAGCGGTCGAGGTCGAGGTGCAGTTGACGTACTCACCGGTGTTCACGGGCATGTTCTACGGCGGCGACGTGACGGTCCGCGGCCAGGCGGTCGCGGAGAACCTGGTGGGCTGAGCGGGGTTCCGGAACATCCGGGGGATCTCCACACCGTTCACAGGGTGGCCGTCCGCAGACGGTCCGGACCGGGTGCCGACCGCCCCGTGGACGGGCCGGCGGACCGGGGCAACCCCGATGCGGACCGCTGGTGTGAAGAATTCGGGGCACCGGGTGACCGAATTTCCACAGACATGGATCCGGCGGACGGCACGGTCTCCGCAGCCCCACCCGGCGATTGGTCGTGCCGTAATCCCGCGTGCTTTGATCGATCGGTATTTCGCCCACGCGAATTGCTCGTACGAAGGGAAACGCGCGCCATGGACCTCACTCCCCAGGTCGAAACCGCCGAAATCTCCGACGCCGTCCTGGAGCACGTCTCCGGCGGCCAGGCCGGTGCCGCCGCGCACCTCGGCCTCGGCCTCCACGCCGAGCCGGGCGCCGCCGGCGTCCACATCGAGGCCGGCAACGTCGGCGTCACGGCCGGCTTCGGGGCCTCCGTCTCGGCGCAGGGCGTCGCGGCGGACGGCCACCTGCACGCCACGCTGTACTGAGCGGGCGCACGACGAAACGGGCCCCGGGTCCCGCAGGGGATCCGGGGCCCGCAGCGCGTGCGGCGGCTACTTTCCGCCCGAGCCCCCCTCGCCGCGCCGTTTGTCCTGGACCTTCATCTTGTCGTTGACCTGCTTGGTGAGTTCGTCGTCCAGCTTCTTGAACTCGCGGACGACCGCGTCGGACATGTCGGCGAGCGCGTCGAGCTGCTGGGTGATGTCCTCGCGGCCGTCCTCCCAGTTGGACTCGAAGTCGGAGAGTGCGTCGTTGACACTGCCGTCACCGATGTCGTCCCGGTAGCTCTCGAAAAGCTTCCGGGTGTGGTTCATCCGCGTCGTGAGCGACCGCAGCCGACGCCCGTAGTCCTCCATCTCGGTCAGCGGAAGCGCGAGGTCGCTCTTTCCCTTGCCCATGAGGAATCCCCCCGAGATCGGAACTATACGAACCTGAATGTGCCGGTGACCGCGTCGAAGATGTCGTGGAAAGCGTCGGTGAGATCGAGCACCGGGCTCGCTCCCGAGACGAGTACGACCCGGTCGGCGGTCCCCGGGACGGGAATGTACGTCTGGGTCAGCACCATACGCAGGGTACGGCTGTCACCCGGCGCGACGGGCACGTCCTCGACGCCGTACGTCCGCGCGGCGACGCCCACTTCGGGAATCTCGACGGTCGTCACCTTCCGCCAGGCGTCGCCCTCACGGCGGGGTGTGACGGTCCCGAGGCTCTCGGCGATGGCGCGGGGATCGGTGGAGAGTGCGGCGCCCTGCTGGTTCTTCGCGCCGAGCACCGTGACCGTGACGGTGGCGGAGAGCGGGACGCCATCGAAGTTCTCCGCCATGCAGCCCAGGTAGACCGCGCCGGAGTCGTGGGCGTCCTTGGCCATCTTGCGGAGCATGGCGGTCAGGTCGGTGCGGTAGGGCGCGAGTTCGGGGACCTCCCGGATCCGCTCGTCGACCAGGGTCCTGATGACGGCCTCCCGCCCTTCGGGGCGGATGTCGAACTCCCACCAGGAGTCCGGAACGGCCAGGGAGAAGCTGGGCATCAAAAAACCTTCAGAATTAGGTCCGGTTTCAACTGATGTCGATGCCGAGATCCTCGGTTGAAATCTCGATCAATCGGCTTTCCGGCACTGCGGGTGCTGAGTAGTTCAGTGACCTGACGTGCTCAAGAAATTCTGTCGCAAGCAATACGTGGTACGTGGCGACGTAATAGGGGAGATCCTCCCGCCAGAGCCATGTTCCATCGGTGATCAATGACCCGATGCCGGTCATGGTCGATGCCTCGGGATCCAGGACGTCCGGTCCAGCGCTCGTCTCGCTCCAAATTTCGGTCCCGTTTCGCAAGTATTCGAGAATATTCTGCTCGTCGGGCTCCCCTGCCGGTCTGACGGCATCCCTGATGGAACCGTCCTCGGGAAGGCCCCATCCGGGCGAAAGCTCAGTAAAGAAACCAAGAGGGCGAATCATCGGAACTCCTTGTCGTGTCGGCTTCAGACCAGGGGAAGAAACGTGAGCCAAACTCCGCCGTCTCTGATGTGCGGTGTGAACGGACCGTCGCCGAAGCTCGGCACGCCGACCGCGTTGGTCGGGGCCTTGACCGGAACGCCGAGAGAATTGGCCACATTCTGAATCACTTGCGGCTGAGCGGCTCCGGAATGACACGTGAGCATTCTGATGGGTTCACCGTTGTAGCCCGGTATTCGGTTGATCGTATCCAGGACATGGTTCGGATGGACGGTGTGCCCCCCTGCTCTCACGCCGGCACGGTTTGCCTCACCTGCAACCATGCGCCCGTCCCTGGTTCCGTGAATGATAACGTCCTGATATCCCGGGAGCCGCCGAGCCACATCGAAATTGCGCAGAGTGGCGGGATCGTAGCCGATAGCGGTCGCTCCCTCCTTGTGATAGACCGGGATGTCCGAGGGAAGGGCGTCATCGGCGGCCCGTGCGGGAGGACCCACATGCGGGGAATCCGTCTTCCACCAGCGGCTCTTCCCCATCATGCTGAAGGTGAGCAGACGGACGTTCTTCAGCGCGCGGATACTGCTGCTGAGGTTCTTGAGGCCACCGCCGATGCCGCTCATGAGACCGCCGCCGAGAGCCCTGAGACCGCCGGCCTTCCACAGATTTCCCAGCTTGGCGAGGCTGGTGAAGCCCTTGACGGCGGGTATGCAGTCCAGGGCGGCCCACAGCAGGTCTCCCCAGCCCGCCTGGCCCTTGAGCACTTTTCTCAACGTGTCGGCGAGCACGACGAGCGCCGCCGCGAAGACCAGCCACCCCAGTGGCCCGCCCAGGATCATCACGATGATGCCGACGACCGTCACGACCCACTTGCAGACGGTGACGATCTCGTCCCAGTTGTCGGTGACCCAGTCGCCGATCTCCTCCCACCAACGGCGGTTGGGGATGCCGGCGTCCGACGCCTCCCTCAGCTTGGTCACCGTGCGGCGGGCGGCCTCCTGCCGGAGTCCCTTCGCCTGGGCGGCCAGCTTCTTCGCCGCTTCGAGGGCGCTCTCGGCCGCCTCGACCTTCCGCTCGGCCGCGTCCTGGCGGGACTTGGCGTGCTGGGCGTTGCGCGTGGCGCGGCGAACCTCGTCCTCGTCGGGCTTGGGAACCTCCTTGCCGCCGTTCTTGGCGGGATCGTAGGAGTCCGCCTTCTCGGTGGCCGTGCGCACCCAGTCGTTCGCGTCGGTCAGCGTCTGCTGGGCGGTGGTGAGTTCGGCGCGCGCCTTGCGGCCGTCGCGCAGCGCCTTGTCGGCCTTCTCCTGGGCGTCCTCCAGGTCCGGCCAGAAGCCGGCGAGGGCGTCCCCCGCCAGGTCGTACGACTTCTTCAGCTTCCGCAGCCGCTTGGGTGCGTCCGCGAACTCCTCCGCGAACACCTCGGCCGTCCTGCCCGCCCAGGCGAGGATCTCGTCCTCCTTGGCAATCCCCTTGAGGTCCCGCAGCGCCTCGCCCACGTCGTCGGCGAAGTCGTGCAGGACACCGGCGAGTCTCCGGATGCGCTGCGGATCGCCCGGAGTCGGGTCCGTATCCAGATCGAGTACGTGCCAGTCGGTCGGCCTGTGTGACACCTGTGCACCCCCGTAGCACCAGCAACACCTGTGTCAGTACGCGCGTGTGAACCTATCAGCAGGTGTTCGGCCGCGGCTGTGGCGTCAGTTGGCGGTCACCGGCCTTCGACGGCGCCCGGGCGAGTCAATAGGATCCCTGTAGTCCAGCAGACCCCTCGGCCCCCACTTCCCGACTCCTCCCACACGACACCCAGGACACCCGCCATGCCGCGACGCCGCACCTCAAGCTCGTCAAGCTCGACGGACGTGGGCTCCGCCGCTCCGCGGAACCGGACACCGCAGCCGGTGCGGGTGCGGCGGCGGACGTTCGGGGACTTCGTCAAGGCCTTCCTCGCCCTCGTCGCGCTGCTCGTCCTGGTCGTCGGGGTTCCGCTCGCGCTCGCCGTCACCGCCGGCTGGCCCTTCCCGGACACCTTCGAGCCGATGCAGTGGCTCAAGCAGGACATCTCCGTCTCGACCTTCCTGGGCATCCTCACCTTCGTCGTCTGGCTCGCCTGGGCGCAGTTCACCGCCTGTGTGCTCGTCGAGATGAAGGCCGCGCTGTCCGGTGTCGGCGTCCCGGGGCGGGTGCCCGGTGCCGGGCCCGCCCAGTTGCTCGCCCGCCAGCTCGTCGCCGCGCTGCTGCTCGTCGGTGCCACCGCGGCGAGCTTCACCCCGGGCCTCGCCCAGCTCGGGCAGGGGCTCGAGGGCAACCAGAGGCCGGCCGCCGCCGCTGCCCAGCAGACGCCCGGACTGTTCGCGCAGCAGCAGGAGCAGGCCGCCGGGACCGCCGCCGCGCTCGCCGAGCAGGCATCCCACGCCGCCGCGCACGCCGACCCCGGCAGCGCGGCCCGGCAGGGCGACACGAAGTTCTACCGGATCCAGCCGCCCGAGGGGCGGCACCACGACTCCCTCTGGGAGATCGCCGAGCGGCACCTCGGCGACGGGCGCCGGTACAAGGAGATCTTCGAGCTCAACAAGGACCGCACCCAGCCCGACGGTTCCAAGCTGTCCGAGGCCAGCCTCATCCGGCCCGGCTGGATCATGGAGATGCCCGGCGACGCCCGCGGCGGCGACCTCGTCGAGATGCCCGACGAGGCGCCCGAGGTCTCGCCCGAGGTGCAGCAGCAGATCCACGACTACGCCCTGACCGGCGACCACGCCGAGGGCGCCGGGGGCGGTGCCGGCGCCGGTGCCGCCCAGGTCTCCGTGCCCGAGCAGCGGCCCGCCCCCGCCCCCGACCACACCCCTGACCAGCAGCCCGACCGGCCTCACGCCACCCCCGCCGAGGACACCTCCACCTTCGGCCTGCCCCAGGCCCTCCTCGCCGCGCCCCTCCTCGCCGCCGGTCTCCTCGGCGCCCTCGGGCACCGGCGCCGCCAGGCCCTGTGGCAGTCGGCGTTCTCCGGGATCGGCGGGCGGCGCGGGATGGAACCGCCCACGCCGGCCGGTGACGCCCAGGACGCGCACGACGCGCTGCTGGTAGGCGCCGACCCCGAGGGCGTACGCCTGCTCGACCGGTCGCTGCGGGGACTGGCCGCCGCCCTCGCCGCCGAGTCGCGCCCGCTGCCCGTCGTCTACGCGGCCTGGCTCAGCAACGGCGACCTGCACCTCCAGCTCGCCCAGCCGGCCGGCAAGCCGCCGGCGCCCTGGCAGCTCGGGCAGGACCAGACGTTCTGGATGCTGGCCAAGGACGACGCCGAGCGGTACGAGGACGCCGACACCGCCGCCCCGTACCCCGGGCTCGTCAGCCTCGGCACCATGGACGACTCCCGCCTGCTGCTCAACCTGGAGTCGGTACCCGGCATCGTCTCGCTGAGCGGCCGCGAGACCGACCGGGCCGCCGTGTTCGCCTCCGTCGCCGCAGAGTTGGCCACCAACGGCTGGTCGGACCGCATGACCATCACCCTCGTCGGCTTCGGCGAGGACCTGACCCCGCTCGCCCCCAACCGGCTCCGCCACCTCGACGGCGTCGAAGCGCTCCTCGAGACGATGGAGGCCGAGACCCGGCAGCGGCGCGGCGCGCTCGGCGCCGCCGGCCACGATTCGGTGCTCACCGGGCGCACCGGGCCCGCCCGGCACACCCGTTGGGCCCCGCACCTCGTCCTGCTCGCCGCCGAGCCCTCCGCCGAGGACGCGGTCAGGCTCGCCGAACTCGCCGCCGACGCGAGCCGTCTCGGCATCGGCTACCTCGTCGGCACCGACGAGGGTGAACTGCCCGGCGCCGCCTGGGAGATGGAGATCACCGCCGAGGGCAGGCTGCTCGCCCCGCTGCTCGGCCTCGAACTCGACGCCCAGGTCCTGCCCGCCGCGCAACAGCGTGCGGTCGTCGAGCTGTTCGTCGAGGCCGACCCCGAGCGCGGACCGGACGGGCCCGGCAACACCCCGCCTTTCCTGGTCGACATCACCGAGCAGGGACGGCCGGCCGTCTACGCCCGTCTCGTCGGCCCGTACGAGATCATCGGCCTCGACACCCCGGACGACGAGCGCAGCGCCCTCCTCCACGAGGCGCTGGCGCTGCTCCTGCTGCACCGGGAGGGCGTGCACCCGCGCGTGCTGTCCTCCGCGCTGTGGCCGCGCGGTGTCACGGACGACGTGCGCGAGGCGCTGGTCGACCGGCTGCGCGCCTGGCTCGGCACCGACCCCGACGGCACGCCCCGCCTCGGCACCGACGCCACCGGGCGGCTCACCCTCGCCACGTCCGTCGTCTCCGACCTCGACGTGCTGCGGTCGCTGTATTACGAGGCCACCCAGGGCAGGGGTGTCGACAGCCGTGCCGTACGGGGGCGGCTGCTCACGGACGCGCTGGTGCTGGTGCGCGGGCCGCTGCTCGCCGACCGGCCCGAGGGCCGCTACCGCTGGCTCGGTCACGAGATCGTCGACGCCCAGCTGCCCCTGCTGGTCGCCGACACCGGGCTCGCGCTGTGCGAGTTCCACATGGAGAAGGACCGCGCGGAGAAGGCCATCGAGGCGCTCAACGCGGCCCTGCGCACGGCTCCGGCGGACGAGCGGCTGTGGAACGAACTGCTGCGCGCCACGCACGCCCTCGGCGACCCGGAGCGGCTGACCGCCCTCGCCGCCGACCTCATCGGCCGCAGCGGGGCCCGCGGGCTGCCGCCGCGTACCGAGGCGCTGCTCGACGAACTGCTGCCGGCCTGGCGCGACGCGGTCGCGGCGGTGGGATGAGCGGCCCGCTGTACGTCTCGCTGATCGTCGCCGCCGCGCTGTGGGGCGCGGCGGCGGGCGCGTTGCTGCCGCGCGCGGCCTACCGCTTCTCGGTCCCCTCGGGCGAGCCGTGGCGCACGGCCTGTCCGGCCGGGCATCCGGTCAGGGGATGGCTGGGACCGGCCCGGTGCGGGACGTGCGTGGCCGGGACGTGCGTGGCCGGGACGTCCGCGGCTGGGACGTGCGCGGCCGGGACGTCCGCGGCCGAAGGGCAAAGGTCCGGTACGGGGGTGGTGGCCGACGGAGCACGGGACGAGCACGATCGGGCGGCCGACGGCGCACCGGCCGAGCTCGAGGCGGCGGCGGACCAGGTGTCGCCCGGGCAGGCGTCGGGGCCGGGGAAGGGGCGGAGCACGGAGCCGGAGCCGTCGCCCGCCGTCGGCGCGTCGGCCGACACCGGGCCGTCCGTACCGGGACGGGCGGCCGAGGAAGCGCCGCCCGGACCGGTGCCGGGTGCCGGCGCCGGGAACGGCGCACCGGGCACCGGCCGCCCGGGCGGCGCCGCGGACGGGGGCGGCCGGGACGGCGCCTCGGGCGTCGGGGACACGGGTGACACGGGCCGCACCGGCGGCACCAGCCGCCCCGGAGGCACGGGCCCGTCGGGCGGCCCGGCGGGGGACGGCGCCCGGGGTGCCGGGGACACGGGCCGAGCCCCGGACACCGACCGCACGGGCGGCATCCCGGACACCCACCGCACGACCCCACCGGCCGGCTCGGCAGTGGTCGCCGTGGCGACCGGCCCCTCGTACGCCCCCGGCACCGCCCCGCTCGTCGCCACCCCCCTGGTCTGCGCCGCGCTCGCCGCCGCCACCGGGACCCGGCCCGAACTGGCCGTCTGGCTGCTGCTGGCGCCCGTCGGCGTGCTGCTCGCGGTCGTCGACTTCCGGGTGCAGCGGTTGCCCGACCCGCTCACCCTCCCCTTCGCCGGAGCCGCCCTCGCCCTGCTCGGCCTCGCCGCCCTCGTCCCGGAGCACGCGGGGGAGTGGACCACGGCCGTACTCGGCGCGCTCGCCCTCGGCGCCGGCTACTTCGTACTGTTCCTCGTCAACCCGGGCGGCATGGGCTTCGGCGACGTCAAGCTGGCCCTGGGCGCGGGTGCCGTGCTCGGCTGGTACGGCTGGCCGACCGTCATGCTCGGCACCTTCGCCGGGTTCCTGCTCGGCGCGCTGTACGGGGGTGCCCTCGTCGTCGCCCGGAGGGCCGGGCGCAGGACGGCGATCCCGTTCGGCCCGTTCCTGATCACCGGCGCCCTCGCGGGGCTGCTGATCGGTGCCTGCGCGGCCTGACGTCGGCTCCGCGAACCCGCTGACGTACGCTGGATCGGTCCGTCCACAACCCTTACGAAAGGGACGCCGGTGACCGAGAAGGCCGACCTTCAGCCCATCCTCGACCGTGCAGCCGCCGGTGGGCGGATCACCCCCGAAGAGGCGCTCGACCTCTACCGCGACGCCCCGCTGCACGCGCTGGGCGCCGCCGCCGACGCCGTACGCCGGCGGAAGTACGCCGGCACCGAGCACATCGCGACGTACATCATCGAGCGGAACATCAACTACACGAACGTGTGCGTCACGGCGTGCAGGTTCTGCGCCTTCTACGCCGCCCCCAAGGACACCGCCAAGGGCTGGACCCGCGACCTCGACGACATCCTGCGCCGCTGCGCGGAGACCGTCGAACTGGGCGGCACGCAGATCATGTTCCAGGGCGGTCACCACCCCGACTACGGCGTCGAGTACTACGAGAAGCACTTCTCCGCGATCAAGAAGGAGTTCCCGCAGCTCGTCATCCACAGTCTGGGGGCGAGCGAGGTGGAGCACATGGCGCGGATCTCCCAGGTGTCCGTCGAGGAGGCGATCCGGCGCATCCACGCGGCCGGGCTGGACTCCTTCGCCGGCGCCGGCGCCGAGCTGCTGCCCGAGCGGCCCCGCAAGGCCATCGCCCCGCTGAAGGAGTCCGGCGAGCGCTGGCTGGAGATCATGGAGATCGCGCACCGCCTCGGTGTCGAGTCGACCTCCACCATGCTGATGGGCACCGGCGAGACCAACGCCGAGCGCATCGAGCACCTGCGCATGATCCGCGACGTCCAGGACCGCACGGGCGGCTTCCGGGCCTTCATCCCGTACACCTACCAGCCCGAGAACAACCATCTGAAGGGCCGCACCCAGGCCACGCTCTTCGAGTACCTGCGCATGATCGCCGTCGCCCGCCTGTTCCTCGACAACGTGGCGCACATCCAGGGCTCCTGGCTGACCACCGGCAAGGAGGTCGGCCAGCTCTCCCTGCACTACGGCGCGGACGACCTCGGCTCGATCATGCTGGAGGAGAACGTGGTCTCCTCGGCAGGGGCCAGGCACCGCTCCAACCGGCTGGAGATCATCGACCTGATCCGCAAGGCCGGACGGGTGCCCGCGCAGCGCTCGACGACCTACGAGCACCTGGTCGTGCACGACGACCCGGCGAACGACCCCGTCGACGACCGGGTGGTCTCGCACATCTCCTCGACGGCCATCCAGGGCGGCACGGCCCACCCGGAGCTCAAGCTCCTGGCCTCCAACTGACCCCGCCGTGCTGACCATTCACGCCGCGGACGCCGTCCGTCTCACCTGGGACGCCGAGCCGCTGGAGAGCGGTGCCGTCGCGGTCGAGGGCGGCCGGATCGCCGCCGTCGGCCCGCTGGACGAGGTGGAACGGCTCTTCCCCGGGGCCCGCGTACGGCGCTGGCCCGGCGTGCTGGGACCGGGCCGGGTCCACGAGGGCCCGCTCCCTGAGGCCCCGAGCCCCAGGGAACGCGTCCACGAGGTGCTGAAGCGGGGCGCGGTGGCGGTGCTTCAGGAGTACGCCGACTCGCCGGAACTGCGCGCCGCCGCCGCGCGCAACGACGTGGTGGTGCTGCCCCGTTCGCGGCCCGCGGCGATCGTGACGGCCGGCCGCGCGGACCTCGCGGTCCTCGACGGCACGGGCGCGTGCCTGGCGACCGTGTGCGCGGGACGCCTGGTGCACCGCCGACGCTGAACAGTGGACAGTGGACAGTGGACAGCGGACAGCCGCACGGCTGAACAGTTTCACCAGGCCGCACAGCCGACAGCCGCGCGGCTGAACGCCCCGTCAGCCGAGCAGCCGAGCAGCCGAGCAGCCGACAGCCGCATCGGCTGTCCGGCGAACCCCAAGTCCGGCCGATCAGCCCGCGAACGCCTTCGCGAACGCTCCCGGGGCCTGCTGCACGCCGCTGCAGTCGGTGGCCGCGTCACCGGAGCCGGTGCCCTTGCCCGAACCGCCTGCCCCGTCCGGGCAGGGCCGGTCCCGGGCCGTCGACCACATCGACACCCAGGCGATGCCCTTGTCCTCGGCGAACGCCCGCACCTGCGTCGCGTCCGCGAGCGTGAACGTCTCGCCCTCGACGTCGTTGACGCCGATCATCGAGGTGAGCGCCATACCCCGCCAGGCGTCGGCGTCGGACAGCCCGAAGAGCTTCTTGAGCTGGGTGTGGGCGGCCTCGGCCGCGGCGAGCGCGTAGTCGCCCATGTCGCCGTCGTAGGACTCGCCGTAGTTCATCGTCATCAGGTTGACGAGGGAGACCCGTACACCGTGGTCGTTGGCGGAGTCCAGCAGGGCCCGGCTGTCGGCGTCGAGGCCCGAGGGCATGACCGGCAGGGTGAAGGAGACCTCCAGGTCCGTCCGTTCCTTCTGCAACAGCGCGATCGCCTCCGAACGCCGCGCCACGGAGGCGGGGTCGGTCAGCTCGTCGCCCTCGATGTCGAAGTCGGCCCGGGTGGCACCGGCCGCGTCAAGGACCGTTGCGTACGCCTTCGCCAGCCGGGCCGCGCTGTCGCAGGCGGCCGCCAGTTCCTTGCCGGCCGCGCCGCCGAAGGAGACCCGCACCGCGGCGCCGGACTTCCTCAGCCGCGCGATCCGGGACGTCACCTCGGGGGCGTCGACGGCGTGCGAGCCGTTCCAGCGCGGGGTGCAGCCGCTGCCGGAGGAGATGACGAAGGCCAGGTTGTACGCGGTGGGTGAGCCGGTCGCGTCGGTGGCGGAGGGCGTGGTGGCACTGACGTACGGGGCGTACGCGGTGGCGGCCGACGCCCCCTTCCGCCCCGTGGACTCCGTGCCGGTCCGTTCGGTGCAGCCCGTGGTGGCGAGTGCCAGTAGGAGGGTCATGGCGGCCGCCGGTCCGCGGACGCCGCGCATCGCGCCTGTCATCGCTGTTCCCCGTTCTCGTGTCTCTGCGAAGACTCGCACGCGAAGCCTGGTGGTTGCCGGGGGATACGTCCCGTCCCGCCCGATGTCTCAGTGCGGCGAGGCGTCGCCGCGCAAGGGCGGCCGGGGCCCACGCCGTGGAGCCGGGCTGCAATGATGGGCGGGTGACCCGCGCATCCCTGGACAAGCAGCCGCACGAAGTCGCCTCGATGTTCGACGACGTGGCGGAACGGTACGACCTGACCAACGACGTGCTGTCACTCGGCCAGGACCGGCGATGGCGCAAGGAGGTCGCCAAGGCGGTCGACGCGCGCCCCGCGCAGAAGGTCCTGGACCTCGCGGCCGGCACCGCCACCTCCTCGATGCCCTTCGCCCGCGCCGGTGCCTACGTCGTCCCCTGCGACTTCTCCCTCGGCATGCTCCGCGTCGGCAAGCGGCACCGCGACTGGCTCCCCTTCACCGCCGGTGACGCCACGAGACTGCCCTTCAGGGACGACGTGTTCGACGCCGTCACCATCTCCTTCGGCCTGCGCAACGTGCAGGACACCGACGCCGCCCTGCGCGAGATGCACCGGGTGACCCGGCCCGGCGGGCGGGTCGTCATCGCCGAGTTCTCGCATCCCACGTGGGCGCCGTTCCGCACCGTCTACACCGAGTACCTGATGCGTGCGCTGCCGCCGCTCGCCCGCACCGTGTGCTCCAACCCGGACGCCTACGTCTACCTCGCCGAGTCCATCCGCGCGTGGCCCGACCAGCCCGCCCTGGCCGACCGCCTCAAGGGCGCCGGCTGGTCCAGGGTGGCGTGGCGGAACCTCACCGGCGGGGTGGTCGCGCTGCACCGGGGCTTCAAGGAAGGCTGAGCACCACCGGTCGGGAGGTGCTCGGCGGGGTGCTCGGCTCCTCCCGTTCCCGCCGGAGCCCCCCGCCGGGCGGCACGCCCCCGCGTGGTTCGCGCACCCCTCCGCCGCCCTCCCCCTCGCCGAAGTCGAACCACACGTAGACCACGACTCCCGCGGCACCTCCGCACCGGGCGGCGGATACTGGCGCACGACGTGGTCGACGACGGTGAGAGGGAGGTCCGGCCGGTCCGGCGCGGCGAGCAGCAGGCCCCGCGCCGCCGCCGACTCGCGCGCGTCCACGGCCATCAGGCCGACCAGGCGCGGCACGCGCACCTCGGGTGTCCTGGGTGTCATACGCACGGACGTCACCCCCCAGCGGTACCGGCAGGGTAGACCCGGCACCGGCCGACGGGAAGCACGAAGTGGCGTTCCGTGACAATCAACTACGCTGAGTGACGGGCCGGTCGGGGCGTCAGAGGTCCAGCCGGTAGCAGTGCCCCTCCCGGCGCGAGACCGGCGTCGTGTACGTCTCGGCCAGGCGCATGCCCAGGCGCCGGGTGACCGCTATGGAGCGGGTGTTGCGGGCGTCGACCATGGCCACCACGCTCCGCACGCCCGCCGCGCCCACCCGCTCCAGCGTCTCCCGCGCGGCAGCGGTGACGTACCCCTTGCCCCAGTGCTCCCGGCCGAGCCGCCAGCCGATCTCGATCTCGCCCCGGGGACCCCACTCGCGCGGCCACGGCTGGGCGCCGGTGAAGCCGACGACCCGGTCCTCCTCGTCGAGCACGGTCCACAGGCAGAAGCCCAGCTCGGCGTCGTGCTTGCGCTGGCGGGCGGTGAGCTCCTCGTAGACCGACAGCTCCGCGGCCGCGCCGCCGTGGAACTCCATGACGTCCGGATCGTCGAAGATGCGGTGCCAGACGACGGCGTCCTCGTCGGTGGGGACACGGAGCCGTACGGCGGGGAGAGCTCGGTTCACGGAGGGCAGCCCTTCAGCCGGGTGATCGGTTGTGCTGCATAGACTGCCCATGTCCAGTGCCGGTCGGCACGCAGATTTCGAACCTTGGGGAGATCCCGCCGTGACCGAGCCCCTCTCCGACAACACCGCAGACGTGATCGTCGTGGGCGCGGGGCCGGCCGGCTCCACGACCGCGTACCACCTGGCCAGGGCCGGGCTCGACGTCCTCCTGCTGGAGAAGACCGAGTTCCCGCGGGAGAAGGTCTGCGGCGACGGGCTCACCCCACGCGCGGTGAAGCAGCTGGTGTCGATGGGCATCGACGTCTCCGAGGAGGCCGGCTGGCTGCGCAACAAGGGTCTGCGCATCATCGGGGGCGGCGTCCGCCTCCAGCTGGACTGGCCGGATCTCGCCTCCTTCCCCGACTACGGCCTCGTCCGCAAGCGCGACGACTTCGACGAGCAGCTCGCCCGGCAGGCCCAGAAGGCCGGCGCCCGCCTGTACGAGCGCTGCAACGTGGGCGCGCCCGTGGTCGACGACCGCACCGGACGCATCACGGGCGTGACGGCCCGCCTCGGCGAGGAGAAGCGGGAGGTCACCTTCCACGCCCCGCTGGTGGTGGCCGCCGACGGCAACTCCTCCCGGCTGTCCCTGGCGATGGGCCTGCACCGGCGCGAGGACCGCCCGATGGGCGTGGCGGTGCGCACCTACTTCACCTCGCCGCGCCACGAGGACGACTACCTGGAGTCCTGGCTGGAGCTGTGGGACCGCCGCGGCCCCCAGGACCGTCTGCTGCCCGGCTACGGCTGGATCTTCGGCATGGGCGACGGCACGAGCAACGTCGGCCTCGGTGTTCTGAACACCTCCGAGTCCTTCAAGGAGCTGGACTGGCGCGAGGTCCTCAAGGCCTGGTGCGCCTCGATGCCGGAGGACTGGGGCTACACCCCGGAGAACATGACCGGCCCGATCCGCGGCGCCGCGCTCCCCATGGCGTTCAACCGCCAGCCGCACTACACGCGCGGGCTGCTGCTCGTCGGCGACGCGGGCGGACTGGTCAACCCGTTCAACGGCGAGGGCATCGCCTACGCCATGGAGTCCGGGCAGATCGCCGCCGACGTCATCGTGCAGGCCCATGCGCGGGCCACGCCGGCCCAGCGGGAGACGGCCCTCCAGCGCTACCCGCGGGTCCTGAAGGACACCTACGGCGGTTACTACACGCTGGGCCGCGCCTTCGTGAGGCTCATCGGCAACCCGAAGGTCATGCAGATCGCCGCCCAGCGCGGTCTGACCCACCCGATGCTGATGCGCTTCACCCTCAAGCTGCTCGCCAACCTGACCGACCCGACGGGCGGCGACGCGATGGACCGCATCATCAACGGCCTGAGCAAGGTGGCGCCGAAGGCGTGAGACGTCCCGCGGACGCGGGAGCCGTGAAGGGCGCTGTGGGCGGCCGGAGCCGAGAGGAGGCACCCGGCCGTCTTCGCGTGCCCCGGAGCCCCGTGAAGGGCCGTCATGGGGCCGCTGCGGCGCACGTACGGCACGGCGGGAGCGGGTGGCGCTCCGTCAACGGATGCCCAACTGTGAACAATTCGGGCAATCGGCCGATCTTTGTCCAGTGAGGGAGGGGGGAAGGCGCGGGAGGGCGCGCGGGGAGGGTGCACGGGGGAGGGCCGCTGCCCCCGAGCGGGGCAGCGGCCCTTCCGTCCGTGCGAGCGCCGTGGAGGCGGCTCAGAGCACGCGCACGGCACCCGTGGCCGGGTAGCCGGAGAGGTCCTGGATGACGACGCCCTTGGAGGGGTTGGCGGCGTCCAGGTACTGGCCGTTCCCGATGTAGACACCCGTGTGGTACGCGGAGCCCTTGGCGCCCCAGTACAGGATGTCGCCGACCTGGAGGTTGGACAGCGACACCTCGGTGCCGACCGTCGACTGGTCCTGGGAGACGCGCGGCAGGTCGACGCCGACCTGGCGGAACGCGGCCTGGACCAGGCTGGAGCAGTCCCATGCGGTGGGGCCCGTGGCGCCCAGGACGTAGGCGTCGCCCACCTGTGCCTTGAGGAAGGAGATGACCGTCGCGACGCTGCCGCCGGCCGGCGCGGAGGCGGTGGTCGTGGCGGAGGCGGCCGGGGCGGACAGGGTGGCGCGCTCGGCGGTGCGCGAGGCACGCTCGGCGGCGGCCTTGCGGGCCTCCTCGGCCGCCTTCTTCTTGGCCTCGGCCTTCTCCTTCGCCTCGGCGAGGTCGGCCTTGGCCTCCTTGGCGGCCTTGGCGGCAGCCGCGTCACGCTCGGCCTGCAGCTGGTAGTTCGCGGCCGCCTGCTGGGTGGCGTCCGCGGACTGGGCGACCTGAGCGGCCAGGTCGGCCGTCAGGGTGGGCAGTTCCAGGGTCTGGGTCACCGGCTCGGCGGCGTTCGCCGAACCCGACGCCCCGGCCACTGCCAGGGTGCTGAGGACGCCACCGGCAACTCCGGCGCGCATCGCGAGCGTGGAGGACGCGGTACGGCGGGGCTTCCGGTGGCTGCGTATGTGAGCGGTGTGGGACATGGGAACAACCGGTACCAGGGGCTCCTTCATATCTTCAAGAAACGTGTCCTGCGCCACAGTTGTTCAACGGGGGCCTCGAATCCCGGGCGTGTCGTTCTTTATTGACGCCGTAACGGACATTGCGGGCGGACCGTGTTCGGCCTGTGATCACGCGTTTTCATCGATACGCCCGAATTGCCCTGCGCCTACCACCGGTTGGACCGATTGGCCAACCCCCCTTCTCTCGGTGCCCTCGCGAATGTGGCAGAGGTCACGGAACGGTTACCCCGGTGCTCGCGTCCCGGCGTGCGGATCACGGCCGGATCACGACGCCGGGACTTCGTGAACGCGTGCACGCGTCCACATCGCGCCGCGCGACCCCTCCGACGTGTGAACGCGGCCTCTATCAAGAGATCCGGCCCCACGCCAATTTGCATGCACGCGAACCCTCTTGATATGGAGACGGACCCGCTGGCCTGCGTAGACGAGCCAAAATGTCACCTCTGGTGATCGGCCGGACGCTTCGCGTACGAAGATCACCGCTCATGTGACTTCATGATCGTTCGTCAGGTGGTGGAGATCACAAAGGTTGTGGAATACCCCGTGTCGCAGATCACAGACGCACGGGCATAAGATGCGGAGCGGTTGGGCTTGTGACCTGCTTCACATGTTCTCGATCTTCGCCGGGGCGGGTGGAGTTCGTGGGGCTGCTGGGGCCGCCGTGAGCCCGGCCGAGTCCGCCAGCAGTCAGTGCCGACTGAGAGGAGCGAGGAGCGGTGAACGCTTATGCGCCCATCCTCGTACTGGGAGCCCTCGGGGCAGGCTTTGCGATCTTCTCCGTGGTCATGGCCACGCTGATCGGTCCGAAGCGGTACAACCGCGCCAAGCTCGAGGCCTACGAATGCGGTATCGAGCCGACCCCCACGCCGGCCGGCGGCGGGCGCTTCCCCATCAAGTACTACCTGACGGCGATGCTCTTCATCGTCTTCGACATCGAGATCGTCTTCCTCTACCCCTGGGCCGTCACCTTCGACGCCCTGGGGCTTTTCGGGCTCGTGGAGATGCTGCTCTTCGTGCTCACCGTCTTCGTCGCCTACGCGTACGTCTGGCGGCGCGGCGGCCTGGAATGGGACTGAGGGGCCTTTAGTCATGGGACTCGAAGAAAAGCTGCCGAGCGGCTTCCTGCTGACCACCGTCGAGCAGGCCGCGGGCTGGGTGCGCAAGGCGTCGGTCTTCCCGGCCACGTTCGGCCTCGCCTGCTGCGCCATCGAGATGATGACCACCGGTGCCGGCCGCTACGACCTGGCGCGCTTCGGCATGGAGGTCTTCCGCGGCTCACCGCGGCAGGCGGACCTGATGATCGTCGCCGGCCGGGTCAGCCAGAAGATGGCGCCGGTGCTGCGGCAGGTCTACGACCAGATGCCGAACCCCAAGTGGGTGATCTCCATGGGGGTCTGCGCCTCCTCGGGCGGCATGTTCAACAACTACGCGATCGTCCAGGGCGTCGACCACATCGTCCCCGTCGACATCTACCTCCCCGGCTGCCCGCCGCGGCCCGAGATGCTGATGGACGCCATCCTCAAGCTCCACCAGAAGATCCAGGGCTCCAAGCTCGGGGTGAACGCGGAGGAAGCGGCCCGCGAGGCGGAGGAGGCGGCGCTCAAGGCCCTGCCCACGATCGAGATGAAGGGGCTGCTGCGATGAGCGACGCCAACGGCACCGCGCGCGACGCGGGCGGCGTGAACCCCGAGAAGGATCTCTCCGCCGAGAACCTCCCCGGCCGGCGCGGCCAGGGCGGGGAGGAGATCCGCGTCCAGCGCGGCATGTTCGGCGCCAACAACGGCGGCGACACCTCCGGCTACGGCGGCCTGGTCCGCTCGGTCCGGCTCCCGGGACCGGCGGTCCGCCCCTACGGCGGCTGGTTCGACGAGGTCGCCGACGAGCTGGAGGGCGCGCTGGAGGAGCAGGGACTGCTCCCCGGGAACGCCATCGAGAAGACGGTCGTCGACCGCGGCGAGCTCACCTTCCACATCGAACGCGAGCACCTGGTCCGGGTCGCCCGGACGCTGCGCGACGACCCGGCGCTGCGGTTCGAACTGTGCACCGGCGTCAGCGGCGTGCACTACCCGCAGGACAAGGGGCGCGAGCTGCACGCCGTCTACCACCTGCGCTCGATCACCCACAACCGGCTGATCCGCCTCGAGGTCAGCTGCCCCGACAGCGACCGGCACATCCCGTCCCTGTGCTCGGTCTACCCGACGAACGACTGGCACGAGCGCGAGACGTACGACTTCTTCGGCATCGTCTTCGACGGCCACCCGGCGCTCACGCGGATCATGATGCCGGACGACTGGCAGGGCCATCCGCAGCGCAAGGACTACCCCCTCGGCGGCATCCCCGTCGAGTACAAGGGCGCCCAGATCCCGGCTCCGGACCAGCGGAGGTCGTACTCATGAGCACGCACACCCCGTCTTCCGCGTCGGCCCGCGAGACCACCGAAGGCACCGTCTACACCGTCACCGGCGGCGACTGGGACGAGGTCGTCCAGTCCGCGGCCCGCGCCGACGACGAGCGCATCGTCGTCAACATGGGTCCGCAGCACCCGTCGACCCACGGAGTGCTCCGCCTGATCCTCGAGATCGACGGGGAGACGGTCACCGAGGCCCGCTGCGGCATCGGCTACCTCCACACCGGCATCGAGAAGAACCTCGAGTACCGCACGTGGACCCAGGGCACCACGTTCGTGACGCGCATGGACTACCTGACGCCGTTCTTCAACGAGACGGCGTACTGTCTCGCGGTCGAGAAGCTCCTCGGCATCGAGGACCAGGTACCCGACCGCGCCTCGATCATCCGCGTGCTGCTCATGGAGCTGAACCGGCTCTCCTCCCACCTGGTGTGCATCGCCACCGGCGGTATGGAGCTCGGTGCCACCACGATCATGATCTACGGGTTCCGTGATCGTGAACTCATTCTCGACATCTACGAGCTCATCACGGGCCTGCGGATGAACCACGCGTACATCCGCCCCGGCGGACTCGCCCAGGACCTGCCGCCCGGCGCGGTGGACCAGATCCGCGAGTTCGTGAAGAAGATGAAGAAGAACCTCCCGGAGTACGACAAGCTCGCCACCGGGAACCCGATCTTCAAGGCCCGCATGCAGGACATCGGCTACCTCGACCTGGCCGGCTGCATGGCCCTCGGCGTCACCGGCCCGATGCTGCGCTCCACCGGCCTGCCGCACGACCTGCGCAAGACCGAGCCGTACTGCGGCTACGAGACCTACGACTTCGAGATCCCGACCGCGGACACCTGCGACGCCTACGGCCGCTTCCTGATCCGGCTGGAGGAGATGCGCCAGTCGCTGCGCATCGTCGAGCAGTGCCTGGACCGGCTCCAGCCCGGACCGGTCATGGTCGCCGACAAGAAGATCGCCTGGCCCGCCCAGCTCGCCCTGGGACCGGACGGACTGGGCAACTCCCTCGACCACATCAAGAAGATCATGGGCACCTCCATGGAGGCCCTGATCCACCACTTCAAGCTGGTCACCGAAGGCTTCCGCGTCCCGCCGGGACAGGCGTACGCGGCGGTCGAGTCGCCCAAGGGCGAACTCGGGGTGCACGTCGTCTCCGACGGCGGCACCCGCCCCTACCGGGTCCACTTCCGGGACCCGTCCTTCACCAACCTTCAGGCCATGGCGGCGATGTGCGAGGGCGGCCAGGTGGCCGACGTCATCGTCGCCGTCGCGTCCATCGACCCCGTGATGGGAGGCGTCGACCGGTGACCACCTCATCTTCGGACCGGGGCGTCAGCCTGGGCATGCCCGAACTCCCGGCACCCGCCTACCCGGAGGACGTCCGGGTCCGGCTGGAGACCGACGCGCGCGAGGTCATCGCCCGCTACCCGGACTCCCGTTCCGCCCTGCTGCCGCTGCTGCATCTCGTGCAGGCGGAGGAGGGCCATGTCTCGCGCACCGGCATGCAGTTCTGCGCGGACATGCTCGGCCTGACCACGGCCGAGGTCACCGCGGTCGCCACCTTCTACACCATGTACCGGCGCCGGCCGGGCGGCGAGTACCAGGTCGGGGTGT
Organism: Streptomyces sp. NPDC005931; assembly: GCF_042871235.1. Lineage (NCBI taxonomy): Bacteria > Bacillati > Actinomycetota > Actinomycetes > Kitasatosporales > Streptomycetaceae > Streptomyces > Streptomyces sp. NPDC005931. Next base: position 120,021 of record NZ_JBIAIG010000004.1, read on the forward strand.
GCACCAACACCCTGTGCGCCGTCATGGGCGGCGACGCGATCTTCGAGGAGCTCCAGGACCACCTGGGCGTCGGCAACGGCGAGACCACCGACGACGGCAAGGTCACCCTGGAGCACATCGAGTGCAACGCGGCCTGCGACTTCGCTCCGGTCGTGATGATCAACTGGGAGTTCTTCGACAACCAGACGCCGGAGAGCATGAAGCGCCTGGTCGACGATCTGCGCGCGGGACGCCTGGTCATGCCCACGCGCGGGGCGCCGCTGTGCACCTTCAAGGAGACGTCGCGGATCCTGGCCGGCTTCCCCGACGAGCGGCCCGGGGCCGTCGAGGCGGGCGGCAGTGCCGGACCCGCGTCCCTGGTGGGCCTCCGCCTGGCCAAGGGAGAGGCCGCGCCCGCGCGCGTGGTCCATCCGCGTGGCGAGGGACCCAGGGACGAGGCGCCGCACGACCCGTCGCCGGCGGAACACCTGAGCTCGCACGACGCGCCGCAGGACACATCGGCCTCCGACCCCGCCCACCCGTCACCCACCACCCGTGACGGAGGGGGCTCGCCTCGCCCCTCCGATGCGGCGGGACCCGTTGCCGAGGAGGGGGAGTGATGACCTTGGCACCCGAACTCAAGGACACCAGCCCGGAGAAGCTGCTCGCACCCGTGCTGTCGGCCTTCTGGGACGAGGAGAAGTCCTGGACGCTCGACGTCTACCGGAGGCACGAGGGGTACGAGGGGCTCCGCAAGGCGCTGGCCATGTCCCCCGACGACGTGATCGCGTACGTCAAGGAATCCGGTCTGCGCGGGCGCGGCGGCGCCGGCTTCCCCACGGGCATGAAGTGGCAGTTCATCCCGCAGGGTGATGGAAAGCCCCACTATCTCGTTGTCAACGCCGACGAGTCGGAGCCCGGAACGTGCAAGGACATTCCGCTCCTCTTCGCGAACCCGCACAGCCTCATCGAGGGCATTGTCATCGCCTGTTACGCGATCAGGTCTTCGCACGCCTTCATCTATCTGCGGGGTGAGGTCGTCCCCGTACTGCGGCGGCTGCACACGGCCGTGCGCGAGGCCTACGAGGCGGGCTTCCTGGGCGAGAACATCCTGGGCAGCGGACTCGACCTCGAGCTCACCGTGCACGCGGGCGCGGGCGCGTACATCTGCGGTGAGGAGACCGCACTGCTCGACTCGCTGGAAGGCCGCCGTGGTCAACCGCGGCTCCGTCCCCCCTTTCCTGCCGTCGCGGGCCTCTACGCGTGCCCGACTGTGGTGAACAACGTCGAATCCATCGCGTCGGTTCCCGCCATCATGAACCGGGGCAAGGAATGGTTCCGCTCGATGGGAAGCGAGAAGTCCCCCGGCTTCACGCTGTACTCCCTCAGCGGGCACGTGGCCGGCCCCGGCCAGTACGAGGCGCCGCTCGGTATCACGCTGCGCCAGCTCCTCGACATGAGCGGCGGCATGCGCCCCGGTCACCGGCTGAAGTTCTGGACACCGGGCGGCTCCTCCACGCCGATGTTCACCGACGAGCATCTCGACGTCCCCCTCGACTACGAGGGAGTGGGCGCCGCCGGTTCCATGCTCGGCACGAAGGCCCTCCAGTGCTTCGACGAGACGACCTGTGTCGTCCGGGCCGTGACCCGCTGGACCGAGTTCTACGCCCACGAGTCCTGCGGCAAGTGCACGCCCTGCCGCGAGGGCACCTACTGGCTCGTGCAGCTGATGCGCGACATCGAGGCCGGCAAGGGCCGCATGTCCGACCTCGACAAGCTGAACGACATCGCCGACAACATCAACGGCAAGTCCTTCTGCGCCCTCGGCGACGGCGCCGCCTCGCCGATCTTCTCCTCGCTCAAGTACTTCCGCGAGGAGTACGAGCAGCACATCACGGGGCGGGGCTGCCCCTTCGACCCGGCCAAGTCGACGGCCTGGGCCGACCGCACGGAGGTGAACGCATGACCGTGACCAGCAGCGCTCCCTCCGGTGGGGGAGAGGCGGCGGTACCGCCCGAGGACCTCGTGACGCTGACCATCGACGGCATCCAGATCAGCGTGCCCAAGGGCACCCTGGTCATCCGGGCCTCGGAGCAGCTCGGCATCGAGATCCCGCGGTTCTGCGACCACCCCCTCCTCGACCCGGCCGGCGCCTGCCGCCAGTGCATCGTCGAGGTGGAGGGCCAGCGCAAGCCGATGGCCTCCTGCACCATCACCTGCACCGACGGGATGGTGGTCAGGACCCACCTCACCTCGCCGGTCGCCGAGAAGGCCCAGAAGGGTGTGATGGAGCTCCTGCTCATCAACCACCCGCTGGACTGCCCGGTCTGCGACAAGGGCGGCGAGTGCCCGCTGCAGAACCAGGCCATGTCGCACGGCAACGCCGATTCCCGCTTCGAGGGCAAGAAGCGGACCTACGAGAAGCCCGTCCCGATCTCCACCCAGGTACTGCTCGACCGCGAGCGGTGCGTGCTGTGCGCCCGCTGCACCCGGTTCTCCCACCAGATCGCGGGCGACCCGATGATCGAGCTGCTGGAGCGCGGCGCCCTCCAGCAGGTCGGCACCGGCGAGGGCGACCCGTTCGAGTCGTACTTCTCCGGCAACACCATCCAGATCTGCCCGGTCGGTGCACTCACCTCGGCGGCCTACCGGTTCCGCTCCCGCCCCTTCGACCTCATCTCCTCGCCGTCGGTGTGCGAGCACTGCTCCGGAGGCTGTGCCACCCGCACCGACCACCGCCGCGGCAAGGTCATGCGGCGCCTCGCCGCCGAGGACCCCGAGGTCAACGAGGAGTGGATCTGCGACAAGGGCCGCTTCGCCTTCCGCTACGCACAGCTGCGGGACCGCCTGGACACGCCGCTGGTGCGCAACGCCGAGGGCGAGCTGCAGCCCGCCTCCTGGCCCGAGGCGCTTCAGATCGCGGCCCAGGGGCTGCTGGCCTCCCGGGGCCGCACCGGTGTCCTCACCGGCGGGCGGCTCACCGTCGAGGACGCCTACGCGTACAGCAAGTTCGCGCGCGTGGCGCTCGACACCAACGACATCGACTTCCGCGCGCGGGTGCACAGCAGCGAGGAGGCCGACTTCCTCGCGGCCCGGGTCGCCGGCCGCGGCAGGGACCTGGACGGCACGGGTGTCACGTACACCGCGCTGGAGAAGGCGCCCGCCGTCCTGCTCGTCGGGTTCGAGTCGGAGGAGGAGGCGCCCGGCGTCTTCCTGCGGCTGCGCAAGGCGTGGCGCAGGCACGGGCAGAAGACCTTCGCCCTGGCCACGCACGCCACGCGCGGCCTGGAGAAGGCCGGCGGCACACTCCTGCCGGCGGCTCCCGGCACCGAGACCGAATGGCTGGACGCGCTGGCGAGCGGCGTCGGCCTGGAGGGGGACGGCGCCATGGCCGCCGAGGCGCTGCGCGCCGAGGGCGCGGTGATCGTCGTCGGCGAGCGGCTCGCGGCGGTACGGGGCGGCCTGACCGCCGCCGTGCGGATGGCCACCGCGACCGGGGCCCGGCTGGTGTGGATCCCGCGCCGGGCGGGGGAGCGGGGTGCCGTGGAGGCCGGTGCGCTGCCGTCGCTGCTGCCGGGCGGGCGGCCGGCGACCGACCCGGGTGCGCGGGAGGAGGTCGCCGCCCTCTGGGGCGTCGCCGAACTCCCGCACCGCTACGGTCGCGACACCGGACAGATCGTCGAGGCCGCGGTGCGCGGTGAACTCCAGGCCCTGCTCGTCGCGGGCGTCGAGGTGGCCGACCTGCCCGACCCGGCACGCGCGCGTGCGGCACTCGCCGAGGCCGGCTTCGTGGTCTCGCTGGAGCTGCGGCCCAGCGAGGTCACCGAGCTCGCCGACGTGGTGCTGCCCGTCGCGGCGGTCGCCGAGAAGGCCGGCACCTTCCTCAACTGGGAGGGCCGCGTGCGGCCCTTCGAGGCGGCGCTCAAGCCCGACCAGATGACCCGTCGGCTCCCGCCCACCGACGCGCGCGTGCTCCAGATGCTCGCCGACGCCATGGACGTCCACCTGGGCCTGCCCGACCTGCGCACCGTACGCGCGGAGCTCGACCGGCTCGGCGCCTGGGACGGCCCGCGGGCCACCGAGCCCCTGGAGACCGCGGGCGCGCTGCCCCGGCCGGCCGCCGGGGAGGCGGTCCTCGCGGGGCACCGGCTGCTGCTCGACCAGGGCGTCCTCCAGAACGGCGACGAGGCGCTCGCCGGCACCCGGCACGCCGCACGCGCGCGTGTGTCGGCCGCCACGGCCGCCGAGGTCGGCGTCAAGGACGGCGACCTGCTGTCGGTGACCGGCACCGCCGGAACCGTCGAACTGCCCCTCACGGTCACCGAGATGCCCGACCGCGTGGTGTGGCTCCCGCTGAACTCCACCGGTGGCGGTGTCGCCTCCGACACCGGGGCACAGCCCGGCTCCCTCGTCCGCATCGGCCCGGCGGCCCTCGCCGGCGAGGCCCCCAAGGAGGTGGAGGCATGAGCCCGTACCTCGCCGCTGAAGACCTCTCGATGTTCGGCCGCGACCCCTGGTGGCTGGTCGTCGTCAAGGCGGTGTTCTGCTTCGCCTTCCTCATGGTGACGGTGCTGATCGCCATCGTGATGGAACGCAAGGTCGTCGCCTGGATGCAGCTGCGCATCGGCCCCAACCGGCACGGGCCCTGGGGCATGCTCCAGTCGCTCGCCGACGGCGTGAAGCTGATGCTCAAGGAAGACGTCATCGTCAAGCGCGCGGACAAGGTGGTGTACGTCCTCGCGCCGATCGTCGCCGCCGTCCCGGCGTTCATGGCGATCGCGGTGATCCCCTTCGGGCCCGCCGGGAACGAGATCTCGGTCTTCGGCCACCGCACCACGATGCAGCTCACCGACCTGCCGATCGCGATGCTCTACATCCTCGCGGTCGCCTCGGTCGGCATCTACGGCATCGTCCTGGCGGGCTGGAGCTCCGGCTCCACGTATCCGCTCCTGGGCGGCCTGCGGTCCTGCGCGCAGATGATCTCCTACGAGATCGCCATGGGTGCCGCGTTCGCGTCCGTCTTCCTCTACTCGGGGTCGATGTCGACGACGGCGATCGTCGAGCAGCAGAACGACCGCTGGTACATCCTGCTGCTGCCGGTCTCGTTCATCCTCTACGTCGTCACCATGGTCGGCGAGACCAACCGCGCCCCCTTCGACATGCCGGAGTCCGAGGGCGACCTGGTCGGCGGCTTCAACACCGAGTACTCGTCGATCAAGTTCGCGATGTTCATGCTCGCCGAGTACATCAACATGGTGACCGTCTCGGCCGTCGCCGTGACCCTCTTCCTCGGCGGCTGGCGGGCCCCCTGGCCGGTCAGCACCTTCTGGGAGGGCGCCAACCACGGCTGGTGGCCACTGCTCTGGTTCGTGCTGAAGGTCCAGCTGTTCCTGTTCATGTTCGTCTGGCTGCGCGGCACCCTTCCACGCGTCCGGTACGACCAGCTGATGAAGCTCGGCTGGAAGGTCCTCATCCCGGTCTCCCTGGTGTGGCTGATGCTCGTCGCCACCGTGCGGGCCCTGCGGAACGAGAACTACGACTTCGCCGACATCGCCCTCTACATCGGTGGGGGCGTCCTCGCCCTGCTGCTGCTCTCCTTCGTCGCCGACATGTTCCGGGAGAAGGCCAAGGAGACCGAGAAGCCCACCGCCCCGACCGCCTTCGACCCGATGGCGGGCGGGTTCCCCGTACCGCCGCTGCCGGGTCAGGAACTGCCGCGGGTGCCGCGGCGCCGCTCGCGGCGCGAGGCGGAACTGATTGTCAGTGGTGGGTCCGATACTCACAGTGACGGACCGCTGGGATCTACGGATGGAAAGGAGGCGTCCGATGGCTGAGGAGCCCAAGGAGACCAAGCCCGGTTTCCAGAACCCCGTGGCCGGCTTCGGCGTGACCTTCAAGGCCATGTTCAAGAAGCGGCTGACCGAGCAGTACCCGGAGCAGCAGAAGACCACGGCTCCGCGCTTCCACGGACGGCACCAGCTCAACCGCCATCCGGACGGCCTGGAGAAGTGCGTCGGGTGCGAGCTGTGCGCCTGGGCCTGCCCCGCCGACGCGATCTACGTCGAGGGCGCGGACAACACCGACGAGGAGCGCTACTCGCCCGGCGAGCGGTACGGCCGCGTCTACCAGATCAACTACGCCCGCTGCATCCTGTGCGGCCTGTGCATCGAGGCGTGCCCCACGCGCGCCCTCACGATGACGAACGAGTTCGAGCTGGCCGACTCCAGCCGCGCCAACCTCATCTACACCAAGGAGCAGTTGCTCGCCGGTCTGGAGGAGGGCATGGTCGACACCCCGCACGCCATGTACCCGGGCACCGACGAACAGGACTACTACCGGGGTCTGGTCACCGAGGCCGCCCCCGGTACGGAGCGGCAGGTCGCCCACTCCAGGGGTGAGGTCGTGCAGGAGGCCGCCTCGACCTTCGGCGAGGAGGAGCCGGCGTCGGAGAAGGTGATCCGCCGATGACCGAGCAGCTCGCCGCCTACTCCACCTCCACCGGAGAGGCCGTCCAGTTCTGGATCCTCGGCACCGTCGCCGTCATCGGCGCCCTGTGCACCGTCTTCATGAAGCGGGCCGTGCACAGCGCGCTCTGCCTCGCCGGCACCATGATCATCCTGGCTGTCTTCTACCTCGCCAACGGCGCCTACTTCCTGGGCGTCGTGCAGATCGTCGTCTACACCGGCGCGATCATGATGCTGTTCCTGTTCGTCGTGATGCTGGTGGGCGTCACCGCGGCGGACTCCTTGAAGGAGACCATCAAGGGCCAGCGCTGGCTCGCCCTGCTGAGCGGTCTCGGCTTCGGCATCCTGCTGGTCGGCGGCATCGGCAACGCCTCGCTCACGGAGTTCAACGGCATCGGCCGGGCGAACGCGAACGGCAACGTGGAGGGCATCGCGTCCCTCCTCTTCACCAAGTACGTCTTCGCCTTCGAGATCACCGGCGCCCTGCTCATCACGGCCGCCGTCGGTGCCATGGTGCTCACCCACCGCGAGCGCACCGAGCGGGCCAGGACGCAGCGGGAGCTCGCCGAACAGCGCGTCCGCGAGGGCACGTACCTGCCGCCGCTGCCGGCCCCGGGTGTCTACGCCCGGCACAACGCCGTGGACATCGCGGGTCTGCTGCCCGACGGCACCCCGTCCGACCTCACCGTCAGCAAGACGCTGCGCGACCGCGGCCAGGTCCGTGACGTCTCGCAGGAGGCGCTCAACGACCTGCGGGCGCTGGAGCAGCGCGCGGAGGAGCGGCTGGAGCGCCGGGCGATCGAACCGACGACGTTCAAGCGGGCCGAGGAGGCGTCGAAGTGAACCCGGTCAACTACCTCTACCTGGCCGCCCTGTTGTTCACGATCGGTGCCACCGGCGTGCTGATCAGGCGCAACGCCATCGTCGTCTTCATGTGCGTGGAGCTGATGCTCAACGCCTGCAACCTCGCGTTCGTCGCCTTCTCCCGGATGCACGGCAACCTCGACGGGCAGATCATCGCCTTCTTCACGATGGTCGTCGCCGCCGCGGAGGTCGTGGTGGGGCTCGCGATCATCGTGTCCCTGTTCCGTTCCCGCCACTCGGCCTCGGTCGACGACGCCAGCCTGATGAAGCTGTAAGGGGCGCTGGACCGAATGAACACAGAGAATCTGATGGCGCTGCTGGTGGCGGCGCCCCTGCTCGGAGCCGCGGTCCTGCTGTGCGGCGGCCGTCGGCTGGATGCCGTCGGCCACTGGATCGGCACGGCCCTCGCGGGTGTCTCCTTCGTGCTCGGCCTGGTGCTCTTCACCGACCTGCTCGGCAGGGGCACCGAGGAACGCACGCTCACGCAGCACCTGTTCAGCTGGATCCCGGTGGAGGGCTTCCAGGCCGACGTCGCCTTCCGGCTGGACCAGCTGTCCATGACGTTCGTCCTGCTGATCACCGGCGTCGGCTCGCTGATCCACCTGTACTCGGTCGGGTACATGGAGCACGACGAGCGGCGCCGCCGCTTCTTCGGCTACCTCAACCTGTTCCTCGCGGCGATGCTGCTGCTCGTCCTCGCCGACAACTACCTGCTGCTGTACGTGGGCTGGGAGGGCGTCGGTCTTGCCTCCTACCTGCTCATCGGCTTCTGGCAGCACAAGCCCAGCGCCGCGACGGCCGCGAAGAAGGCCTTCCTGGTCAACCGCGTCGGTGACATGGGGCTGTCGATCGCGATCATGCTGATGTTCCTGTGGTTCGGCACCTTCGCCTTCGAGCCGGTGCTCGGCAGCCACGGTGAGGCGGGCCTCGCCGGCGCCGCCGGGGAGGACAAGCTCACCGCGATCGCGCTGATGCTGCTCCTCGCCGCCTGCGGCAAGTCCGCCCAGGTGCCGCTCCAGTCCTGGCTCGGTGACGCGATGGAGGGCCCGACCCCGGTCTCGGCCCTGATCCACGCCGCGACCATGGTGACGGCGGGCGTGTACCTGATCGTCCGCTCCGGGGCCGTCTTCAACGGTGCGCCCGACGCACAGCTGGTGGTCACCATCGTCGGCGCGGTCACGCTGCTGTTCGGTGCGATCGTCGGTTGCGCGAAGGACGACATCAAGAAGGCGCTGGCCGGCTCGACCATGTCGCAGATCGGCTACATGGTGCTCGCCGCGGGTCTCGGCCCCATCGGCTACGTCTTCGCGATCATGCACCTGGTGACGCACGGCTTCTTCAAGGCCGGGCTGTTCCTCGGGGCCGGTTCGGTCATGCACGGCATGAACGACGAGGTCGACATGCGCCGCTACGGCGGACTGCGCAGGTACATGCCGATCACGTTCGTCACCTTCGGCCTCGGCTACCTCGCCATCATCGGCTTCCCGGGCCTGTCCGGCTTCTTCTCCAAGGACAAGATCATCGAGGCGGCGTTCGCCAAGGGCGGCACCGAGGGCTGGATCCTCGGCGCCTGCGCCCTGCTGGGCGCGGCCATCACCGCGTACTACATGACGCGCGTGATGCTGATGACGTTCTTCGGCGAGGAGCGCTGGCGCAACGCCCCGACGCCGTCCCCGGCCCGGCCGGACGTGGAGCCGGCCGCCGAGACGCGTGGCGAGTACGCCCCGCCGCACCCGCACGAGTCGCCGAAGGTCATGACGATCCCGATGATCGTGCTCGCCGTCGGGTCGGTCGCGGGCGGTGCCTTCTTCAGCATCGGTGACCGCTTCCTGCACTGGCTCGAGCCGATCACCGGGCACGACCACGGGCACGCCCCGATCAGCGCCCTGACGGTCACGATCTCCACGGTGGCCGTGATGGTCGTCGGCGTGGCGCTCGCCTGGGCCCAGTACGGGCGCCGTCCGGTCCCGGCCGTGGCCCCGCGCGGGTCGCTCCTCACCCGGGCCGCCCGGCGCGACCTGCTCCAGGACGACTTCAACCACGTGGTCCTGGTCCGCGGCGGCGAGCACCTGACGCGCTCCCTGGTCTACGTCGACCACACCCTGGTCGACGGGGTCGTCAACGGCACGGCGGCCTCCATGGGCGGCCTGTCCGGGCGGATGCGCAGGCTGCAGAACGGCTTCGCGCGGTCCTACGCGGTCTCGATGTTCGGCGGCGCCGCCGTCCTGGTCGCCGCGACCCTGCTGATGAGGGCGGTCTGATACCGATGTCCTTTCCTCTGCTGACAGCGACGGCGGCGCTCCCGGCCATCGGGGCGATCGCCACGGCCGCGGTACCGGCCGCCCAGCGCACGGCCGCCAAGTGGCTGGCGCTGCTGTTCTCGCTCGCCACCCTGGTGCTGGCGATCACCGTCCTGGTGCGCTTCGACCCGGACGGCGACCGCTACCAGCTCACCGAGTCCCACGCCTGGATCGCGGACTTCGGGGTCCGCTACGAACTGGGCGTGGACGGCATCGCGGTGGCGCTGATCGCGCTGACCGCCCTGCTGATCCCGTTCATCGTCCTCGCGGGCTGGCACGACGCCGACCCGCTGGAGACGGGAAGCCGGAGGTGGCGGCCGACGCAGGGCTTCTTCGCCCTGATCCTGGCCGTCGAGGCGATGGTGATCCTTTCCTTCGAGGCCACCGACGTCTTCCTCTTCTACATCTTCTTCGAAGCCATGCTGATCCCGATGTACTTCCTCATCGGAGGTTTCGGGGACCGTGCCCACGAGCACGGCGAGCAGGCCGCGGCCACACAACGGTCGTACGCGGCGGTGAAGTTCCTCCTCTACAACCTGGCCGGCGGTCTGATCATGCTGGCCGCGGTGATCGGTCTGTACGTGGTCGCGGGGAACTTCTCGCTCACGGAGATCGCCGAGGCGCGGGCCAACGGCTCGCTGGACATGGCGACCACCACCGAGCGCTGGCTGTTCCTCGGCTTCTTCTTCGCCTTCGCGGTGAAGGCGCCGCTGTGGCCGCTGCACACCTGGCTGCCCAACGCCATGCAGGAGTCCACCGCCCCGGTCGCCGTGCTCATCACGGCGGTCGTGGACAAGGTGGGCACCTTCGCGATGCTGCGCTTCTGCCTCCAGCTGTTCCCGGAGGCGAGCAAGTGGGCCACGCCGGTGATCCTCGTGCTGGCGGTCGTCAGCATCATCTACGGGGCGCTGCTCGCGGTCGGCCAGCGCGACATCAAGCGGCTGATCGCGTACGCGTCGATCTCGCACTTCGGCTTCATCATCATGGGCATCTTCGCGATGACCAGCCAGGGCCAGTCCGGGGCGACGCTCTACATGGTCAACCACGGCATCTCGACCGCCGTGCTGATGCTGATCGCCGGCTTCCTGATCTCGCGGCGCGGCTCGCGGCTCATCGCCGACTACGGCGGTGTGCAGAAGGTCGCACCGGTACTCGCCGGCACCTTCCTGATCGGCGGTCTGGCGACCCTGTCGCTGCCGGGGCTCGCGCCCTTCGTCAGCGAGTTCCTGGTCCTGGTCGGCACGTTCACGCGCTACCCGGTGATCGGCATCATCGCCACCTTCGGCATCGTCCTGGCGGCGCTCTACACCCTCGTCCTCTACCAGCGGACGATGACCGGCCCGGTGAAGCCCGAGGTCTCCGCGATGCCGGACCTGCGGGTGCGCGAGATCGCGGTGGTGGCCCCGCTGGTGGTGCTGCTGGTCTTCCTGGGCGTCTACCCGAAGCCCGTCACGGACATCGTGAACCCGGCGGTGAAGCAGACCATGTCCGACGTTGAGAAGAAGGACCCCCGGCCCGAGGTGGAGGCGGCCAAGTGAGCGCAACAGCCGTCCACAGCCTGTGGACAACGGCGGCAACCGCGGCCGACCCGATCTCGAAGATCGATGCGCCGAAGATCGAGTACGGGCAGCTCGCGCCCACCCTGATCGTCGTCGGTGCGGCGATCGTCGGGGTGCTCGTCGAGGCGGTCGTGCCGCGCAAGTCGCGTTACTACGTACAGACGTTCGTCGCCGCCGTCGCCCTCGTCGCCGCCTTCGCCGCGGTGGTGGCGCTGGCGGCCGACGGGTACGGCACGACCAAGGCGGGCATCGCGGCGATGGGCGCCATCGCCGTCGACGGGCCCGCCCTGTTCCTCCAGGGCACCATCCTGCTGTCGGCCCTGGTGGGCCTGTTCACCTTCGCCGAGCGGCGGCTCGACCCGGCGGCACACGGCAACCGCGTGGACTCCTTCGCCGCGCAGGCCGCGTCCGTGCCGGGCAGCGACAGCGAGATGAAGGCGGTCAAGGCCGGCTTCACCACCACCGAGGTGTTCCCGCTGCTGCTCTTCGCGGTCGCCGGCATGCTGATCTTCCCGGCGGCCAACGACCTGCTGACGCTCTTCGTGGCGCTCGAGGTCTTCTCCCTGCCGCTGTACCTGTTGTGCGCGCTGGCCCGCCGCAAGCGGCTGATGTCGCAGGAGGCAGCGGTCAAGTACTTCCTGCTCGGCGCGTTCGCCTCGGCGTTCACGCTGTTCGGCATCGCGCTGCTGTACGGCTACGCGGGCTCGATGTCGTACGCCACGATCGCTCAGGTCGTCGACGGCACGGTCCAGGACGTCAACCCGGCTCTCGCCGACACCATGGGCAACGACGCGCTGCTGCTCGTCGGCGCCGCTCTGCTGATCATGGGCCTGCTGTTCAAGGTCGGCGCCGTCCCCTTCCACATGTGGACGCCCGACGTGTACCAGGGCGCGCCCACGCCGGTGACGGGCTTCATGGCCGCGGCGACCAAGGTGGCCGCGTTCGGCGCGCTGCTGCGGGTGCTGTACGTGGTGCTGCCGGGGCTGCGCTGGGACTGGCGGCCGGTGATGTGGGCCGTGGCGATCGTCACCATGCTCGCCGGTGCGATCGTCGCGATCACCCAGACCGACATCAAGCGGCTGCTGGCGTACTCGTCGATCGCTCACGCGGGCTTCATCCTCGCCGGTGTCATCGCGGTGACGCCGGACGGTGTCTCGTCCGTGCTCTTCTACCTGGCGGCCTACTCGTTCGTGACGATCGGGGCGTTCGCGGTGGTCACGCTGGTGCGGGATGCGGGCGGCGAGGCCACGCACCTGTCCAAGTGGGCCGGTCTCGGCCGCCGTTCGCCGCTGGTGGCGGCGGTGTTCGCGGTGTTTCTGCTCGCCTTCGCCGGCATCCCGCTGACCTCCGGGTTCGCCGGCAAGTTCGCCGTGTTCAAGGCGGCGGCGGAGGGCGGGGCGGCCCCGCTGGTCGTGGTCGGCGTGATCTCGTCGGCGATCGCGGCGTTCTTCTACATCCGGGTGATCGTCCTGATGTTCTTCAGCGAGCCGCGCCCCGAGGGTCCGACCGTAGCGGTGCCGTCCCCGCTGACGATGACGGCGATCGCCGTCGGTGTGGCGGTCACGGTGGTGCTCGGCGTGGCACCGCAGTACTTCCTGGACCTGGCGGGTGACGCGGGCGTCTTCGTCCGCTGACCCGTCCGCCCGCCCGTCGGCACGGCGGCGGCCCGGCACCTCCTGCAAGGGGGGCCGGGCCGCCGCCGTCTCTGCCTGCGGGAGTGCGATGCGAACGGGTGTGCGACGATCGTGCGCCTGTGTCGGGGTGGTGGAGGGAGCCTGTGGACAACTCCGGGGGCTGTCGGTGCGGAGGCCTATCGTGGACGCAGTGGTCGAGGGACGACTGACGGGGCAGGCGATGGGCGGTAGCGGCGGTATGCCAGTGATGGGGAGCGAGGCGCTTGCCGCCCTGCACCGGGTGTTCGGGTTCGACGCGTTCCGGGGAGAGCAGGAGGCGGTGATCGAGCACGTGGTCGCGGGTGGCGACGCCGTCGTGCTCATGCCGACGGGTGGCGGCAAATCGCTGTGCTATCAGATCCCGGCCCTGGTCAGGCCCGGCACGGGCGTCGTCGTCTCCCCGCTGATCGCGCTGATGCAGGACCAGGTCGACGCGCTGCGCGCGCTCGGTGTGCGGGCCGGGTTCATGAACTCCACGCAGGACTTCGACGAGCGGCGGACCGTCGAGGCGGAGTTCCTCGCCGGTGAGCTGGACCTGCTGTACCTCGCCCCGGAGCGGCTGCGGCTCGAGGGAACCCTGGACCTCCTCTCACGCGGCAAGATCTCCGTCTTCGCCATCGACGAGGCGCACTGCGTCTCCCAGTGGGGACACGACTTCCGGCCGGACTACCTCGCGCTGTCCCTGCTCGGCGAGCGCTGGCCGGAGGTGCCCCGGATCGCGCTCACCGCCACCGCCACGCACGCCACGCACCGGGAGATCACCGAGCGGCTGCGCATGCCGGACGCCCGGCACTTCGTGGCCAGCTTCGACCGGCCCAACATCCAGTACCGGATCGTGCCCAAGGCGGACCCCAGGAAGCAGCTGCTCGGCTTCCTGCGCGAGGAGCACGCCGGGGACGCGGGCATCGTCTACTGCCTCTCGCGCAACTCCGTGGAGAAGACCGCCGAGTTCCTCACCCGCAACGGCATCGAGGCGGTGCCGTACCACGCGGGACTCGACGCGGGGACCCGCGCCGCCCACCAGTCGCGGTTCCTTCGCGAGGAGGGCCTGGTCGTGGTGGCCACCATCGCCTTCGGCATGGGCATCGACAAGCCCGACGTCCGCTTCGTGGCCCATCTCGACCTGCCCAAGTCCGTGGAGGGCTACTACCAGGAGACGGGGCGCGCGGGGCGGGACGGGCTGCCCTCCACGGCCTGGATGGCCTACGGACTCAACGACGTCGTGCAGCAGCGCAAGCTGATCCAGTCGGGCGAGGGCGACGAGGCGTTCCGGCGGCGTGCCCAGGCCCACCTGGACGCGATGCTCGCGCTGTGCGAGACCGCCCGGTGCCGCCGCGGCCAGCTCCTCGCCTACTTCGGCCAGGACCCGGACCCGCACGGCTGCGGCAACTGCGACACCTGCCTCACCCCGCCCGAGACCTGGGACGGCACGGTCGCGGCGCAGAAGGTGCTGTCCACGGTGGTGCGGCTGCAGCGGGAGCGCGGGCAGAAGTTCGGCGCGGTGCAGATCGTGGACATCCTGCTGGGGCGGCGCACGGCCAAGGTCATCCAGTTCGACCACGACCAGCTGTCCGTGTTCGGGATCGGTGAGGAGCTGACCGAGGGCGAGTGGCGCGGCGTCGTCCGCCAGTTGCTGGCCCAAGGCCTGCTCGCGGTCGAGGGCGAGTACGGCACGCTGGTGCTGACCGAGGCCAGCGGGGCGGTGCTGCGGCGGGAGCGGGAGGTGCCGCTGCGCAAGGAACCGAAGAAGCCGGTGACCGCCCGGTCGGGCGGGACGGGACCGTCGGGATCCGGGCGGGGCGAGCGCAAGGCCGGGGCTGCCGCCGCCGAGCTGCCCGCGGAACTGGTGCCGGTCTTCGAGGCACTGCGGGCCTGGCGCGGCGAGCAGGCCCGCGAGCAGGGCGTCCCGGCATACGTCATCTTCCATGACGCCACGCTGCGGGAGATCGCCACGGTGCGGCCCGGGTCGGTGGCGGAACTGGGCGGGATCACCGGGGTGGGGGAAAAGAAGCTCGCCACCTACGGGGAGGGCGTGCTGGCGGTCCTGGCGTCGCTGGAGGGTGCGGCCGACGGGGCGGGCGGCGACGACCGGGGCGGCAGCGACCCGCGCGGAGGCACCGGGGATCAGGGCGGCACTGGCGCTCAGGGCGGCTCGCAGAATCAGGGCGGCTCCCAGGTTCCGTCCGGCAGGGCGGAGCAGCCCGACGTCGGAGAGCACCCTTGGCCGGAGTTCGAGGTGGAAACGGAGCCCGAGCCCGACTGGAGCTGAGCATTCGCCCCGCTCTACGCCAGCGCCGCCATCCCGGGGGCCAAGGTGATCAGCAGGGGGAGCAGCGGCACCAGGGCCGCGACCGTCGTCGTCAGGGCGCGGTGCCGGCGCTCCAGGCGGGGCGGCGGCTCCAGGAGGCGGTCGACGCGCTCGCCGAGCAGGCGGTGGCTGGAGGAGCAGGACAGGACCCCGCGGTGCTGGTTGAGCTCGATGAGGGCAAGCGCCGTGGTCAGGTGACCACAGCGGCGGGAGGCCGTGTCGTCGGCGGCAAGTTCGACCAGGCGGTGGGTCTGCTCGCAGAAGTGGGCGAACAGCGGGATGCGGGGGAAGCCGGTGGCCAGTGCGGTGGAGAGGTGCAGCAGCCAGTCGTGGCGGGCGCGGGCGTGGCCGCGTTCGTGGGTGAGGACGGCATCCAGCTGGTGGTCGGTCAGGCGCTGGAGGGCACCGGTGGTGACGACCAGGCGGGGCGGGTTGCCGGGCATCCACCAGGCGTCCGGGTACGCGTCCTCCAGCACCAGCAGCGGCCCCCGGGAACCGGGGAAGCCGGCGGGCAGGTCGGGGGCGCGTTCCCGCACCTGCGCCCGGGCCCGGACGCGGCGCCGGCGGGTCTCGACGAGCTCGCGCGCGAGCATCGCCGTGGTCCAGGCGGCACCGCAGGCCAGCAGCAGGGTGAGGACGGCCGCCCAGGGCGGAGCGGCGGACAGGTCGTACGCCGCGGTGACCGCGGGCGGCGCCGGGGCGAAGAGCTGGGCGCGGACGGTGCCGAAGACGGCGGCGGTGCCGAGCGCGAGGGCCGTCACGCAGCACAGCAGCACGGTGGCGACCAGGCACTGCCACACCCACAGCGCCACCACCGGCTCCCGCTCCGGCCACTTGGCCCGGGTCAGCGCACGCGGGACGGGCACGGCGGCCGTCAGGGCGACGGCGCTCAGCAGGAGCAGGCAGAAGGTCATGCCACGGGCTCCGGATCCTGTCGGAAGAGGGCGGCTTCGAGTCGTGCGCGACGTGAGGAGGGCGCGCGTGCGTCCCCGCACACCGCCCGACGCCCAGTATGACGGCGAAGGGCGGTGCGGGTCAGAGGTCGGCACGCATCGGTCGGCACGGCGTGGACCCGCCCGCGGGCGGGGACATCAGCCCGCCGGGACCACCCGGCCCGTGACGTCGCCCAGGCCGACGCGGGCGCCGCCCGGGCCCGGGGCCCAGGCCGACAGTGTCACCACGTCGCCGTCCTCGAGGAACGTCCGCTTGCCGTCCGGGAGTTCGAGCGGGTCGCGGCCGTTCCAGGTCAGTTCCAGCAGGGATCCGCGCTCCCGTTCGGCGGGACCGCTCACCGTGCCGGAGCCGTAGAGGTCGCCGGTGCGCAGGGAGGCGCCGTTCACGGTCATGTGGGCGAGCTGCTGCGCGGCCGTCCAGTACATGGTCGAGAAGGGGGGTTCGGAGACCACGTGGCCGTTGACGGCGACGGAGATCCGCAGGTCGTAACCGCCGGGTTCCTCCGCCGAGTCGTCCAGGTAGGGCAGCAGTCGGTGGGTGCGCTCGGGCGGGGCCACCCGGGCCTCCTCCAGCGCGTCCAGGGGGGTGATCCACGCCGACACCGAGGTCGCGAAGGACTTGCCGAGGAACGGGCCGAGGGGCACGTACTCCCACGCCTGAACGTCGCGTGCGGACCAGTCGTTGAGGAGGCAGAGACCGAAGACGTGGTCGCGGAAGTCACCGAGCGGCACCGGCCGGCCCATCTGCGAGGGCACGCCGACCACGAAACCGACCTCGGCCTCGATGTCGAGCCGGACCGACGGGCCGAAGACCGGCGCGGGATCGGTGGGCGCCTTGCGCTGGCCGGAGGGGCGCACGACGTCGGTGCCGGACACCACGACGGTGCCCGAGCGGCCGTGGTATCCGATCGGCAGGTGCTTCCAGTTCGGGGTCAGCGAGTCCTCGGCGTCGGGGCGGAACATCCGGCCGACGTTCCGGGCGTGGTTCTCCGAGGCGTAGAAGTCGACGTAGTCCGCGACCTCGAAGGGCAGGTGCAGTGTCACCGAGGACAGGGGGTGGAACAGCGGCTCGACGGTCTCCCGGTGGGACGGGACCGTCACCCAGGCGGTCAGCGCGCGCCGCACGTCCGACCAGGCCGTACGGCCCGCCGCCAGCAGCGGGTTGAGGGTCGGGCGGGCGAGCAGGGAGGCATAGGGGGAGCCGAGGGCGTGGGCCGCCGCACCGGCGTCCAGGACGTGGTCGCCGAGCCGGACGCCCACGGTCCGCTCCGACGAGCCGGGGGGCGAGAACACGCCGTACGGCAGGTTGTGCGGGCCGAAGGGATCGCCCTCGGGGACATCGAAGGGGGGCATCGGGTGCTGCCTCGCTTTCGTGTGCGCAGGTGCTCCACGTGTCCGTGGCCGTGCCACACGTTACGGGTGACATGGCGTTCTTGGGCAGAGGCGGCCGGTGGTGCGGGGAAGGAAGGGGCTGGTGGGCCCGCCCGGGGGCGCGGGCAGGGGCTGATGTGCCGCTTCCCCTTGCGTACCAGAAGTTATCCACAGGACGCGACGCAATCTTGACGGAGCGGTGCGAACGGGGCGACTCTGGGCGGGTGCCGGAAGGCCTCGGGGAGGGGGCGTTCCGACGGCACACCAGGGGGGCGGATGGCCATTGGGGAGGCCGGCCGCGGCCGGGAGTGGTCCGTTGCGCAGCCGGAGGGGCTGGAAGCGGCCATGCGCGGCCGACTGGGCCGGGAATGCGTGTACGTGCCGTCGTGCCGGTTGGGCCTGTTCGTGGCGTTGCGCCACTGGTGCCCGCCCGGCGGCAGGGTGCTGATGTCGCCGGTCAACGACGACGTCATCTTCTTCGTCGTGCTCGCGGCCGGACTGCGGCCGGTGCAGGCGCCGTTGAACCCGTTCGACGCCTCCATCGACATCGGGGCGGTGCCCGAGGAGGTGTGGGGCTCGCTGTCGGCCGTACTGACCACGAACCTGTACGGCAACCCGGACCCGGCTCCCGGCCTGCGGGCCCGCTGCGACGCCCTGGGCATCCCGCTGTTCGAGGACGCGGCGCACGCCATCGGCAGCGAGGTCGGCGGCCGGCCGGTCGGGACGTGGGGCGAGGCCTCCGTTTTCAGCCTTTCCAAGCACGCCGGGGCGAAGGCGGGCGGCATGCTCGCGCTCGCCGACCCGGACCTGCGCGACCCGGTGCGCGCGAGCCGCGACGCACTGCTCACCCCGCGCCGGGCGGCATCCGAACTGGCCTACGCGGTGCGGCCGTACGCGGAGGCGGCGGTGCGGGGGCTGCGGCTGCGGCGGGCCGCCTGGGCCGCCATCGGGCTGCTGGGGCTGACCGAGCGCGACGGGATCCGGATGCCGTTGCGCCCGGAGGCGCTGGCCCGCGCGGCCGACGCGGCGCCGGACCTGCCGGCCCACGACCCGTGGGTGCGGGTGGACATGCACGACTACCGCCGGGAGTCCGGTCCGTTGCGGCTGGGGCGCGTCGGGCGCCGGCTGCGGCGTCTGGACGACGTGCTGGAGGCGTGCCGGGCGGGCACGCGCACGCTGCTGTCGACGCGGTGGGCGATTCCGCGCGCCGGGAGCGCGGCGCAGCCGTTGTTCCGGGTGCCGCTGTTGGTGGCCGACCGGGACGCGGCGATCGCGGCCCTGGCCCGGCGGGGCATCGTCGTGGGCTACCTGTACGACCCGCCCCTCGACGACTACGCGGGGAAGGACTTCACCGACCCCTCGCCCGACCCGGAGGCGGCCCGCTGGTTCGCCCGGCACACGCTGCCCGCGGATCCGCTCCGGGCGCGGGAGATCGTGGAGGTCCTGGAGCGTGCGGGCGTGCGGCCGGCCGACCCGCCGCAGGGCCCGGCGCGGTGGTGGACGGCGGCGGACGGGGCGGCCGGTGACGGGCCGTCGGCCGGAGGGGTGGGGCCGCCCCGTGGCTGAGACCCAGGTGCACCAGCCCGCCGCGGTGCGCACCGGTGTCGGGCCGGAGCCCGCCGAGACGCGGGCGGGCTCCGACTCGCTGTTCAAGAACGCCTACTTCCTGATGCTGAGCACGGGCGTCTCGGCCGTCCTCGGCCTCGGCTTCTGGCTGGTCGCCGCGCGCTACTACTCCGAGGAGGCCGTCGGCCAGGGCTCCGCCGCGATCGCCGCGATGCGGCTGCTGGCCAGCATCACGGCGACCACGATGATCGGTGCCGTGGTCCGCTTCGTGCCGCGCGCCGGACGCGACACGGGGCGTCTGGTGTGGGGCGTGTACGCGGCGAGTTCGCTGGTCGTCGCGCTCGCCGCGGCCGTCTTCCTGCTCACGCTCGACCTGTGGGGAGCCTCGTACGCCCCCCTCGGCGCCCCCCTGGCCGGAGCGATGTTCGTCGCCGCGTGCGTGGCCTGGGCGCTGCTCACGCTCCAGGACGGGGTCCTCACCGGCCTGCGCAAGGCCGAGTGGGTGCCGGTCGGCAACGCCGTGTTCTCGGTCGGGAAACTGGCGTTGCTGGCCGTCTTCGCGAGCGCGCTGCCCGTCCTCGGCATCTTCGTGTCCTGGGCGGTGGCGATCGCGTTCTCCACCCTGCCGCTCGGCTGGCTGATCTTCCGCCGGCTGATCCCGCGCCAGGCCGGCGCCGACCGCCACCTGGAGCCGCCCCGGTTGCGGGACATGGGCCGCTTCCTGGCCGGCGACTCGCTCGGTGCGCTGTTCAGTCTGGCGATGATCAATCTGCTGCCGGTGATGGTCGCGGTCCGCTTCAGCGCCGCGGAGAACGGCTACTTCTACGTGGCGTACACGGTCGGCGGCACGATGGAGTTCATGGCCATCAACATGGCCTCCTCGCTCACCGCCCACGCCTCGCACGACCCGCGGCAGCTCGCCGACGGAGTGCGCGGGGCCCTGCGCCGGATGACACTGCTGCTGGTGCCGGTGGTGCTGGTGCTGGTGGTGTTCGCGCCGTACATCCTCACCCCGTTCAGCGCGGACTACGCCGAGCACGGCTCCACCGTGCTGCGGCTGCTCGCCCTCGGGGCGCTGCCGCGGGTGGTGGTGGAGCTGTACATCGGGGTGCTGCGGGTTCAGGGGCGCACCGGTGTGCTCGCCGTGCTGCAGGGGACCATGTGCGCGCTGGTACTGGGCAGCGCGGCCGCGCTGTTCACCCCGGCGGGGATCGCGGGGGCGGGATGGGCGGTGCTGACCAGCATGACGCTGGTCGCCGCCGTGTGCGTGTTCGGGCTCCGTGCGGCACTGCGCGGCGGCGCCTCCGGCCCGGTCGATCTGCCCCCGGCCGCCCCCGCCTACGGCACGCGCTGGGCCCGGCTCAACGCCACGGCCGGGTACGGCACGGGCTGGGCCCGCCGGGCGGCGTACGAGGGCAGGGGGCCGGGGGCGGACGGGGAGGACGGGGAGGACGGGGAGGACACGGTCACGCTGTTCATCGGCCGCCCGGGATACGAGCGGGAGGCCCTCCAGGCGGACACCCTGGCGCTCATCGTGCGGTCGCCGCGGGACGCCGAGCCCGGTGGTGACCGGTACGAGGGCCTGGGTGACCGCGGTGACCGGTACGAGGGCCTGGGTGACGGTGACCGCGGTGACCGGTACGAGGGCCTGGGTGACGGTGACCGCGGTGACCGGTACGAGCGCCTGGGTGACGGCGACCGCGGTGACCGGAGGCTCGGGCTCGCCCTCTGGGCGACGCTCGGACTCGCGACCGGCGTCTTCTGGGCGGCCGTGGGAAGGCTGCCGTGGCTCCGCGGTGCCGCTGGGGAGGTGACGGGCCGGCGGCTGCTCGACGGGCTGCCGCCGGTGGCGCTCGTCGCGGGAGGTGCGCTGCTGCTGGTGTTCGCGGCCTCGGTGACGCTGTGCTCGCGGCCCGCACCCCGGCTCACCGGCACCGCCCTGGCGTCCGCCCTGCTCGCACTGTACGCCTCGCCCGTCGCGCTCGGCTGGGAACCCGAGCCGGTGGACGGGACGTGGTACGCGCGGACGGCCGGTCCCCTCGCGGACGTGCTGGGCCTCGGCGGGCCCGAGCCGCTGCTGCGCTGGGGGCCGCCGGTGTGCCAGCTGCTGTGTCTCGCAGCCCTGTGGCCGCTGCTCGCCCGCGCGGACCGGTGGCTGCCGCGGCCGGGGCGCTGGTGGGTGCTGTACCTCCTTGCGGTGGCCGGCTGGGTGTGGCGCGAGGACGTCGCCCCGGCCGCGCCTGCCCTGCTCGTGGCGCTCACCGTGCTCGCTTTGCTCGCCGCCGTGCTCACCCCGCTCCTGCCGCACCGCCGCGCCGCACCCACACCCGCGCCGGCGCCTCACGGCGGCGGCCCGGTGACGGCACCGCCCGGTCCCGGGCCGACGGGACCGCTCGATGCCGGGCCGACCGGGCCGACCGGCCCCGCACCACCGAACCGTGGAGACCGCGACGGCCGCACCGCCACAGGGCCGACCGGCGCGGGCCGTACCGGCGCTGGCCGTACCGCCGCAGGCCCGGCGAGCGACGGCCGTACCGGCGCAGGCCGCGCCGCCGAAGGACGGCCCAGCGGCGGTATCAGCGCCGGCAGAACCAGCGAAGGTCGCGTCCGCGACGGCCGTACCAACGAATGACCAGCTCCGGAGCCGAACCGCCAGGGGGGAACCACCGTGCGTCCGCCAGCAACACCACGGGAGAGAGCCACGTCCGGACCCGCACCGGGGGACACGCCCGGAACCGCGCCGGGCGGCACCACCCCCGCGCCGGACGCCCCCGACGACTCCTCCCTGGACCATCCGCACTCCCTGACCGAGTCCCGCACCGAGCCGTCCTCGGAGTCGTCGAGCCCCGCCCATGAGCCCGGGACGGACCTCTCCGACCTGCCGCCCGTCCGGTCCGGGAGCCTGGCCCGCGCCGCGTTGCCCGCGGTCCCGCTGCTCACCGCGCTCGCGCTCTGGGCGTACGCGGTGCGGCACACCGACGTGTCCCGGCTCGACGACTTCGGCCTCGTCACCGCGCTGCACCCGACGTTCTGGGCCGGCCTGGTCGTCCTCACCGCCGGCTTCTGGTTCACGGTGCGCGACCCGCGCCGGCCCTCCGGCTGGTCGGCGGCGTACGTCGTGGGTCTCCTGGTCTTGGAGCGGGCCACCCAGGCCGTGCTCTACCCGACGCCGCTCTACGCCTGGGCGTGGAAGCACGACGGGGTCGTCGACCACCTGCTGACGGCCGGAGGGCTCCGGACCGCCGAGGAGATCGGCGACATGGCGGTCTACGACCAGTGGCCCGGCTTCTTCGCCGCCCAGGCCGCGCTGGTGCGGCTGCTGGGCGTGGAGTCCGCGGCGATGTACATGGCGTGGTGGCCGCTGGTCTCCAGCCTGACGCTGCTCCTCCCGCTGCTGCTGATCTACCGCACCTTCACCGAGGACCGGCGGCTGATCTGGACCGCGGTCTGGCTCTTTTACGTCGCCAACTGGGTGGGCCAGGACTACTTCTCCCCCCAGTCCGTGGCCTTCGCACTGCACCTCGGGGTGCTGGCCGTCGTCCTGCGCCGGTACGGGCGCACCGGCGCACGCGGCGGACGGCAGGGGCAGGCCGCCTGGACGGTGCTGCTCACCGTGATGGTGATGGCGATCGTCATCTCCCACCAGCTCACCCCCGGCATGCTGGTCGCCTCGCTGCTCGCCCTGTGCCTGGTGCGTCGCCACCAGGACCGGGTGCCGCTGATCACCACCGTCGTGATCTTCCTCGCCTGGTGCCTGACGGCCGCGCTGCCCTTCCTCTCCGCCGCCCTGCCCGACATGATCCGCTCCGTCGGCGACGTCGGCGGCAACGTCGCCACCGGGTACGGCGCGACCCCGACCGGCACGGGAGCCGTCGCCGCCTCGTGGGCGGCCCGGCTGCTGTCGGGTTCGGTGCTGCTGCTGGCGGTGGCCGGGGTGTGGCGGCAGCGGGTGCTGCGGCACCGGGCACTGCCGTTGCTGCTGATCGCGGCGGCCCCGCTGCCGATGTTCGTGGCGAGCAGCTACGGCAGCGAGATGATCTTCCGGGTGCTGATGTTCATGCTGCCCGGCGCCGCCTTCTTCGCCGCCGCCGCGCTGCTGCCCACGGTACGCACCCTCGCCGCGGAGGCGGAGGCGGAGGCGGAGGCGGGAGCTGCGGTGGGCGACAAGGGCGCAGGCCGGCCGGTTCCGGTCGTCGCACGGCAGGGCGCCGCCAGGACCTGGGGGCCGCTGCTCGCCCTGCTCGCCGGGACGCTCGCCTTCGTCCCGAGCTACTCCGGCAAGGACCGCATCAACTACTTCCCGCCCCAGGAGGTCGCCCTGGTGCAGCGGGTCTTCGACGAGGCCGCCGACGGCTCGCTCGTCGTCGCCGCCAACCGCAACTACCCGCTCGCCTACGCGTCGTACGACACCATCGACCACTACTGGTTCCTCGACGACGACCTCCGGCACGTCGACCGGATCCTGAAGGACCCGGCCGCCACGCTCGCCGACGACATGGCCGGGGTGGAGCCTCCTGGCCGGGCCTACTTCCTGCTCACACAGGGACAGTTCGCGAACTCGGAGATGAACGGCCAGCTCACCAAGGCCCAGTTGGAGCGCATCCAGGCGTCGGTCGCCGCGTCGCCACGGTTCCGGCTCGTGGAGCGCAACCGCGCCGGGGCCGTCTACGAACTCCGGCGGGGCGACGTGCGGCGGGGCGACGTGCGGCGGGACGGGGGAGCGCAGTGATGGCACCGCAGGAACTGGTGGTCCGGATGCTGCCGCCGTTCGGCGGCTGGCTGGCGCTCGCCGCGCTTACCCTGCCCGGCGGATCCCCCCTGCGCGGCGCGGCGGTCGCCCTCTTCCTGGCGGCGGGGCCGGGCGCGGCCGTGGTCGGACTGTGCGGCCCGGCCCTGCGCGTGCGGCCCGCGCACACGCCCGTGGAGCGGCGCGACCCCGGCTTCGCGCGCCGCTCCGACCTGCTGGAACGGCTGATGCTGACTCTCTTCGTCAGCGTCGCCGCGGTGATGATCGTCGCGACGGTGCTGATCGCCACCCACGCCTTCAGCGCGCAGCGGGTGCTGCTGACCCTGACGCTGCTGACCACGCTCGCCGCGTTCAGTCCGCGGCTGCGCGCCTCCCCGCCGAGGACAGGAAAGGGTTCCGCCCCGTGAGGTTCGCCCGCCCCTTTCACCGCGTCGACGCCGCCCTGCGGGGCGTCCTGGCCGCGCCCGGCCGCCACCGCGGGCCGAGGACACGGCCGATGCCCCCGCGCCGCCGGCTGCTGCTCACCTCCGCCGCGGTCGTGTGCGCGGTGCTGATCGGCGTGCTCACGCTGCGGGACGCCGACGGACCGGGCGCGGCGGGCCCGGAGCCCTCCGCGATGGGAGAGAGGTGCAGGCCCACGGAGCTGCTGGAACCGCCGTGCGGCGCCTGGTTCGGGGCGTTCGTGCCGCACGAGCGGGCCGACCTGGAGCAGCGGGTGCGTGCCTACGAGCAACGGGTGGGCCGCAGGCTCGACATCGTGTACACCTACCACGACATGTCCCTGCCCGAGGGCACCCGCAGGGAGGGCCGGCTGCTCACCCCGGAGGAGCAGCGGGTCGGCGAGGACCGCATGCTGCTGCTGTCCTGGGAGAGCAAGTGGTGGGGCGGTACGAAGGCGCAGCAGCCGAGCTGGAAGCAGATCGCCGACGGCGCGCTGGACGCGTCCGTCATCGACGTCCAGGCCCGCCGCATCAAGGACTACGGGGAGCGCACGGGCAAGAAGGTCTTCCTCTCCTTCGACCTGGAGATGGACACCCGCACCCCGGACAACGGCACCCCGGCGCAGTACGTGGCGGCGTACCGGCACATCCACGACCGGTTCCGCGAGCTGGGCGTCGACAACGTGGTGTGGACCTGGATCATCACCGGATACCTGGGGCATGCGGACCTGTTCGAGCGGATGTACCCGGGGGACCGGTACGTCGACTGGATCGGCTACAACCAGTACAACTACTACCGCTGCCACGACACGGACTGGCTGTCCTTCGCCCGGACCCAGCGGGCCACCCACGCCTGGATACGCGCCCACATATCCGACGACAAGCCGCTGATGCTCTCCGAGTTCGGTACGGCGGTCGACGCGGCGCGTCCCGAGCGGCAGGCCGAGTGGTACGCGCAGGTGCCGGAGGTGCTGAAGGAGCTGGAGGGCGTCAAGGCCGCCCTCCAGTGGAACCACCGCGACCCCGGCCCGCACTGCAACCTGGCCCTGGCCGACGACACGGCCTGGGAGAGCCTGCGCGAGGTGGTCGCCGACCCGTACCTGAACCAGCCGTCGACGTGACGGGGCCCGTGCCGCCCGGTCGGATCAGCCCGCGAACTCCGGGCCGCGCACCGTCGCCCGGGCGTGCCGGTACCACCGCCAGGCGACGGTCTTCGGGCCGTCGCGGTACGGGGCGACCCGGGCCCCGCCGCCCGCCAGCCAGCTCCGGACGTCGGCCAGGGTGTGGCCGCGCCGCACGATCAGGCGGGCGATGCGGTAGCGCTCGTCCCGGTCGGAGCTGAGCGCGTGCCGCACGGCGGTCGCGGTGACGTAGCCGGCGCGGGCCGTCATGGCCCGCACCCGGGGGCTGTTGTAGCCGTGCGGGTAGGCCAGGTGCGGGACGGGGTGGCCGAGGGCGTCCTCCAGGACGGCCTTGGAGTCGCGCAGTTCGGAGCGCAGCCGCGGGGCGTTCAGCGTGTCGAGCTGGGCGTGGGTGACCGTGTGGCTGCCGATCTCCATGCCCGAGCGTTCCAGCTCCGCGGCCTGGTCCAGGCTCATCATCGGAGCGGGCGGCAGCAGGCTGCGGCCGCCCGGGGCGATGGCGCCGGTGGTGAGGTACGCGGTGGCCGGCAGGCCGCGCGCGGCCAGTGCCTCGGCCGTGGGTCCGGGCAGGTCGGCGAATCCGTCGTCGAAGGTGAGCAGCACGGGCCGGGGCGGCAGCGGCGCCCGCCCGGCGAGGTGGTCGGCGAGGTCGCTGATGGTGACGGGGGTGCGCCCGCTGTCGGCGACGGCGTCGAGATGCGCGGCGAACTGGCGCGGCGTGACCGTGAACTCGGCGATCCAGTCCGGAGGATCGTCCATCACGGCGTGGTACAGGAACACCGGGATGGGAGCCCGCGCCCGCGGCGCCTCACGGCCCGGCGCTCCCCCCGTCCCGGACTCTTCCTCCGGCCCGCTCATCGTGCACCCCTCCCCGTGGCGTGCCCCACCGCCCGACGGGCCCGCAGATAGCCGACCGGGCCGTACAGCATGCCCCGGCGTTGCAGGCGGGACAGGCGGTGCGGCCACGGGTGGGTGCGGGTGTCGTGCGCCCCCGGGGTGCCGGTGCCGTCGGCGTCGCGCACGGCGGTCAGGGAGCGGGCGTGGGCCAGGCCGCGCGGCAGCCGGCGGAGCAGGGCCGGCAGCAGCGCGGGGCGGTTGACCAGGATCGCCGTGAGGTAGGCGGTGAGGCCGGCGCCGTATCCGTACGCCTGGGTCTCCAGGTCGGCCCAGGTCTCCCGGTGGTGGTGCCACACCAGGGCGTGCGGTGTGTAGTGCAGCCGGTGCCCCTGGGCGAGGACGCGCACGAAGCCGTAGAGGTCGTCACCGCCCCGGGCGGGTGTGCCGGCACCGGTGGCCGGGTCGAACCCGCCGACCGCGCGCAGCACGTCCGCGCGGAACGCCATGTTGGCGCCGGAGCCGAAGCGGCCCGCCGTGAACGGGAACAGCGGCTCGTCGCGGGGCGGGTCCGCCGGGTCGTAGGTGACCGGTGCGAAGCCCTTCGCGAAGCCGCCGTGGCTCTCCAGGAGGACCTGCGCCGGGGTGCCGAGCCGGGCCGGGAGGATCAGACCGGTGGCGCAGCCGAGGCCGGGGTCGGCGGTGAAGGGCGCGGTCAGTTCGGCGAGCCAGCGGGGGTCGGCGACCACGTCGTCGTCGGTGAACGCGATCACCTCGCCCCGGGCCTCCGCGAGCCCCGCGTTGTGCGCGACCGCGAGGCCGGGCACCGGCTCGCGCAGGTACCGCACGCGTTCCCCGTACTTCCGTTCCACCAGCTGCCGCGTCTCGTCCGTCACGGGCGCGTTGTCCACGACGACGATCTCGAAGCGCGGGTGGTCCTGCGCGAGGAGCGAGTCCAGCGCGCGGGCGAGCGGCCCTGGCCGCTCCCGGGTGGCGACGACCACCGAGGCGTGCGGCGGCGGCCCGTCGGCTCCGGCCTCGTCCGCGGGTCTCCGGTCCGTGCCGGTCCCCACGGCCATGCGGGCCTGGCCTGCGAGGACCGCCCGGGGGTCGGTGCCCTCGGGCACCTGGCCCAGGAAGGTCGCCACCGGCCGTCCGTCCCGTCTGACCAGGACGAACACCTCTCCGTGGGTCACCGGCGGGCTGCCCGGGCCCGGTCTCAGGGTGGCGGCGGCCCCCTCGCGGTCCAGGTCGAGCTCGGCCACCTGCACCGCGCCGACGGCGAGGAACCGCCGTATCTCCTCCCGGGTCCGCTCCGCCCTCGCTCCGCCCGCTCTCCCTGCCACGTGCTCCCCCCTCGGCATGCCCCTCCCCATACCCCTCCCCCTCCTCACGGCCGGCGCAGCCGTGCCGTGCCCTTCAAGGTCCGTGACGCCAGCGACGCCAGGCGCGGGCGGACGCGGACGAAGGCGTGGGCGCGGCGGACCGGCTCACGGCTCAGCCAGTGCAGCGCGGCGCCCGCGCCCGGCCGTGTCGCCGCCCCTTCGTGGACGGTCCGTTCGCCGGTCTTCAGCGAGTCCTTGTACTCGGCGGGCCCGCGCCCCATGTCGAGCAGGGCGACGCCCTCGGCCGCCGCTGCCTCGGCCATCCGCAGATGCAGCACGAGCCCCGGCGAGTACTTCGCGAACTCCGGTGCGTACGACGGGAACCAGCAGGCCAGCACCGAGGCCGAGCGCAGCCCGAAGTGCGCGGCGACGGGGCGCTCGCCGGCGTAGAGCACCGACAGCGTGCCGGTGCACCCGGGGGCCCGGGTCTCGGCGAGACGGCCCACGAGCCGGGTGATCCACTCCTGCGCGAACCGGTCGCGGCGCCCGGTCCTGCGGTACTGCGCCGACTTCCACTCCATGAGCGTGCGCAGCGCGGCCGGGTCGCGTTCGTCGAAGACGAAGCGCACGGGGCCGGCCTGCCGGCCCAGCCTGCGCTCCTTGGCCAGCGTGGTCTTCAGGAACTTCGGCGACTGGGCGCGCAGCACGGACTCGTAGGTCTCGTAGCCCTTCTCGA
This sequence comes from Streptomyces sp. NPDC005931, assembly GCF_042871235.1. Taxonomy (NCBI): domain Bacteria; kingdom Bacillati; phylum Actinomycetota; class Actinomycetes; order Kitasatosporales; family Streptomycetaceae; genus Streptomyces; species Streptomyces sp. NPDC005931. The sequence continues at coordinate 148,282 of NZ_JBIAIG010000004.1, forward strand.
CGTCGATGACGTAGGTGGCGTGTTCCTCGGCCGCGTGGGCGGCGAACAGCTCCTGGCTCGCCTCCAGGTTGTCGAAGGCGAAGCTGGACACCGAGCAGGCCCGCAGCAGTTCACCGGCCTCCACGGTCAGGCCGGGCCGCAGGATCGCGCCCTGGCAGTCCGAGACGCCGAGCCCGATCGCCCGGCCCTGTCCCAGCGCGCCCCGCTCGTGCGGCAGGAAGCCGACCGGTTCGGCGCCGCCCTCGTACACCACCGCGACCCGGGCCTGCGGCCGCACCCGGCCGACGGCGACGGTGAACTCCGGTTCCATGAAAGGGTTGCGCGGGGCGTCCGCGGCGGCGCGCAACTCCCGCCAGCGCTCCTTCTCCCCCTCACCGAGCTCCTCCGGCCTCAGCACGCGTATGCGTCCACTGCTCACCTGACCCCCCGATCAAGTCCCCCCTGGACACTTGGAAGGTACCGCCCGGGAGTGCCCGCACGGTAGGTAGCGGAGCATGTTGTTGCCAACCGGTGCACAACCGGTGGACCCGCCCCCAACCGGCCGGTACCCGGCGATGCCGCCCCCGTGCCCGGGTCCGGGCCCGGGCGGGTGGTGAGTCGGACCCGTGGGTTGTCCGTATTCTCTGATCATGGCCGCACCCCCCGCATACGCACTCGTCGCCACCGACCTGGACGGCACGCTCCTGCGTGGTGACGACACCCTCTCCGACCGGTCCCTCGCCGCGCTCGCCCGAGCGGCGCGGGCCGGCGCCCGGCACCTGGTGGTGACGGGGCGCCCGGCGCCCCGGGTGCGGCCGCTGCTGGACGACCTCGGCTGCAGGGGGCTCGCGGTGTGCGGACAGGGCGCGCAGGTGTACGACGCCGGCGCGCACCGCATGCTGTGGTCCGTCACGCTGGACCGGGAACTGGCGGAGACCGCGCTCGGCAAGATCGAGGCCGAGGTGGGGGAGGTGCACGCGGCGGTCGACCAGGACGGGGTCGACGGGCTCACGCTCATCGAGCCGGGCTACCGGATGCCGCACCCGACCCTGCCCGCCGTGCGGGTCGGGCGGCGCGCCGATCTGTGGGAGCGGCCGATCAGCAAGGTGCTGCTGCGCCACGACGGCCTGTCCGACGACGAGTTGGCGGCGACGGCGCGCACGGTGGTGGGCTCGCTCGCGACGGTCACCATGTCGGGGCCGGGGACGGTGGAGCTCCAGCCGTGCGGCGTGACCAAGGCGACGGGGCTGGCGCTGGCCGCGGAGCACCTGGGAGTGGGTCCGGAGCGGACGGTCGCCTTCGGCGACATGCCCAACGACATCCCCATGTTCGACTGGGCGGCCCGCGGTGTCGCCATGGCGAACGCCCACCCCGAGCTGAAGGCGGTGGCGGACGAGGTCACCACGACGAACGAGGACGACGGCGTGGCCGTCGTCCTCGAGCGACTGTTCGGGGATGCCGGGCCGCACATGCCGCCGCACGTGCCGGCCCAGTACGACCCCCGGTCCGGGGCCGGGCCGCACGTGCCCCAACACGTGCCGGCCCCTTAGGCCCGTGGTCCGTTGCCCGGCCCCGGTCCGTCTCCGGGGGCGGGTCCGCCGCTCAGTAGGCGCCGAAGACGTTGTCGATGGAGCCGTAGCGGGCGGCCGCGTAGTTGCAGGCCGCGGTGATGTTGGCGACCGGGTCGTACGGGTCGAAGGCGGTGCCGGGCACGTGGTACGCCTGGAAGGTCGGGTCGATGACCTGGAGCAGGCCCTTCGACGGGGTGCCGGCGGCGGCGTTGGAGTCCCAGAGGTTGATGGCGTAGGGGTTGCCGGAGGACTCCCGCATGATGTTGCGGTGGATGGCGTCGTAGCTTCCGGGGATGCCGTGCTGGGCCATGACGGCCAGCGACTCGTGGATCCAGCCGTCGAGGTTGTCCGGGTAGACGGTCGCGGCGGTGGCCGCGGTGGGCGTCGTGGTGGCCGCGGACGCGGTGGTCGCGCCGAGCAGCGGCAGGACGAGCACGGCGGCGCCGGTACCGGCGACGGCGAGGGTGCGGGCGAGTCGGGCGCGGCCGGAGCGGCGGGGCTGACCGGTTGCAGGCATGTTCGGTTTCCTCTCCTACGCCTGCGAGGTGAGCTGTCGGGTTCGGGCGGGAGAGTGCCCGGCCGTGCCCGTGCGGGCATGGCTTCACCCCTAGCCGTTCCGTGCGTGGACCGGTACGGCGAGTTACCTGGGTCCCCCGCTCCTGCCGTGCGTGGGTTCGTCGTTGGGTGGTGCGGGCGGCGGCAGGATTGGGCGTCCACCCGGCAGGCCGGGAACGTATGCGAGAGCACATGTCCGGAACAAGTGCGGGCGTCACAGATCAGGCCGGTTGATCTTGCCGTGGGCGTTTTGCGACGCTTGATCCTTTGCGTTCGCCAAGGGTCAACTCGGGTATGTGCAACGGCGCCAGGGGGTGCGTGGAGAGGGAGGGTGGGCGGCGCGGTGCGTGACTCACTTCACTGGCCGGGCGGCCTGGGGGCATCTTTCGCCAAGGGGAATTCAATTGCTAATTGCGGCAAATCGGACAGTGGGGCGTGCAGGATGGTCTGTGGGGCGAGGTGCGTCCCGGGGTGTGGATTGCTACGTCCTGGTAAGTCGGTGAATGTCCGTTGTTATTAGACGATCAAAATGACTCCCGATTCGATCCCTCACCTGATCCCATGCCGTCCCGCCGGTAACCCCGGGCGCTGGCGGTGATCGAAACGTGACCGGATACGCTGACTCGAGTGGTGGCAGCGACCTATCGACAAACCGTGTAATCGCCAGTAGACACCAGCAGACAGGAGACCCCTCGTGACCGTCGTCGGGCCGTTCGGGCTGAGCGTGCGGGACCAGGCTCTGGAAGCCGATGTCCAGGCCGGATTGACGGCTGTCGAGGAGGGGCTGCTCGAGGCCACCAAGAGCGAGGTGCCCTTCATCACGGAGGCCGCCCAGCACCTGGTGCGGGCCGGCGGCAAGCGCTTCCGCCCGCTGCTCGTGATGCTCGCCGCCCAGTTCGGCGACCCCTATGCGCCCGGTGTCGTGCCGTCGGCCGTGGTCGTGGAGCTGACCCACCTGGCCACGCTGTACCACGACGACGTGATGGACGAGGCCGCGGTCCGGCGCGGGGTGGCCAGCGCCAACACCCGCTGGGGCAACTCCGTCGCGGTCCTCACCGGCGACTTCCTCTTCGCCCGGGCCTCGCACATCCTGGCCGACCTCGGACCCGAGGCGGTGCGGGTGCAGGCCGAGGCGTTCGAGCGGCTGGTCACCGGGCAGATCCTGGAGACCGCGGGGCCGCAGGACGGCCGGGACCCGGTCGACCACTACCTGGACGTGCTCGGTGGCAAGACCGGCTCGCTGGTCGCGGTGTCCTGCCGCTTCGGCGCGATGATGTCCGGTGCCGACGAGTCGCAGGTGAACGTGCTCACCCAGTACGGTGAGCGGCTCGGTGTCGCCTTCCAGCTCGCCGACGACGTCCTGGACATCGCCTCCGACTCCCACGAGTCCGGCAAGACCCCGGGCACCGACCTGCGCGAGGGCATCGCCACCCTGCCCGTGCTGCGACTGCGCGAGCGGGCGGCCCGGCTGGGGCTGGCCGAGGACCTCGCCCTGTGCGAGCTGCTCGACTCCGACCTCACCGACGACGCGCGGCACGCCGAGGCACTGCGCCTGCTGCGCGCCCACCCAGCGCTGGAGCAGGCCCGCCGGGACACCGTGCGCTACGCGGAGGAGGCCCGCTCGGCGCTGTCCCCGCTGCCGGAGTGCGAGGCGAAGGCGGCCCTGGTCCAGCTGTGCGACGCGGTGGTGCACCGGGCAGGCTGACACCCACCCGCCGCCCGAGCACGCGACGGGTCCGTCGCCGGCGCCACTGGGGCACGCCCCGTGCGCGCGTGCCCGGGCGGGCTTCGCACTTCGTTCGGTGCTCGTGGTGGGTGCACGGGCTTCGCATTTCGGTGCCCACGTGGTCCGCACGCGCGTTGCCCGCAGGCCCGCGCCCCCCTCGTCCCACCGCGCGTCAGACGACCCCACCGCATGGGGCGCCTGTGCACCGTCCGGGGCGCGTGCACGCCCTGCTGCGTGTGTCCCGCGCCCGCGTTTCGGCAGTCGCGGCGGCCGCTGCCCCGCCCGGCTCACTCGACCACACCCCGCCTCCGCGTCTTGGGCGGCCGCGCCGGCCGTACTACGTGCGTCCTGTGCCCGCACGGTCCGGCCCTGTGCGTCAGTGCCCGCACGGTCCGGTGCCGTGCGTCCCCCGGCCTCCTCGCCGCCCGGCGCGCGGGTCGCGCCTGACCCACCGTCGGAGCGCCCGGCCCCGACCCCCGGCGCCCGTCCCGACCCCCGGCGTCCACACGCCCCGGACGTCCCCCAAGGGCCCCGGCTTCCGCCTGCCCCCACCCCCTGACGCCCCACGACCCCTACTGGTCGGGGGAGGAAATCCCGCTCCGTGTCATACCGCAGCAGTACACGGAGTTGAGTCCGGGGTCTGACGAATCCGCTTCGTGGATTTGGTCAGATGGAGCCACGGACATCACCACAACTCACCGATTCGGGTGAGAATGGCGGCTCAGGGGTGAACCGGTGCGAGCGCGAAGGACGCGGGGACACTGGACGGAAGCCGCCGCCGACCACGGAGGTAGGGCACACATGGCACCGTACGAATCCGACGACACGACGACCGCGGCCGGGCCCGAGGAGCCGGGCACGGGTCGCCGCAGGGCCGCACGGTACGTCGTCCCGGTCACCGTGATGGGCGTGGCGGCCGCCACCATCGGCCTTGTCCCCGCGATCGCCGACTCCGGCGACCCCGACCTGCCGAAGATCACCGCCGAGCAGCTCGTCCAGAAGATCGCCGAGTCGGACGTCGACCGTCTTTCCGGCACCGTGAAGATCACCACGGACCTCGGTCTGCCGGACCTCGGCGGGCTGGAGGACGGCATCGTCTCCGGTGCCGCGGGACGCGGCGAGGGCGGCTCCTCCGCCGATCCGTCGTCCAAGCTCACCGAACTGGCGTCCGGTACGCACACCCTGCGCGTCGCCACCGATGGCCCGGAACGGCAGAAGGTGTCGCTCCTCGAGGACGCCGCCGAGTACAGCCTGATCCACAACGGCAAGGACGTCTGGGGTTACGACAGCGCGTCCAACGAGGTCTACCACGCCACCGTCGACGAGACGGCCGGCAAGCCGGAGCACCAGCCCCCGGCCACCCCGAAGGACTTCGCGGAGGAGGCACTCAAGTCGGTCGACGACACCACGTCGGTGACCGTCGACGGCACCGCCCAGGTGGCCGGCCGGGACGCCTACAAGCTCGTTCTTGAGCCCCGGCAGTCCGGCTCCACGGTCGGCGCCATCAGCATCGCGGTGGACCACGAGACCGGCATGCCGCTGAAGTTCACGCTGACCCCGGCGAGCGGCGGCGCCGCCGTCGTCGACGTCGGCTTCACCAAGGTGAGCTTCGACCGGCCGGCCGCCTCCACCTTCGACTTCACCCCGCCCAAGGGCGCCGAGGTGACCGAGGACGGCGAACTCGACCACGGCCGGGAGCACTCCGGGAAGCCGGAGAACGCCCCGAAGTCCGAGGAGGACCTCGCCAAGGGCCTCGACGGGCTGAAGATGCTCGGCGAGGGCTGGAACTCCGTCGCCACCTTCGACACCGGCGGCGCGGGCCTGCCGGCCGGCGAGGCGGGCGGCGACCTCGGCGGCTTCCTCGGCTCGCTCGGCGACCAGGTCAAGGGTGAGTTCGGCTCGGGCACGGTGTTCAGTACCCGTCTCGTCAACGCCCTGATCACCGAGGACGGCAAGGTCTACGTGGGCACCGTCACCAAGGACGCGCTCGTGAAGGCCGCCAACCAGGGGAAGTAGGCCCCCGACCGCACGACGCGCGCAAGACAGGGAACGAGGGAGCCGATGGGCGAGGCGTCCGCCACGGAGCCGGATGCGGCGCTGCCGGGTGACGCGGGCGACGACGTCATCGTCACCCGCGCGCTCACCAAGCGCTACCGCGGCGGACAGCTCGCCGTGGACGGTCTCGACCTGACCGTCCCGGCGGGCAGCGTCTTCGGCTTCCTCGGTCCCAACGGCTCCGGCAAGACCACCACCATCCGTATGCTGATGGGCCTGATCGAGCCGACGTCCGGCAGCGCACGCGTGCTGGGCCGGCCCATGCCGCGCGCCGCCCGCTCGGTACTGCCCCACGTCGGCGCCCTCATCGAGGGCCCGGCGCTGTACGGCTTCCTCTCCGGCCGCGACAACCTCCTGCGCTACGACGCCGCCGACCCGACCGCCGATCCGCGCACCCGGCGCGCCCGTGTCGCCGCCGCGCTGGACCGGGTGGGCCTCACGGCCGCCGCCGGGAAGAAGGCGAAGGCGTACTCGCTCGGCATGAAGCAGCGCCTCGGACTCGCGGCGGCCCTGCTCCAGCCGCGCAGCCTGCTCGTCCTGGACGAGCCGACCAACGGACTCGACCCGCAGGGCATGAGGGAGATCCGCTCCCTGGTCCGGGAGTTGGCCTCCGACGGCACGACCGTCTTCCTCTCCTCGCACCTGCTCGACGAGATCGAGCAGGTCTGCACCCATGCCGCCGTGATGGCGCGGGGTCGGCTGATCACCCAGGGCCCCGTCGCCGACCTCGCGGCGGGTGCCCGCGGCCGTCTGGTGGTGACGACGCCCGACCCGGCGGACGCGGCCCGGGTGCTGAAGGAGCAGGGCGTCGGTGACGTCGTCGCCGAGGACGAGCGGGTGACCGGGGAGGTGCCCGGGCGCGACCTCGCCGAGGTGAACGCCGCGCTGGTGACGGCCGGGGTGCGGGTGCGGGGCTTCGGGGTCGTACGGGCCTCGCTGGAGGACGCGTTCGTGGCGCTGACGGGGGAGGGGTTCGATGTCGCGGGCTGAACCGGCGATCCGTGAGGTGAGCCCCCTGTGGACCCTCGGACTGTTCCGCAGTGAGCTGCTGACCACGTTCCGGCGCTGGCGCACCCTCGCGCTGCTCGGGGTGCTGGCTGCGGTACCGGTCCTGGTCGGCATCGCCGTGAAGATCGAGACGGGTGACGGTTCGTCGGCCGGCGGCGGAGGAGGAGGTGGCGGAGAAGGCCCGGCCTTCATCTCGCAGATCACCAACAACGGCCTGTTCCTGGTCTTCACCGCGCTGGCCGCCACGCTGCCGTTCTTCCTGCCCATGGCGATCGGCGTGGTGGCGGGTGACGCGGTCGCCGGCGAGGCGAACGCCGGCACGCTGCGCTACCTCCTGGTCGCCCCCGCCGGCCGCACCCGCCTGCTGCTCACCAAGTACGCCACCGTCCTCATCTTCTGCCTGGTCGCCACCCTCGTCGTCGCCGTGTCGGCGCTGACGGTCGGCGCGCTGCTGTTCCCGCTCGGCGAGCTGACGACGATCTCCGGCACCCGGATCGGCTTCGCCGAGGGCCTGGGGCGGGCCCTGCTCATCGCCCTGGTCGTCGCCGCCTCACTGGTCGGTGTGGCGGCGCTCGGTCTCTTCGTCTCGACGCTGACCAACAGCGGCATCGCGGCCATGGCCACCACGGTCGGTCTGCTCATCACGGTCCAGATCCTCGACCAGATCCCCCAGTTGAACGCCCTCCACCCGTACTTCTTCTCCCACTACTGGCTGTCCTTCGCCGACCTCATGCGCGAACCGGTGTACTGGGAGGACCTGACGAAGAACCTCGGCGTCCAGGCCCTCTACGCGGCCGTGTTCGGCTCGGCCGCCTGGGCCAGGTTCACGGCGAAGGACATCACCGCGTAGCGGAAGGCGGTGGTGCGGGCCCGTCAGCCGGTCGCGGTCTCGTACGGGTAGCGGGCGAAGGGTGCCTCCTGAGCGAAGAACGTCTTGGCGCGGGCGAGCGCCTCCGTGTCGTTCAGTACGTCGCCGGGCTTGCTGCCGTTGCCGAGCAGCACCCCGCCGAAGCGCATCCCCAGGTAAGCGGCCGAGTTGTTCAGCGTGCCGACGAGCGGGTCGGCGACCTGGGCCTCCTCGTGGGCGAGCGCGGTGACGCCCCAGAGGGTGCGGCCCGCCATCGTCTCCTTGAAGTCCAGGCCGGGGGTGCGCAGCCAGCCCGACCAGTGGTCCAGATAGCGCTTGGTCCGGGCGGAGACCGAGTACCAGTACAGCGGCGAGGCGATCACCAGGTCCGTCGCCGCGAGCGTGGCGTCGAGCAGCAGGGCCAGGTTGCCCTCGGTGGGGCGGACGTGATCGCTGTCGTGGCGCAGGTCCTCGAACTCGGGCAGGGGGTGCTCGGCGAGGTCGATCCACTGCTGCTCCACGTCCGCGGGCAGTTGTTCGGCGGCCCGGCGGGCCAGCATCTCGGTGTTGCCGTCGGGGCGGGCGCTGCCCAGGACGAAGACGAAACGGCGACTCATGGCCATCCCCCAGATGGTCGGCGTGCACGCATTGCGCGCGTGTGCATTTGATGCGTATGCATCGACTGTTCCGTCGCATCCTATGTACGTGCAAGCAAAAAGGCCAGGGGGAGTCCGCAGGCGCGTCAGGAACCGGCCGCCCGTGTCTCCGCCTCCCCGGCCACGGCCAGCAGCAGTTCCTCCCGCCCGTGCGGTGCCACCAGCTGGAGCCCGGCGGGGCAGCCGTCGGTGCCGAACCCGGCCGGGACGCTCAGCGCCGGGTGCCCGCTCAGGTTGAACGCCCAGGTGAGGGCGGTGGAATACCGGTCGCCGGGACCCTCGTGGCCGTGCGGCGCGGTGGGCGCCGTGGGGGTGAGCAGCAGGTCGGCCTCGGCGAAGGCGCTCGCGAGGCGCAGATCGTTCTCCGCCCGGAGCCGGTGGGCGGCGCGCATGCCGGCGACGTCCGCGTCCGGACCGCGCAGGGCGAACCACGCGGGCCCCGGATCGTGCAGGCGCAGTGGCACGCGCGGCCGGACCAGCCGTACGGCACCGGCGTCGGCCAGCCTGCGCACCGCGGCCCGTGCGAGGGCGACGGGTTCCGGATCGGGAGCGGCGAAGCCCAGGTCGGGGGACCACAGGGCGGGGACGGGGAAGCGGACGTGTTCCTCGGTGCCGCCGACCGGCCGCGCCACCGCCCGCCACCAGGCCGCCGCGTCCGACGCGGAGCGGGTGAGGACGCCCGGTGCCGCGAGGCCCGTCCGGTCGGGGGACGGCAGCCGGCCGCCGGTGACCTTCAGGCCGAGGACTCCGCACCACGCCGCCGGGATCCGCACCGACCCGGCCCCGTCGCTGCCCGTCGCCATCGGGACGAGCCCCGCCGCCACCGCCGCCGCCGAACCGGCCGAGGAACCGCCCGGCGTACGGTCGGGCCGCCACGGATTGACGGTACGGCCGCGCGCCCCCAGCCCCCAGGTCTGCCAGGGCGTCCCCGGCCCGGGCACCGACGTGGCGCCGACGGCGACACACCCGGCCGCGAGCAGCGGCCCCGCCCCCCGCAGCCCGTACCGTCCCTTCACCGCGATCGGCACCCCGGCGAGCGTCGGCCACCCCCCGTCACGGTCCGTGCCACCGCCACCGCCACCGAAACCTTCGTCCTGCCCGGTCGCAGACACGGAACGCCGTTCGCCCGCACCGGTGTTCCGCGCCCGCGTACGGGTGTCCCGGGCTTCCACGCCGACCTTCCGTACGTGCGTGCCGGTGTCCCGTGCTTCCGCACCGGCGTTCCGCGCCTGCGTTTCGGTATTCCGTGCTTCCGCACCGGCGTTCCGTGCGCCCGTGCGGGCCGGCGCCGACCCCTTGCCGTCGTCGGCGATCCGTGCGTCCAGCTCCGCCGCCCGGCGCAGCGCCTCCTCGCCCCACACCTCGGTGAACGCGCACAGCACCGGGTCGGCCCGCTCGATCCGCTCCAGTGCCGCGGTGACCACGTCGACGGCGCGCAGGGTGCCGGAGCGGACGCCGGAGGCGATCGCCACGGCCGAGGGGGACGCACCGGGAAGGGGCGGCCGAGGCTCCCCGCCGGTCAGCGCGGCGCTCCCGTCAGGCGGGCCAGTGGCTCCGTCTCGCGGGGCGGACGGCCGTCCGGTTCGCCCAGGCGCCACTCGGGCACCCAGGGCACGCGGTACACGTCGATCGAGGACTCGACGAGCCGTACCCGCTGGGCGAGGGGGCGCGGCAACCGCCCCGGCGCGTCCGCCACCAGGACCACGCCCTCCAGCTCCAGCCCCTGCGGGGTCTCCCCGCGCCGGAACACCTCCACCGCGCGGACGACGGCGTCCAGACCGGCCGCGTGCGTCCGGGCGACGAGCAGCACGGTCCGCGGATCGGCCGAACCGGGCCAGGAACGGCCGCTGTCGTGGCCCCCGTAGACCGCGGCCAGTGTGGAGACACCGGCCCCGCCGTGGGTGCCCACCCAGGAGAAGCGCCGGGCCGTCCCCGGGGGGCGGGCCGGCTCCCGCGGCCCCGGCTCCGGTCCCGCCACCGGCCCTCGGATCCAGATCTCCGGTCCCTGTCCCATGCCTGTCCGCATGCCCCTCTCCTGCCTCGTAGCCCGATCCTCATGCCTCCCACCGGGCCGGAGATCGGGACGGGCGACCCTTGGGACGAGCCTGTGACACCGCGGTGACGTGAGAAACGCGGGCGAGCGGACAGACTCGTCGACAGGTGTACGACCCGAATGAGGGGACGATGGCGCGACTCAGCCGCGAGAAGAAGCGGGATCAGAAGCAGGCCGCGCACGCGGCGGATCGTGCGGCGGTGCCGATCGACGTCCATGTGCCCCTCGCCGGGGTCGGAGCGGGCGCGGCGACGGTCGCCGGGATCCCGGTGGCCCCGGCACCCGGTGAGGAGGTCCAGCAGGCCGTGCTGAACCGTCTCCACCGCATGGCCGTCGCCTCGGGCCGTGCCGTCCTGGCCACCGTCCACGACGAGCGCATCGGCTATGTCGTCCCGCTCCGGGTGGCTCCGGACGGCTCCAGCCGCTTCACGGCGGAACCCGTCCGTACGGGTCCGGCCCGCCCCGGGCACGACCGGCCGACGCACGTCCTGCGCCCCGTGCCGGAGCCGCGCCCGGCGGGCGGTTCCGCCCCGACGTTCCCCCTGCGCGCCGTGCCAGAGCCGGCGCGGGACACCCCGCCCGGTACGGTCGCACCCCCGACGGGCGAGTTCGGCCCGCCCCCGCCCATGAACCCGAGTCCTCACCCGGTCCCGGGGGCCGCCGGGCCCGCGAACGCACCGGAAGCGGCGCGCACTTCGGACGTCGCGGCGCCGGCCTCCGCCCCGGGGGCCGCTGGTCGCGCGGCCGTGCCCGGGACCGCCCCCGCACCGATCCCCGAGCCCCATTTCGCCCCGGCCCGTACGTCCCGCCCCGGGACCACCCGGGGTCCCGTCCTCGACGACCCCGAGCTCCCCGCGGACGCACGGCCCACCCCGCCCCGCGGTTTCGACGCCGTCGCGGAGGCGGTGCTCGGGGACGAGCCGCTCACCGCGCCCGGCGACGACGCCGCCCCCGCCCTCCTCGCCGAGCCGGTGGCGCAGATCAACGACGCCGTCCGGGCGGGCCGCATCGACGCCGCGGCACGGCTGGCGGAGCAGACCGTCGCCGAGGCGTCCGGGACGCTGGGGGCGGAGCACCCCGAAGTGCTGCGGCTCCACGAACTCAACTCCTACATCGCCTACTTGGCCGGCGAGCCGCTCCAGGCGTTCCGCCTCTCCCTCGATCTCGCCGGCATCCACCGCCGCGTGGGCGACGCGGAGGCCGCATACGGCAACGTCCGCAGCGCGGCCACCGCGTGGCGCGCGGTGCGCGACCCGCAGCTCGGGCTGGAGCTCGGGCGCGAGCTGATCGGCCTGTGGACCGAACTCACCGCCGAGGACGGCCCGGCGGCCGACGAGATCGAGGAACTGGAGTCCGCCCGCGCCCGCATGGGCCGCCTGACCGCCCGAGCCCGCGCCCAACGGGCGTGACCGGCACGGTCGTTACCCCGACAGCGCCCACACCGCGTGCGCGATCGCGTCGCTGTTGCGGTTCAGCGCGGTGTCGTTGATGTTGGCGGTCGTGTCGCAGGAGGAGTGGTAGCAGCGGTCGAAGGCCCTGCCCGCCGTGCCGCCCCACTTGGTGGCCTGCGCGGTGGTCATGGTCCGGCTCGCGCCGGTGAACAGACCGCCGACCGGCACGCCCGCGCTCTTGAACGACGCGTGGTCGGACCGCCCGTCGCCCTCGGTCTCGATCTCCGTGGGCACACCGAGCCCGGCGAAGTGGTCCTTGAACGTCTTCTCGATGACGGGGTCGTCGTCGTAGACGAAGTAGCCCGGGTTCGGCGAGGCGATCATGTCGAAGTTCAGATAGCCGTCGATGCCCGCACGGTCCGTAGCGGACAGGCGGCCGACGTAGTACCGGGAGCCGACCAGCCCCAGTTCCTCCGCGCCCCACCAGGCGAATCGCAGGTGTTTGACGGGCCGTAACTGAGCGCGGGACACGGCGAGCGCGGTCTCGAGCACGGCGGCCGAGCCGGATCCGTTGTCGTTGATGCCGGGGCCGGAGGACACGCCGTCGAGGTGGGCGCCCGCCATCAGGACCCGGCCCGGGTCACCACCCGGCCAGTCGGCGATCAGGTTGTAGCCGGTGCGGCCGGAGGCGGTGAACTGCTGCACGCTGGTGGTGAATCCGGCCGCGTCCAGCTTGGCCTTCACGTAGTCGAGGGACGCCTTGTAGCCGGGACGGCCGTGGGCGCGGTTGCCGCCGTTGGCGTTGGCGATGGACTGGAGCTGGGACAGGTGCGCCTTGACGTTCGCCACGGGGATGTCGGGCGCGGCGGCCGTGCGTGGGGGAGCGGACGCCGCGTCGGCCAACGGCCCGCCGGCCAGCAGCGTGATCACCGCGACGACACCGGCCGCCGCCGCGCGGGTGGAAACGGAGAGTTGCATGTGGGGGACTCCGAACTCCCTGGGGAGGCCCGTGGGGTTCCACGGGCACCCACCGCTAAGTGGGTGCCTGGATGGTGAATGTGGAACTGACTCTCCGTCAAGAGCGCTGACAGGACAGCGTGCGACGCATATCGGAGGGCCCCGCCCGGTTGCCCGGCTCACTGCACGCAGAACTCGTTGCCCTCCGGGTCGGTCATCACGACCCATGAACCGGACGGCTCCGCCACCCGCCGCAGCACGCTCGCGCCGAGCCGTTCCAGGCGCGTGACCTCCTCCTCCCGGCGTCCCTCCCCCGGGTGTAGATCGAGGTGGAGCCGGTTCTTGACCGTCTTCGGCTCCGGCACGCGCTGGAACAGCAGACGCCGCCCCAGCCCGGTGCCGCTGTCCGCCTCGTAGGGGTCGTCGGGGTGCCGCACCGCGTCCAGATCCCGCCATGCGCGGCGGCCGTGGGCCTCGACGGTGAGGGCGGGCGGCACGGCGCCGGAGCCGAGCAGTCTGTCGATGAGCGGGCTGTGGTCCTCCACGGCGTACCCGAGCGCGGCGGCCCAGAAGTCGGCCTGGGCGTGCGGGTCGGCCGCGTCGACGACGAGCTTCCAGTGCACGGGAGTCGGCGATGCCGGTGTCTGCGTCATGTAACCGGTTATATTGGTTACATGAGTGGGAGCGCAACCGAAACGCCGGGGAACCCGCCGGGCCTGACCCTGATCTCCTACGAGGGGAAGCCCTACCGCTTCGACCCCGGCGCCCTGTGTCTGGAGCTGCTTCCGACCGGCGGCCCCGGCGCCTTCGCCCGGTACGAGGTGCTGCACACCCCTGCGGACCTCGTCGCCTGGGCCGGGCGCAGCCGCCTCGCGGACGGACTGGACCTCACCGTGGACGACACCGAGCTGGAGCGTGCGCGGAGCCTGCGCGACGCCCTGTTCCTGCTCACCGCCGACCGCGCGCACGGCCGGCCGCCCCGCCCGGAGCACCTGCACGTGGTCAACACAGCTGCCGCCGAGCCCCCGCTGGTGTCCCGCCTCGAGCCGGACGGCACCCGCTCCTGGGCGCCGGGCGCCACCGGCACCGGGCTGCTGTCGACCGTCGCCCGCGACGCGATCGACCTGTTCACCGGCTCGTACGCGGGCCGCGTCCGCGAGTGCGGCGCCCACGACTGCCGCCTGCTCTTCGTGGACACCTCCCGTCCGGGCCGCCGCCGCTGGTGCTCGATGGAGCACTGCGGCAACCGCGCCAAGGTCCGAGCCCACCGGGCCCGCCGCGCGCCCGAGGACGCGTAGCCGCAGCCTCCGTCAGGGGCGGGTCACGGCCTGGGCGGCCCGCTCGGCGGCGACCGGTTCAACGGCCTCGTGCGCGGGGTGGGGAGTCTCCGGTCCGGGGCGGGCGTCCGGCACGAGGTGAACCGGCGGGTGAGCCGGGCGCCGCGCGGAGACGGGCCGCCCACCGCGCGGAGACGGGCCGCCCACCGCACGGCGGCGGGCCGGGCCCCCGCGCGGTGGTGAGGTCAGGCCCGCGCCTCGGTGACGCGCTCCGCTTCGGTCGGGCGCGGGTCCGCCGTCCGCGCCGCCGGCGTCATCGCGGCCAGCGTCCGGGCGGACCCGCGGGCGGTGCGCAGGGCGTCCCAGGTGAGCAGCGTGAGCGCCAGCCACACCAGCGCGAAGCCGGCCCAGCGCTCGGGCGGCATGGCCTCCTTGAAGTAGAGGACCCCTAGCAGGAACTGGAAGACCGGGGCCAGGTACTGGAGCAGGCCGAGCGTGGACAGGGGCACGCGGATGGCGGCGGCGCCGAAGCAGACCAGGGGGAGCGCGGTGACGATGCCGGTCGCGGCGAGCAGGGCGGCGTGGCCCGCGCCCTCGCCGGCGAAGGTGGACTCGCCCCGGGCGCCCAGCCACAGCAGATAACCGAGCGCGGGCAGGAACTGGATCGCGGTCTCGGCGGCCAGCGACTCGACGCCGCCGAGGTTGACCTTCTTCTTCACCAGCCCGTAGGTGGCGAAGGAGAAGGCGAGACACAGGGAGATCCACGGCGGCCGGCCGTGTCCCACGGTGAGCACCAGCACCGCCGAGGCGCCGACTCCGACCGCCGCCCACTGCACCGGCCGCAGCCGCTCCTTCAGCAGCAGCACGCCCATCGCGATGGTGACCAGCGGATTGATGAAGTAGCCGAGCGACGCCTCGACCACGTGCCCGGAGTTCACCGACCAGATGTAGACGCCCCAGTTGACGGTGATCACCGTCGCGGCGACCGCGATCAGCGCGAGGCGGCGCGGCTGCCGCAGCAGCTCGCCGAGCCAGGCCCAGCGGCGCACGACCAGCAGCGCGGCGCCGACGAAGAACAGCGACCAGACCATGCGATGGGCCAGGATCTCCACCGCTCCGGCGGGCTTGAGCAGGGGCCAGAACAGGGGGACGAGCCCCCACATCCCGTAGGCCGCGAAGCCGTTCAGCAGTCCTGTGCGCCGTTCGGCGCCCGACTTCCCGGTCACGGGCCCTCCTTCTCGCCTGACGCGTGCCCTCCGCATCGACGGTAACGCCGGACACCCCCGTCTGTCATGCCCGTATAGGGATACGGTCATGACAGGCGGGGGTGAGGGCGTCACCGCACGGCGTCAGCCCTTGAGCGCCGTGGCGATCGCCGTGGCCAACGGGGTGGTCGGGCGACCGATGAGGCGCGACAGGTCGCCGCTGTCCACGACGAGCTCGCCCCTGGCGACGGAGACGTCCACGCCGGCGAAGACCGCGGCCAGCGGCTCGGGCAGCCCGGCGCCGGCCAGGATGCCCGTGAGCTCCTCGGGCGTGACCTCGTGGTAGGCGATCCGCCGGCCGGTCTGCCGGCTCAGCTCGGCCGCGTACTCGGTGAAGCTCCACGCCTCGTCACCGCCCAGCTCGTACGTCCGGTTCTCGTGCCCCTCGCCGGTCAGCACGGCGACGGCGGCGGCCGCGTAGTCGGCGCGGGCGGCGGAGGAGACCCGACCGCGGCCGGCGGCGGCCACGACCGCGTCGTGCTCCAGCACCGGGGCGAGGTTCTCGGTGTAGTTCTCGTGGTACCAGCCGTTGCGCAGCAGCACGTACGGCACACCCGAGCCCAGCAGCGCCTCCTCGGTGCCCCGGTGGTCGTCGGCGAGCGCGGCGGTCAGGCCGCCGGGGGCGCTGGTGTAGGCGAGCAGGGTGACACCGGCCGACCGGGCGGCGTCGATGACGGCCTTGTGCTGCCCGACCCGGCCCTTGTCGAACTCGTTGCCGGAGATCAGCAGCACCCGGTCGCCGGCCGCGAACACACCGTCGAAGGTCTCGGGGGCGTTGTAGTCGGCGACCGCGATCCGCACCCCGCGCCCGGCGAGGCCGGCAGCCTTCTCCTCGTCGCGGACGACCGCGGTGACCTGGTCGGCCGGAACCTTCTCCAACAACTGCTCCACGACGTGCCGGCCGAGGTGTCCGGTGGCTCCCGTGACGACGATGCTCATGATGCGGATCTCCTTGGGAAGTGAGGACGCTGTGAGGCGATGCACTAACCCTAAGAGTGACGCTAACTCTCAGAAAGTACCCACTTTGAAGTAAGGTACTGGCATGGCAGTAAGTGAGTCGGACCGCAGGGACGCCGCCGAGGCGATGTGCCCCCACCGCCTGGTCCTGGAGCATGTGACCAGCCGCTGGGGCGTGCTCGTGCTGATCCGGCTGCTGGACCGTCCGCACCGGTTCAGCGAACTGCGACGGGCGATCGGCAGGGTCAGCGAGAAGATGCTGACCCAGACCCTCCAGACCCTGGAGCGTGACGGCCTGGTCCACCGCGACGCCCAGCCGGTGATCCCGCCCCGGGTCGACTACTCCCTCACCGGACTGGGCCGTGAGGCAGCCGAACAGGTGCGCACCCTCGCGCTGTGGACCGAGAAGCGGATGCCCGAGGTGCAGCAGGCGCGGGCGGCATATGACGCCGCCCGTATACGGCCTGAGCAGGGATGATGTAGTCGCACGGGGTTGCGGGCGGCGCTCGCTGGTCACACGGGTGTCCGGAGAACCGGATGCGCTGCTCCCCGGAAGATGCCGCCAGGGCCGACTACGAGCGCATCGTCGTCACAACCCGCGACACGCTGCTTCACGCCAAGCGCGACATCCCCGATGCCTGACACGGCAGGGGAAGAGGGCCCGGCCTCGACGGCGGGCCCTCTTCCCCTGCTCGTGACGGCTCAGCCGACGACCGTCCAGGTGTCGCCGCCCGCCAGCAGCGCCGCGAGGTCGCCCTTGCCGTGCTGCTCGATCGCGGTGTCGAGCTGATCGGCCATCTGCGTGTCGTAGACCGGCCGGTCCACGGAGCGGAACACGCCGATCGGCGTGTGGTGCAGGGTGTCCGGATCGGCCAGCCGGGACAGCGCGAACGCGGTGGTCGGCGACGCGGAGTGGGCGTCGTGGACCAGGACCTCCGCCTCGTTCTCCGGCGTCACCGTGACCACCCGCAGATCACCGGTGGCCCGGTCCCGCACCACGCCCCTGGAGCGGTCGCTGCCGAAGCGGATCGGCTCGCCGTGCTCCAGACGGATCACCGCCTCCTCGGCCTGCTGCCGGTCCTTGAGAACCTCGAAGGCGCCGTCGTTGAAGATGTTGCAGTTCTGGTAGATCTCCACCAGCGCCGTGCCCGGGTGGGCGGCGGCCTGGCGCAGCACCTCGGTCAGATGCTTGCGGTCCGAGTCCACCGTACGGGCCACGAACGACGCCTCCGCGCCGATCGCCAGCGACACCGGGTTGAAGGGCGCGTCCAGCGAACCCATCGGGGTCGACTTGGTGATCTTGCCGACCTCGGAGGTAGGGCTGTACTGGCCCTTGGTCAGACCGTAGATCCGGTTGTTGAACAGCAGGATCTTGAGGTTGACGTTGCGCCGCAGGGCGTGGATCAGGTGGTTGCCGCCGATCGACAGCGCGTCGCCGTCACCGGTGACCACCCACACGCTCAGGTCGCGCCGTGAACTGGCCAGACCCGTGGCGATGGCCGGGGCCCGGCCGTGGATCGAGTGCATCCCGTAGGTGTTCATGTAGTACGGGAAGCGGGACGAGCAGCCGATGCCGGAGACGAAGACGATGTTCTCCTTCGCCAGACCCAGCTCGGGCATGAAGCCCTGCACGGCGGCGAGGACGGCGTAGTCGCCGCAGCCGGGGCACCAGCGCACTTCCTGATCGGACTTGAAGTCCTTCATGGACTGCCTGCCCTCGGCCTTGGGGACGAGGGAAAGCGCCTCGATCGTGCCCGTGCCTTCCCTGGTCGTCTCAGCCATCGATGGCCTCCTTCAGAGCCTTTGCGAGCTGCTCCGCCTTGAACGGCATGCCGTTGACCTGGTTGTACGAGCGGGCGTCGACCAGGTACTTCGCCCGGATGAGGGTGGCGAGCTGGCCGAGGTTCATCTCGGGGACCACCACCCGGTCGTAGGACCCCAGCACCTGGCCGAGGTTCCGCGGGAAGGGGTTGAGGTGCCGCAGATGCGCCTGCGCCACCGACTCGCCGGCCGCGCGCAGCCGGCGCACCGCGGCGGTGATCGGCCCGTAGGTGGAGCCCCAGCCCAGCACCAGCGTCTTCGCGCCGTGCGGGTCGTCGACCTCGACGTCGGGCACGGCGATGCCGTCGATCTTCGCCTGGCGGGTGCGGACCATGAAGTCGTGGTTGGCCGGGTCGTAGGAGATGTTGCCCGTGCCGTCCTGCTTCTCGATACCGCCGATCCGGTGCTCCAGACCCGGCGTGCCCGGGATCGCCCACGGGCGGGCCAGCGTCTGCGGATCCCGCTTGTACGGCCAGAACACCTCGGTGCCGTCGTCCAGCGTGTGGTTCGGCCCCTGCGCGAACTGCACCCCGAGGTCGGGCAGCTCCTCCAGGTCCGGGATGCGCCAGGGCTCGCTGCCGTTGGCCAGGTAGCCGTCGGAGAGCAGGAAGACCGGGGTGCGGTAGGTCAGCGCGATCCGCGCCGCCTCCAGGGCCGCGTCGAAGCAGTCGGCCGGGGTGCGCGGCGCGACCACCGGGACCGGGGCCTCGCCGTTGCGCCCGTACATCGCCTGGAGCAGATCTGCCTGCTCGGTCTTGGTCGGCAGGCCCGTGGAGGGGCCGCCCCGCTGGATGTCCACGATCAGCAGCGGCAGCTCCAGCGACACCGCGAGCCCGATCGTCTCGGACTTCAGCGCCACACCGGGGCCGCTGGTCGTCGTCACCGCCAGCGAACCGCCGAAGGCCGCGCCCAGCGCCGCGCCGATGCCGGCGATCTCGTCCTCGGCCTGGAAGGTCCGCACCCCGAAGTTCTTGTGCCGGCTCAGCTCGTGCAGGATGTCCGACGCCGGGGTGATCGGGTAGGAACCCAGGAACAGCGGCAGGTCCGCCTGCAGCGACGCCGCGATCAGACCGTACGACAGGGCCAGGTTCCCGGAGATGTTGCGGTACACGCCCGGCGGGAACGCCGTGGCGGCCGGGGCCACCTCGTAGGAGACGGCGAAGTCCTCCGTGGTCTCGCCGAAGTTCCAGCCCGCCCGGAACGCCGCGATGTTCGCCGCCGCGATGTCCGGCTTCTTCGCGAACTTCGAGGTCAGGAACTTCTCCGTGCCCTCGGTCGGCCGGTGGTACATCCAGCTCAGCAGCCCGAGCGCGAACATGTTCTTGCTGCGCTCGGCCTCCTTGCGGGTGAGGTCGAACTCCTTCAGCGCCTCGACCGTCAGCGTCGTCAGCGGCACCGGGTGGAGGCTGTAGCCGTCGAGTGAGCCGTCCTCCAGCGGGTTGCTGTCGTAGCCGACCTTCTGCATCGCGCGCTTGGTGAACTCGTCCGTGTTGACGATGATCTCCGCGCCCCGCGGCAGGTCGCCGACGTTCGCCTTCAGCGCGGCCGGGTTCATCGCCACCAGCACGTTGGGGGCGTCCCCGGGGGTGAGGATGTCGTGATCGGCGAAGTGGAGCTGGAAGGACGAGACACCGGGCAGGGTGCCGGCGGGAGCGCGGATCTCGGCCGGGAAGTTCGGCAGCGTCGACAGGTCGTTGCCGAAGGACGCGGTCTCCGAGGTGAAGCGGTCGCCGGTGAGCTGCATACCGTCGCCCGAGTCCCCCGCGAACCTGATGATCACCCGGTCCAGACGGCGGACGTGCTTGTCCGCCGTCGCTTGGCGCTGCTCTCCCACGACGGCTCCGTCGGCCTGCTCCGCTGGGCTGCTGACCTGGCTGGTCACTGAACTGGACCTCCCTCGAGGCGGCTGTCCGGGACGGCCTTCGCGCAGGCCCTCCCTGGATCAACCCTACGTCCGTAAGGGTGCCCTTCCTTGGGTGATTCGCATGTTGGACACGACTTCGAGACGTCCGGGCGCCCGATCCGCCCCGAAATCACCCCGGAACCGCCCTGGATTACCCCTGGTTACGGGCTCCCCGGCCTTTCCTTCGAAGACGCCGCCGTCACCGCCGCGGTTCAGGAGTTGAGATAGGTGAGCACGGCCAGCACCCGCCGGTGATCGCCCTCGCTGGGGGACAGCCCCAGCTTCAGGAAGATGTTGCTGACGTGCTTCTCCACGGCTCCGTCGCTCACCACCAGCTGCCGGGCGATCGCCGAGTTCGTCCGGCCCTCGGCCATCAGCCCCAGGACCTCCCGCTCGCGCGGGGTGAGTCCCGCGAGCACGTCCTGCTTGCGGCTGCGCCCGAGCAGCTGCGCGACCACCTCCGGGTCCAGGGCCGTACCGCCCTGGGCCACGCGTACCACCGCGTCCACGAACTCACGTACTTCGGCTACCCGGTCCTTGAGCAGATAGCCGACGCCGCGGCTGGAACCGGCGAGCAGTTCGGTGGCGTAGCGCTCCTCCACGTACTGCGACAGCACCAGCACGCCGAGCCCCGGGTGGGCCTTGCGCAGCTGCACCGCGGCCCGCACACCCTCGTCGGTGTGCGTCGGCGGCATCCGTACGTCGGCCACCACCACGTCCGGGAGCTCACCCTGGCCGTCCAGCCCGGTGATGGTCTTGATCAGCGCCTCGCCGTCACCGACCCCGGCCACGACCTCGTGCCCCCGGTCGGTCAGCAGCCGGGTCAGTCCCTCCCGCAGCAGCACCGAATCCTCGGCGATGACCACGCGCACCCTGTCCTCCACGATCTCGGACCCCCACAGCCCCGTCCGGACCCGCCCTCCTGGCGGGTCCGGTCATCGGGTCCAGCATTCCAGCATCCGGTCGGGGATGCCGCGGGGCAGCGTGATCAGGTGCCGGGTGCAACGGGTCGTACCGGGCTGCGACCGGTCGTCGGCGCCGCGACCGGTTGGCGTCCTCCGCCCGGTCGGTCCGGTACTCACCGGACGGGCCCTACGGCATCCGCGCCGTCCGCCAGGGCAGCTCCGCCGTGATCCGGGTCGGGCCCCCGGGCGGGGAGTCCACCACCAGGACGCCGTCCACCGCGTCCAGCCGTTCCGCCAGGCCGGCCAGGCCCGAGCCCCGGGACCCGTCGGCCCCGCCGACGCCGTCGTCCACGACCTGGAGCATCAGCCGGTTCCCCGCCCGCCACACCTCCACCGCCGCCCGGGTGGCGCGCGCGTGCTTGCTGACGTTCTGGAGCAGCTCCGAGACGCTGAAGTAGGCGATGCCCTCGATCGCCGGGGCGGGCCGCTCCGCCAGGTCCACCTCCACCTGCACCGGGACCGTGCAGCGCGAGGCGACGGCGGACAGTGCCGCGTCCAGGCCGCGGTCGGTGAGCACGGCCGGATGGATGCCCCGTGCCAGGTCCCGCAGCTCCTGGAGCGCCGTCTTCACCTCGCCGTGCGCCTCGTCCACCATCCGCGCCGCGGCCCGCGGATCTTCCTTCACCTTCTCCTTCGCCAGTCCCAGGTCCATCGCCAGCGCCACCAGCCGGGCCTGCGCCCCGTCGTGCAGGTCCCGCTCGATGCGCCGCAGGTCCGCCGCCGCCGTGTCGACCACGACACCCCGGTCCGACTCCAGCTCCACCACCCGCGTCGCCAGCCGCGACGGCCCGAGCAGGCCGTGCACCATCACCCGGTCCACCGTCGTCAGCGCCCGAACGATCCACGGCGTGGCGATGGTGAACAGCAGCCCCACCAGGGCCGTCACCGTGATCTCGAAGGGGTTGTCCACGTAGATCTGGTGCTGCTCGTCGCCGTACAGCTGGATCCCGCCCTGACCGCCGTACAGCGGGAACACCCAGAACCACAGCGGATACGTCAGCAGCGACCAGCCGACCGACCAGAAGGTCACCACGACGGGGAAGGAGAACACCGCCCACGGCAGCCGGAGCACCGCGTACAGCAGCGACCGCCACGAGGCGCCGCTCTTCAGCACCGCCCCGATCCACGCCGTGAACCCCTGCCGCCCCTGTGTGCGCAACGGCTCCGGCTCACCCACCTCCAGCCCCAGCAGCCCCCGGGCCCGCGCCCGCTCCACCGCCCCGGCACCACGGCACCCGGCCAGCGCCGCCGCCAGCACCGGCACGCCGAGGAACGTCACCAGGAGACCGGCCCCCAGCGCCACCATGGTGACCGCGTACACGAACAGCAGGATGCCGATCGGCAGGCTCAGCAGCACGTACGCCAGCTCCCGCCAGGTGCGCCCCTCCACCGGCGCCCGCAGCGCTGCCGGCAGCCGGTGCCGCCCCTCCCCGGCGCCGCCGGCGTAGCGGGATCCGCTGCCGAGCCCGTAACCCTGCTCGTACTCCGTGGCCATCGGCGTCGTCCTTCTCCTCGTCGGGCCGCCGCGCCGTCGCGTGGCTGTCGCCCGGCTCTGGCTGTGGCTGTGCTGTCGTACCTCCAGCGTGCTGTGCCGCGGGCGGGCGAACCATGGAGTCCGTCGCAGTCTCGGACGGGGGTTATCCCCACCTCTGCCGGGGGTGCGGCCGTTCTGAGCCAGCCCCTCGGTGGCCTGGGGCAACGCGGCTCCGGCTCGTCGGGCGGGGCGGAAGCGGCTTCTGGGCGGCAGACGCGGCTGCCGGCTTCCGGGCTCGGCGTACGTCGTCGGTACGGGCTGCCCGGTGTACGTCACGCGTACGCCGACGGGCGCCGGGCGGCCGGGCGTCCCAGCTCGTCCCGGCGAACGCCGCGCGCCCGGCGGCTCAGGCGAGCGCGCCCGAGCGGTCCCGCCACGGCAGTTCCGCCGTCACCGTCGTCGGACCTCCCTCCGGCGAGTCCACGACGAACAGACCGTCGACCGCGCCCAGCCGTTCGGAGAGCCCCCGCATGCCCGTACCGCCGTCCAGGCTCGCGCCCCCGCGCCCGTCGTCCCGCACCTGGATCAGCAGCCGGCCGTCCGCCCGCCACACGTCGACCGAGGCCGACCGTGCCGCACTGTGCTTGCTGACGTTCTGGAGCAGTTCCGAGACCGTGAAGTAGGCGATGCCCTCGATGGCCGCCGCAGGACGCTCGACGAGGTCCACCGTCACCTTCACCGGCACCGTGCAGCGTGAGGCGACCGAGGACAGTGCCGCGTCCAGGCCCCGGTCGGTGAGCACGGCCGGATGGATGCCCCGCGCCAGGTCCCGCAGCTCCTGCAGCGCCAGCTTGACCTCGCCGTGCGCCTCCTCGACCATCGCCGCCGCGACGTCGGGATCCTCCAGCAGCTTCTCCTTGGCCAGCCCCAGCCCCATGGCGAGATTCACCAGCCGGGCCTGTGCACCGTCGTGCAGATCCCGCTCGATGCGCCGCAGATCGGCGGCGGCCGTGTCGACCACCACACCCCGGTCCGACTCCAGCTCGGCGATGCGCCGCTCCAACTCGTCCGAGGGACACAGCAGCCCCCGCACCATCGCCCGGTCCGCGTTCGCCAGCCCCCGCGCGACGAACGGCAGCACCGGCCACAGCACGAACAGCGAGGTCAGCGTCACGGTGAAGGTGACCACGCCCCACGGCAGCCGGATCAGCTCGTACAGGACCGTGCGCCAGCCCACCGGGTCCTTCACCGCCAGCCACAGCCTCGGCCAGAACCCCCCACGGCGCCACGGCAGCGGAGTCGGCTCCTCCACCCGCACTCCGAGCAGCGCCCTGGCCCGCGCCCGCTCCAGCCGGCCCAGCTGCCGCGCGCCCAGCAGCCCCGCCGCGAGCAGCGGGAACCCGACCACTGTGACCGTGAGCCCGAGACCGGTGAACAGCATGACCACGACATAGGTGAAGCCGACCAGGGAGACCGGGAGGTTCGCCAGCAGATGGGCGATCTCCTTCCACGTGTGCCGGTCGTAGGCGAGGCGGGCCGGCGGCGGACGGTCGCCGGGAACGTCCGCGGCAGCGACGCCGGGCCTGCCCGAGGAGGTGCCCGAAGTGGTGCCCAGGGTGGTGCCCGGGGGCGTGTCGTGGGCCGGGAAGCGTTCGGTCATGGGGATCAGCGTGCCCTTCGACGGGCAGCGGCGCCATGAGGTGGACCGCCATGGCGGACTGAGGAAAACCCCACCCCTGCATGCCGAGCGGTGACGGGCTGCTTACCGTCTCTTTATCAGGGCCTAGACTCCCGTGCGTACAGATCTTTCCGGCAGCACGGAACGGACCAGGGACACCAGCCAGGGAGTGAGGGGCGGACGTGCGGAAACCGACCGGCGTCGATACGACCGCCGTCGCGGCGGACGTCGCGGCGGACGCTGCGGCAGAGTACTTCCAGTCCTACTCGGTCGTCGGACTGCTGGCCGTCGTCGGCGTGCTGTTCGTCGCGGTGGCCTTCGGCGCGGGACGCCTGCTGCGGCCCGTGGTCCCCACGCCCGAGAAACTTCTGACGTACGAGTGCGGAGTCGACCCCGTCGGCGAAGGCTGGGCCCACACCCAGGTCCGCTACTACGTCTACGCCTTCCTCTACGTGATCTTCGCCGTCGACTCGATCTTCCTCTTCCCCTGGGCGACCGTCTTCGCCGCCGACGGCTACGGCGCGACCACCCTCGTGGAGATGTTCATCTTCCTCGGCTTCCTCGCCGTGGGCCTGCTGTACGCATACAAGAAGGGCGTCCTGACATGGACGTGACCCCGTCGACCCCCGAACCGGTCCTGCTTCCGGAACCGAAGCGGCTGGGCGCGCTCTCCCGCCTCGCGCCCGAGCCGATGAAGGTGATCCTCAACTGGGGCCGCCGCTACTCGCTCTGGGTCTTCAACTTCGGCCTCGCCTGCTGCGCGATCGAGTTCATCGCCGCGTCGATGGCCCGGCACGACTTCATCCGCCTCGGCGTCATCCCGTTCGCACCGGGGCCCCGGCAGGCCGACCTGATGGTGGTCTCCGGCACGGTCACCGACAAGATGGCGCCCGCGGTGAAGCGCCTCTACGAGCAGATGCCCGAGCCGAAGTACGTCATCTCCTTCGGCGCGTGCAGCAACTGCGGAGGCCCGTACTGGGACTCCTACTCGGTCACCAAGGGCGTCGACCAGATCATCCCGGTCGACGTCTACGTCCCCGGCTGCCCGCCCCGGCCGGAGGCGCTGCTCCAGGGCATCCTGAAGCTCCAGGAGAAGATCGCCCGCGAGTCGCTGGGGGAGCGGTACGGATCCGGCCCGGGTGCGCACGCGTCCGTGGCGGCGCTGCAGAGCGGGCTGGTGAGTCCGCCGACGGCGGGCGGATCCGCTGCCGGCGCATCCGCTGCCGGCGGAGCCGGGGACGGGTCCGACGCGGGGGAGGGCCGATGACCGCGGTCGGCTGGCTGCCCGCCGAGGTGGAGGAACTGTTCGGTCCGGACGCCACGGCCGAGGAGTCGTACGACGTTCTGACCGTCGACGTACCCCCCACGGCCTGGATCCCCGCCCTGGAGGCCGCGCGCGACCGCCTGGGCTGCACCTACTTCGACTGGCTGAGCGCCGTCGACGAACCCGGCACGGGCTTTCGCGTCACCGCGCACGTCGCGGCCCTGTCCCCGGTGCGGCGCCTGCTGCTGCGCACGACCGTCCCGCACGAGGCGCCTGCGCTGCCGTCCGCCGTGGACGTGTACGCGGGCGCCGCCTGGCACGAACGCGAGACGCACGAGATGTTCGGCGTCGACTTCACGGGCCACCCCGCGCTGGACCACCTCCTCCTTCCGGAGGGCTTCGAGGGCCACCCCCTGCGCAAGGACTTCGTCCTCGCGGCCCGCGTCGCCAAGGCCTGGCCCGGTGCCAAGGAACCCGGCGAGTCCGAACACGGAGGCCCCAAGCGCCGCCAGATGCTGCCCCCCGGCGTCCCCGACCCGAACGAATGGGGCCCCCTGAAGGGCCAGCTTCCCCCGGCCCCCGCCCGCCCGGCCCGAGGAGCGGGCCGAGCGGCGGGCGCGGCCCGTACGGCGGCGGGCGCCGGCGCGGCCCGCACGGCGGGCGACCGCCCGGTGCGCCGCACCCGCACCGCCGCGGAGGGGTCGGCGAGCCAAACCCCTTCGACCACCGGGCCCACGGAGACCGAAGGGGCGACCACGCCCCGCCGCACCCGTACGGCGGCGGAGGGCTCGGCGAGCCAGACCCCCGCCATCGAGCCGGCAGCCCCGCGGCCCGCGTCGAGCGCGCCCTCGTCCACCGATGCCGCGTCCACCGATGCCGCGTCGACCGATGCCGCGTTGGCTGGGTCCCCCGTGAGCCCGCGCCGTGCTCGGAGCGCGAGCCAGGGCTCGGCGTCGCAGCGGGCCGATACCACGGGGGCCGCCGCGGGCCCGCGGCGGCAGCGCAGCACGGCGGAAGGGTCGGCGAGCCAACGGCCCACGCCGGACTCGCCGACCGCGCCGCCGCCCCCCGAGGCACCGGACGGCACATCCGTCCCGGCGCCCGCCGGACGCCCGCCCCGCAGGCCCGCAGCCGCTCCGCGCAGCCCCGACGCCCCCTGGCACCACGCCCGCCCGGCCTTCGAGGAACCGGAGCCCGAACCGTCGGCCGAGGCCGCGACCGGGCCCGAACCCCGGGGCACGACGCGACCCGCGACCGGCCGTGCATCCGGAGCCCAGGACGCCGCGGCGGCTGACAGCGCCGACGACACCCACCGCGCCGCCGACGACGACAGTGCCCACCGCGCCGACGACGCCGACAGTGCCCACAGCGCCGACGACGACGGAGCCCGCAGCGCCGACCCCGCACCCGAGAACCTCGAAGATCCCGCAGGAGGCCCGCAGTGAACGACGTGCTCGACGTCACCCTGCGACTCCTGATCGTCTTCGTGGTCTTCCTCACCCTCCCTCTGATCATCGGTCAGACCGAGCACAAGGTGATGGCCCACATGCAGGGCCGCCTCGGCCCCATGTACGCCGGCGGCTTCCACGGCTGGGCCCAGCTCATCGCCGACGGCGTGAAGTTCGCGCAGAAGGAGGACGTCGTCCCCGCGGGCGCGGACCGCCGTATCTTCCAGCTCGCCCCCGCCGTCGCCCTCCTGCCCTACCTCCTCGTCCTGCTCGCCATCCCCATCGGCCCCGGCGAGGGCGCCGTCGGCCAGGTACTGGACGCCGGTGTGTTCTTCGTCCTCGCCGTCATGGGCGTCGGCGTCCTCGGCTCGCTCATGGCCGGCTGGGCCTCCGCCAACAAGTTCTCCCTCCTCGGCGGCCTGCGCACCGCCGCCCAGCTCCTCGCCTACGAACTGCCGATGCTGCTCACCGCCGCCTCGGTGGCCATGGCGGCCGGCACGGTCTCCCTCGTCGGCATCCTGAACGCCTTCGAGTGGTGGTGGCTGCCGTGGCAGATCACCGGCGCACTGGTCTTCTTCGTCGCGGGCCTCGCCGAACTGCAGCGCCCGCCCTTCGACATGCCCGTCGCCGACTCGGAGATCATCTTCGGTGCCTACACCGAGTACACCGGCCTGCGCTTCGCTCTCTTCCTCCTGGCCGAGTACGCCGGGATCGTCGTCCTGTGCGGTCTGACCACCGTCCTCTTCCTGGGCGGCTGGCACGGTCCCTGGGGCGCCGACGGACTCGGCTGGGTGTGGACCCTGCTGAAGACCGCGGTCCTCGCCTTCCTGGTCATCTGGCTCCGCGTCACCTATCCCCGGCTGCGCGAGGACCAGCTCCAGAAGCTCTCCTGGACCCTCCTCGTCCCCCTCTCCCTCGCCCAGATCGCCCTCACCGGCATCGTCAAGGTGGTGATCCAGTAGCCATGGCCGAGTCCGTACCGCCCACCCGGCCCCGCATCCCCGGCTCCGGCCTGGCCAAGGGCCTGGCCGTCACCCTGCGGACGATGACGAAGAAGTCCGTCACCGACCAGTACCCGGACGTCCAGCCCGGCCTCCCGCCCCGCACCCGCGGCGTGATCGGCCTGTTCGAGGAGAACTGCACGGTCTGCATGCTGTGCGCCCGCGAGTGCCCGGACTGGTGTATCTACATCGACTCCCACAAGGAGACGCTCCCGGCGGCGACCCCCGGCGGCCGCGAACGCAGCCGCAACGTCCTCGACCGGTTCGCCATCGACTTCTCCCTGTGCATGTACTGCGGTATCTGCATCGAGGTGTGTCCTTTCGACGCGCTGTTCTGGTCCCCGGAGTTCGAGTACGCCGAGACCGACATCCGCGACCTCACCCACGAGCGCGACAAGCTCCGCGAGTGGATGTGGACCGTCCCGGCCCCGCCCGCCCTCGACCCCGGCGCGGAGGAACCGAAGGAACTCGTCGCCGCCCGCAAGACGGCGGAGAAGCTGGCGGCCCAGCAGGCCGCCCCAGGGGAAACCGCCGCGGAACCCGCCGCACCGTCCGCCGCACCCCGTGCCCGCACCGCCCCGGCGTCCGGCACCGTGCCGCACGCCGACGAGCAGACCAGCGCCGCCGAATCCCCCACCCGCCCGATGGGCGACTCCCAGCAGCAGACCGACCAGCCGACGGACCGTTCGGCGGACCGGTCGGCGGGCGGGCCCGCGGACCAGTCGCCCGGTCCGGCGTCGGGCGGGCCGGCGGACCAGCCACAGGACCGGCTGAGGCCGGAACAGGAGGGCAGGGAATGACCGTCGCAGCCACCGTGGGCGGCCTCGCGGTCGGCCCCCCGAACCTGGCCGGCGAGCCGTCCGGCTTCCTCTCCCCGACCGGTGTGGAGATCGCCTTCCTCCTCGTCGGCCTGGTCACCCTGGGCGCCGCCGTCGTCACCGTCACCACCCGGCAGCTGGTGCACGCCGCCCTGTGGCTGGTGGTGGCCCTCGGCGGCCTCGCCGTCGAGTACCTGCTGCTCACCGCCGAGTTCATCGCCTGGGTGCAGGTCCTCATCTACGTCGGTTCCGTCGTCGTCCTCCTCCTGTTCGGTCTGATGCTCACCCGGGCGCCGATCGGCCGCTCCCCGGACGCCGACTCCGGCAACCGGTGGGCCGCCCTCACCGTGGCCGTCGCCGCCGCGGGCGCCCTGGTGTGGGTGGTCGTGGACGCCTTCCGCACCACGTGGATCGACCTGGACGGCACGCCCGCCGGTTCCACCGACGTGACGGGCGCCAGCCTCTTCCAGCACTGGGTCCTGCCCTTCGAGGCCCTCTCCGTGCTCCTCCTCGCCGCCCTGGTCGGCGCGATCGTCCTGTCCCGCAAGGCGAAGGCCGACGCGACGGGCACGCCCGCGAACACCCCCACCCGTGCCGCCGGCACCCCCACCGGCCCTCGGCGCGGCACCCCGCGCGGCTCCGGCACCGACGCCGGCACCACGGACACCCGCCGCGACACGGAAGGGACCCGCTGATGCACCTCGCCTATCCCGCCGTGCTGTCCGCCCTCCTGTTCTGCACCGGCCTGTACGGAGTCCTCGCCCGGCGCAACGCGATCCTCGTCCTGATGTCGGTCGAGCTGATGCTCAACGCCGTCAACCTGAACCTGGTCGCCTTCGACGTCTGGCTCAGCAAGGCCGCCGAGGACACCTTGCACTCCGGTCAGGCCCTGACCCTGTTCACCATCGCCATCGCCGCCGCCGAGATCGGCATCGGCCTGGCGATCGTCCTCGCCGTCCACCGCAACCGGGGCACCGCGGACATCGACAGGCTCCGCGACACCGCCGAGGGCCACGAGCCGGACGGCCCCGACGGCGACGTATCCGACGGCGACGCCTCCGCGACCCGGGCGGCGGCCGAGAAGGCTGAGGCCACCGCGTGAGCACGACCACCCTCGCCGTCCTCGTCCCCCTCCTGCCGTTCCTGGGCGCTCTCACCGGCCTGCTCCTGGGCCGCACGGCCCCCGGATTCGTCCGTCCGCTCGCCGTCCTCCCGACCTTCGCCTCCCTCCTGCTCGCCGTACTGGTCGCCGCCCGCCAGAGCGGGGGCCAGGCCGTGGACTCCGCCACCGAGCTCACGCCGACCGGCTCCGTCCCGGTCGAGCTCGCCCTGCACATCGACGGCTTCGCCGCCCTCACCGCCGTGCTCGTCGGCGTCGTCGCCACCTGCGTGCAGATCTACTCCACCGGCTACCTGCGCGACGACTCGCGCTATCCGTCGTACGCCGCCCTCGTCTCCCTGTTCACCTCCGCGATGCTCCTCGTCGTCTATTCCGGCGACCTGATGGTGCTGCTGGTCGGCTGGGAGGTCATGGGCATCTGCTCCTACTTCCTCGTCGGCCACTACTGGGAGACCCCCGAGGCCCGCGCCGCCTCGCTCAAGGCCTTCCTCGTCACCAAGCTCGGCGACGTGCCGTTCCTCATCGGCCTGTTCGCCCTCGCCGGCGGCGCGGGGTCCTTCCGCATCACCCGGATCCTCGGCGCCGTCGCGAACGGCGGCATCGAGCACCCGACGCTGATCGCGCTGCTGCTCCTGGCCGGCGTGGCGGGCAAGTCGGCGCAGTTCCCGCTGCACACCTGGCTCCCCGACGCGATGGCGGGCCCGACCCCCGTCTCGGCGCTGATCCACGCCGCGACGATGGTCGCCGCCGGTGTCTACTTCGTCGCCCGTCTCCTTCCGCTCTTCGAGGCGTCCCGGGCCGCGATGGTCGTCCTCGCCGTCATGGCCGCGGTCACCATGACCGGCTCGGCGCTCGCCGCGCTCGCCCAGGACGACATCAAGCGCGTCCTCGCCTACTCGACGATCGGCCAGCTCGGCTACATGACCGGCGCCCTCGCGGTCGCCGACCGCGGCGCCGCCGTGTTCCACCTCCTGTCCCACGGCGCCTTCAAGGCGCTGCTGTTCCTCGCGGCCGGCGTGATCATCCATGCCGCCGGCACCAACTCCCTCGCCGCCATGTCCCGCATGAGCAACCTCCGTGACCGTGTCCCCGACGCCTACTGGACGATGACGGTGGCGCTCCTGGCGCTCGCCGCGATCCCGCCGTTCAGCGGCTTCTTCTCCAAGGAGGCCGTCCTCGGCGTCGCCGAGCACGTGGTCACCGGCCACACCGAGGGCGCCCCTGCCGCGGCGGGCTGGATCGTGCTCCTCGCCGGTTTGCTCACCGCCGTGCTCACCGCGGCCTACGCGACGCGCCTGTGGCTGCTGGCCTTCCGCGGCCACGGCACCGAGGCCCCGGACCACGGCAGGCAGCCCCTGGCCATGACCACGGTGCTGTGGGTGCTCGCGGTGCCCTCCCTCGCGGTGGGCGGCCTCGCCTTCCGCGCGCTGCCGGACTGGTTCGACGGGCACGACCTGACCCCGACCCTGACCACCTCCGTGCTCGGCACGGGCGTGGCGCTGGTCGGCGGCATCGTCACCTACGCCACATGGCGGCACACCACCGCGCTCGCCGGTCGTGTCCCCATGGGTGCCGTCGCCGCGCATCCCTCGGCGGACGCCGGTCAGGTCGAGGCCGAGGCCATCGCCACCCACGAACCCGCCTACGGAGACGTGGCCCACGCACCCGACCCGGCCGACCCGGGACGGCTGCTGCTCGGCCCGCTGCACCGCCACGCGGCCGTCGGCTTCCACCTCGACGCCGTGTACACGGCCCTCTTCGTCCGCCCGGTCCGGGCCGGCGCGAGTCTCGTCCGGTTCCTGGACCGCGAGGTCGTGGAGACCTACGTACGCGGTGCGGGAACACTGCCCCGCTGGCTCGGCGCCGCGGTGCGCCGGGCGCAGACCGGCAATGTGCAGACCTATGTGAGCGCGCTGCTCGCCGGCACCGTCGTCCTCGCGGTCGCCGCCGTCCTCGTCGCCACGGGAGCGTGAGCAGGCGTGATCGATATCAGCGAGTCCGTGATGCAGTTCCTTCTGGCGTTCCTCGTCGTCGGCCCGCTCCTCGGTGCGGCCGCCGCCCTCCTGCCGGCCCCGCCCGGACTGAAGGGGAAGTCACCCGAGCAGGCCGTGCTCCGGCACGGCGTGACCGTCACCGGGGCGATCCTCATCGCCGCGATCGTCCTGGCGCTCGGCTTCGACCACGACCAGCCGTCGAAGATGCAGGCCACGACCGATATCAGCTGGATCCCCGCACTCGACGTGCGCATCCACCTCGGCACCGACGGCATCTCCCTCCCCCTTCTGGTCCTGACCGCGCTGCTGACCTTCCTCTGCGCGCTCTACTCGTACTTCAAGCCACCCGCGGGCCCGTCCCCGCAGGCCTTCGTCGCCCTGCTGCTCGTCCTCGAGTCCGGCACCCTCGCGACCTTCGCCGTCCTCGACCTGATCCTGTTCTTCCTCGCCTTCGAGATGGTCCTCATCCCGATGTACTTCCTCATCGCCCGCTGGGGCGGCGAGGGCCGGGCCGAGGCCGCCTGGAAGTTCATCCTCTACACGCTGCTCGGCTCCGTGGTCATGCTGCTCGGCCTGCTCCTGATCGGTATCAAGGCGGGCACGTTCGACATGATGGCACTCGCCACTGACAACGGCCGGTCGCTGACCACGTCCGTGCAGGTCATCGCCGTGCTGGCGATCGGGATCGGGCTTGCGGTGAAGACGCCGATGTGGCCGCTGCACAGCTGGCTGCCCGACGCCCACACCGCCGCGCCGACCGTCGGCTCGGTCCTGCTGGCAGGTGTCCTGCTGAAGATGGGTACCTACGGATTCGTTCGGATTCTCCTCCCTGCCACGCCGGACGGCTTCCGCACCTACGCGCCCTACCTCGCCGCCTTCGCCGTCGTCGGCATCATCTACGGGTCCCTGGCCTGCCTGGCCCTCGCCAGGCAGGGCGCGAAGGGCGACCTCAAGCGCCTCATCGCCTACTCCTCCGTCGGCCACATGGGCTTCGTCCTCCTCGGCATCGCGACCATGACCCCGACGGGCGTCAACGGCGCCCTGTTCGCCAACATCGCCCACGGCCTGATCACCGGCCTGCTCTTCTTCCTGGTCGGCGCCCTGAAGGACCGCACCGGCAGCACCGACCTCGACACCCTCGCCGAGCAGACCGGCGCCGCTCTGTACGGCAGGGCACCGCGCCTCGGTGCCCTGCTCGCCTTCGGCGCCGTCGCCTCCCTCGGACTGCCCGGCCTCGCCGGGTTCTGGGGCGAGATGCTCGCGCTGTTCGGCGCGTTCGATCCCGCCGACGGCCTCAGCCGCCCCGCCTTCCTCACCTTCATGGCGATCGGCGCGTTCGGCACCCTGCTGACGGCCGCCTACCTGCTGATCGTGGTCCGCCGGGTCTGCATGGGCGCCGTATCGCAAGGAGCCCCGCAGCTCACCGACGTCCGGTCCTACGAGTTCGCGGCCTGGACCCCGCTCGTCGTCCTCACCGTCGTCGCCGGGCTGTGGCCGAAGGCCCTGCTCGGCCTCACCGACCCGGCCGTGCAGCAGCTCCTCGCAGGAGGCACCCGATGAGCTCCCTCGTCCAGTCCGTCGACTGGCTGGCGATCGCACCGCCCACCATCGCGGCGGTCGTCGGACTCGTCGTCCTCGTCGCGGACCTGTTCGTCGGCGAGGACAGGAAGCCGCTCCTCGGCTGGCTCTCGGTGGCCGGACTCGCCGCCGCCACGCTCATGCTGCTGCCCCTCCTGGACGCCGACCGCAGCACCTTCTGCCTGGTCGGCGACGCCGACGTGTGCAGCTACACCGCAGACCGCTTCACCCTCGTCATCCAGTTCCTGGTGCTCGGCGGGGCCCTCCTGGCGGCCCTGCTGTCGGTCACCGCGCTGAAGGACGAACACAAGCGGCTCCCCGAGGGCGAGTACTGGTTCCTGTTCCTGTCCTCCGCCGCCGGCGCCGCCCTCCTGCCCGCCTCCCGCGACCTCGCCACCCTGATCGTCGCCCTGGAGGTCGCCTCCCTTCCCGCCTTCGCCCTCGTCGGCCTCCGCCAGGGCGACCGGAAGTCCTCCGAGGCGGCCCTGAAGTTCTTCCTGTCCTCGGTCACCGCCACCGCAGTCGGCCTGATGGGCATCAGCCTGGTCTACGCCGCCACCGGCACCCTCCACCTCACCCTGGTCGCCGAGCGGATCCAGGACGTCGACGGGCAGCTCACCACCCTCGCCCAGACCGGCGTCGTCCTCACCCTCGTCGGCTTCGCCTTCAAGACCGCCGCCGTTCCCTTCCACTTCTGGGTGCCCGACACCTACGTGGGGGCCCCGCTGCCGATCGCCGCCTACCTGTCGGTCATCGGCAAGGCGGTCGGCTTCTCCGGCCTCATCCTGGTGACCGTCGTCGCCCTGCCGTCGTACGCCGGCGTCTGGGGACCGGCGCTCGCCGCGCTGGCCGCCCTCACCATGACCGTTGGCAACGTCGGGGCCCTCAGGCAGAACGCCACGCGCGCGTACAGCGCGGTACGCCTGCTCGCCTGGTCCTCCGTCGGCCAGGCCGGCTACCTCCTCGTACCGATCGCCGCCGCCGCGTACTCCGACGACGCCGAGAAGTCGATCGGCTCCACCCTCGCCTACGCCCTGATGTACGGCGCGGTGAACCTCGGCGCGTTCGCGATCGCCGCCCTGGTGGGTCGCGCCCGCCGCCTCAACCGCGTCAGCGACTACCGCGGCCTGTACGCCTCCAGCCCGCTCACCGCACTCCTGCTGGCCTTCTTCCTGCTGTGCCTCGCCGGTCTCCCGCCGGGCATCATCGGCCTGTTCGCCAAGGTCACCGTGTTCTCCGCGGCCGTCGACGCCGGACTCGGCTGGCTCGCCGTGGTGATGGCCGTCAACGTCGTCATCGCGCTGGTCTACTACCTCCAGTGGACGGCCCTGCTGTTCCGCGCCCCCGAGGGCACGCCCGCCGAGCACCGTGTCCCCGCTCCCCTCACCGCCGCGATCGCCCTGACCGGCGTCCTCGGCATCGCCCTGTCCGGAGCCCCCCAGCTGGTCCTGCGTTTCACCGACACCGCGCTGTTCTGAGCGCCCGGCGCATCGCACGCGCGCGTGGAGGCACCCGCACTCCACGCGCGCGTGCCGCGCACGGCTGCCGTCACCCGGACGGCCCACACCCGGCACCGGCACGCACAAGGGAACTAGAGCATCCCGCCTGGCGTTGACGAATACGGGAGGGTCCACTGGACGTGACACCGGACACCAGTGGCGATCGCAGGTCAGAAGAAGGATCAGCAAGCAAGGGTTCCCCTGCCGCACCACCTGGAGGGCGTACCGTGCACCGCCGGCACAACGGGCTCAGGACCGCAGTCCTCCTCGGGGGATTGTCCGCACTCATCATCGTCATCGGCAGTTTCTTCGGCCGCATGGGGCTCGTCGTCGCCGTCTTCGTCGCCCTCGGCACCAACGCGTACGCGTTCTGGAACAGCGACAAGCTGGCCCTGCGCGCGATGCGCGCCCGCCCGGTGAGCGAGTTCGAGGCCCCGGGGCTGTACCGGATGGTCCGCGAGCTCTCCACCCAGGCCCGCCAGCCCATGCCCCGCCTCTACATCTCCCCGACGGAGGCGCCCAACGCCTTCGCCACCGGCCGCAACCCGCGCAACGCCGCCGTGTGCTGCACCGAAGGCATCCTGCGCCTCCTGGACGAGCGGGAGCTGCGCGGCGTCATCGGCCACGAACTCAGCCACGTCTACAACCGCGACATCCTGATCTCCTCGGTGGCCGGCGCACTCGCCTCCGTGATCATGTTCCTGGTCAACTTCGCCTGGCTCATCCCCATCGGCCGTTCCGACGACGACGACGGCCCCGGCCTGCTCGGCATGCTGCTGATCTTGATCCTCGGCCCGCTGGCTGCCACCCTGATCCAACTGGCCATCAGCCGCTCCCGGGAGTACGAGGCCGACACCTCCGGCTCCCAGCTCACCGGGGACCCGCTCGCCCTGGCCAGTGCCCTGCGCAAGCTGGAGACGGGCACCAAGCAGCTCCCACTGCCGCCCGAGCCGCGCATCGAGACTGCCAGCCACATGATGATCGCGAACCCCTTCCGCCCGGGCCAGGGCCTGTCGAGGATGTTCTCCACCCACCCGCCGATGGCGGACCGCATCGCCCGGCTCGAGAAGATGGCAGGTCGCACCCAGTGAAGACCATCCTGAACGTCATATGGCTCGTGCTCAGCGGCTTCTGGCTGTTCCTCGCCTACCTGCTCGCAGGCGTGCTGCTGTGCATCACGATCATCGGCATACCCTTCGGCATCGCGGCCTTCCGCATCGGCGTCTACGCCCTGTGGCCCTTCGGGTACTCGGCCGTCGAGCGCCGCGACGCGGGCGCCCCCTCCTGCGTCGGCAACGTGCTGTGGCTCCTGCTCGCGGGCTGGTGGCTGGCCCTCGGCCACATCGTCACCGGCATCGCCCTGTGCGTCACGATCATCGGCATCCCGCTCGGCCTGGCCAACTTCAAGCTGATCCCGGTCTCACTTCTCCCGCTGGGCCGCGAAATCGTGCGCACGGACCAGCCGTTCACGTCTCGCTGGTAGGCGACCCCCGGCCGGCAGTGCCCGCCCGCCCGGCGGGGCAACGGCTTCCGCTCCTCCCGGCCCGTGATCGCGACTCGTGCGCTGTCCACAGCCCATGAGTCGTCCACGACCCACGCGTTGTCCACAACTCATGGGTTGTCCACAGCCCCGCCCGAGTGTCAGTGGCGGCCCGCATCATGAACCCATGACCGCGCACGAGCAGTTGCTGACACAGGTGGCGTCCAAGGCCCGCACCACCCGACCGTGGGGCTGGGCCTCGCTTCCCGACCCGGTCGACGAGGCCACCCTGGCCCGGGCGGAAGCCGCCCTGGGCTTCGCGCTGCCCCCCTTGCTCGCCGACCTCTACCTGCGGACAGCGGACGGCGGATTCGGCCCCGAGTACGGTCTGCTGCCCTTGCTCGACAGCACGCCCTCCGGAGAACCCGCAGCGGTCGTCCAGTACCTCACCAACCGGGAGAGCGGCCGAGAGGACCCCGACTGGGCCTGGCCCGAGGGCGTCCTGCCGATATCCCACTGGGGTTGCGGGATGTACGCGTGCGTCGACTGCCGCTCCCCGCAGTCCCCCGTGCTCCTCTTCGAACCCAACCCCGGTGACCCCGACCAGGCCTGGTTCATCGACGCCCCCAGCCTCGCCGACTGGCTGCGCTCCTGGGTCGAGGGCACGGGCTGGTACGAGGAGGAGAGCGACGACATGGACCTGGCCCCGTGGCCCGACCACCGCATACGCACGACACCGACGCGGGCAGGCTGACTCGAGGCAACCCGGCGCGGTACACCGTCAGTACCCCGAACAGCCGGGCGTGGCCGGCAGGACCCGGCGTGGCTACCGCCCCGCCGACCACCGCCGCACCCCGTACGCCCCCACGCCCACCGCCAGCACTCCGGCACCGACCGCCACGGACATCCCGGGCAGCGAGAACGCCAGCACCAGACACCCGGCGAGACCGACCGCCGGCACCACGCGCGCCGCCGGCCCCCGTCCGAGCGTCCAGGCCGAGGCATTGGCCACCGCGTAGTACACCAGCACCCCGAAGGAGGAGAAACCGATGGCCCCCCGCACGTCCACCGTCGCCGCCAGGACGGCGACCACCGCGCCCACGGCCAACTCCGCCCGGTGCGGCACCTGGAACCGCGGATGGACGGCCGCCAGGGCACCCGGCAGATGCCGGTCCCGGGCCATGGCCAGCGTCGTCCGTGAGACGCCCAGGATCAGCGCGAGCAGGGACCCCATGGCCGCCACGGCCGCCCCCACGCGCACCACCGGAGCCAGCTCCGGAACCCCGGCGGCCCGCACCGCGTCGGCCAGCGGCGCGGTGGCATCGCCCAGGGCATTCGACCCCAGCACGGACAGCACGGCCACCGCCACGGCCGCGTACACGACCAGCGCGATACCCAGAGCCACCGGGATCGCACGGGGGATCGTGCGCGCGGGATCGCGCACCTCCTCACCGAGGGTCGCGATCCGGGCGTACCCGGCGAACGCGAAGAACAGCAGACCTGCCGCCTGAAGCACCCCGCCGGCACCACCCGAGGCCCCGAGGTCGAGCCGCCCGGCATCGGCCTGCCCGGACGTCAGACAGGCCACGACCACGGCGGCGAGGACAGCCAGGACCACCGCCACGATGGCCCGGGTCAGCCACGCCGACTTCTGGATACCGCCGTAGTTCACCGCGGTCAGCGCCACGACGGCGGCGACCGCCACGACGTGTGCCTGCCCCGGCCACACGTACGCGCCCACGGTGAGGGCCATCGCCGCACAGGAGGCGGTCTTCCCGACGACGAACGCCCAGCCGGCGAGATAGCCCCAGAACTCCCCTAGCCGCTCGCGTCCGTACACGTACGTGCCGCCCGAGGCCGGATAGAGAGCGGCGAGCCGTGCCGACGAGGTGGCGTTGCAGTAGGCGATCACGGCGGCGAGCGCGAGCCCGAGCAGCAGCCCGGATCCCGCCGCGTGCGCGGCGGGCCCCAGCGCGGCGAAGATCCCGGCTCCCACCATCGAGCCGAGACCGATGACCACGGCATCGCCGACGCCGAGCGTCCGGCGCAGTTCGGAACCGGAGTGAGCAACCATGAGACGGCACCCTACTGACCACCGCAACCGCGGTGTGGACCGGTGACGTCATCCGCACCAAGACGACATGAACACCCGTGGACGACGGCACGAACGACGGAAAGGGCGGGCACCAGGGGTACCCGCCTTCCTCGGACCTACCGGTAGTTCACGAACTGGAGGGCGAAGTCGAAGTCCTGCCCCTTCAGCAGCGCGATGACGGCCTGCAGATCGTCACGGCTCTTGGAGCTCACCCGCAGCTCGTCGCCCTGGACCTGAGCCTTCACGCCCTTGGGGCCCTCATCGCGGATGATCTTCGCCACCTTCTTCGCGTTCTCCTGGGAGATGCCCTCCTGGATCGTGGCGAAGATCTTGTACTCCTTGCCCGAGAGCTGAGGCTCGCCCGCGTCCAGGGCCTTCAGAGAGATGCCGCGCTTGATCAGCTTGGACTGGAAGACGTCGAGGACGGCCTTCACCCGGTCCTCGGAGTTCGCCTCCATGAGGATCTTCTCCCCGGACCACGAGATCGAGGCACCCACGCCCTTGAAGTCGTAACGCTGCGAGATCTCCTTGGCGGCCTGGTTGAGGGCGTTGTCGACCTCCTGCCGCTCGACCTTCGAGACGATGTCGAAACTGGAGTCGGCCATGTCCTGTGGCTCCTTGTATCGGGGTGCGTATCGGGCTGCGAGCCGGATGCGTACCGGCGTTCGTGGGCGGCCGCTGAGCCCGCCGTCGGTCCCGGGCCGCATCCGGACAAGCCTAGCCATCCCGCGGCCTCCGGGCTGCGATCTATCGGGTGGCGAAGCACCCCTCCCCATCGGGTATTGTTTACGTCGTTGCCACGGAGCACCGCCGCAAGGCGGTCGAAGGCAGCAACCCCGGCGGTGTGCCCGAGCGGCCAAAGGGAGCAGACTGTAAATCTGCCGGCTCAGCCTTCCCAGGTTCGAATCCTGGCGCCGCCACACTGGGGAAGACCCCCTCCGAACTGCGGAAACGCAGAGCGGAGGGGGTTTTTCGTGTGGACGGCGGGAGGGTGCGGGGCACACTGGGCCCATGTTGTCGCGTCGTAGGCCCTGTCCCGAGTGCCGTCGCGAGATCGCCGTCGTAGCCGGGCGGTACGCGCGGCACGATCCGCCCGGCGCTCGCGGGAACGGTGGCCTCACCTCGTGCCCCGGGTCGCGACGGTTCGCGCAAC
The DNA here is from genome assembly GCF_042871235.1 of Streptomyces sp. NPDC005931. Classification (NCBI taxonomy): domain Bacteria; kingdom Bacillati; phylum Actinomycetota; class Actinomycetes; order Kitasatosporales; family Streptomycetaceae; genus Streptomyces; species Streptomyces sp. NPDC005931. Next base: position 187,870 of record NZ_JBIAIG010000004.1, read on the forward strand.
TGGGGGCCGAGCAGCCCTCGTTGGACAGGCACGTCGTGCCGGAGTTCCCCGGTCAGATGGTGCTGTTCTAGGTTCCAGCGGGTGGCCGCGGTGCCGCTGCCGCCTTCTCCCAGCAGCGGCCACCACTCGGCAAACGGCCAGGACCCAGCAGGGGGCCACCACTGAGCAGCGGTCACCACCCTGCGAGCGGCGGCCACCATCCAGCAGCGGCCCCGACCCCCGCTCAGTTCCCCGCGACCGACTTCACCGCCACCGACACCGGTGCGTGGCCGCTGATCAGCTCCAGGGTCAGGCCGGCCGTCGCGGGGGTGTCCACCAATTCCGCCAGCACGGCGGCCACGTCATCGCGGGGGATCGGGCCGCGGCCCGTGTGGGCCTCGAGGCGGACCAGGCCGGTACCGGCGTCGTTGGTGAGCTGGCCGGGGCGCAGGACCGTCCAGTCCAAGGCGTCCAGACCGCGCACGTACGCGTCCGCCTCGCCCTTGGCGCGCAGGTAGACGTCGAAGACCTCGTCCCCCTCGTGCGCGGGGTCCGCGCCCATGGAGGAGACGATCAGGAAGCGCCGTACGCCCGCCCGGACCGCCGCGTCGGCGAAGAGGACCGCCGCGGCTTTGTCCACCGTCTCCTTGCGTCCGGCTCCGCTGCCCGGCCCGGCGCCCGCCGCGAACACCGCCGCGTCCGCGCCCCGCAGCCGTTCGGCGACCTCCTCCACCGACGCCGACTCCAGATCGAGGACGATCGGTTCGGCGCCCAGTTTCCGCAGTTCGTCGGCTTGTTCAGGCTTGCGGATGATGCCCGCCACCTCGTCCCCGCGCGCCGCGAGGAGCCGCTCCAGCCGCAGCGCGATCTGACCATGACCACCAGCGATGACAATGCGCATGCCTTCGACCGTACGCCGCGGCCACCGCATCCGCCGCCTCGCAACTCGGCTCACGGCTCCGGCATCTCCAGCGGTCTCGTCACCGCCTGAGCCGGAAATGACGCCCCACCCGGCAAACGACGCCCCACCCGGAAAAGCGACGCCCCGGACGGAGGCAGCGCATCGCGCCGACGCGGCGCCGTGCACCAAAACGATCCTCACGCTCGAGGCGCTGCCTCACGTCCGAGGCAGCGCCTCACGAGATCTCCCCCCGCCCCTGCCGCGGCAGCCCCGCCTCCGCCGTCATCGCCGAGCCGCAGTACTCGCGGACCGCGCTCGTCCGGGAGACCACGCGTCCCCGGTGCACCACGATCCGGCTGTAGGCCAGGGACAGCGCCCCGGACAGCCGGTCGCCGCGGACCGCCAGGAGTTCGGCCGGGAAGCCGGCCTCCACCCGCACCTCGGGCAGTCCCAGCGCGGCCCGGGCCGACGTGCTCACCGCCTCGTAGGCGCCCTCGGGGGTGAGGCCGTGGCGTGAAGCCAGCAGGTACGCCGCCTCCAGCGGGTCACCGCGGCCCACCGGATTCGACACGTCCCGCAGGGCACCGCTCCCGGCGGCCACCCGCACCCCCGCCGCGCGCAGCAGCCGCACCGGAGCCGTGCCCCGGCGCTCCGTGCCGGCGCAGCCGCCCTGGGGCAGGCAGACCACCGTCACCCCGGCCGCAGCCAGTTGATCCGCGGTCCGCGACGCCACGTCGTCCGGCAACCGGGCGAGGCCTCCGCACGGGCCGAGGGCCACCCCGGGCCGTAGACCGCCCGCCATCGCCGCCAGCCGGGACAGCCGGGCCGGATCGGTCGCGTCCGTGTGAAGGTCCACCGGGCAGCCGTGCTCGGAGGCGACCTCCAGCACCGCTTCCACGTAGCCCGTGGGGTCGGGGTCGAGATCCGGACAGCCGCCGACCACCGAGGCACCCATCTTCACGGCGTCCCGCAGCACCGCGAGCCCGTCCGCCCCGGCCACGCCGGTCAGCAACCGCGGCACCGCCACCGTCGTCAGCTCCGTGAGCCCGCGCAGCGTGCGACGTGCCCGCAGTACGGCGGTCAGCGCGCCGAGGCCGGCCACGTCACCCACGCGGACGTGGGCCCGCAGCGCCGTCGCCCCGTGGCCGAGCTGGAGCAGGGCGGCCTCCGTGGCCCGCCGCTGGACGTCCTCCGGGTCGTACGAGGCCGGTCCGCCGGCGTCGGCGGACAGGGCGGTGTCTGCGTGGAGATGCGGCTCGGACGGGGCGGGCAGGAGCAGGTAGCCGGACAGGTCGACCCGCTCGCCGCGTGCGCGCGGGCCGTCCGCCGCCAGGCTCCCGGCCGTGCCCACCGCCTCGATGCGCCCGCCGCCCAGCCGTACGTCCACGGTGCGCCCGTCGGTGAGCCGCGCTCCGCACAGCAGCAGCGGGGACGCGTCCGCCGGGCCCGAGAGGGGGCCCGGGGACGGTGACGACGGCGGTGGCTGCGGCTGGCTGTCGGGCATCGCGCTCCAGGGGCTCGGACTGTGCTCGGCGGACGCGTGGTTCGGAAGACGCAAGATCACGCAGAGTGAGACGAGCCTAGGGCGGCGCCGTGCCCCTCGCCGGAAGGAGCGCAATAGTCGTACCGGCGTGGTCCCGTGCTGCGCCCCGCGTGCGCCGGGCACGGCCCGCGGGGCTGATGGACAGGGCGCAGGGGCGCAGGGGCGCGGTCCGTGCGCTGGTGAGGGCGGGCGCACAGGGCCGGTTCACGGGCCGGTTCACGGGCCGGTATACGGGCCGGTTCGCGCCGGTTCCCGGGGCCGGTGGGCGTGGTGGGGTGAGGTCGGCCCGCGGGGCCTGCCGGAGCCGTCGCACGGGCCGGGGCCGGTAAGGAGCGGCCCTCGCCGCCCCTCCGGCGAGGCGTTGACGGCGTCCCGGGGAGAGCTGCGCCACAGGCCCCACAGGGGTCCGGAAACGGATTTGGGTGAACGGCGGCGAAGCGTGTAATGTCTTCATCGCTCGCCCCAATAGCTCAGTCGGCAGAGCGTCTCCATGGTAAGGAGAAGGTCAACGGTTCGATTCCGTTTTGGGGCTCTGGTGTGAGAGGTTCCCGCCGCGAGGCGGGGCCCGATCGCATCAAAGCGGTGTAGCTCAGTCGGTAGAGCAAGCGGCTCATAATCGCTGTGTCACCGGTTCAAGTCCGGTCACCGCTACTGACAGTAGCCGATTGCGGGGTCGGTCCTTCGATCGGCTACTCTTCTTGCGTTAATACAGTCCATCCGTTCGTCAAGGAGCACTCACGTGGCTGCCACCGACGTCCGCCCGAAGATCACGCTGGCCTGCGTGGAGTGCAAGGAGCGGAACTACATCACCAAGAAGAACCGGCGTAACAACCCGGACCGTCTTGAGATGAAGAAGCACTGCCCGCGTTGCAACGCGCACACCGCGCACCGCGAGACGCGATAAATCAGGCTCGTACGCGAGGCCGTCCCCGTAAGGCTGGGGGCGGCCTCGCGTCGTTTCGCGCACCGGCCGGGCCGGTTCGCGTGTTCCCAGCCAGCACAGCAGACACAGGAGGTGCCGCGCGCATGGCGCTCGACCAGTCCTTCGTGGGGCGGAGCTACCCGCCCACCGAACCCTATGAGGTGGGTCGGGAGAAGATCCGTGAGTTCGCCGAGGCTGTGGGGGACGCCAACCCGGCGTACAGGGACGCGGAGGCCGCCAAGGCGCTCGGTCACCCCGACGTGATCGCCCCGCCCACCTTCGTCTTCGCGATCACCTTCCGGGCCGCGGGGCAGGTCATCGCCGATCCTCGGCTGGGTCTGGACTACAGCCGGGTGGTGCACGGCGACCAGAAGTTCGCCTACACCCGCCCCGTCCGGGCCGGTGACCGGCTCACGGTCACCTCGACCATCGAGGGAATCAAGTCGCTGGCCGGCAACGACGTACTCGACATCCGGGGTGAGGTGCACGACGAGGCCGGCGAGCACGTCGTGACCGCCTGGACCAAGCTGGTGGCCCGCGCGGCCGAGGGGGCGTGAGCAACACCATGACGGCGAAGATTTCGTACGCCGACGTCGAGGTCGGCACCGAACTGCCCGCGCAGACCTTCTCCGTGACGAGGGACACACTCGTCCGGTACGCGGGGGCCTCGGGCGACTTCAACCCCATCCACTGGAACGAGAAGTTCGCCAAGGAGGTCGGTCTGCCCGACGTCATCGCGCACGGCATGTTCACCATGGCCGAGGCGATCCGCGTGGTGACCGACTGGACCGGAGACCCGGGAGCGGTCGTCGAGTACGGCGTCCGCTTCACCAAGCCGGTCGTCGTCCCCAACGACGAGCAGGGCGCCACCATCGAGGTCGGCGGCAAGGTCGCCGCCAAGCTCGACGACAACACGGTCCGCGTGGACCTCACGGCCATGAGTGCCGGGCAGAAGGTGCTGGGCATGTCCCGGGCCGTCGTGCGGCTGGCCTGAGCCCGCCCGCCGCTCACTGGTTCCGCTCAGCGGCCACGCACGTAAGGGGCGCTCTCCGGTGAGGCGCCCCTTACGCGTGCTTCCGCGCCCTTACGCGTGCTCCCGCGTGGGTGGCGCACGAGCGGCGGCGTGCACGGGCAGCACCGCCGGGCAGTGCACGCGGGTCGCGCACGCGGGCAGCGCGGGCCCGGTGCGCTCCGTCCGCCGGACCGCAGGAGGGAGTGCACCACGGAGTGCACCCAGGGGGCGGGAACCTGGCGGCCGCAGGACCCTTGACCTAGTTAGTGATTGAGTACTAACTTACTCGCATGGTCAGGATGAGCGCAGAAGAGCGACGCGAGAGCGTCATCCGCGCGGCGACCACCGAGTTCGCCCGCGGCGGCTATCACGGCACGTCGACCGAGGCGATCGCCAAGCGGGTCGGTGTGTCGCAGCCGTATCTCTTCCGGCTCTTCCCGGGCAAGCGGGCGATCTTCCTGGCGGCGGCGGAACGCTGCCTGGAGGACACCGTCCGCACATTTGCGAAGGCGTCCGAGGGGCTGCACGGCGAAGAGGCCCTGCATGCCATGGCCAACGCCTATACCGAGGTCATCGCGGAGCGGCCCGAGCGGCTGATGATGCAGATGCAGATGTACCTCGCCGTGGCCGCCGCCGAGCAGGAGGGCGACCACGAGTTCGGCGAGGCGGTGCGCGCCGGCTGGATGCGCCTGTGGGACACCGTCCATCTGCCCCTGGGCGCCGAGGTCGGCGAGACGACGACCTTCCTGGCGTACGGGATGCTCATCAACTGCCTGGTCGCCATGGGGTTCCCGGCCGACCACCGGGTCTGGGAGGGGGTCTATCCCTCGGCCCGGACCAAAGGCCGGCTGGAGCTGTAGGAGTTCGGAAACGGCTGGTCGTCCCGGCCCTTTTCTGTTCACGAAAGTTAGTCATCGATAACTAACCAGAAGATCAAGCACGAGAGATCGAGACCACTCCTGGGGGAGAGATGTCACAGCAGAAAGCGAGCCGTGGAACGGCCGCCTGGGCGCTCGTCATCACCGGCGTCGCCGGATTCATGGCCGCCCTGGACAACCTGGTCGTCACCACCGCGCTGCCCTCCATCCGCGACGACCTGGGCGGCGAACTCCACGACCTGGAATGGACCGTGAGCGCCTACACGCTCACCTTCGCCGTCCTGCTGATGTTCGGCGCCGCACTCGGCGACCGCTTCGGCCGCCGACGGCTCTTCATCGCCGGGCTCTCCGTCTTCACCGCGGCCTCCGCCGCCGCGGCCCTGGCGCCGGGCATCGACTCCCTCATCGCCGCCCGCGCGGTGCAGGGCGTCGGCGCCGCGGTCATGATGCCGCTCACGCTGACCCTGCTGACGGCCGCCGTGCCCGAGGCCAAGCGCGGCATGGCGTTCGGCATCTGGGGCGCTGTCAACGGACTGGCCGTGGCGTCCGGGCCGCTGGTCGGCGGCAGCCTCACCGAGCACGTCTCCTGGCAGTGGATCTTCTGGCTGAACGTCCCGCTGGGGCTGGCCCTCATCCCGCTCGCCCGGCTGCGCCTCGCCGAGTCCCACGGCAGCCGCTCCCCGCTCGACGTCCAGGGCACCCTGCTCGCCAGCGCCGGCCTCTTCGGCGTCGTCTACGGCCTGGTCCGCGGGCCCGTCGACGGCTGGACCGGGACCGTGGTCCTCACCGCCCTGTTCGCCGGGGCCGCGCTGCTCGCAGGATTCGTGATCTACAGCGCCAAGGCCCGCAACGCCATGCTGCCGATGCGGCTCTTCCGCTCCCGTGCGTTCGCCGGCATCAACGCGGCCAGTCTGCTGATGTTCCTCGGCATGTTCGGTTCGATCTTCCTGCTCAGCCAGTACCTCCAGGGCGTGCTCGGCTACTCGCCGACCGCGGCGGGCCTGCGCATGCTGCCCTGGACCGGTATGCCGATGCTCGTCGCCCCGATCGCCGGCATCCTCGCCGACCGGATCGGCGGCCGCCCGGTCGTCGCCGCCGGCCTCTTCCTCCAGGCCGTCGGGCTCGGGTATTTCGCCGTGATCGTCACGACCGACGTCTCCTACGCCGTCCAGTTGCCCGCCCTCGTCATCAGCGGCGTCGGCATGGCCCTGTTCTTCGCCCCGGCCTCCCACCTGGTGATGTCCAGCGTGCGGCCGCAGGAGCAGGGCGTCGCCTCGGGCGCCAACAACGCCCTGCGCGAGGTGGGTGGCGCGCTCGGCATCGCCGTCATGGCGTCGATCTTCGCGGCCCAGGGCGGCTACGAGTCCGGCCAGGCGTTCGTCGACGGGCTGCGGCCGGCCCTGATGGCCGGCTCCGCGGCGGTCGCGCTCGCGGTTCTCGCGGTCCTGGCCATACCCGCCCGCAGGCCCTCCGCGCCGAGCACGTCCCTGGCCAAGGCAGCCCCCGAGCAGGTCCTGGAAACGGCCTCCCGCTGATCCACCGGTCCGCACCCGCGACCCCCGGCCGACCCGCAGGCCCCGAGCAGCACGACCCGCACCGCACTCGCTGGAACGCCCCGCCCCGCACCGCCCAGCACCACCCAGCACCGCACCGACCCACTTCGTGACCCGCCGAGGAAAGGAACCCGCTCATGCCCACCCTGCCCTGGACCGTCCCGAACACGCCGCCGGCCCACACCGAGGTGCACGTCTTCGCCTCCCGCTTCGAAACCCGCAGCCTCTGGGGCGCCCTGCGGTTCTTCCTCCGGACACCCGGGGTCTGGCGGCAGGTGAGCAGGGCGCCCGGCGCGTACGGGGCGTCCCTGAAGGCCCAGCCGCTGCGGCGGACCTTCTGGACCCTGTCCGTCTGGGAGTCCCGCGAGGCCCTCGCCGCCTTCGCCCGCTCCGGTGCCCACGCGCCGACGTCCCGGAGCCTCGCCCCGCAGATGCGGGATGTGACGTTCGCCGACTGGACGGCGAAGAGCGACGACCTCCCCATCGACTGGTCCGAGGCCGGCCGCCGCCTCGGCTGAACGGCACGCGCGCGTGAGCTCGGCCGCCTCGGCACGCGCGCGTGCGGTACGCCACGGAGCGCGCGTCACGGCCCCCGCCGGCCCGTCCGGCGGGGGCCTTAGTCTTGAGCGCGTGCAGGAACTCCACGACGCTCCCCTCGCCCCGCTGACCACGTTCCGGCTGGGTGGCCCCGCGACCCGGCTGGTCACCGCGACGACCGACGAGGAGGTGATCGCCGTCGTGCGCGAGGCCGACGACAGCGGCACACCCCTGCTGGTCATCGGCGGCGGCTCCAACCTGGTGATCGGCGACAAGGGCTTCGACGGCACCGCGCTCGTCGTCGCCACCCAGGGCTTCGCCCTCGACGGGACGCGTCTGGAGCTGGCGGCCGGCGAGGTGTGGACCGACGCCGTCGCCCGCACCGTGGAGGCAGGTCTGGCCGGCGTCGAGTGCCTGGCCGGCATCCCGGGCTCGGCCGGCGCCACCCCGATCCAGAACGTCGGCGCGTACGGCCAGGAGGTCTCCGCCACCATCACCGAGGTCATCGCCTATGACCGCCGGGCCGGCGAGACGGTCACCCTCACCAACGAGGAGTGCGCCTTCTCGTACCGCCACAGCCGCTTCAAGGCCGACCCCGAGCGTTACGTCGTCCTGCGCGTCCGCTTCGCCCTCGAGGACGCCGACGGCCTGTCCGGCCCCGTGAAGTACGCCGAGACGGCCCGCGCCCTCGGGGTCGAGGCGGGCGACCGGGTGCCGCTGGCCACCGCCCGCGAGACGGTTCTCCGGCTCCGCGCGGGGAAGGGCATGGTGCTGGACCCCGACGACCACGACACCTGGTCGGCCGGGTCCTTCTTCACCAACCCGATCCTCCGGGACGAGGAGTTCGCGGCCTTCCGCGCCCGGGTGCGGGAGCGGCTCGGGGACGGCGTGGAGCCGCCCGCGTACCCGGCGGGGGAGGGGCGCACCAAGACCTCGGCGGCCTGGCTGATCGACCGGGCCGGCTTCACCAAGGGCTACGGCACCGGTCCGGCCCGCATCTCCACCAAGCACACCCTGGCCCTCACCAACCGGGGCGACGCGACCACCGAGGACCTGCTGGCGCTCGCCCGGGAGGTCGTCGCGGGGGTGCGCGAGGCGTTCGGCATCACGCTGGTCAACGAGCCGGTGACGGTCGGCGTCAGCCTCTGAGTGGCGTCAGCCTCTGTTGCGGCGTCGGCCGCCGAGCGGGACGGGGTTCACGCACGACCGCGTCGGCCGCTCGCTCACCCGTGCCCTCGTGGGCCGCGCCTCACGCGCCCCCCGGACGCCTCCCGCCGACGTCCGCGCCCGCGGCACCCCGCACCGGCGCCCTCACTCCACCGGTGCCGTCAGCCAGTCGTCCACGCCCGCCAGGAGCTTCGCCTTGACCTCCTCGGGTGCCGCCGAGCCCCGTACCGACTGCCGTGCGAGCTCCGCCAGTTCCGCGTCCGTGAAGCCGTGGAACCGGCGGGCGATCTCGTACTGCGCCGCCAGCCGGGAACCGAACAGCAGGGGGTCGTCCGCGCCCAGGGCCAGCGGCACGCCCGCCTCGAACAGGGGGCGCAGCGGCACGTCCTCGGGCTTCTCGTAGACGCCGAGCGCCACGTTCGACGCCGGGCACACCTCGCAGGTCACCTGGCGGTCCGCCAGCCGCTTCACCAGCCGCGGGTCCTCCGCCGCCCGCACCCCGTGCCCGATCCGGTGCGCCTCCAGGTCGTCCAGGCAGTCGCGCACCGACGCCGGCCCCGTCAGCTCGCCCCCGTGCGGGGCCGACAGCAGCCCGCCCTCCCGCGCGATGGCGAACGCCCGGTCGAAGTCCCGCGCCATGCCGCGCCGCTCGTCGTTCGACAGCCCGAAGCCGATGACGCCCTTGTCCGCGTACCGCACGGCCAGCCGGGCCAGTGTGCGCGCGTCCAGCGGGTGCTTCATGCGGTTCGCGGCCACCAGCACCCGCATCCCCAGCCCGGTGTCCCGCTGCGCCGACTCCACCGCGTCCAGGATGATCTCCAGTGCCGGGATCAGCCCGCCCAGCCGGGGCGCGTACGACGTGGGGTCCACCTGGATCTCCAGCCAGCCGGAGCCGTCCTTCAGCTCCTCCTCCGCCGCCTCCCGCACCAGGCGCCGGATGTCGTCCGCCTCCCTGAGGCACGAGCGCGCCGCGTCGTAGAGCCGCTGGAAACGGAACCAGCCGCGCTCGTCCGTGGCCCGCAGGCGCGGCGGCTCGCCGCTGGTCAGCGCCTCGGTCAGCGCGTCGGGCAGCCGCACGCCGTGCTTGTCGGCCAGTTCCAGCAGGGTGGTGGGCCGCATGGACCCGGTGAAGTGCAGGTGGAGATGGGCCTTCGGCAGCTCAGAGACATCACGTACACGCTCCATCCCAGGATCCTGCCGCACGTCACGGGCGTCCCGGTAGCGCTTTCCCCTTTCGTGGTCTTGCTCGCACAAACGTTGTGCGGACACGCGACAGGGGCGCCCGGGAGGAACCCGTGCGCCCCTGTCGGGGGAGGAACGTCAGTCCCGCGCCTCCGCCAGCAGCTTCTGGATCCGGCTCACGCCCTCGACCAGGTCCTCGTCGCCCAGCGCGTACGACAGCCGCAGGTACCCCGGCGTGCCGAACGCCTCGCCCGGCACCACCGCGACCTCGGCCTCCTCCAGGATGAGCGCGGCCAGCTCCACGGAGTTCTGCGGCCTCCGACCCCGGATCTCCTTGCCGATCAGCGCCTTCACCGACGGGTAGGCGTAGAAGGCGCCCTCGGGCTCGGGGCAGAGCACACCGTCGATCTCGTTCAGCATCCGCACGATGGTCTTGCGGCGGCGGTCGAACGCCTCGCGCATCCGTGCCACCGCGTCCAGGTCGCCGGAGACCGCGGCCAGCGCCGCCGCCTGCGCGACGTTCGACACGTTGGACGTGGCGTGGGACTGGAGGTTCGTCGCGGCCTTGACCACGTCCTTGGGGCCGATCAGCCACCCGACCCGCCAGCCGGTCATCGCGTACGTCTTCGCCACGCCGTTGACCACGATGCACTTGTCGCGCAGCTCGGGCAGGAGCGCCGGCAGCGAGGTGAACTCGGCGTCGCCGTACACCAGGTGCTCGTAGATCTCGTCGGTCAGCACCCAGAGGCCGTGCTCGACGGCCCAGCGGCCGATCGCCTCGGCGTCCTCGGCGCTGTAGACCGCGCCGGTCGGGTTCGAGGGCGAGACGAACAGGACGACCTTGGTCCGCTCGGTGCGTGCGGCCTCCAGCTGCTCCACGCTCACCCGGTAGCCGGTCGTCTCGTCGGCGACCACCTCGACCGGGACACCGCCGGCCAGCCGGATCGACTCCGGGTACGTGGTCCAGTACGGCGCCGGGACGATGACCTCGTCGCCCGGGTCGAGGATCGCGGCGAAGGCCTCGTAGATGGCCTGCTTGCCGCCGTTGGTGACGAGGATCTGGGCCGGGTCCACCTCGTAGCCGGAGTCGCGCAGCGTCTTCGCGGCGATCGCGGCCTTCAGCTCGGGCAGGCCGCCGGCCGGCGTGTAGCGGTGGAACTTGGGGTTCTTGCAGGCCTCGATCGCGGCCTCGACGATGTAGTCCGGGGTCGGAAAGTCCGGCTCACCGGCGCCGAAGCCGATCACCGGCCGCCCGGCGGCCTTGAGGGCCTTGGCCTTGGCGTCCACGGCGAGAGTGGCCGACTCGGAGATCGCGCCGACTCGGGCGGAGACCCGGCGCTCGGTGGGAGGGGTTGCAGCGCTCATGGCGCCCATCGTTCCAGACCGGAAACCCGGGCGGCACGGGGGTTTCACAGACTGAACATGAGCGGGCAAATCACTGAACACCAGTCCGGATCGACCCCCGCGTCGCCCCCCGTGCGCAGGCGATCTTCCGCCGACGAACCCCTTCACGGGCTCTTTCTGTTCGACGACCGGCCGCGGACCACGTACACTCACACCTCGTTGGCCCTCGGCGGCCCGCACGCATCCGGTGCACACCAAGCATCCGGCTGTATGCGGTACGTTGGGGGACGGACAAAGGGTCGTAGCTCAATTGGTAGAGCACTGGTCTCCAAAACCAGCGGTTGGGGGTTCAAGTCCCTCCGGCCCTGCTACACACTCCTTCGCCAGGATGTGTGCGCATGTACGTACAGCACTGCACCGCCGTGCGGCTCAGACCGGGCGCGGCACGGCCACGACCCGGAATCAGGTGAGGACGAGTGACGGACGCCGTGGGCTCCATCGACATGCCTGATGCCCAGGACGAAGCGCCGGACTCCAAGAAGACCCGGAAGGGCGGCAAGCGCGCCAAGAAGGGCCCGCTGAAGCGCCTCGCGCTCTTCTACCGCCAGATCGTCGCGGAGCTCCGCAAGGTCGTCTGGCCGACCCGGAACCAGCTGACGTCGTACACCACCGCCGTGATCATCTTCGTGCTCGTCATGATCGGCATGATCACTGTGATTGACTATGGGCTCAGCCACGCCGCCAAGTACGTCTTCGGCTGATCCGCAAGCGAAGAGCGCCGAGGTACCCGGCGCTCCTTTTCGCATGTTCCACCCCTATGTATCCAGGAAGAAGCAGCCACCGTGTCTGACCCGAACGTGAACGACGCCGTTGAGCCTCGCGGCGAAGGGGCCGAGTCCGTCGAGGACGAGCTCGACGCCGTCGAGGGCGCGGACCGCGAGGACACCGAGGCCCTCGAGGTCGAGGCTGCCGAAGCCGTCGCGGACGACGAGGCCGTCGCGGACGACGAGGCCGTCGCGGACGACGAGGCCGTCGCGGACGACGAGGCCGTCGCGGACGACGAGGCCGTCGAGGCGCGGGAAGAGAGCGCCGAAGAGGCCGAGGAGCCCGAGGACGACCGCGACCCCGTCGAGAAGCTCCGCGAGGAACTGCGGACGCTGCCCGGCGAGTGGTACGTCATCCACACGTACGCGGGCTACGAGAACCGGGTGAAGACCAACCTGGAGCAGCGCGCCGTCTCGCTGAACGTCGAGGACTACATCTTCCAGGCCGAGGTGCCGCAGGAAGAGGTCGTCCAGATCAAGAACGGCGACCGCAAGACGATCAAGCAGAACAAGCTCCCGGGCTACGTCCTGGTCCGCATGGACCTCACGAACGAGTCCTGGGGTGTCGTCCGCAACACGCCGGGCGTCACCGGCTTCGTGGGCAACGCCTACGACCCGTACCCGCTGACCCTGGACGAGATCGTCAAGATGCTCGCCCCGGAGGCCGAGGAGAAGGCCGCCCGCGAGGCCGCCGAGGCCGAGGGCAAGCCGGCGCCGCAGCGCAAGGTCGAGGTCCAGGTGCTCGACTTCGAGGTCGGCGACTCGGTCACCGTCACCGACGGCCCGTTCGCCACCCTCCAGGCGACCATCAACGAGATCAACCCCGACTCCAAGAAGGTCAAGGGCCTGGTGGAGATCTTCGGCCGCGAGACGCCGGTCGAGCTCTCCTTCGACCAGATCCAGAAGAACTGACCTTCCGGCCCAGTTTCTGGACCCAACGCTTCCGAGCAGGTCGGGCGGACACGAGAGCGTCCGCCTGACCTGCTCGGTTTTTGGCCGCGCATCTATACCCGTTATCGTTGTGCGGTATGCCTGCGTCCGGGTTGGTCCCCGTCGCGCGGGCAGGACCCGAATCGAAAGGACCCGGAGAGCCATGCCTCCCAAGAAGAAGAAGGTCACGGGGCTCATCAAGCTCCAGATCCAGGCCGGTGCCGCCAACCCGGCCCCGCCGGTCGGCCCCGCGCTGGGTCAGCACGGCGTGAACATCATGGAGTTCTGCAAGGCCTACAACGCCGCGACCGAGTCGCAGCGCGGTTGGGTCATCCCGGTGGAGATCACGGTCTACGAGGACCGTTCCTTCACCTTCATCACCAAGACCCCGCCGGCCGCCAAGATGATCCTCAAGGCCGCGGGTGTGGAGAAGGGCTCCGGCGAGCCGCACAAGACCAAGGTCGCGAAGATCACCGCTGCCCAGGTCCGCGAGATCGCCACCACGAAGATGCCCGACCTCAACGCCAACGACCTGGACGCCGCGTCGAAGATCATCGCCGGCACCGCCCGTTCCATGGGCATCACGGTCGAGGGCTGACCTCCACCCCCGTCACCAGCAGAAGTGGGAGGGCCTGCTCGGCCCGCACCACGACTCCTAAGAACCCACAGGAGCTTTAAGTGAGCAAGCGCAGCAAGTCTCTCCGCGCTGCGGACGCCAAGATCGACCGGGAGAAGCTGTACGCCCCGCTCGAGGCCGTCCGTCTCGCCAAGGAGACCTCCACGACCAAGTTCGACGGCACCGTCGAGGTCGCCTTCCGCCTGGGTGTCGACCCGCGCAAGGCCGACCAGATGGTCCGTGGCACCGTGAACCTCCCGCACGGCACCGGTAAGACCGCCCGGGTCCTGGTCTTCGCGACCGGTGACCGTGCCGAGGCCGCGCGTGCCGCGGGCGCCGACATCGTCGGCGCCGACGAGCTGATCGACGAGGTGTCGAAGGGCCGTCTGGACTTCGACGCCGTCGTCGCCACCCCGGACCTCATGGGCAAGGTCGGCCGCCTCGGCCGCGTGCTGGGTCCCCGTGGTCTGATGCCGAACCCGAAGACCGGCACCGTGACCCCCGACGTCGCCAAGGCCGTCACCGACATCAAGGGCGGCAAGATCGAGTTCCGTGTCGACAAGCACGCGAACCTGCACTTCATCATCGGCAAGACGTCGTTCGACGACACCAAGCTGGTGGAGAACTACGGCGCGGCCCTGGAGGAGATCCTCCGTCTGAAGCCGTCCGCCGCCAAGGGTCGTTACATCAAGAAGGCCGCCATCACCACCACGATCGGCCCCGGCGTTCCGGTCGACCCGAACCGCACCCGCAACCTCCTCGTCGAGGAGGACCCGGCCGCGGTCTGAGCCTTCAGGCTCACCCAGCCGGTCACGGGCCCCGCACCTGGCAAGGTGCGGGGCCCGTTCCCCTTTCCCGGTACGACCGCCGGTGGCCTGCGCTAACGTGCGGGCAGGGGGAGACGTACGGGGGAGAACCGGGGGCGCAGGGTGGGACCGACCAAGAGCACGACCGTGCGGCGCCTGTGGCTCGCCCTCGCGGCGGCGACCGCGCTGACCACGCTTCCCGCCTGCACCACCTCCTCCGACGAGCCGGACGGGACGGACCGCACGGCGCGCCGTGCGGCCGCCTCGCACGCCGCGTCCGTGGCGGCCCTGCGCACCGCCGAGCGCTCCACCGACGGCGCCGACTCGGTGCGCGTCGAGTCGGCCACGACCCTGGGCTCGATGATGTCCATGACGGCCGACGGCACCCTCGCCTGGGGCGACGGCCTCACCGGCACGCTGACCATCACGTACACCGGCGGCACCCTGGCCGACACCGTGCGCCGGCTCGGCAGCGCCTCCATGGAGGCGCGCTATCTGCCCGACGCCTACTACGCGCGGATGGGCGACCGGTTCGCTGCGCGGGCCGGCGGCAGGCACTGGATCCGTTACGGATACGAGGACCTGAAGGACCTCGCGGGGGGCTCCGCCGCCCATCTGGCGGACCACATGCGCAGCACCACGCCCCACCAGTCGGTGAAGCTGCTCCTGGCCTCGGGCGATGTGCGAAAGGTCGGCGAGGAGCGGATACGGGGCAGGCGCACCACGCACTACGCGGGCACGGTGGACGTCGCCGGGCTGGCCCCCCGTGACTCCGGACTCAGCGAGAGCCGGCTGGCCGAACTGAAGGAACAGCTCACCCGGGCCGGAGTCACCATCCAGACCGTGGACCTCTGGGTCGACGACCGGGACCTGCTGGTCAAGAAGGTCGAGAGGGCCGACACGGCGACGGGCCGGCTGACCCAGACCGCCCACTACGACGACTACGGCGTCGGGGTGTCCACCCAGGCGCCCCCGGCCGGTGACACCCAGGACTTCACCGAGCTGGTGGACGGGCAGCTTTCCTGAGTGCCCGTCATCTCTCTCGCACCCACCCCTTTCCGCCACTTGGGCACCGTCTGCCCCAGAAGAATTCGCAGGGCACTGTCATCTCCCTGGGATAGGCTCACAGACCTTGCTGAGAGTCAGCCGAGGTTCCTCGGGGGGAACCGATGACATGGGGGGATTCCATGCGAACTGCCGTACCTGCCGCCGGACTTGCCGCGCTCCTGCTCGCCGCGGGTGCGGTCGGATGCTCCAAGGGCGACGACAAGGGCGAGTCGCCCGAGATGACGCCGGCGGCCGCCGTGGCCAAGGCGGCGAAGAACGCCGATGACATCACGTCCTTCCGCTACACCATGACCGGCAAGGTGCCCGAGGACGGCCGCGTCGAGGCCGAGGCCTCCATGCGGGTCAAGCCCGACGTCGCCATGAGCATGAAGGTATCGGTGCCCGATCAGGGTCCCGACGGCAAGGTCGAGATCCGTCTCGTCGACAAGGCCATGTACATGGGCGGCGGCGCCGAGATGGCCAAGGAGATGGACGGCAAGAGCTGGATGAAGTTCGACCTGTCGGCCATGGGCGCCGACAAGGACCTCAACGAGCTCGGCGCCGCCAGCCAGGCCGAGCAGAACCCGGCCACCGAGTCCACCTTCCTCACCGGCGCCAAGGATGTGAAGAAGGTCGGCACCGAGAAGGTCGACGGCGTCGAGACCACCCACTACTCGGGCACCCTCACCCTCGACGACCTGCGCAAGTCCCTCAAGGAGAAGGACGCGGCGGCGCAGAAGCGCGCCGAGAAGAGCATCGAGCAGTACGAGAAGATGGGCGTCGAGACGCTCACCATGGACATGTGGATCGACGGCGAGGACCACACCAAGCAGTTCCGGATGCGCGGCGATGCCGACAAGGGCCCGCTCGACATGACCATCAAGTTCCTCGACGTGAACAAGCCGGTCACCGTCGAGGCGCCGCCCGCCGCGGACACCGTGGACCTGGCCGAGATGATGCAGGGTCTCGAGGAGAGCTGATCCCCGTCGGCCCGTCCCGGGGGCGGATTTGCTTCGCGGCGATTCGTTCCCGTACTCTCCTACAGAAGCCAAAGACCGCTGGTCGTTGCCGTGCGCTCGCGAGAGGGTGCGGTGGCCGAAGGATCCGCTGAACTGCGGACGACCCGCGCAGGTGACAGTGGAAGAGTTCCCGGAGTCCGCATGCCACGCGTATGCGCATGATCCGGTCGAGCTACGCCCCGTGCGCCTGTGCCCGGGGCGTTTCGTTTTCCCCAGTCCTCCTTCGGGTCCGCGCGGTCCGAATCACCCGGAAGGAGGCCGAGGCTCTATGGCGAGGCCCGACAAGGCTGCCGCGGTTGCCGAGCTGACGGATCAGTTCCGCAACTCGAACGCCGCCGTGCTGACCGAGTACCGCGGTCTCACCGTGGCCCAGCTCAAGCAGCTGCGCCGTTCGCTCGGTGAGAACGCCCAGTACGCCGTGGTGAAGAACACGCTGACCAAGATTGCGGCCAACGAGGCCGGGATCACGACGCTGGACGACCAGTTCACTGGTCCGACGGCTGTCGCCTTCATCACCGGTGACCCGGTGGAGTCGGCGAAGGGTCTTCGTGACTTCGCCAAGGACAACCCGAATCTCGTCATCAAGGGCGGTGTCCTTGACGGCAAGGCGCTGTCCGCCGACGAGATCAAGAAGCTTGCGGACCTCGAGTCCCGCGAGGTTCTGCTCGCCAAGCTGGCGGGCGCCATGAAGGGCAAGCAGTCTCAGGCTGCCGCGCTCTTCCAGGCGCTTCCCTCGAAGCTCGTCCGCACCGTCGACGCGCTTCGTGCCAAGCAGGCAGAGCAGGGCGGTGCCGAGTAATTCGGCTCGCTTTCCGATCCTCGCCGCGTGAGGTGAGGGTCGATGCGGGCCCGACGTACGCCCGCCGCACCCAGTACATCCGGCACCTGCCGATTTAGTGGAAGGACCGCCATCATGGCGAAGCTCAGCCAGGAAGACCTGCTCGCCCAGTTCGAGGAGATGACCCTCATCGAGCTCTCCGAGTTCGTGAAGGCCTTCGAGGAGAAGTTCGACGTCACCGCCGCCGCCCCGGTCGCCATGGCCGCCGCCGGCGTCCCGGGTGCCCCGGCCGCCGAGGCCGCCGAGGAGAAGGACGAGTTCGACGTCGTCCTCACCGGCGCCGGCGAGAAGAAGATCCAGGTCATCAAGGTTGTGCGCGAGCTCACCTCCCTGGGCCTCAAGGAGGCCAAGGACCTGGTCGACGGCACCCCGAAGCCGGTCCTCGAGAAGGTCAACAAGGAGCAGGCCGACAAGGCCGCCGAGGCCCTCAAGGGCGCCGGTGCCTCCGTCGAGGTCAAGTAAGACCTTCCGGGTCCGCCAGGATCCACCGCACGTCCCGACGGGCGTGTAACGCGCAAGCGTCCAGGAGCGATCATCCATCCGGGTGGTCGCTCCTTGGCGTATCGAGGGGTCCGGCGGCGGCTGCCTTGCACCCGGGACGGCGGGGGGTATGGTGATCTTCGTAGTGCCTCCGAGGGCCGCGAAGGATCGCCTGGTGGCAGGTGGTTCGGGCAAGGGGGGCCTTGACGAACCGCACGCAGCGCGCAATTCTCAGGACGCGTCGTCACAAGGATCCGAATCCGAGGCATGGATCGACGGCAAAGAGGGCAGTATCAACGTGCGTTGAGGGCAGCGCCTTGTCGCAGGAGTTGAGAACAACGAGGGCCTCCACTGGTCTCGAAAACCCGCACTGGACATCAGTGTGCCAACTGGCTACACTGACCCTTTGCGCTGCCTGTTAGCTGTCCCCTGCCCGTCACCAGGGGCATGCCCTCGCTCGAGCACACATGACCGACCATCTCTGACCTGGGATTCTGTCGTTGTGCACAGTGGGGGGCCGGTACGCGCGTAGTGAGTCCGAGCCCTCGGAAGGACCCCCTCTTGGCCGCCTCGCGCAACGCCTCGACCGCGAATACGAACAACGCTGCCAGCACCGCCCCGCTGCGCATCTCCTTTGCAAAGATCAAGGAGCCCCTCGAGGTTCCGAACCTTCTCGCGCTGCAGACCGAGAGCTTCGACTGGCTGCTCGGCAACGACGCGTGGAAGGCTCGCGTCGAGGAGGCTCTCGAGAACGGTCAGGACGTCCCCACCAAGTCCGGTCTGGAGGAGATCTTCGAGGAGATCTCCCCGATCGAGGACTTCTCCGGGTCGATGTCGCTGACCTTCCGCGACCACCGCTTCGAGCCGCCGAAGAACTCCATCGACGAGTGCAAGGAGCGCGACTTCACGTACGCGGCCCCGCTCTTCGTCACCGCCGAGTTCACGAACAACGAGACCGGCGAGATCAAGTCCCAGACGGTCTTCATGGGCGACTTCCCGCTCATGACGAACAAGGGCACCTTCGTCATCAACGGCACCGAGCGTGTCGTCGTGTCGCAGCTGGTCCGTTCGCCGGGTGTCTACTTCGACTCCTCCATCGACAAGACGTCCGACAAGGACATCTTCTCCGCCAAGATCATCCCGTCCCGGGGCGCCTGGCTGGAGATGGAGATCGACAAGCGCGACATGGTCGGCGTCCGCATCGACCGCAAGCGCAAGCAGTCCGTCACCGTCCTTCTGAAGGCCCTCGGCTGGACCACCGAGCAGATCCTCGAGGAGTTCGGCGAGTACGAGTCCATGCGCGCCACCCTGGAGAAGGACCACACCCAGGGCCAGGACGACGCGCTGCTCGACATCTACCGCAAGCTGCGTCCGGGCGAGCCCCCCACGCGCGAGGCCGCGCAGACGCTGCTCGAGAACCTCTACTTCAACCCCAAGCGCTACGACCTCGCCAAGGTCGGCCGCTACAAGGTCAACAAGAAGCTGGGTACGGACACCCCGCTGGACGCGGGCATCCTGACCGTCGAGGACATCATCGCGACGATCAAGTACCTGGTGAAGCTGCACGCCGGTGAGACCGAGACGGTCGGCGACAACGGCCAGCCGGTCGTCGTCGAGACCGACGACATCGACCACTTCGGCAACCGCCGCCTGCGCAGCGTCGGCGAGCTCATCCAGAACCAGGTCCGCACGGGTCTGGCCCGTATGGAGCGTGTCGTCCGTGAGCGGATGACGACCCAGGACGTCGAGGCGATCACGCCGCAGACCCTGATCAACATCCGGCCGGTCGTCGCCTCCATCAAGGAGTTCTTCGGCACCAGCCAGCTGTCGCAGTTCATGGACCAGAACAACCCGCTGTCGGGTCTCACCCACAAGCGTCGTCTGTCGGCGCTGGGTCCGGGTGGTCTCTCCCGTGAGCGGGCCGGCTTCGAGGTCCGTGACGTGCACCCCTCGCACTACGGCCGCATGTGCCCGATCGAGACGCCCGAAGGCCCGAACATCGGTCTGATCGGCTCGCTCGCCACCTACGGCCGGGTCAACGCGTTCGGTTTCGTCGAGACCCCGTACCGCAAGGTCATCGACGGCCAGGTCACCGACACCGTCGACTACCTCACCGCCGACGAGGAGGACCGCTTCGTCATCGCGCAGGCCAACGCGCCGCTCACCGACGACCTGCGGTTCGCCGAGGCCCGCGTGCTGGTCCGCCGCAAGGGCGGCGAGGTCGACTACGTCGGCCCCGAGGACGTGGACTACATGGACGTCTCGCCGCGCCAGATGGTGTCGGTCGCGACCGCCATGATCCCCTTCCTCGAGCACGACGACGCCAACCGTGCCCTCATGGGCGCGAACATGATGCGTCAGGCCGTGCCGCTGATTAAGTCCGAGTCCCCGCTCGTCGGCACCGGCATGGAGTACCGCTCCGCCGTCGACGCCGGCGACGTGGTCAAGGCCGAGAAGGCGGGTGTGGTCCAGGAGGTCTC
The DNA here is from genome assembly GCF_042871235.1 of Streptomyces sp. NPDC005931. Lineage (NCBI taxonomy): Bacteria > Bacillati > Actinomycetota > Actinomycetes > Kitasatosporales > Streptomycetaceae > Streptomyces > Streptomyces sp. NPDC005931. Next base: position 207,928 of record NZ_JBIAIG010000004.1, read on the forward strand.
CGCGGACTACATCACCACGGCCAACGACGACGGCACGTACATCACGTACCGCCTGGCCAAGTTCGCCCGCTCCAACCAGGGCACCTCGGTCAACCAGAAGGTCATCGTCAACGAGGGCGACCGCGTCATCGAGGGCCAGGTCCTCGCCGACGGTCCGGCCACCCAGAACGGCGAGATGGCGCTCGGCAAGAACCTGCTGGTCGCGTTCATGCCGTGGGAGGGTCACAACTACGAGGACGCGATCATCCTGTCGCAGCGCCTCGTGCAGGACGACGTCCTCTCCTCGATCCACATCGAGGAGCACGAGGTCGACGCCCGTGACACCAAGCTCGGCCCCGAGGAGATCACCCGGGACATCCCGAACGTCTCCGAGGAGGTCCTCGCCGACCTCGACGAGCGCGGCATCATCCGCATCGGTGCCGAGGTCATCGCCGGTGACATCCTCGTCGGCAAGGTCACGCCCAAGGGTGAGACCGAGCTGACGCCCGAGGAGCGCCTGCTGCGCGCGATCTTCGGTGAGAAGGCCCGTGAGGTCCGTGACACCTCGCTGAAGGTGCCGCACGGCGAGACCGGCAAGGTCATCGGCGTCCGCGTCTTCGACCGCGAGGAGGGCGACGAGCTTCCCCCCGGTGTGAACCAGCTGGTGCGCGTCTACGTCGCGCAGAAGCGCAAGATCACCGACGGTGACAAGCTCGCCGGCCGCCACGGCAACAAGGGTGTCATCTCCAAGATCCTGCCGATCGAGGACATGCCGTTCCTGGAGGACGGCACCCCGGTCGACATCATCCTGAACCCGCTGGGTGTGCCGTCCCGAATGAACCCGGGACAGGTCCTGGAGATCCACCTCGGCTGGCTCGCCAGCCAGGGCTGGGACGTCTCCGGCCTCGCGGACGAGTGGGCCCAGCGTCTCCAGGCCATCGGCGCCGACCAGGTCGAGCCGCGCACCAACGTGGCCACCCCGGTCTTCGACGGTGCCCGCGAGGACGAGCTCGCCGGTCTGCTCGAGCACACCATCCCGAACCGCGACGGCGACCGCATGGTCCTCCCGTCCGGCAAGGCGCGGCTGTTCGACGGCCGTTCGGGTGAGCCGTTCCCGGACCCGATCTCGGTCGGCTACATGTACATCCTGAAGCTGCACCACCTGGTCGACGACAAGCTGCACGCCCGCTCGACCGGCCCGTACTCGATGATCACCCAGCAGCCGCTGGGTGGTAAGGCCCAGTTCGGTGGCCAGCGGTTCGGTGAGATGGAGGTGTGGGCGCTCGAGGCGTACGGCGCCGCCTACGCGCTCCAGGAGCTGCTGACCATCAAGTCCGACGACGTCACCGGCCGCGTGAAGGTCTACGAGGCCATCGTCAAGGGCGAGAACATCCCCGAGCCCGGCATCCCCGAGTCCTTCAAGGTGCTCATCAAGGAGATGCAGTCGCTCTGCCTGAACGTGGAGGTGCTGTCCAGCGACGGTATGTCCATCGAGATGCGTGACACCGACGAGGACGTCTTCCGCGCTGCGGAGGAGCTCGGCATCGACCTGTCCCGGCGCGAGCCGAGCAGCGTCGAAGAGGTCTGACGGGAGTCCGGCGGACCTTGAACCACCAAGGTCCGCCGGCCCCAGGACCCCCGTATCAGACCCAAAGACTTACGACCCTGAGAGGGATTGACGCATAGTGCTCGACGTCAACTTCTTCGACGAGCTCCGGATCGGCCTGGCCACCGCTGACGACATCCGTCAGTGGAGCCACGGTGAGGTCAAGAAGCCCGAGACCATCAACTACCGCACCCTCAAGCCGGAAAAGGACGGGCTCTTCTGCGAGAAGATCTTCGGTCCGACCCGGGACTGGGAGTGCTACTGCGGCAAGTACAAGCGCGTCCGCTTCAAGGGCATCATCTGTGAGCGCTGTGGCGTCGAGGTCACGCGCGCCAAGGTGCGCCGTGAGCGGATGGGCCACATCGAGCTCGCCGCGCCCGTCACGCACATCTGGTACTTCAAGGGCGTCCCGTCGCGCCTCGGGTACCTGCTCGACCTCGCTCCGAAGGACCTGGAGAAGGTCATCTACTTCGCGGCGTACATGATCACGTACGTCGACGAGGAGCGCCGCACCCGCGACCTGCCCTCGCTGGAGGCCCACGTCTCCGTCGAGCGTCAGCAGGTCGAGAACCGCCGCGACGCCGACCTCGAGGCCCGCGCCAAGAAGCTCGAGTCCGACCTGGCCGAGCTCGAGGCCGAGGGCGCCAAGGCCGACGTGCGCCGCAAGGTGCGCGAGGGTGCCGAGCGCGAGATGAAGCAGCTGCGCGACCGTGCGCAGCGCGAGATCGACCGCCTCGACGAGGTGTGGAACCGGTTCAAGAACCTCAAGGTCCAGGACCTCGAGGGCGACGAGCTGCTCTACCGCGAGCTGCGCGACCGCTTCGGCACGTACTTCGACGGCTCGATGGGTGCCGCGGCGCTGCAGAAGCGCCTGGAGTCCTTCGACCTCGAGGAGGAGGCCGAGAAGCTCCGCGAGATCATCCGCACCGGCAAGGGTCAGAAGAAGACCCGTGCCCTGAAGCGGCTGAAGGTCGTCTCCGCGTTCCTGCAGACCTCCAACAGCCCCAAGGGCATGGTGCTGGACTGCGTGCCGGTCATCCCGCCGGACCTGCGTCCGATGGTGCAGCTGGACGGTGGCCGCTTCGCGACCTCCGACCTGAACGACCTGTACCGCCGTGTGATCAACCGCAACAACCGCCTGAAGCGGCTTCTCGACCTCGGCGCGCCCGAGATCATCGTGAACAACGAGAAGCGCATGCTCCAGGAGGCCGTCGACGCGCTCTTCGACAACGGCCGTCGTGGTCGCCCGGTCACGGGCCCCGGCAACCGTCCGCTGAAGTCGCTGTCCGACATGCTCAAGGGCAAGCAGGGCCGCTTCCGTCAGAACCTGCTCGGCAAGCGCGTCGACTACTCCGCGCGTTCCGTGATCGTCGTCGGTCCGCAGCTCAAGCTGCACCAGTGCGGTCTGCCGAAGGCGATGGCGCTGGAGCTGTTCAAGCCGTTCGTGATGAAGCGCCTGGTCGACCTGAACCACGCGCAGAACATCAAGAGCGCCAAGCGCATGGTCGAGCGCGGCCGCACGGTCGTGTACGACGTGCTGGAAGAGGTCATCGCGGAGCACCCGGTCCTGCTGAACCGCGCGCCCACGCTGCACCGCCTCGGCATCCAGGCCTTCGAGCCGCAGCTGGTCGAGGGCAAGGCCATCCAGATCCACCCGCTCGTGTGCACCGCGTTCAACGCGGACTTCGACGGTGACCAGATGGCCGTGCACCTGCCGCTGTCCGCGGAGGCGCAGGCCGAGGCCCGCATCCTGATGCTGTCCTCGAACAACATCCTCAAGCCGGCCGACGGCCGTCCGGTGACGATGCCGACCCAGGACATGGTCCTCGGTCTGTTCTTCCTCACCACCGACGCCGAGGGCCGCGACGTCAAGGGCGAGGGCCGTTCCTTCGCCTCCGTCGCCGAGGCGATCATGGCCTTCGACGCGGGCGAGCTGTCGCTCCAGTCGAAGATCGACGTCCGCTTCCCGGTCGGCACCATCCCGCCGCGCGGGTGGACCCCGCCGGCGCGCGAGGAGGGTGAGCCCGAGTGGCAGCAGGGTGACAGCTTCCGGCTGAACACCACGCTGGGCCGCGCGCTCTTCAACGAGCTGCTGCCCGAGGACTACCCGTTCGTCGACTACGAGGTCGGCAAGAAGCAGCTCTCCGAGATCGTCAACGACCTCGCCGAGCGCTACCCGAAGGTCATCGTGGCGGCGACGCTCGACAACCTGAAGGCGGCCGGCTTCTACTGGGCCACCCGTTCCGGCGTCACCGTCGCCATCTCCGACGTCGTCGTCCCCGAGGCGAAGAAGGAGATCGTCCGCGGATACGAGGCGCAGGACGAGAAGGTCCAGAAGCAGTACGAGCGCGGTCTGATCACCAAGGACGAGCGCACGCAGGAGCTCATCGCGATCTGGACCAAGGCGACCAACGAGGTCGCCGAGGCGATGAACGACAACTTCCCGAAGACCAACCCGATCTTCATGATGGTGAACTCGGGTGCACGAGGCAACATGATGCAGATGCGTCAGATCGCCGGTATGCGTGGTCTGGTGTCGAACGCGAAGAACGAGACGATCCCGCGTCCGATCAAGGCGTCGTTCCGTGAGGGTCTGTCCGTGCTGGAGTACTTCATCTCCACGCACGGTGCCCGTAAGGGTCTGGCGGACACCGCTCTGCGTACCGCCGACTCGGGTTACCTCACCCGTCGTCTGGTCGACGTCTCCCAGGACGTCATCATCCGCGAGGAGGACTGCGGCACCGACCGCGGTCTGCGTCTCAAGATCGCGAGCCGGGGCGCGGACGGCGTGCTGCTCAAGGAAGGCGACGTCGAGACGTCCGTGTACGCGCGCTGCCTCGCCGAGGACATCGTGGTCGACGGGCAGGTGCTCGCCCCGGCCGGCACCGACCTGGGCGACGTGCTCATCGAGGAGCTCGTGTCCCGCGGCGTCGAGGAGGTCAAGACCCGCTCGGTCCTGACCTGCGAGTCCGCCGTCGGCACCTGCGCGATGTGCTACGGCCGTTCGCTGGCCACCGGCAAGCTGGTCGACATCGGTGAGGCGGTCGGCATCATCGCCGCCCAGTCCATCGGTGAGCCCGGTACCCAGCTGACGATGCGTACCTTCCACACCGGTGGTGTGGCCGGTGACGACATCACCCAGGGTCTGCCGCGTGTCGTCGAGCTCTTCGAGGCCCGGACCCCGAAGGGTGTCGCCCCGATCTCCGAGGCCGCCGGCCGCGTGCGGATCGAGGAGACCGAGAAGACGAAGAAGATCGTCATCACGCCGGACGACGGCTCGGACGAGACCGCCTACCCGATCTCGAAGCGTGCGCGCGTCGAGGTCAGCGAGGGCGACCACGTCGAGGTGGGCCAGAAGCTCACCGCGGGTGCCACCAACCCGCACGACGTGCTGCGCATCCTGGGTCAGCGTGCCGTCCAGGTCCACCTGGTCGGCGAGGTCCAGAAGGTCTACAACTCGCAGGGTGTGTCGATCCACGACAAGCACATCGAGATCATCATCCGGCAGATGCTGCGCCGCGTGACGATCATCGAGTCCGGCGACGCCGAGCTGCTGCCCGGCGAGCTGGTCGAGCGCTCGAAGTTCGAGACCGAGAACCGTCGTGTGGTCCAGGAGGGCGGTCACCCGGCCTCCGGTCGTCCGCAGCTCATGGGTATCACCAAGGCCTCGCTGGCCACGGAGTCCTGGCTGTCGGCGGCGTCCTTCCAGGAGACGACCAGGGTCCTGACGGACGCGGCGATCAACGCCAAGTCCGACAGCCTGATCGGCCTCAAGGAGAACGTCATCATCGGTAAGCTCATCCCGGCCGGTACGGGCCTGTCCCGCTACCGCAACATCCGGGTCGAGCCGACCGAGGAGGCCAAGGCCGCGATGTACTCGGCCGTCGGCTACGACGACATCGACTACTCGCCGTTCGGCACGGGCTCCGGCCAGGCCGTTCCGCTGGAGGACTACGACTACGGTCCGTACAACCAGTAAGCGAGTCGCCCGAACCGAGGGGCGGTCACTCCGTACGGGGTGGCCGCCCCTCGGCGTTTCCCGGTGTGTTCTGCGTCCGGTCTCCCGCGCCGGTGTGTCCGCATCCCGTGACGGAGCCGTCACGAACGGACGGTTTCGCCCGGGTGGCCGGAACCGTACCGTGGTCATGGGTCGTTTCAGGTCCGTGGAGACCGTTCACCGAGCCCGGGAGGCAGCCGTGTCGTTCCCGACACCGTGGCAGGGCGGCCCGGCGCAGGGGCCGCAGACGCCGCCGATGCTGGCGTCGCACGCCGACCGGGAGCGCGCCGTAGACGTGCTCCGCGCCGGGTACGGGGAGGGGCGGCTGGACCACCCGGAGTTCGAGAAGCGCGTCGCCCGGGCGTACGCGGCCCGTACGGTCGCCGAGCTGGCCGTGCTGGTCGCCGACCTGCCGCAGGGGCCGCTGCCGCACTCCCTGGCGATGGCGGGGCCCGTGCCGCGGACGTTCCTGGCGGCCCCCCAGCCGAGGACGAACGGCAAGGCGATCGCCTCGATGGTCTGCGGGATACTCGGCGTGGCCACCGGCGGCCTCACCGGCCTGCCCGCGGTGATCCTGGGCCACATGGCGCAGTCCGAGATCCGCCGCACCGGAGAGGGCGGCGACGGCTTCGCGCTGACAGGCCTGATCCTGGGCTGGCTCTCGGTGGCGGGCTGGGCCGTTTTCCTGGGCCTGATCGGGCTGGCCGCGGTACTGGCCGGCTCGCCGTGACCCGCGGGGATCAGCGCTGGGACTGGAGATACGGCTGCAGGTGATGCAGGCGCGTGTAGTGGTCCGGGTGTGACGCCAGCAGCTTGTTGACCGGGCTCTCGGTGAGGGGCATCCCCCCGACGGCCGCGGCGGCCTGCTGCTGTTCCTGCTGGTGCAGCTTCTCCAGTACGGCCGCCAGCATCGGGGCGAAGCCGAGGGCGGCGGCGTGCCGGTCAGCGCGCAGTTCGGCGCGGCGGCCGACGGCGGCAAGGGCGTACGGCATCAGCAGAAGCAGCAGCGGCAGCCCGTACAGCGTGCTGATCGTGGCCAGGGCGACACCGATCGCGAACACGCCGAAGAAGATCACGCCGAAGCAGGAGAAGACGCGCGAAACACGGAACAGCACCGCGGTCACCACACGCAGTGCGCGCCAGGCGATCCGGCCGGGGAGCGCGTACCAGTAACCGAGCAGCGAGGACCAGGCGTGGCCGCCGACGTGGTGACCCAGCTCATGAGCCATGACGGCGGCCAGTTCGCCGTTGGGGAGCCGGTTCAGCGCGAAGCGGGTGACGCCGACGATGTGGCCGGCTGCGGCGACCGCGTTGAGGCTGTCGCTGTCCTCCACCCAGAGCTCGTAGTTCCGGCCTTCGATGCCTGCACGGGCGGTCACCTCGCGCCAGACCGGTTCGAGTTTGGCCCGTTCTTGCGGAGTGGGGTAGCGCAGGCGGAGCAGATGGCGCGCGAGGGCGCTTTCGGTGGGGCGGTGGAACACGAGTGCGCCGCTGGCGAGCCAGGCGATGACCACGAGGAAGCCAAGGTCGCCGAAGACGAGGGAGGCGAGGCCGACGACGAGCAGGCTGCACAGGAAGTGCGGCAGGTAGAGCAGCAGGTTGCCGACGGCGGTGGCGTCGGTGCGGCGCTGGTGGGCGGAGATGTGGACCCGGCCGACGCGGTCGGTGTCCATGTGATGGGGGTGGGTGATGTCCTCGGCGGTGGGTGCGGCCGCCGATGGCGGTGGTGTGTGCTGGGCCTGGTCCCCGGGATACAGGAGCGGGGGCTGAGGGTAGGGCGGGGGTGTCTGGGCCGTGGGGTCGGGGTAGGGCGGGGGTGCCGAGGACTGCGGGTACGGCGGCGGTACCTGCGGATTGTCCGGTGGGACAAAGGGTGGCGGAGTGGTTCGGGCGACCGGCTCCGGGTATTCCGGCGGTGTCGGCGGGGACTGGGTCATGGCGGTTCCTTCGTAGTGCGTGAGCGTGACCGACCCGTGGCAGGTCAGCCGATGAGCAGGGAGGCGGGCAGCAGGAGCGTGCCGGCGCAGAAGGCGATCAGGCCGGTGCGGATCCACTGGTGCTTGCGCCAGGCGATGCGGCTCGTGTCGGTGAGGGCCGCGACCAAACCGGTCACGGGGTCGGCTTCGGTGGCGGCCAGTGCGGTGTCCAGGTGACCGGTACTGGCGGCCCGTTGGATGTCGCCGAAGTACGTCAGGGGCTGGCCCTGCGTCCAGGAACCCGTCCGGTAGCGGGGCAGGACGGCAAGGAGCAGCGCGAGCAGGGAGAGGACGAGGGAGAGGACCCCGGCCCACCACGTCAGGGCACCCTGAGCGGAGAGGGTCTCCGGGGTCCAGCCGCGTCCGGCGAGCAGGCCGCTGTAAACGCCCGCGGTCATGCCGAGCGCGGCGACGAGGACGGCGGCCTTGCTGTCGGCGCGGGCGATCTCGGCCCGCTGATCGGTGAGCAGGCGTTCGCACAGGTGGATCCGGCCGGGGCCGGTGGCGGCGGGGCCCGGGCTGGGGGCGGGGTCGGTCGTCGTCATGAACCGGCGTCCTCCTCGGAGCCGTCACCGCTCGGCGGGGGCTCGTCGGCCTGCGGGGTGTTCGCGGCTGCGGGACCTCCCTGTGGTTCCGTCGGCCTGTGCGAGGCGGGGGCGGGCTGAGGCGGCATGCTCGGTGTGCTGCCGTAACCGGGGGCCGGCTGAGGCGGCATGCTCGGTGTGCTGCCGTAACCGGGGGGCGGCTGCCAGGCGGTGGACGGTGCTGCGGGAACCGGCGGCGGCGGTGCGTGGGGCCTCGGCGGTGGCGCGTACGGGGCCTGAGGGTGTGCGCGCGGTCCCTGTGGCGGCAGGTAGGGAACCTGCGGAGGCGTGTAGGGCGCTGAAGGCGGCCGGCCCGGGGTGGTCACCGCTCCTGCGGGCGTCCCCGGCCCCGCGTGGTGCTGCCGGCTGCCGGGACCGGCTGCGGTGGGCGGGGTCGGGGCACCGGTGCCGTTGGTCTCCGGTGCGGTCGGGGCGGCAGTGACGGCTTCAGGCGGCGCCGTCGGCCACTGCGGAGCCGAGGGGTCGCTGTCGTGCCCCACGCCCTCCGGTGAGGGAAGGAGGGGCGGGGTCTGGGGGACCCCCGGCAGGCGTTGGTTGAGGATGTCGCTGACTGTGCGCAGGGCCAGCTGCTTGGGGCCCTCCAGTTCGAACTTCTCCGCGTTCTCGCCACTCAGCAGCTCCTTCACGAGGTCCATCTGCGCCTGGATCATGCGAAGTTGGTCCTCGCGCATGCTGTCCATGACGAGCCGCGAGTCCTCGGGGTGCTGGGCGAGGTGCAACGCCCAGGCGTGCACGCCGCCCTGCGCCAGATGCCACTGGTAGAACTCGATCTTCTGCGCCTCGAGTTGCTGCAGTTCCAGCGCTTGTTGCCCCTGGAGCAGCGCCCGCTCGTGCTGCCAGTGCTGGTGCTGGAGGGCGAGTTCCTGCTCTCTGCGGCCGTACTCCATGGCCCGGTTGAGCTGGAGGGCGTCCTGCTGCCGGTACCGGTGGTCCATCTCCGCGTCGACCTGCATGCCCTGCTGCGCCGCGCGGATCTGCTCGGCGGCGGAGTGGTCGATGGCCTGAAGGCGCTGCTGGTGCTCGACGTTCGCCTGGTCGCGGCGTAACCGCAGCGTCCAGGTGGCCTGGAGACCTGCGGGTGCACCGAGCGGCCCCATAACGGTGACCTCGCGCAGCAGTTCCTGCTCGGCCGCCGCACTGTCGGCGATCGTGAAGCGGCGCGTCACCGGCCGGGAAGCGCGCTGGAGCTCTCCGAGCAGCATCGCCGGGACGTCGCGGATGCCGCTCGCGACGAACCGGACCGGGTCGAGGACCTGCCAGGACACGTCCACCTCGGCGGTGAACTCGAACGCGTCGTTGTCGCTCGGCAGGGGGAGCGTGTCGGTGAAGGGGTGCACGCCCATGTCCACCTCGTACACGGCGGTGTAGCGGCGCCCCGCGATCTCGCCGCGGGTAGGGCGCTTGGGCGGCAGATAGGCCTCGTATCCACCCTTGGGTGTCGAGAAGACGAGGGCGTGGTCGATGCGGACCACGTGCTTGAGGGACATCTCGAAACGAGACAGCTGCCGCACGGTGAGCACCGGGTCGATCAACCGGGTGTGCCGGTCCGCGGGCTGCTGCCACTCGGGCGGGCGGTGGAAGCCGGGCATGATGGGTGTCTTTCCTCGGGGACGGGCGAGCCGCCGTTCAGTGGGTCGGAAGGGTGGTGAGCAGCCGGGCGGCGACGTCGGGCGGGGGGTTGCCGTCCTCGCCCGGCATGGTGCGCAGCAGATGGCTGAGGCGCGCGTGTTCGGTCGGGGTGGTGACGAGCTGCGGCAGCAGTGCGGCGAGCGACCACTCGGCGGCGGTCGAGCGGTCGGAGATCAGGACCCAGTCGCGCAGGGCCGCGAGGGCGTGCCGGGTGGTGTGAGGGTCGCCGAGCGCCTCGCGCCACAGGTGAGCGATGCCGTGAGCAGACGGCAGGTCCTCGGTGCTCGCACGGGTGTACCAGTCGAGGACGAGCGGGGTGCCGTGACGTTCGTCGTCCTCGGTCCGGCGGCACGCATTGACGAAGCCGGCGAGGGTCAGATCGCGCACGGGCCGGTCGTCGTCGAGGTGGGCGCGCAGTTCGGCGAGGACCTCGGCGGCGGCGGTCGACAGCAGGAGCAGTTCGACGGCCTCGGCGAGCTCTTCGGCCATCTGCCGGTCGAAGTCGTCCGGGGCCGCTGTGTCCGTGTACAGGCGGCGGGCGGCGCCGCGCAGTGCGGTGAGGGCCTGCTCGGGCCGCTCCGGCCCGATCAGCGCGTACGCCCGCGTCCCCACCCAGCGCAGCCGCCGGTCGTCGTGACGGGTCCAGTCGCCGAGGATGCGCGGGACGTTGGGCGTGCCGACGGCATGGGCGAACGCGAGTGAGTTGACGGCGACGAGCCGGTGCCGGAACCGCTTGGACCGTGCCCACGGCTCGATCACGAGGGCCATCGCGGACGGCAGATCGGTGCGGGCGAGGACGGCGACCGTGGACGCGGCACGGGTGCGGACCAGAGGACGCCCGTCGTCGGCGAGGCGGCGCAGCCACTCGACGAGCGCGGGCCGTGCGGAGGGGTGGCCGGTCCACACCTCGCGCAGCAGGACCAGCGAGACCCGCTCGTCGAGGAACGCCGCCTTGGTCTGGGTGACCGGCCCCCACTCGGTGTTCTCGTCCTCCTGGTACCGCTCGGCCCGGGCGAGCTGGAGGCGTTTGCCGATGTGCGTGCCGAATACGGGGACCTCGGGGGCGCGGGAGGGGTTCTCGGTCTTCTGCAGGAAGTGGTAGAGTAGATCCCCTAGTTCGGCGGTGAGCGCGTACGGGCCGCCGTCGAACGCGGCGAGCGCCACGAGGAACGCCTTGTCCCGCAGGTGGACGGTGTGCTCGTCCTCCTCGAACCATTCCTGGACCTGGTTCTCCAGCGACACCAGGGAGAACTGGGCGACCGCCTCCTCGGTGATCTCCCCTGCGGCGTGCCGGACGAGCAACCGGGCGTACGCGGCGATCTCCCGCAGTTGGTGGCCGCGGCCCAGGAACTCCTTGACGTCCGGCAGGCCGAGCAGGCGTGCCTTCGTCGCCTCGTCGGTGCGGGCGCGCAGGTGCGCGGCGAGTACGTCCTCGGCGGCGGGCGGTTGCCAGTGGACGGGCTGCACGTCCTCCAGTGCGGCAGTGGGGCCGACGGTGACCACGAGGTAGGCGTCCTGCTCGGCGAGCCGGTCCCGGGCGGCCAGCAGGTGCGGTTCGCGCAGTGGGTTACCCCGGCGGGTCACGAGGTCGCACACCACGTACCCGCGGGGCCGCGGGGTGTCGGCGGCGGTGCCGGTGGATCTCTCGGCGAGAGCGCCTGGTGCGGTGTCACGGTCCAGGGCGTGCACAGAGGCGACACCGAGCCGGTGCAGCAGCATCAGGGCGGTGGTGCGGCGGCCGGTGAAGCGGGCCCCGGACAGCACCAGGACGCGTTCGCGGCGCAGGCGGTCCTCGAGGCCGCCGATCACCGTGGGGTCGGCGACGAAGGAGTCGGCCAGCCGGTCCAGTGTGGTCTGCGGGATCTCGCCGGAGACGGAGGCGGCGGTGGAGAACCCGGAAAAGGTCCAGTTGTGGACCGTCTTGCTGCCCATGATGACGTCACCGGTGACGTGGGCGCGGTTCGCCACGCTCGTGTCGCCGCCGCCGAAGCTGCCGCCGAAGTCGACGGAGCCGCCGCTGACGTCCATGGTGCGTGGGCTGTGGTCGAAGAGGTCGCGCCGCGCCGACCACGCGTTCTGTGCCTGGTCGGGCTCCTCCGACTCCTCGGCACCGCCCTTCCTGGTGTCGTCGGGGGCGGCGTCGCCCGGCTCCGTTGTGGATCCGGCGCCGCCGGGCGGTGCCGCCGGGACCGCGGCCTGTGGCTCCTGGACGGTCACGGACGCTCACCCCTGTCACGGCGTCGGTCGCCCATGACGATGTTGGTGTCACCGCCGCCGAAGCTGCCGCCGAAGCCGACCGACCCCCCGCTGACGTTCAGGACATGGCCCGACGCCGGGGCTCCCCCCGGTCCGGCCGGCGCCGGGCCGCTCGCGGGGAGGTCGTCGGCCCCCTGCGGTGCCGGACGGCCCCCCGATCCGTCCGGCACGTATCCCGCCCCCGCACCACGGGGCACCTCTTCCGCTGCGGCGGCCGGCACGGGGCCGTGCAGCCATGCCCGCAGCGGGCCGTTCTTGCTGTCCACCGTCACCGGGTGGAAGTCGGACGCCGGGATTCCCGGGTGATCGTGCCGCACCACACCCGCGTACAGGGCGTCCGAGACGCACAGCACGAAGTCGTCGGGGCGCTCCCGCAGGGCCTCGCGCAGCAGCCCCGCGTCCAGCAGGCGACAGGCGTGGTTGAGGTCGGAGCCGACCCAGCCGTCGTGCCGGTCGACGGCGACCCAACCGGTGGCGACAACACCGCGCAGCCGGATCTGCGCCGAACGGGAGGCCATGCGGTTGACGGCCCGGAGTTGTGTCGGAACCTCGGTGAGCAGGGCCCGCAGCAGCGCTGTGACCGGGGCGTTCGCGTCGATCAGCGCCATGACGGAGTCCCCGCGGTCGGCTCGCAGGCGCAGGGTCTCGTCGATGCCGGCGCTTTCCAGGGCGCGGTCGGTGATGTCGTAGAGCATGCGCCGCAGATAGGCCTGCTCGACGTCGTCGCGGTCGCTGAACCTCTCGATGTCCAGCAGCAGGATCGTGCGGCTCACGGGGTCGGTCATGGTCGCCCTTCGAACGGTGCGGGTGGCCGTGCAGGGCAGCAGAGTGGCGGCAGCGCGCGGTGGGGCGTGAGGGCGCATGACGCAGTCGAAGTGTGACCGTGTGCACAGAAGTGCGATACCGAGGCCCGCAGGGCCACCGGCACCGCACTGCCGTCGTACGCCGGTACCGGTCAGCCCCGTGGCCTGCTGGGAGGGGTCGACGACGTCGGTGTGCGCTGCCCGTCGGGTGAGCACGGCGGGGACGGAACGCCCGGCGCCGGCTGGTCCGTGGCCGCGATGCGGCGCAGCAGGTCGGGGCGGAGAACGACCAGGGCCCGGCGGCCGGTGGCCACGGCTTCCTTCTCGCGCAGTTCCCGCAGCAGGCGCTGCACCATCTCGCGGGATGCGCCCACCGAACCCGCCAGCTCCTGCTTGCTGAGCGGGACGGCCAGCTCGATGCCCTCGGGAGTGCGGCGACCGTGGCTGCGGGCCAGGTCGAGGAGGAGGACGGCGAAACGCTGCCGCACGTTCATCGAGGCGAACTCCAGGCGCCGCCGGTCCGCCGCGCGGGTGCGGTCCGCGGTGAGCCCCAGCAGTGCGAAGGACACGGCAGGGGAGCGGCCCAGGAAGTCCTTGAAGCGTTCGTGCTCCAGCGCCACCGCCCGCACCGGCTCCAGTGCCGTCACGGTCGCCGAGCGGGGGCGCCCGGTCAGCGCGGCCGACTCGCCGACGATGTCGCCGGGACCGCGCAGCGCGAGCAGCGCCTCGTAACCGCTGGCCGCCGAGGCCGTGACCTTGGTCCAGCCCTCCACCAGGAACAGCACGTGCGCCGACGGCTCGCTCTGGTGCAGCAGGGCCACGCGGGGCGCGAAGCGCAGCTCCCGGCCCAGCGACAGCAGCGCCGTGCGGTCCTGGCTCTCCAGACGCGCCAGGAACGGCACCCGGTCCTCCAGGCCCCCGTCCTCCGGGGAGTACACCGCCGGCTTCGTCACCTGAACCCCCGTTCGTCGCAGCGGACGGATCAAGGTACTGAACGGCCCGGTCGGCGGAGCGGTGAGGGACGTCATCCGGCCAGTCCGGGGCATGGTGTGGGCTTGGGGGCCGTGACCTGGTACGGACGGGCGGCGCAAGCGGGCTGAGCGGTCCCGGCGGCGGGGGAGGAGGGCCGGGACAGAGGTGAGAAGTCCGGCGTGTCGGGCCGCGTTCCATTTGTTTTGACCGAAGTCCGTGAGGTAGGTACGCTCAGACCTTGTGCCTGGGGTGTGCCCTGGCCCTCGTGCGTGCCATCACACCGCATCCGGGGGCCGCGTACGGCCACCGTAATCCGCGCTTCATCCTGCCTGGCGGCGGGGGTCCGCGGGATTCGACACACCCGACCGCGTGGGTCGGCGACGTTCCAGGTTAGCTGTACCCATCGGCACACAGAAACCGGAGAAGTAGTGCCTACGATCCAGCAGCTGGTCCGCAAGGGCCGGCAGGACAAGGTCGAGAAGAACAAGACGCCCGCACTCGAGGGTTCTCCTCAGCGCCGCGGCGTCTGCACGCGTGTGTTCACGACCACCCCGAAGAAGCCGAACTCGGCCCTGCGTAAGGTCGCGCGTGTGCGTCTGACCAGCGGGATCGAGGTCACCGCTTACATTCCGGGTGAGGGACACAACCTGCAGGAGCACTCCATCGTGCTCGTGCGCGGCGGCCGTGTGAAGGACCTGCCGGGTGTTCGCTACAAGATCATCCGCGGTTCGCTCGACACCCAGGGTGTCAAGAACCGCAAGCAGGCTCGCAGCCGTTACGGCGCCAAGAAGGAGAAGTAAGAATGCCTCGTAAGGGCCCCGCCCCGAAGCGTCCGGTCATCATCGACCCGGTCTACGGCTCTCCTCTGGTGACCTCCCTGATCAACAAGGTGCTGCTGAACGGCAAGCGCTCCACCGCCGAGCGCATCGTCTACGGCGCCATGGAGGGCCTGCGCGAGAAGACCGGCAACGACCCGGTCATCACGCTGAAGCGCGCTCTCGAGAACATCAAGCCGACCCTCGAGGTCAAGTCCCGCCGTGTCGGTGGTGCCACCTACCAGGTTCCGGTCGAGGTCAAGCCCGGCCGTGCCAACACGCTGGCCCTGCGCTGGCTGGTCGGTTACTCCCGCGCCCGTCGCGAGAAGACCATGACCGAGCGTCTGCTCAACGAGCTCCTCGACGCCAGCAACGGCCTGGGTGCCGCTGTGAAGAAGCGCGAGGACACGCACAAGATGGCCGAGTCCAACAAGGCCTTCGCGCACTACCGCTGGTAGTCGCAGACCCCATCGAGACCGAGAGAAGACTGAAGCCTTATGGCTACCACTTCGCTTGACCTGGCCAGGGTCCGCAACATCGGGATCATGGCCCACATCGACGCGGGCAAGACGACCACCACCGAGCGGATCCTGTTCTACACCGGCGTCTCCTACAAGATCGGTGAGGTCCACGACGGCGCTGCCACCATGGACTGGATGGAGCAGGAGCAGGAGCGTGGCATCACGATCACCTCTGCTGCCACCACCTGTCACTGGTCGCTGGAAGACGTCGACCACACCATCAACATCATCGACACGCCGGGCCACGTCGACTTCACCGTCGAGGTGGAGCGTTCCCTGCGCGTGCTCGACGGTGCGGTGACGGTGTTCGACGGCGTCGCCGGCGTTGAGCCCCAGTCCGAGACGGTTTGGCGTCAGGCGGACCGCTACGGCGTTCCGCGTATCTGCTTCGTCAACAAGCTGGACCGCACCGGTGCCGAGTTCCACCGCTGCGTCGACATGATCAGCGACCGCCTGGGTGCGCAGCCGCTGGTCATGCAGCTGCCGATCGGTGCCGAGGCCGACTTCAAGGGCGTCGTGGACCTGGTCCGCATGAAGGCGCTCGTGTGGTCCGCCGAGGCGGCCAAGGGCGAGATGTACGACGTCGTCGACATCCCGGCCACGCACACCGAGGCCGCCGAGGAGTGGCGCGGCAAGCTGGTCGAGGCCGTCGCGGAGAACGACGAGGAGCTGATGGAGCTGTACCTGGAGGGCGAGGAGCCCTCCGAGGAGCAGCTGTACGCGGCGATCCGCCGTATCACCATCGCCTCCGGCAAGGGCCAGGGCACCACGGTGACCCCGGTCTTCTGCGGCACCGCGTTCAAGAACAAGGGTGTCCAGCCGCTGCTCGACGCGGTCGTGCGCTACCTGCCCTCCCCGGTCGACATCGAGGCCATCGAGGGCCACGACGTCAAGGACCCGGAGCTGGCCGTCACGCGCAAGCCGTCCGACGAGGAGCCGCTGTCGGCGCTGGCGTTCAAGATCATGAGCGACCCGCACCTCGGCAAACTCACCTTCGTCCGCGTGTACTCCGGTCGCCTGGAGTCCGGCACCTCCGTGCTGAACTCCGTCAAGGGCCGCAAGGAGCGCATCGGCAAGATCTACCGCATGCACGCGAACAAGCGTGAGGAGATCGAGTCGGTGGGCGCCGGCGACATCGTCGCGGTCATGGGTCTGAAGCAGACCACGACCGGTGAGACGCTGTGCGACGAGAAGGCCCCGGTGATCCTGGAGTCCATGGACTTCCCGGCGCCGGTCATCCAGGTCGCCATCGAGCCCAAGTCGAAGGGCGACCAGGAAAAGCTCGGCGTCGCGATCCAGCGTCTGGCCGAGGAGGACCCGTCCTTCCAGGTTCACTCGGACGAGGAGACGGGCCAGACCATCATCGGTGGTATGGGAGAGCTGCACCTCGAGGTGCTGGTCGACCGTATGCGCCGTGAGTTCAAGGTCGAGGCCAACGTCGGCAAGCCTCAGGTCGCGTACCGTGAAACGATCCGCAAGTCGGTCGAGAAGGTCGAGTACACCCACAAGAAGCAGACGGGTGGTACCGGCCAGTTCGCTCGCGTCATCATCGCGATCGAGCCGATCGAGGGCGGCGACGCCAGCTACGAGTTCGTCAACAAGGTGACCGGTGGCCGCGTGCCGAAGGAGTACATCCCTTCGGTCGACGCCGGTGCGCAGGAGGCCATGCAGTTCGGCATCCTCGCCGGTTACGAGATGACCGGTGTCCGCGTGACGCTGCTCGACGGTGCCTACCACGAGGTGGACTCCTCCGAGCTGGCGTTCAAGATTGCCGGTTCGCAGGCCTTCAAGGAGGCCGCGCGGAAGGCGTCGCCGGTTCTCCTCGAGCCGATGATGGCCGTCGAGGTCACCACGCCCGAGGACTACATGGGTGAAGTCATCGGTGACATCAACTCCCGCCGTGGCCAGATCCAGGCCATGGAGGAGCGGGCGGGTGCCCGCGTCGTGAAGGGCCTCGTGCCCCTGTCGGAGATGTTCGGCTACGTCGGAGACCTCCGCAGCAAGACGTCGGGTCGCGCAAGCTACTCGATGCAGTTCGACTCCTACGCCGAGGTTCCGCGGAACGTCGCCGAGGAGATCATCGCGAAGGCCAAGGGCGAGTAACGGACTCCGTTCAACGGACCCCGTTCACACGCTTTAGGCTTGACCCCGGAGCCTGCATGGGGCATTCCGCCGTGAACCCGGCGGAATGCCCCCGGCACCCGGGCTTTCCAGCAAAGATCACCTGGCGCCGATGAGTAAGGCGTACAGAACCACTCCACAGGAGGACCCCAGTGGCGAAGGCGAAGTTCGAGCGGACTAAGCCGCACGTCAACATCGGCACCATCGGTCACATCGACCACGGTAAGACGACCCTCACGGCCGCCATTACCAAGGTGCTGCACGACGCGTACCCGGACCTGAACGAGGCCTCGGCCTTCGACCAGATCGACAAGGCTCCCGAGGAGCGCCAGCGCGGTATCACCATCTCCATCGCGCACGTCGAGTACCAGACCGAGACGCGTCACTACGCCCACGTCGACTGCCCCGGTCACGCGGACTACATCAAGAACATGATCACGGGTGCGGCGCAGATGGACGGCGCCATCCTCGTGGTCGCCGCCACCGACGGCCCGATGCCGCAGACCAAGGAGCACGTGCTCCTGGCCCGCCAGGTCGGCGTTCCGTACATCGTCGTCGCCCTGAACAAGGCCGACATGGTGGACGACGAGGAGATCCTGGAGCTCGTCGAGCTCGAGGTGCGTGAGCTCCTCTCCGAGTACGAGTTCCCGGGCGACGACGTTCCGGTCGTCAAGGTCTCGGCGCTCAAGGCGCTCGAGGGCGACAAGGAGTGGGGCCAGTCGGTCCTGGACCTCATGGCCGCCGTCGACGAGGCGATCCCGCAGCCCGAGCGTGACGTCGACAAGCCGTTCCTGATGCCGATCGAGGACGTCTTCACCATCACCGGTCGCGGTACGGTCGTCACCGGCCGCATCGAGCGTGGTGTCCTCAAGGTCAACGAGACCGTCGACATCATCGGCATCAAGACCGAGAAGACCACCACCACGGTCACCGGCATCGAGATGTTCCGCAAGCTGCTCGACGAGGGTCAGGCCGGTGAGAACGTCGGTCTGCTGCTCCGCGGCATCAAGCGCGAGGACGTCGAGCGCGGCCAGGTCATCATCAAGCCGGGCTCGGTCACCCCGCACACCGAGTTCGAGGCCCAGGCCTACATCCTGTCGAAGGACGAGGGTGGTCGCCACACCCCGTTCTTCAACAACTACCGCCCGCAGTTCTACTTCCGTACGACGGACGTGACCGGCGTCGTGACCCTCCCCGAGGGCACCGAGATGGTCATGCCGGGTGACAACACCGAGATGAAGGTGGAGCTCATCCAGCCCGTCGCCATGGAAGAGGGCCTGAAGTTCGCCATCCGTGAGGGTGGCCGGACCGTGGGCGCCGGCCAGGTCACCAAGATCACCAAGTGAGCTTGCTGATCTGACCCGGTAGCTCCAGCGAGCACCAGAGGGGCCCGCACGACTTCGGTCGTGCGGGCCCCTTCGCCGTGCGGGCCTTCCTCCGATCCCGGGGCCCCTTCGGGGGCGGGCCCTCGCCGAGCAGGACGGACATGACCGGGCCCGGGTGCAGACGTTGCACCCGGGCCCGGTCTCCCGCGCACCCGTCAGGGCGGTTCAGGGGGTCAGCGGCTCACCCCCGCTGCCACAGCGCCGGTGTGTTCGGGGGCTCCCATCCCGGCTGGGCCTGGTGGGTCTGGAGGCAGCGGTAGGTGGCGCCGCCGTAGGTGACCGTGGCGCCCGCCTGGTAGACGGTGCCGGCGGCCCAGGTGCCGCCACCCGGCGGGGGCTCCTGGGGGCCGCCGTCGCCCGTCGTCCTCAGGGTGAGGCCGTAGGTCTGGAGCAGCGGGTTGATCGGCTGGAAGTACGTCGTGCCGCCGCTGCTGCAGGTGCCCGAGCCGCCTGAGGTGACGCCCTGGGCCTGGCTGCCGGAGACGTACGCGCCGCCCGAGTCGCCGGGCTCGGCGCAGACGCTGGTGCGGGTCACGCCGGAGACGGTGCCCTCGGGGTAGGTCACGCTGGTGTCGAGCTGCTGCACGGTGCCGCAGTGCCAGCCGGTCGTCGAGCCCGAGCGGCAGATCGACGAGCCGACCGGCGCCTGCGTGGACCCGGCGACCTGCACGTTCGCGCCGCCCGCGCCCTTGACGTATGGCGTCGCGGTCCAGCTGGAGTTGGTGGCCACCCACGCCATGTCGCGGCCGGGGAAGGACGAGCCCTGGAAGGAGCCCTGCGCGACCTGGTTGTAGCCGCTGGTGCCGGTGCCGGCCCGGCCGCAGTGGCCGGCGGTGGCGAAGCCCTGCTGGGTGCCGCGGGTGACCGGGAAGCCGACCGAGCAGCGGCCGCCGCCGCCCATGTAGTACGCGTCCCCGCCCCGCAGGTCGTACAGCGCGCGGGGCCGTTCGGCCGTCCTCGCGACGCGCGCCATGTCGCCGTCGACACCGGCCGCCTTCAGCAGCAGGCGGGCCGCGGCGGAGCGTACCGCCTCCACCACGACGGTGTTGCTGCGGATGTCGACGTACCGGACCGGTGCGTCGGCGGTGCCGGTGCGGTCGGCCGCCCGGTCCAGGCGGGCCTTGGCCGCCTCCAGCTCGGCGAGGGAGTGGGACACCACGGTGGCCTCGGCGCCCCGCGCCTCGATCGCGGGGACGTCGGCGGCGTCGGTGGTCGCCACGGTGAGCGTGCCGGACTCGGCGCCGCGCACCCAGGTGCCCGCGAAGTCGGAGCCGAGGGCGGCCCGCAGACGTCCGGCGACGGCACCGGCCTCCGCCTCGTTCACCAGTCGGCGCTCCGCCTGCTCCCGGTCCAGCCCGAGGTCGCGCTCCATGGCGCGCAGCAGCGCGGGGTGAGCCGCGTCGGTGCGCAGCGTCTCGGCGGCGGAGGGCGCCGTGGACGTGGGGGAGGCGGTCCCGGCGCTCGCGGAGCCGCTGAGCCCGGCCGCGAGCAGGGCCGCCGTCGCCGCGACGGCGGCGCCCGCGGCTCTGACCCTGGTGTGTGTCGCTGGAGCATGGGGGATTCTCCTCGGTTTCGGTGGGGAGGTGCCGAAACCGTAGGAGTCGTCAATCGGCCGTCGTAAGACGTCGGTCGACCCTCTCCCCGGTGTTATGGAACGGGCGGAGCGCGCGGTGGCGGCTCAGGGAACGGCTTTCGTCCCGGTGAGGGGCGTCCCGCCGTCCACCGTCCCGTCGTCAGCCGTACCGCCGCGGGCGGCGGGCCAATCGGCGTGCCGGTCGCCGCGGTCCGTCAGCCACTCGGTGTAGCTGTCGCTGCGCGCGGCCACGCCCGCGTGGGCGAGGCGCGCCTGGGCGAGGACGGTGGCCGCGGTGTCGGCCCGCTGCGTCCCCGTGTGCCAGCCGAGCAGATGGCGCCAGGCCAGCGGCGTACCGGTGAGAGGCCGGGTGGCGACACCGGGCGTGGCCGGGAAGGTCGCCCGGCACAGTCCCACCGCCCGGCCCACCTGCACCAGGTGGACGAGGGACGCGGTGTCCGTCTCGTACATGCGGCGTGGGGTGAACCCGGCGCGGGCGCAGGCTGCGGTGAAGCAGTCGCCGAAGCAGCCGTCGCCGGGGACGCACGCCCACTCCGCACCGGCCAGCTCGGTCAGGTCCACCTCCGCCCGGCTGGCCAGTGGATGGCCGTCGGGCACCATCACGAAGACGGGATCGACGGCGACCTCACGCCAGAGCAGGACCTCCGCGCCGGGTGGGGCGGCGGAGCCGCAGGTCCCGGCGAGGGCGAAGTCCAGCCGCCCCTCGGCCAGGAGGTCGGCGAGCCGGCGCTCGGACCAGGAGGTGCAGGTGGTGACCCGGGCGGCGGGTGCCATGTCCACGAGCCGGTCCACCAGGGCGCCGAGCAGGGGACCGTGGGTGCCGCCGAGGCGGAGGCACGCCGTCGTGTGCGGGCTGCGGGCGAACCGTGCGGCCTCCTGCTGGAGTTCGGTCACCGCGGGCAGTACGACGCGGGTGCGCTCCAGCACCAGCTCGCCGAGCGCGGTGGCCCGTACGCCGTGCCGACCGCGCTCGAACAGCTCACCACCCAGGGCGCGTTCGATCCGCTTGAGCTGTGCGCTCAGCGCGGGCTGGGCGAGACCGAGGTCGGTCGCCGCCTTGGTGAGGCTGCCCGCGTCCGCGATCGCCCGGATCGTTCTCAGATGCCGCAACTCGAGCTCCATGAGGGGAGCTTGCGGTGTCGGTGGGGCGGGGGCAAGGGGTTGGTACGGACCTGTTGAAGCAGGAACGTTGCGCCGGCGGCGGGGCGAACGCGGTGCGGGTTCGGCGGCCACCACCTGTCGCAGGACTACCCGGCCCCGTTCACGCACGACAAGGAGTACCGGAAGATCCTGGCGCGCCAGTTCAGCCCGGTCCCCCCCGAGAACCGGATGAAGTGGGACTTCATCCACCCCGAGAAGGACCGCTGTGTCCTGCGCGACCACATCAAGACCGTCGTCGGCCACTACGCCGACCGCATCCAGCAGTGGGACGTCGCCAACGAGATCTTGGACGACCAGGGCAGGCTGCGGACGACGGACAGCACGCGCTACGGCTTCCCGGGCGACCTGGAGCAGAACCTGCGCCGCTTCGACGCGCTGGGACTGGAGACCGCCGTCACCGAGCTGGACGTCCGCATGAACCTGCCGGCCGAGGGCGTGCCCACGCCGGAGATGGAGCGCAAGCAGGCCGACTCCCACCGGCGCACGCTGGATGCCTGCCTTGGCCGTGGACGGCTGCACTCCTTCACCGTCTGGGGCTTCACCGACAAGTACTCCTGGGTGCCGGTGTTTCGAGGGCGAGGGCCACGCCAACGTCATGACCGAGGACTTCGCCCGCAGGCCCGCCTTCTACGCGCTGCGGAACACCCTCAAGGCGGCGCGGTAGGACGACGGCGAACGGGCCGGACGGGAGGCGGGGGGTGCCGTCCCCGGATCGGCAAGGACACGGCGGCCGGGGGCGGACCGGGGGTCCGGGACCGCCGTCCCCGTCGCCCGGCGGGACGCCGGAAGGCGCCCCGTTGGGCGGGACTCACAGCTTGCGGGCCACCGCCACGTACGCCCCGCTGTGCACACCTTCCTGCCCCGGCACCGGTTCCCCGAGCGCCGGGTGCCACTCCTCGGCCGCCACGATGCCGGGGTCGACGATCTCCAGCCCCTCGAAGAACCGGGCGAACCGGTCCCTGCTGCGCATGTCCATGGTGAGCCCGCCCGCCCGGTAGAGGTCGATCACCTTCCGGGACGCCTCCTCCGGGTGGAAGTCGGGGGTGAGGTGGGACATGACCAGGTAACTGCCGGGCGCCAGAGCCTCCTTGAGCCGCTCCACCAGCTCGTACGCCCCGTCCTCGTCGCTGAAGAAGTGCAGCAGTGCGATCAGGGACAGTGCGACCGGCCGGTCGAAATCCAGAGTCTTCCGGGCCTGCTCGACGATGACGGCGGTGTCCCGCGCGTCCGCCTGCACGTAGTCGACGACCCCTTCGGGAGTACCCCGCAGCAGTGCCTCGGCGTGGACGAGGACGATCGGGTCGTTGTCGCAGTACACCACCCGTGCGTCGGTGGCGATGCCCTGGGCCACCTGGTGCAGGTTCGGCTCGGTCGGGATGCCGGTCCCGATGTCGAGGAACTGGCGCACGCCCCGGTCCGCCACCCAGCGGATGGCACGGTGCATGAACGCCCTGTTCATCCGCGCCATGACCGGGATGACCGGCGCGAACTCCACGAGCTGCCTGCCCAGCTCCTCGTCCACCGGGTAGTTGTCCTTGCCGCCGAGGAACCAGTCGTACATCCGCGCGGGATGCGGCTTGCTGGTGTCGATCCGTACGGGAGCGTCCATGCCGAAGTCTGGCCGATTCACGCCGTTTCCCCTTGTCGCGCCGGGCAGTTGACCTGTTCGGTCGTGCTCGCCACGATAGCCAGCCGCGGGTCGACACGAGGCGCGGGGCGGTGGAGCGGGGAGTGAAAGGGGCTTGTGGTGGCCGAACTCGTCAAGCGCGTGGCGGGTCCGGCGTACTGCACGGGTCGTGCCGGGGCCGCTGCCCTGTCGGAGGGCGAGGGCACGGGGCACGCCGTGGAGACGTATCTCATGCAGTTCCGGCCTGTCGACCGTGATCACGGCACGCCCGGGACGGTCGGATGACGTTCCGCCCGTCGTGCCTGACCTCGCCGTCCGGACTCCGTACAGTGCATCCGGATAACGGACGATCCGGCGGTTTTCTGATATCGCGTTAACACAGGAGTAACACTGAGCAGGTCGGCCGGCCTGTCGTATACGAACGGGGCGGCCGCTGTCCCGCGCGCGGCGATGGCGCCGAGCGCTCATCGCCGATTGCGTACCGGCGTCAGCCGTGCCAGAAAGGGACCCCGTGGCCACACGACCCGACCCCAGGATCTCGCTCGACCGGCTGCGCGCCGAGGTGGAGCGCCGCAACCCGGCGGAGCCCGAGTTCCACCAGGCCGCGCGCGAGGTGCTGGAGACGCTGGCCCCGGTGCTCGCGGCCCGGTCCGAATACGCCGACCCCGGACTCGTGGAGCGGCTCGTGGAGCCGGAGCGGCAGATCATGTTCCGCGTGCCGTGGCAGGACGACCACGGCCGGGTCCACGTCAACCGGGGCTTCCGGATCGAGTTCAACAGCGCCCTCGGCCCGTACAAGGGCGGCCTGCGCTTCCACCCCTCGGTGAACCTCGGGATCATCAAGTTCCTCGGCTTCGAGCAGATCTTCAAGAACGCGCTCACCGGACTCGGCATCGGCGGCGGCAAGGGCGGCAGCGACTTCGACCCGCGAGGGCGCAGTGACGCCGAGGTCATGCGCTTCTGCCAGTCCTTCATGACCGAGCTGTACCGGCACATCGGCGAGTACACCGACATCCCGGCCGGTGACATCGGCGTCGGTGCCCGCGAGATCGGCTACCTGTTCGGCCAGTACCGGCGGATCACCAACCGCTGGGAGGGCGGCGTGCTCACCGGCAAGAGCGTCGGCTGGGGCGGCTCGCTGATCCGCCCGGAGGCGACGGGGTACGGCAACGTGCTGTTCGCGGAGGCCATGCTGCGCGCCCGCGGCGAGGACCTCGAGGGGCAGACCGCGGTCGTCTCCGGCTCCGGCAACGTGGCGATCTACACCGTCCAGAAGCTGGCCGCCCTCGGCGCCAACCCGGTGACCTGCTCGGACTCCAGTGGCTACGTGGTCGACGAGAAAGGCATCGACGTGGAGCTGCTGCGGCAGGTCAAGGAGGTCGAGCGCGGGCGGGTGAGCACCTACGCCGAGCGCCGGGGCGCCTCCGCGCGGTTCGTGCCCGGCGGGCGGGTATGGGAGGTCCCGGCGGACGTCGCCCTGCCGTCGGCCACACAGAACGAGCTGAATGCCGAGGACGCCGCCACCCTGATCCGCAACGGCGTGAAGGCGGTCTCCGAGGGCGCGAACATGCCCACGACGCCCGAGGCCGTCGACCTGCTCCAGCAGGCCGGCGTCGCCTTCGGGCCCGGCAAGGCGGCCAACGCGGGTGGCGTCGCGGTCAGTGCGCTGGAGATGACGCAGAACGCGTCGCGCACCTCGTGGAAGGCGGACCAGGTCGAGCGGGAGCTGGCCCGGATCATGACCGACATCCACGCCACCTGCGCCGAGACCGCGGAGCGCTACGGCGCCCCCGGCGACTACGTGACCGGCGCGAACATCGCCGGGTTCGAACGGGTGGCGGACGCGATGCTGGCGCAGGGCGTCATCTGACGCGGACGCCCCGCGTCGGGCGGCGGCGTGTGAGGGCGCGGGCGCCCCGGGGCGGTCGGCGGTACGTGATGACGCGGGCGTTCTGGGGCGGTCGGGTGCGCGAGCGCTCACGGCGTCGCGCCGTCGAGGACGTGGCGCCCTCGGCCCGTGACGGTGCCGCGCCGCGCCGTCCCGCTCGCCCGTCGAGCCGAGGGAACGCCGCCGTCACGGAGTGGGAATACCGCCCGGCCGGGCCGGGCGGCCGAAGCGGGCAGGGACGCCCGGTGAGTACAGCACGCTCACCGGCTCCCCGGCCGGCCCCGGCAGCCCGGCCGCCGCGACCAGATCCTCCTCGCACTCCAGCAGCTCGGCCCGGTACAGGGGCCAGCGCGGATGTGCGTTCGGCAGGTACATCGACCGTCCGAAGAACGCACCGTGCATGCCCCAGCGGGCGGTGAGGAAGTGCTCCAGCTCCGTCGGCTCGGCGATCGGCTCGCCCCTGCGCACGGTGAGGCGCGTACCGGCGCCGCGCGGCCCGGGCCAGCGCCGGGAACCGGTGTAGGTGACGGTGTTGTCGTCGACGTGCTCGACGCGCATGCGGGACCAGACGTACGGCATCCCGAATCCCAGGCGGCCGACCGCCACCGGGATCAGCCGGGAGGCGTCCAGGGACAGAAACACCACACCGCGCCGCCCGTGGGCGTCCACCGAGTACAGGCGGACGTTCGTCTCCGGGAAGTTCCCGAGGTAGGGGACACCCGGCAGCCGCAGCCACCCCACCCGGTGCATCCGGAACGCGACGAGACCGACGTAGGTGACCCCGTCCAGGGCGTCGGGCACGGTGCCCGGTGGCAGCAGCCCCGCCACGTCGGCCGGGTCCACCGCCCAGTGCACGAACGTCAGGTCGAGCCAGGACTGGGTGAGCAGCGGACGCGCGATCGTCCCCGGCGGGTCGGGCGTCACGGGCTGCGGTGTCGGCGGCACGGGGCCAGTATCGCGGAGGGCACGGACGGCGGTGGGGCCGCGCACGAGACCGGCAGACGGGGGTACGGCCGCACACGC
Source organism: Streptomyces sp. NPDC005931 (assembly GCF_042871235.1). Lineage (NCBI taxonomy): Bacteria > Bacillati > Actinomycetota > Actinomycetes > Kitasatosporales > Streptomycetaceae > Streptomyces > Streptomyces sp. NPDC005931. The sequence goes on from NZ_JBIAIG010000004.1 coordinate 233,886, forward strand.
GACGGGCGGACGGCGGTACGGCGGCACACGCGACGGGCGGACGGCGGTACGGCCGCACACGCGACGGGCGGACGGCGGTACGGCTGCGCACGCGACGGGCAGATTGCGGTACGGCTGCGCACGCGATCGGCAGATTGCGGTACGGCCGCGCACACGACCGGCAGGCAGGGGTCAGGCAGTCCACCCGAACCGCGGCGCAGCACCCCACGAGGCCCCGGGACGTGCCCCCACATGGCCCTGGTAGCCGCAAGGCGCGCTCGGGAAGGCTTGCTGCCATGCAGAAACTCTCCCTCGATGCCCTCGCCCGCGAACACCTGGAACGCGCCGCCGCCACCTCCAACGGCCGCAGCGCCACCACCGTCTACGGCGGTCACGAGCACACCCTGCGCCAGACCCTGCTCGCGCTGACCTCCGGCACGGACCTCGCCGAGCACGACAGCCCCGGCGAGGCCACCCTGCTCGTCCTGCGCGGCCGCGTCCGCCTCACCAGCGGTGACGCGGAGTGGGAGGGTCGCACCGGCGACCTCATCGCCGTCCCCCCGGCCCGCCACAGTCTGGAGGCCCTGGAGGACGCGGCGGTGCTGCTGACGGTTGCCAAGGTCTGATGCGACCGCCGCGGACGCCGCCCGACCGCGCTACGCCGGCGACCCGTGGCACGATGTCGGGGCGGGTGACCGGGGCGAGTGACCGGGGCGAGTGACCGGGGCGGGTGACCGGGGCGGATGACGGCGACGACCGGGGCACCGCGATCATCGGGGTGGTGGTGTGAGTGAGCGACGAACCGGCACGTGGGTGGTCCCAGCAGACCGAACAGGTGCTGCGCCGCGCGGGCTGGTGGCCCGACCGCTCGGTGCCCACGGACACCTGGGAGACGGTGCTGCGTGAGCGCGGGGGCTTCACGGCTCACGACGCCGCCCGCGCCTTCCTCGCCGAGTTCGGCGGCCTGGTGACATACGGCTGGCCCGCCGATTCGATCACCACCTCGTCGGCCGTCCGGTTCGACCCCCTGCAGGCCGCCTGGCAGGACGAGCGCTTCGCCACGGCGGGACGGGAGGCGGAAACGTCCCTGTGCCCCGTGGGCACGGCGGACGAGGGGACCAGCGTCCTGGGAATGAGCGAGAACGGTGTCCTCCACCTTGTGCGCGACCATGCGGAACCGCTGGGAACGACGACCGAGCGGGCGCTGGACCGCCTGGTGGAGGCGCAGCGGGCGCGGTCCGCGCTCTGGACGCCGGGCACGCCGCCGGAGGAGCACCCGTTCTGGCGGCGGCTCGACACTCCGCGGCCCGGCCCGGACGCAGGGCCGTGCCGGCCCGAGGAGACGGACCGTGTGCTGAGGGCGGGCGGCTGGTTCCCGGGCCGTTCGGTGGCCACGGACACGTGGGAGAGCATCCTGCTGCAGACCGGCGAGTTCGAGCTGCACGAGGCGGCGCGGCGTTTCCTGGCGGAGTTCGGCGCCCTGGGAGTGCCCCACCGGGACCCGTGGCACTCGATGCCGTGGAGGGAGTTCTCGCTCGACCCCCTGGCGGCGATGTGGGACGCGGAGATCATCGACGACCTCGCCGAGCAGGCGGACACGGAGCTGTACCCGATCGGGACGTGTGACCGGAGGAACCAGTACCTGGCCATGGCGCCGGACGGGGCGGTGTACACGGGGATGGACAGCGTCGACCTGCTGGCCCCGACGCCCGACGAGGCGCTGCGCCGGCTCACCACCCGGATCCGGCCGGAGGCCGCCTTCTGATCATCAGGAGCGTGGACGCGCCCCTCGTGGGTTTGCTCCCGCCCGCCCCCGGGGTAATCTCTTCCGCTCGATTGGCCAGCCGCCTGCCCCATATGGCAGACTGTCCGAGTTGCTCGGTCGAGCGTTGATGCTGCGCGCCTCCCGCCGGGAGGACCGGAAGCGAGTCCCACAGTACTCGTCGCCCCTGATCAGGGGCGGACGTACGGGAATCTTCCGGGAAGCGTGGGCGCGGCGCCGACCAGGCACCCGGTGGGTCTTTCGCCCCCGGCTCGCGGTTCCGGTAGGGCCGTGTGCAATCCCGCAGGGATGTTCGAACAAGGGACATTCATGTCAGCGGGAGCGCGACACGCCCGACCGCGTGGGTCGGAGAACGAGGGAAGCAGCTCCGGGTTCCAGAGCGTAATGAGAGACAGGACTACGAAGTAGCCATGGCGGGACAGAAGATCCGCATCCGGCTCAAGGCCTACGACCACGAGGTCATCGACAGCTCGGCGAAGAAGATCGTCGAGACGGTGACCCGCACTGGTGCGTCGGTCGCGGGCCCGGTGCCGCTGCCCACTGAGAAGAACGTGTACTGCGTCATCAAGTCGCCGCACAAGTACAAGGACTCGCGCGAGCACTTCGAGATGCGCACGCACAAGCGCCTGATCGACATCCTCGACCCGACCCCCAAGACCGTTGACTCTCTGATGCGACTCGACCTCCCGGCCGGTGTCGACATCGAGATCAAGCTCTGAGGCCGGTGATCTGAAGAGATGGCAAAGCAGATCAAGGGCATCCTGGGCGAGAAGCTCGGCATGACGCAGGTGTGGGACGAGAACAACCGTGTTGTTCCGGTCACCGTCGTCAAGGCCGGCCCCAACGTCGTCACCCAGGTCCGTACGAACGACGTCGACGGCTACGAGTCGGTCCAGATCGCCTTCGGCGAGATCGACCCGCGCAAGGTGAACAAGCCCCTCAAGGGCCACTTCGCCAAGGCCGACGTCACCCCCCGTCGTCACCTCGTCGAGATCCGCACCGCGGACGCCTCCGAGTACACGCTGGGCCAGGAAGTCACCGCCGAGGTGTTCGAGGCCGGCGTGAAGGTCGACGTGACCGGCAAGAGCAAGGGCAAGGGCTTCGCCGGTGTCATGAAGCGCCACAACTTCCGTGGCCTCGGCGCCGGACACGGTACCCAGCGCAAGCACCGCTCGCCCGGTTCCATCGGTGGCTGCGCCACCCCGGGCCGCGTGTTCAAGGGCCTCCGCATGGCGGGCCGCATGGGCAACGAGCGGGTCACCACCCAGAACCTGACCGTCCACGCCGTTGACGCGGAGAAGGGTCTGCTGCTCATCAAGGGCGCGGTTCCCGGTCCGAACGGCGGCCTCGTCCTGGTCCGCACCGCGGCCAAGGGGGCCTGAGGTAACCGATGAGCACTGTTGACATCCTTTCGCCGGCGGGCGACAAGGCCGGTACCGTCGAGCTCCCCGCGGAGATCTTCGACGTCGAGAAGGTCAGCATCCCGCTGATCCACCAGGTCGTCGTCGCGCAGCTGGCCGCTGCCCGCCAGGGCACCCACAAGACCAAGACCCGCGGTGAAGTCCGTGGTGGTGGCCGCAAGCCGTACCGCCAGAAGGGCACCGGCCGCGCCCGTCAGGGCTCGACCCGCGCGCCGCAGTTCGCCGGTGGTGGCGTCGTCCACGGCCCGCAGCCGCGCGACTACTCGCAGCGGACCCCGAAGAAGATGAAGGCTGCCGCTCTGCGTCACGCCCTCACCGACCGGGCCCGCCACAACCGCATTCACGTCGTCACCGGCGTGATCGAGGGTGAGACGCCCTCCACGAAGGCCGCCAGGACGCTGTTCGGCAAGATCTCGGAGCGCAAGAACCTGCTCCTGGTCGTCGACCGCGCCGACGAGGCCGCGTGGCTGTCCGCCCGCAACCTGCCCCAGGTCCACATCCTGGAGCCGGGCCAGCTGAACACGTACGACGTTCTCGTCTCGGACGACGTGGTCTTCACCAAGGCCGCTTTCGAGTCCTTCGTCGCCGGCCCGAACAAGGCCAATGACAACGAAGGGAGCGAGGTCTGATGGCTGCCCGTCACCCCTCGATCGCCTCGAAGGCCGCCAAGGCGGCCAAGGCTGCGCGCGTCGCCAAGGCGCGTCGTCACGCCGCCGAGGGCAAGAACACCGTCGTCACCCCGGCGAGCAAGGCGTACACGGACCCCCGTGACGTTCTGCTCAAGCCGGTCGTGTCGGAGAAGAGCTACGCGCTGATCGACGAGAACAAGTACACGTTCCTCGTCGACCCCAACGCGAACAAGACCCAGATCAAGCAGGCCGTCCAGGCGGTCTTCGAGGTCAAGGTCACCGGGGTCAACACGATCAACCGTGTCGGCAAGCGCAAGCGCACCCGCACCGGCTTCGGCCAGCGTGCGGCGACCAAGCGCGCGATCGTGACCCTCGCCGAGGGCGACCGTATCGACATCTTCGGCGGTCCGACCGCGTAAGCGGTCAGGATCGTTCGATATCGGACGAGGACTGAGAAATGGGTATCCGCAAGTACAAGCCGACGACTCCGGGCCGTCGTGGCTCCAGCGTCGCCGACTTCGTCGAGGTCACGCGGTCCACGCCGGAGAAGTCGCTGGTCCGTCCCCTGCACAGCAAGGGCGGCCGTAACAATTCCGGTCGTGTGACCGTCCGCCACCAGGGCGGTGGCCACAAGCGCGCCTACCGCGTGATCGACTTCCGTCGTCACGACAAGGACGGCGTGCCGGCGAAGGTCGCGCACATCGAGTACGACCCCAACCGCACCGCGCGCATCGCGCTCCTGCACTACGCGGACGGCGAGAAGCGCTACATCCTCGCGCCGCGTGGCCTGAGCCAGGGCGACCGCGTCGAGAACGGTCCCGGGGCCGACATCAAGCCGGGCAACAACCTTGCCCTGCGCAACATCCCGGTCGGTACGACGCTGCACGCCATCGAGCTGCGTCCCGGCGGCGGCGCCAAGTTCGCCCGCTCCGCCGGCGCCTCGGTGCAGCTGCTCGCCAAGGAGGGCCAGATGGCCCACCTGCGCATGCCGTCCGGTGAGATCCGCCTGGTCGACGTCCGCTGCCGCGCCACTGTGGGCGAGGTCGGCAACGCCGAGCAGAGCAACATCAACTGGGGTAAGGCCGGCCGTAAGCGGTGGCTGGGCGTCCGCCCGACCGTCCGTGGTGTCGTCATGAACCCGGTTGACCACCCGCACGGTGGTGGTGAGGGCCGTACCTCCGGTGGCCGCCACCCCGTGTCCCCGTGGGGCAAGAAGGAAGGCCGTACTCGTTCGCCCAAGAAGGCGTCGAACAAGTACATCGTCCGCCGCCGCAAGACGAACAAGAAGCGCTAAGGACGGGTTGAGATGCCTCGTAGCTTGAAGAAGGGACCCTTCGTCGACGACCACCTGATGAAGAAGGTGGACGTCCAGAACGAAGCCGGTACCAAGAACGTCATCAAGACCTGGTCCCGCCGCTCGATGATCGTCCCGGCGATGCTGGGCCACACGATCGCGGTGCACAACGGCAAGACCCACATCCCGGTGTTTGTCACCGAGTCGATGGTCGGCCACAAGCTCGGCGAGTTCTCGCCGACCCGCACCTTCCGGGGCCACGTCAAGGACGACCGGAAGTCGAAGCGCCGCTAGTCGGCGGGGTGCAATCGACCATGACAGACACTGAAGGGACAACCATGGAAGCCAGGGCCCAGGCGCGGTACATCCGCGTCACGCCCATGAAGGCCCGCCGCGTGGTGGACCTCATCCGTGGCATGGACGCCACGGAGGCTCAGGCGGTCCTGCGTTTCGCCCCGCAGGCCGCGAGCGTGCCGGTCGGCAAGGTGCTGGACAGCGCCATCGCCAACGCCGCGCACAACTACGACCACACCGATGTCGACAGCCTCTTCATTTCCGAGGCCTACGTCGACGAGGGCCCGACCCTGAAGCGGTTCCGGCCGCGTGCCCAGGGCCGTGCCTACCGGATCCGCAAGCGGACCAGCCACATCACCGTGGTCGTCAGCAGCAAGGAAGGAACCCGGTAATGGGCCAGAAGGTAAACCCGCACGGGTTCCGGCTCGGTGTCACGACCGACTTCAAGTCGCGTTGGTACGCCGACAAGCTGTACAAGGACTACGTCAAGGAAGACGTCGCCATCCGTCGGATGATGACGTCCGGCATGGAGCGCGCCGGCATCTCCAAGGTCGAGATCGAGCGCACCCGTGACCGCGTGCGTGTGGACATCCACACCGCTCGTCCGGGCATCGTCATCGGCCGCCGCGGCGCCGAGGCCGACCGCATCCGCGGCGACCTCGAGAAGCTCACCGGCAAGCAGGTCCAGCTGAACATCCTCGAGGTCAAGAACCCCGAGACGGACGCTCAGCTCGTGGCCCAGGCCGTCGCCGAGCAGCTCTCCTCCCGCGTCTCCTTCCGTCGCGCCATGCGCAAGAGCATGCAGTCGGCGATGAAGGCGGGCGCCAAGGGCATCAAGATCCAGTGCGGTGGCCGCCTCGGCGGCGCCGAGATGTCCCGCTCGGAGTTCTACCGCGAGGGCCGCGTGCCCCTGCACACCCTCCGCGCGAACGTGGACTACGGCTTCTTCGAGGCCAAGACGACCTTCGGCCGCATCGGCGTGAAGGTCTGGATCTACAAGGGCGACGTCAAGAACATCGCCGAGGTCCGCGCCGAGAACGCCGCTGCCCGTGCGGGTAACCGCCCGGCGCGCGGCGGTGCCGACCGCCCGGCCCGTGGTGGCCGCGGTGGCGAGCGGCGCGGTCGCAAGCCGCAGCAGGCTCCGGCTGCCGAGGCCCCCAAGGCCGAGGCTCCCGCCGCCGCTCCGGCTGAGAGCACCGGAACGGAGGCCTGACCACCATGCTGATCCCCCGTAGGGTCAAGCACCGCAAGCAGCACCACCCCAAGCGCAACGGCATGTCCAAGGGTGGCACGCAGGTTGCGTTCGGCGAGTACGGCATCCAGGCGCTGACCCCGGCGTACGTCACGAACCGCCAGATCGAGGCGGCTCGTATCGCCATGACCCGTCACATCAAGCGTGGCGGCAAGGTCTGGATCAACATCTACCCGGACCGCCCGCTCACGAAGAAGCCGGCCGAGACCCGCATGGGTTCCGGTAAGGGTTCTCCGGAGTGGTGGATCGCCAACGTCAAGCCCGGACGCGTGATGTTCGAGCTGTCGTACCCCAACGAGAAGATCGCCCGTGAGGCGCTGACTCGCGCGGCCCACAAGCTGCCGATGAAGTGCCGGATCGTCAAGCGCGAGGCAGGTGAAGCGTGATGTCGGCCGGTACCAAGGCGTCCGAGCTGCGCGAGCTGGGCAACGAGGAGCTTCTGGCGAAGCTCCGCGAGGCCAAGGAAGAGCTGTTCAACCTCCGTTTCCAGGCGGCGACCGGACAGCTCGAGAACCACGGCCGTCTGAAGGCGGTCCGCAAGGACATCGCGCGGATCTACACCCTGATGCGCGAGCGTGAGCTGGGCATCGAAACGGTGGAGAACGCCTGATGAGCGAGAACAACGTGACTGAGACGAACACTGAGGCTCGGGGCTTCCGCAAGACCCGTGAGGGCATCGTCGTCAGCGACAAGATGGACAAGACCGTCGTCGTCGCTGTCGAGGACCGCAAGAAGCACGCGCTGTACGGCAAGGTCATCCGCAGCACGAGCAAGCTCAAGGCCCACGACGAGCAGAACGCCGCCGGCGTCGGTGACCGCGTCCTCCTGATGGAGACCCGGCCGCTGTCCGCGACGAAGCACTGGCGCGTCGTCGAGATCCTCGAGAAGGCCAAGTAATTCCTGCGGCAAACCGCAGGGTAGTTCCGCCAGGCTCCAACGGGGCTGAGACATCAGCCCCGTTGGGGAACCGGCAGACGATCAGGAGATAGACGTGATCCAGCAGGAGTCGCGACTGCGCGTCGCCGACAACACGGGTGCGAAGGAGATCCTTTGCATCCGTGTGCTCGGCGGCTCCGGTCGCCGCTACGCGGGCATCGGTGACGTCATCGTCGCCACCGTCAAGGACGCGATCCCCGGTGGCAACGTGAAGAAGGGTGACGTCGTCAAGGCGGTCATCGTTCGCACCGTCAAGGAGCGCCGCCGTCCGGACGGCTCGTACATTCGCTTCGACGAGAACGCCGCCGTCATTCTCAAGAACGACGGCGACCCTCGTGGCACCCGTATCTTCGGCCCGGTCGGCCGTGAGCTGCGCGAGAAGAAGTTCATGAAGATCATCTCCCTCGCGCCGGAGGTGCTGTGAGCATGAAGATCAAGAAGGGCGACCTGGTCCAGGTCATCACCGGTAAGGACAAGGGCAAGCAGGGCAAGGTCATCGCGGCCTTCCCCCGCGAGGACCGCGTCCTGGTCGAGGGTGTCAACCGGGTCAAGAAGCACACCAAGGCCGGTCCGACGGCTCGTGGTTCGCAGGCCGGTGGCATCGTGACCACCGAGGCCCCGATCCACGTGTCCAACGTCCAGCTCGTCGTCGAGAAGGACGGCAAGAAGGTCGTGACCCGCGTCGGCTACCGCTTCGACGAAGAGGGCAACAAGATCCGCGTTGCCAAGCGGACGGGTGAGGACATCTGATGACGACCACCACCACTCCGCGTCTGAAGACGAAGTACCGCGAGGAGATCATCGGCAAGCTGCGTGAGCAGTTCTCGTACGAGAACGTCATGCAGGTTCCGGGCCTCGTCAAGATCGTGGTCAACATGGGTGTGGGCGACGCCGCCCGCGACTCCAAGCTGATCGAGGGCGCCATCCGCGACCTCACCACGATCACCGGTCAGAAGCCGGCCGTCACCAAGGCCCGCAAGTCCATCGCGCAGTTCAAGCTGCGTGAGGGCCAGCCGATCGGTGCCCACGTCACGCTCCGTGGCGACCGCATGTGGGAGTTCCTGGACCGCACCCTGTCGCTCGCGCTGCCGCGCATCCGCGACTTCCGCGGTCTGTCCCCCAAGCAGTTCGACGGCCGTGGCAACTACACCTTCGGTCTCACGGAGCAGGTCATGTTCCACGAGATCGACCAGGACAAGATCGACCGTGTCCGGGGTATGGACATCACCGTGGTCACCACGGCGACCAACGACGAAGAGGGCCGCGCCCTTCTCCGTCACCTCGGCTTCCCGTTCAAGGAGGCGTGAGCGAGATGGCGAAGAAGGCTCTCATCGCGAAGGCTGCTCGCAAGCCCAAGTTCGGCGTGCGCGCGTACACCCGCTGCCAGCGCTGCGGTCGTCCGCACTCCGTCTACCGCAAGTTCGGCCTGTGCCGCGTGTGCCTTCGTGAGATGGCTCACCGTGGCGAGCTGCCGGGCGTGACCAAGAGCTCCTGGTAATCCGGGTCATCCCGGATCCCCAGGACTCTCGGTAAGCAACTGGGGCGGCAGGAGCCCCACTCCGCATGGCTTAGGCTTGTGGGGTTGGGCACCTGCCGTGCCCGTACGACTTACTACGCCGTAGGTCCACCGCGCCGCACCCGTCCCGTCTCGGATCGGGGAGAGGGATGGCGCACCAGGAAACCCCGGCGAGAGAGGCCGAAGGCCAATTCATGACCATGACTGATCCGATCGCAGACATGCTTACGCGTCTGCGGAACGCGAACTCGGCGTACCACGACTCGGTGTCGATGCCGCACTCCAAGATCAAGTCGCACATCGCGGAGATCCTCCAGCAGGAGGGCTTCATCACGGGCTGGAAGGTCGAGGACGCCGAGGTCGGCAAGAACCTCGTCCTCGAGCTGAAGTTCGGCCCGAACCGTGAGCGCTCCATCGCGGGCATCAAGCGGATCTCCAAGCCCGGTCTCCGGGTGTACGCGAAGTCCACCAACCTGCCGAAGGTGCTGGGCGGCCTCGGCGTGGCGATCATCTCCACGTCGCACGGGCTCCTCACCGACAAGCAGGCCGGCAAGAAGGGCGTGGGTGGGGAAGTCCTCGCCTACGTCTGGTAGCAGAAGGGAACGGAGGAAACAGCTATGTCGCGCATCGGCAAGCTCCCCATCGCGGTTCCCGCCGGCGTGGACGTCACCATCGACGGCCGTACGGTCTCGGTCAAGGGCCCCAAGGGCACGCTGACCCACACCGTCGTGGCGCCGATCGAGATCGCCAAGGGTGAGGACGGCGTGCTGAACGTCACCCGCCCCAACGACGAGCGTCAGAACAAGGCCCTGCACGGCCTGTCCCGCACGCTGGTGGCGAACATGATCACCGGCGTGACCCAGGGTTACGTGAAGAAGCTCGAGATCAGCGGTGTCGGTTACCGCGTCCAGGCCAAGGGCTCCAACCTGGAGTTCTCCCTGGGCTACAGCCACCCGATCACGGTCGAGGCCCCCGAGGGGATCACCTTCAAGGTGGAGACCCCGACCCGTTTCTCGGTCGAGGGCATCGACAAGCAGAAGGTCGGCGAGGTTGCGGCCAACATCCGCAAGCTGCGCAAGCCCGACCCGTACAAGGCCAAGGGCGTCAAGTACGAGGGCGAAGTCATCCGCCGCAAGGTCGGAAAGGCGGGTAAGTAAGCCATGGCATACGGGCAGAAGATCCTCAAGGGCGACGCCTACAAGCGTGCTGCTATCAAGCGTCGTCACATCCGGATCCGCAAGAAGGTCTCCGGTACCGCCGAGCGTCCTCGCCTGGTCGTGACCCGCTCCAACCGCCACATCGTGGCGCAGGTGATCGACGACCTGAAGGGCCACACCCTGGCGTCGGCGTCCACCCTGGACGTGTCGATCCGCGGTGGCGAGGGCGACAAGTCCTCGCAGGCCAAGCAGGTCGGCGCCCTGGTCGCCGAGCGTGCCAAGGCCGCCGGTGTCGAGGCCGTCGTGTTCGACCGTGGTGGCAACCAGTACGCCGGGCGCATCGCCGCCCTGGCCGACGCCGCCCGCGAGGCCGGGCTCAAGTTCTGAGCCACGGTTCCGTAGCTAGCGGAAACAGAGAGAGGTAATTCCAATGGCTGGACCCCAGCGCCGCGGAAGCGGTGCCGGTGGCGGCGAGCGGCGGGACCGGAAGGGCCGTGACGGCGGCGCTGCTGCCGCCGAGAAGACCGCGTACGTTGAGCGCGTCGTCGCGATCAACCGCGTCGCCAAGGTTGTGAAGGGTGGTCGTCGCTTCAGCTTCACCGCGCTGGTCGTGGTGGGCGACGGTGACGGCACCGTGGGTGTCGGATACGGCAAGGCCAAGGAGGTGCCGGCCGCCATCGCCAAGGGCGTTGAGGAGGCCAAGAAGCACTTCTTCAAGGTCCCCCGGATCCAGGGCACCATCCCGCACCCGATCCAGGGTGAGAAGGCTGCCGGCGTCGTGCTGCTCAAGCCCGCGTCGCCCGGTACCGGTGTGATCGCCGGTGGTCCGGTGCGTGCCGTGCTCGAGTGCGCCGGTATCCACGACGTGCTGTCGAAGTCGCTGGGCTCCGACAACGCGATCAACATCGTGCACGCGACCGTGGAGGCCCTGAAGGGCCTGCAGCGTCCCGAGGAGATCGCGGCCCGCCGTGGTCTGCCGCTCGAGGACGTCGCTCCCGCGGCCCTGCTGCGTGCGCGTGCCGGGGCGGGTGCGTAAGTCATGGCGCAGCTCAAGATTACGCAGGTCAAGTCCTACATCGGCAGCAAGCAGAACCACCGTGACACCCTGCGTTCGCTTGGCCTGAAGAAGGTCAACGACGTGGTCGTCAAGGAGGACCGCCCCGAGTTCCGCGGCATGGTGCACACCGTCCGCCACCTCGTGACGGTCGAGGAGGTCGACTGATCATGGCGGAGAACAACCCGCTCAAGATCCACAACCTCCGTCCCGCCCCGGGCGCCAAGACCGCCAAGACCCGTGTCGGTCGTGGTGAGGCGTCGAAGGGTAAGACGGCCGGTCGTGGTACGAAGGGCACCAAGGCCCGTTACCAGGTTCCGGAGCGCTTCGAGGGTGGCCAGATGCCGCTGCACATGCGCCTCCCGAAGCTGAAGGGCTTCAAGAACCCGTTCAAGACCGAGTACCAGGTCGTGAACCTCGACAAGCTGGCTGCGCTCTACCCCGAGGGTGGCGAGGTCACCGTCGAGGGTCTGGTGGCCAAGGGTGCCGTTCGCAAGAACGCGCTCGTCAAGGTGCTCGGCCAGGGCGAGATCTCCGTGGCGCTCCAGGTGACGGTCGACGCCGTCTCCGGCTCCGCCAAGGAGAAGATCACCGCCGCCGGCGGTACCGTCACCGAGCTCGTCTGAACCACTCAGGCGTCTTGATGACTTGAGCGATCCCGACCGGGGATGCCCCACAAATGGGGCATCCCCGGTTGGTCGTTCCTAGGGCGGCAGTCTCGCCGGTAAGGTGGCCTGCACTGCCCACTTCTACCGGGCTCCCCCACGTGGGGCACTCGGAGCGGCAGTTGACCGTTACGTATTCGTCCATCATCGGAATCTCAAGACCGTCACCCTTGACGCAGTTGCGCGGGGGTCGCAGGAGGCACCGTGCTCACCGCGTTCGCCCGGGCGTTCAAGACGCCCGACCTGCGCAAGAAGCTGCTCTTCACGCTCGGCATCATCGTGGTGTACCGGCTCGGCACGCATATCCCGATCCCGGGTGTCGACTACCGGAACGTCCAGATCTGTATCGACGAGGCCCAGACGAACCAGGGCCTGTTCGGTCTGGTCAACATGTTCAGTGGCGGCGCGCTGCTCCAGATCACGGTCTTCGCGCTGGGCATCATGCCGTACATCACGGCGAGCATCATCCTGCAGCTGCTGACCGTGGTGATCCCGCGTCTGGAAGCCCTGAAGAAGGAGGGCCAGGCCGGCACGGCGAAGATCACGCAGTACACGCGTTACCTCACTGTCGCGCTCGCCGTCCTCCAGGGCACCGGCCTGGTGGCCACCGCCCGCAGCGGCACCCTGTTCCAGGGCTGCCCGGTGGCCGGCGAGATCGTCCCCGACCAGTCGATCTTCGTCACCGTCACCATGGTCATCACCATGACCGCCGGTACGGCCGTCGTGATGTGGCTCGGTGAGCTCATCACGGACCGCGGCGTCGGCAACGGCATGTCCATCCTGATGTTCATCTCGATCGCCGCGACCTTCCCCGCCTCCCTGTGGGCCATCAAGCAGCAGGGCAGCCTGGCCGGCGGCTGGATCGAGTTCGGCGTCGTCCTGATCGTCGGGTTCGTCATGGTGGGCCTCGTCGTCTTCGTCGAGCAGGCCCAGCGCCGGATCCCGGTGCAGTACGCGAAGCGCATGATCGGCCGCCGCTCCTACGGCGGTACGTCCACGTACATCCCGCTCAAGGTGAACCAGGCCGGTGTGATCCCGGTCATCTTCGCGTCGTCGCTGCTCTACATCCCGGCACTGATCGCGCAGTTCTCCAGCGGCAACCCCGGATGGAAGACCTGGGTCACGAAGAACCTGGTCGACACGGGGGCCCCGATCCACGTCGCGCTGTACTTCCTCCTGATCGTCTTCTTCGCCTTCTTCTACGTGGCCATCTCCTTCAACCCCGAAGAAGTCGCCGACAACATGAAGAAGTATGGTGGCTTCATCCCGGGCATCCGGGCTGGCCGACCGACCGCTGAGTACCTCAGCTACGTACTCAACCGGATCACCTGGCCGGGTTCGCTGTATCTGGGCCTGATCGCTCTCGTGCCGACAATGGCGTTGGCTGGTTTCGGGGCAGACCAAAACTTCGTGTTCGGCGGGACCAGCATCCTGATCATCGTGGGTGTCGGTCTCGAGACCGTGAAGCAGATCGAGAGCCAGCTCCAGCAGCGCAATTACGAAGGGTTCCTCCGCTGATGCGAATCGTCCTCGTCGGGCCGCCGGGTGCTGGAAAGGGTACGCAGGCCACCCGCCTTGCCGAGAAACTGCGCATCCCGCACATCTCCACCGGCGATCTGTTCCGTGCGAACATCAGCCGGCAGACCGAGCTGGGCAAGCTCGCGAAGTCGTACATGGACGCGGGCAACCTCGTACCCGACGAGGTCACCATCGCCATGGCCAAGGACCGTATGGAGCAGCCCGACGCCGAGGGCGGCTTCCTGCTGGACGGGTTCCCGCGCAACGTGTCCCAGGCCGAGGCGTTGGACGAACTGCTGAACACCGAGGGCATCAAGCTGGACGCGGTGCTCGACCTCGAGGCCCCCGAGGCCGAGGTGGTCAAGCGCATCGCCGGCCGACGGATCTGCCGCAAGGACTCGAGCCACGTCTTCCACGTGTCGTACAGCCCGGCGAAGCAGGACGGCGTCTGCGACGTGTGCGGCGGCGAGCTGTACCAGCGCGACGACGACTCCGAGGAGACGGTGCGCACGCGGCTGGAGGTCTACCACACGCAGACCGAGCCGATCATCGACTACTACAAGGCGCAGGGCCTGGTGGTGACGATCTCGGCGATGGGTCCGGTGGACGAGGTCACCGGCCGCGCGCTGGAAGCCCTCAAGCGCGACAAGTAGTCACGCCCGCTCGGCCGCGGTTCCCTCCGGGGGCCGCGGCCGTCGTGCGTGCCGGGGCGGCAGGTCGCCCCCCGTATCGTTGGTGGTGTCCGTCTTCTCCGGTCCAGAAAGGCCGTAGTCCTCATGGTGCAGATCAAGACCCCCGAGCAGATCGCCAAGATGCGTGAGGCGGGGCTGGTCGTGGCCGCCATTCACGCGGCCACCCGTGAGGCCGCCGTACCGGGGGCCACGACGAAGGACCTGGACCAGGTCGCCCGCAAGGTGCTCGCGGAGCACAACGCGAAGCCGAACTTCCTCGGCTACGGCGGTTTCCCCGCGACGATCTGCACCTCGGTGAACGAGGTCGTCGTCCACGGCATCCCCTCCGACGACGTCGTCCTGAAGGACGGCGACGTCATCTCCATCGACTGCGGCGCGATCATCGACGGGTGGCACGGTGACGCCGCCTACACGGCGTTCGTCGGCTCCGGCCACTCCCCGGAGCTGGTGGAGCTCTCCCGGGTGACCGAGGAGTCGATGTGGGCCGGCATCGCGGCCATGAAGTTGGGCAACCGGCTGGTCGACGTCTCGCGCGCGATCGAGACCTACATCCGCCGCCAGCCCAAGCCCGGCGGCGGCCGTTACGGGATCATCGAGGACTACGGCGGCCACGGCATCGGTACCGAGATGCACATGGACCCGCACCTGCTGAACTACGTCGACCGCCGCCGCGGCAAGGGCCCCAGGCTGGTGCCCGGCTTCTGCCTCGCGATCGAGCCGATGGTGTCCCTCGGCACCCCGAAGACCGAGGTCCTCGAGGACGACTGGACGGTCGTCACCACCGACGGCACCTGGTCCTCGCACTGGGAGCACTCGGTCGCCCTCACCGAACAGGGGCCCCTGGTCCTCACCGCCCCGGACGGCGGCCGGGCCAAGCTGGCGGAGTACGGGATCACGGCCGCGCCGGACCCGCTCGGTTAAGGATCGTCCGGACGGGGCAGACTTCCCGATTCGTCTTTCGGGGTGCGCTGACGTAGACTGACTCGTCGGCTCTTGTGCACCCGCATGTCCGCATGCATCCGTAAGGAAGGCGCACGCGGAGTCGATCAAGGTAGTCGATTCGAAGGGCGAAGCGTGGCCAAGAAGCAAGGTGCCATCGAGATCGAGGGCACTGTCGTCGAGTCTCTTCCGAACGCCATGTTCAAGGTCGAGCTCCAGAACGGCCACCAGGTCCTGGCACACATCAGCGGCAAGATGCGCATGCACTACATCCGCATCCTCCCTGACGACCGGGTCGTGGTGGAGCTGTCTCCGTACGACCTGACGCGTGGCCGGATCGTCTACCGGTACAAGTAGATCTTGCCCACGTCCCGCGTGAGCGGGACCGCCGGCAACTGACCCGGAGAACCTCACATCCCATGAAGGTCAAGCCGAGCGTCAAGAAGATCTGCGACAAGTGCAGGGTGATCCGCCGTCACGGCCGGGTCATGGTCATCTGCGAGAACCCGCGCCACAAGCAGCGCCAGGGCTGACCGCAGCACGATCCACCCTCTGCGCCTTCCGCAGAACTTCGCGCGACGCGAGCAACACACGTTCATACGCAGGACCCGAGCCGCACGGCTCGACACCCCCGGTTCGGAGGCCGGGGACCCAGTTCGTACCTGGTACGGCGGCTGGGATCCGGTTCTGTGGAAGACCTCCGAAGATCAACTGGAGCCATTGAATGGCACGCGTTTCCGGTGTTGACATTCCGCGCGAAAAGCGCGTGGAGATCGCCCTCACCTACGTGTTCGGCATCGGCCGGACCCTTTCGCAGCAGACGCTGGCCGCCACCGGCGTCGACCCGAACACCCGCGTTCGCGACCTCTCCGAGGAGCAGCTCGTCGCGATCCGCGAGTACGTCGACAACAACATCAAGACCGAGGGTGACCTCCGTCGCGAGATCCAGGCCGACATCCGCCGCAAGGTCGAGATCGGCACCTACCAGGGTCTGCGTCACCGTCGCGGTCTGCCCGTCCGCGGTCAGCGCACCAGCACCAACGCGCGTACCCGCAAGGGCCCGCGTCGCGCCATCGCCGGCAAGAAGAAGCCGGGCAAGAAGTAGTCCGCAGCGGACCTCCGTCCACGGTCTTCGCTGTAGGACCGACCACCTCCCGTAGGAGTAACAGATGCCCCCCAAGGGTCGTCAGGGCGCTGCCAAGAAGGTGCGCCGCAAGGAAAAGAAGAACGTCGCTCACGGCCACGCGCACATCAAGAGCACGTTCAACAACACGATCGTCTCCATCACGGACCCGTCCGGCAACGTGATCTCCTGGGCCTCCGCCGGCCACGTCGGCTTCAAGGGCTCCCGTAAGTCCACGCCGTTCGCCGCGCAGATGGCCGCCGAGTCGGCTGCCCGCCGCGCCCAGGAGCACGGCATGCGCAAGGTCGACGTCTTCGTCAAGGGCCCGGGTTCCGGTCGTGAGACCGCCATCCGTTCGCTCCAGGCGACGGGTCTCGAGGTCGGCTCCATCCAGGACGTCACCCCGACCCCGCACAACGGCTGCCGTCCGCCGAAGCGCCGCCGCGTCTGACGCACGGCCGCTTCGTTCGGCTTCGGGTTCCGGGCGGTACGGCTCGTAAGGGCCGTACCGCCCGTACCCTTGCAGTACCCGCACTTTTCATCGGGTGCGGTTTCCGTCGGACGTCAAATAGCGGGCGTCCACGAAAGAAGGATCTGATCCACACATGCTGATCGCTCAGCGTCCCTCGTTGACCGAAGAGGTCGTCGACGAGTTCCGCTCCCGGTTCGTGATCGAGCCGCTGGAGCCGGGCTTCGGCTACACCCTCGGCAACTCCCTCCGCCGCACCCTCCTGTCGTCGATCCCCGGTGCCGCTGTCACCAGCATCCGCATCGACGGCGTCCTGCACGAGTTCACCACCGTGCCGGGCGTCAAGGAGGACGTCACCGACCTGATCCTCAACATCAAGCAGCTGGTCGTCTCCTCGGAGCACGACGAGCCGGTCGTGATGTACCTGCGCAAGCAGGGCCCGGGTCTGGTCACCGCCGCCGACATCGCGCCCCCGGCCGGTGTCGAGGTGCACAACCCCGACCTCGTCCTCGCCACGCTCAACGGCAAGGGCAAGCTGGAGATGGAGCTGACCGTCGAGCGCGGTCGCGGCTACGTCTCCGCCGTGCAGAACAAGCAGGTGGGCCAGGAGATCGGCCGCATCCCGGTCGACTCCATCTACTCGCCGGTTCTGAAGGTCACCTACAAGGTCGAGGCGACCCGTGTCGAGCAGCGCACCGACTTCGACAAGCTGATCGTCGACGTCGAGACCAAGCAGGCGATGCGTCCGCGCGATGCCATGGCCTCCGCCGGCAAGACCCTGGTCGAGCTGTTCGGTCTGGCGCGCGAGCTCAACATCGACGCCGAGGGCATCGACATGGGCCCGTCCCCGACGGACGCCGCGCTCGCCGCCGACCTGGCGCTGCCGATCGAGGAGCTGGAGCTCACCGTTCGGTCGTACAACTGCCTCAAGCGCGAGGGCATCCACTCCGTGGGTGAGCTCGTGGCCCGTTCCGAGGCCGACCTGCTCGACATCCGCAACTTCGGTGCGAAGTCGATCGACGAGGTCAAGGCGAAGCTGGCCGGCATGGGCCTGGCCCTGAAGGACAGCCCGCCCGGATTCGACCCGACCGCTGCCGCGGACGCCTTCGGCGCGGACGACGACGCGGACGCCGGCTTCGTGGAGACCGAACAGTACTGAGGGCTCGGGCCTTCCGGTCCGTGCCCGGGTGCGGGTGCGCTGTGCTCGACCGCGCAGCTCCCCGCGCCCTTTCCGAGCGTGGCCCTCCGGGGCCCCGCCCGGATCTCCGACGGGCAACCGCCCGCTCGGATACTGACCCCGGTACCTGATACGGCCGGGGCAGACACACAGGAGAAGAACCATGCCGAAGCCCACCAAGGGTGCCCGTCTGGGCGGCAGCGCCGCGCACGAGAAGCTGATGCTCGCGAACCTCGCGAAGTCGCTCTTCGAGCACGGCCGCATCACCACCACCGAGGCGAAGGCCCGCCGCCTGCGCCCGTACGCCGAGCGTCTGGTCACCAAGGCGAAGAAGGGCGACCTTCACAACCGCCGTCAGGTGCTCCAGGTCATCACGGACAAGAGCATCGTCCACACGCTCTTCACCGAGATCGGCCCGCGGTACGAGAACCGTCCGGGTGGCTACACCCGCATCACCAAGATCGGTAACCGCCGTGGCGACAACGCGCCCATGGCCGTCATCGAGCTGGTCGAGGCGCTGACGGTGCAGCAGTCGGCGGTCGGCGAGGCCGAAGCCGCGACCAAGCGCGCGGTCAAGGAAGACGCCCTCAAGAAGGACGAGGCCGTCGAGGCCAAGGCCGAGGAGACCAAGGACGAGGCCGCCGAGGCCCCGGCCGAGGAGTCCAAGGACGCCTGAGGCAACTGCCTCGCGCCGAGCGGGTCCGCCCCCTGCGGGGCGGGCCCGCTTTCGCGTGGCTGAGAGGATCTGGACGTGAGTGACGAAGTACAGCCCGGGTTCGTACGCATCCGCCTCGACCTCTCCTACGACGGCACCGACTTCCACGGCTGGGCCAAGCAGGCCGGGGGCCGGCGGACGGTGCAGGGGGAGATCGAGGACGCCCTGCGGACCGTCACGCGGTCCGGGGGGACGACGTACGAGCTGACCGTGGCCGGCCGGACGGACGCCGGGGTGCACGCGCGCGGGCAGGTGGCGCACGTGGATCTGCCCGCCGGGGTGTGGGCGGAGCACAGCGCGAAGCTGCTGAAGCGGCTCGCCGGGCGGCTGCCGAAGGACGTCCGGGTGTGGGCCCTGCGGGAGGCCCCGGCCGGCTTCAACGCGCGGTTCTCCGCCGTCTGGCGGCGCTACGCCTATCGCGTCACCGACAACCCCGGCGGGGTGGACCCGCTGCTGCGCAACCACGTGCTGTGGCACGACTGGCCGCTCGACGTGGACGCCATGAACGAGGCTGCGCGGGGGCTGCTGGGGGAGCACGACTTCGCCGCGTACTGCAAGCGGCGGGAGGGCGCGACGACGATCCGCACGCTCCAGGAGCTGAGCCTGGTGCGCGGGGAGGACGGGATCGTCACGGCGACGGTCCGGGCCGACGCCTTCTGCCACAACATGGTGCGCTCGCTGATCGGGGCGCTGCTGTTCGTCGGTGACGGCCACCGTCCTGCGGACTGGCCCGCGAAGGTGCTGGCGGCGGGGGTACGGGACTCCGCGGTGCACGTCGTACGGCCGCACGGGCTGACGCTGGAGGAGGTCGGCTATCCGGCCGACGAACTGCTGGCCGCCCGCAGCAAGGAGGCACGCAACCGGCGGACACTGCCCGGCGCCGGCTGCTGCTGAGGCGCGGGGGCCGGTCGCGTGCCCGGCCGGCCCCTGGGCTGCGCTACTGATTCGCCGCGGCCGACGCCTGGGCCTCGCCCCTGCGGCGGATCTGGCGGAACGCGAACTCCGCGAGGTCGTCGCCCGCGGCGAAGACGGCCGTGTCCTTGGTGGTCACGTCCTTGCCGTTGGTGAAGCCGGCGAGGGTGAAGTAGGCGTAGCGGCCGTAGGAGTTGGTCGTCGAGCGGCAGACCGCGCCGTCGCAGAAGGACGCCACGCCGCCGCCCGCGAGCGACTTGATGATGCTCTTGTCGTCGGCCTGCTGCTTCGCCTTGAGCGCCTGCGCCTCGGTGCCGAACACGGCCACGCCGACCGTCACCGCCACGTTGTCCTTGGTGTAGGTGACGCGCATCAGGCGGGTGCAGGCGTTGGCGGTGAGCACCTTGGGGAGTGTGGCCTTCGCGGCGGAGGCGCAGTCGCGGGTGTCCGCGGTGGGGCCCTTCTTGTACACCGTGTCGCCCATGGTCAGCTGGGTGCCCGGGAAGAGGATGTCCGGGCTGAGCGGTGCCTTGTCCTTCTTGGCGCTGGCGATGAAGTCCTTCGGGTCCAGCGGGGGCGGGGCGCTCGTCGGGGCGAAGGACGGGACGGTGGCCGTCGCGCTCGGGATGTCGGCGGTCCCGGGCAGCTGGGAGGACGGGTTGTCGGAGGCCTGGCCGTTGCCGTTCGCGGAGACGACGGCGACCGCCACGGCCGTGCCTATCGCGACGGTGGCGAGTGCGCCACCGCCGATGAACAGCAGCCGGCGCCGCTTGTTGCGGGCCTCGGACGCCTCAGCGAGCGCGGCCCAGTCCGGTGACTGGCCTGCGCCCCCGCTGTTCCAGGGCTGCTGAGAATGCGGTTTCCAGGGATCCCACTGTGACTGAGGTCCCCCCTGCCCATAACTCATGGGGCGCATCTTAGACGGGCCGAGCCGTGCCCCGGTCCGCGCCAACCTGCCCTGGACACCCCGCTGTTGCGGCGCGGACCGGGCACAAATGCGGCATCTCCGGGTGCTTCGTGCGCGGCTGAGCGGTGCTCAGGGGGCGCGGGGCAAGGGGATATTGGGCCACGGAGGGTTCGTCCGGGCCTCTGACCTCGTACGGCGCCCTCTCCGATCATCCGGGTCACGGTGCGTGAGGGGCCGGGCGTGGTGGGTCACCGGAGTCGGTCGGCGACCGCCGGATGGCGGGGGAGCGCCGTAGAATGGGGGGAGCCCCACCGTCGGCGGGCTCGTTTTGACCCGTCCGGCTGAGCGTGGGTATCCTGCATGTTCGTTATGTGTATTGGCTTGCTCATTCTCACGTGAGGGGCCCTTACACCGGTCCACCGGGCCGATGACCAGCGACCAGCACGCGGTTTGCGTCACCGCAGTGCGGTCAGGGCTGTCGTGATCGTCTTCGGTGACCTTGTCAGGACCATTCACTGAAGAAGCGAAGGCTACGAACCGTGCGTACGTACAGCCCCAAGCCCGGCGATGTGACGCGCCAGTGGCACGTCATCGACGCTCAGGACGTCGTCCTGGGCCGTCTGGCCTCCACTGCGGCATCCATCCTGCGCGGCAAGCACAAGCCCATCTACGCGCCGCACGTTGACACCGGTGACTTCGTCATCATCATCAACGCCGACAAGGTGCACCTCTCCGGCAACAAGCGGACCCAGAAGATGGCGTACCGCCACTCGGGCTACCCGGGTGGTCTGCGCTCCGTCCGGTACGACGAGCTGCTGGCGAAGAACCCCGAGAAGGCCATCGAGAAGGCCGTCAAGGGCATGCTCCCCAAGAACACCCTGGGCCGTCAGATGCTCTCGAAGCTGAAGGTCTACTCGGGCGACCAGCACCCGCACGCTGCCCAGCAGCCGGTGCCGTTCGAGATCACCCAGGTCGCGCAGTAAGTCCGGCCACCCCCTAAGACTGAACAGAATCTGAGGAGAATCGTGGCCGAGACCACTGCCGAGCAGCCGCTCGAAGAGCTTGACATCGACAGCTACACCACCGAGTCCGAGGCCCCCGTCGAGGGCGAGTACACCTCGGAGTCCATGGCCTCCCGCTTCGGCGAGCCGCAGCCGGCCGCCGGCCTGGGCCGCCGCAAGAACGCCATCGCCCGCGTCCGGATCGTCCCGGGCTCCGGCAAGTGGAAGATCAACGGTCGCACCCTCGAGGACTACTTCCCGAACAAGGTGCACCAGCAGGAAGTGAACGAGCCCTTCAAGGTGCTCGAGCTCGAGGGCCGTTACGACGTCATCGCCCGCATCGCGGGTGGCGGTGTCTCCGGTCAGGCCGGTGCGCTCCGTCTCGGTGTCGCCCGCGCGCTGAACGAGGCCGACGTCGACAACAACCGCGGCCCGCTCAAGAAGGCCGGCTTCCTGCGCCGCGACGACCGTGCGGTCGAGCGGAAGAAGGCCGGTCTGAAGAAGGCCCGCAAGGCCCCGCAGTACAGCAAGCGCTAATCGCAGCTGCCTCTGCTCGTACTCCGAACGCCCCGGCGGCACGCCACTGTGCCACCGGGGCGTTCGTTTATTCCATGCCGTGGGCCTATAACGAGACAAGGCGCTCAAAGGCTAATGTGATCGGATGGTCGGGCCGTGGGTGCCCTGGGACGCGTGAGCCGCAGACGCGTCCCGCATCACGACCTGGAACACAACACCGCCTTCGCCGGCGGCACAACCGTCGCATGCGCGGGCAGGTCCAACGCCTCGGCACGGACCCCGCGTCGCCATGGCACGGCTTTCGACACTGAAGCGTTTTCAGGAGGACAAGTGGGACGACTCTTCGGCACGGACGGCGTGCGCGGTGTCGCCAACGCGGACCTGACGGCGGAGATGGCGCTCGGCCTCTCCGTCGCCGCCGCGCACGTACTGGCCGAGGCGGGCACGTTCGAGGGCCACCGGCCCACTGCGGTGGTCGGGCGTGATCCGCGCGCGTCCGGGGAGTTCCTGGAGGCCGCCGTCGTCGCGGGCCTGGCGAGCGCGGGCGTGGACGTGCTCCGGGTCGGCGTGCTGCCGACGCCGGCGGTGGCGTACCTCACCGGGGCGCTGGGCGCCGACCTCGGCGTGATGCTCTCCGCGAGCCACAACGCCATGCCGGACAACGGCATCAAGTTCTTCGCGCGCGGCGGTCACAAACTCGCCGACGAGCTGGAGGACCGGATCGAGACCGTGTACGAGGAGCACCGCACCGGCGCGCCCTGGGACCGGCCGACCGGCGCGGGTGTCGGGCGGGTGCGGGACTACGAGGAGGGGCTCGACAAGTACGTCGCCCATCTCGTCGGTGTCCTGCCGAACCGGCTGGACGGGCTGCGGATCGTCCTCGACGAGGCGCACGGCGCTGCCGCGCGGGTCTCGCCGGAGGCGTTCACGCGGGCCGGGGCCGAGGTCGTCACGATCGGCGCCGAGCCGGACGGGCTCAACATCAACGACGGCTGCGGATCGACCCACCTCGACCGGCTCAAGGCGGCCGTCGTCGAGCACGGGGCGGCCCTCGGCATCGCGCACGACGGGGACGCCGACCGGTGCCTGGCCGTGGACCACACCGGCGAGGAGGTGGACGGCGACCAGATCCTCGCGGTGCTGGCGCTGGCCATGCGGGAGCGTTCCGCGCTGCGGTCGGACACCGTCGTCGCCACGGTGATGTCCAACCTGGGCTTCAAGCTGGCCATGGAACGCGAGGGCATCCAGCTCGTGCAGACCGCGGTGGGCGACCGGTACGTCCTGGAGGAGATGAAGGACAAGGGCTACGCCCTCGGCGGCGAGCAGTCCGGCCACGTCATCATCCTGGACCACGCGACGACCGGTGACGGCACGCTGACCGGCCTGCTGCTGGCGGCACGGGTCGCCGAGACGGGCCGCACGCTGCGGGACCTGGCGTCGGTGATGGAGCGGCTGCCGCAGGTGCTGATCAACGTGCCGGACGTCGACAGGTCCCGGGTGAGGACCTCGGCCGAGCTGGCGGCGGCGGTGACGGAGGCGGAGCGCGAGCTGGGCGAGACCGGCCGCGTCCTGCTCCGCCCCTCGGGCACGGAGCCGCTGGTCCGCGTCATGGTCGAGGCCGCCGACATCGACCAGGCCCGCTCGGTCGCGGGCCGCCTGGCGGACGCGGTGAAGTCGGCCCTCGGATAGGGCGCGGACGGCCACCGGCGGTGTGACGGGACCAGGGGGCGGGGCCCGCGGTGACGCGGGGTTCGCCCTCCGCAGGGGCGGGCCAGGAGGCCCGTGGGGCTCGCCGAGCGGGCTGCCTGCCTGCCGGTGTCCCGGCGGGTACCCGCCCGGGCGAGGGGCGTACGGCGCTGCCGCCCGGGGTGGGTGCCGACGGTGTCGGTGCGTGCCGGGGTGGGGCCCGCCCTCTCGGCCGTGCCCCGTCGGCCGGCTCCGGAAGCGTCGGTGGCCCGTCGGCCGGCTCCGGAAGCGTCGGTGCCCCGTCGGCCGGCTCCGGTTGCGCCGGTGCCCCGTCGGCCGGGTCGGCCCCCTGGGTGCGGTGCGGGGCACCGCGCCGCGGACCGGGCGGGACGCCGGGCCGGTTGCCATGTCGGCCGGGGGCTCGCCTACGACCCTTTCGTGCCTCCGCCGGGTGTCACCGCCGTGGGGTGCGGTGCAGGCGGGCCTGCTGCCGGGCCCAGAAGTGCTTCTGGGTCAGCAGGGTGAGCGTGCCGGCCAGGATGATGCCCACCAGGTTGAGCAGCAGCTGCTCGGTGGAGCCCCAGGTCTGGACCGTGTCGCCGTAGCTCAGGGCGACGGCGGCGTTCGCGGCGGCCGGGACGGTGGTCACCGAGATGGCCACGCCGACCAGGGCGCCGGACTTCGCGGACGTCAGGGAGAGCGTGCCGGCGGCGCCCGCCAGGACCGCCACCACGAAGGAGAACCAGTCGGGGGCGTAGACGAACCCGGTCTGCGGGCGTTTCGCGTTCAGCTGCTCCTGGCTGAACAGACCCACCGCGTCCATGAAGAAGCTGAAGCCCACCGTCACCGACATCGCCGCCGCGAAGCCCACCAGCAGGGCGATCACCGAGCGCAGGGCGAGCCGCGGCTTGCGCTGGACGACCGCGGTGGAGATGCCGGCCAGCGGCCCGAACTCCGGGCCCACCGCCATCGCACCGACGATCAGGATCGCGTTGTCGAGCACCACACCGCAGGCGGCGATCATCGTGGCCAGCGTGATGAACGCGAGGTAGGTGACCGACAGGGTGGACTCCTCGTGGGTCGCGTCGGTCAGGTGCTCCCACAGCACCGCGTCCGCGGGCTCACCCGGTGCCTCCTCCTCCGCCCGTTCGGCCCGCTGCGACAGCGACAGGTCGATGTTCTCCACGGCGATCGAGCCGGACGCGTCGATCCCCAGCCGCTGCAACCCGCTGAGCAGGTCGTCCCCCGCCTCCCGGGCCACGTCGCACAGCACGACGTCCCCGGCCGGGTCACGGGCGGCGCCCGGCAGGACGACGAGGTGCGTGGTGCCGACGGTCTCCCGGATCAGCCCGACCGCCTCGTCGGTCTTCTCGGCCGGCGTGATCAGGCGCAGGTGCAGCATGGGCGCAGCGTAGCGGTCACAGCTTGCGCAGGCTGAGGCGCTGCACCTTGTGGTCGGGGCCCTTGCGCACGACGAGGGTGGCACGGCCCCGCGTGGGGGCGATGTTCTCCACCAGATTGGGCTTGTTGATCGTCCGCCACATCGTGCGGGCGTAGTCCAGGGCCTCTTCCTCCGAGACCTGGGTGTACCGGCGGAAGTACGAGGACGGGTTCTGGAACGCGGTCTCGCGCAGCCGCTTGAAGCGGTTGAGGTACCAGCGCTCGATGTCCTCGGTGCGGGCGTCCACGTAGACGCTGAAGTCGAAGTAGTCGGCGAGTCCCACGCGGGTGCGGCCGTCCTTGCCGGGCAGTGCGGGCTGGAGGACGTTGAGCCCCTCGACGATCAGGATGTCAGGGCGGCGCACGACCAGCTTCTCGCCGGGCACGATGTCGTAGATCAGGTGGGAGTAGACGGGGGCGGTCACCTCGTCCTTGCCCGCCTTGATGTCGGCGACGAAGCGGGTGAGCGCGCGGCGGTCGTACGACTCGGGGAAACCCTTCCGCGACATCAGTCCGCGTGCCTGGAGCTCCTTCGTCGGCAGCAGGAAGCCGTCCGTCGTGACCAGTTCCACGCGCGGGTGCTCGGGCCAGCGCGACAGCAGGGCCCGGAGCAGGCGGGCGACCGTGGACTTGCCGACGGCGACGGACCCTGCGACGCCTATGACGAACGGGGTGCCGGACTGGGAACCCTGCTCGCCGAGGAAGGTGTTCAGCGCCCCGCGCAGTCCGTCGGTGGCGCCGATGTAGAGGTTGAGCAGCCGGGACAGCGGGAGGTAGACGTCCCGTACCTCGTCGAGGTCGATGACGTCGCCGAGGCCGCGCAGCTTCTCCACCTCCGCGGCCGAGAGCGGCAGCGGCGTCTTGTCCCGCAGCGCGCTCCACTCGGCACGGGTGAGGTCCACGTAGGGAGTCGCCTCCGGCCGCTGCCGGTGGGCGCTCCGGGGCGTCGAGGAGACCGGAGAGATCACAGTCCATTGTTAACGGAGTTTGAACGCGATGGCGGGTGTGCTGTGTCACGCCCGGCGCACGCCCTTGCGCGGGGCCCCGGCTTCCAAGATCACGTCGGCGTCACGGTCGCGTACCGGGTGGTCGCACCGATGATCAACTGGGGCGGTGCTGTGCGTACAGTGCGCGCACAGCGTTGCGGAGTCCTCCGCAGATTCGAAGAAAGAGTTCCCACGTGAGAACCCACGCCGTTCGCCGTACCGCGCTCGCCGCGTCCGCCGCCGCGCTCGCCCTGCTCGTCACCGCGTGCGGTGGGTCGGGGGACAAGGACAAGGCGGACGAGGGCAAGGGCAAGGACAAGGGCTCGTCGAGCGCCTCCGCGGCGCCGGCCGCCAAGGCGCTGACCGCCGCCGAGCTGGAGAAGGCCGCGCTGGCCCAGGCCGACGTCAAGAGCGGCAAGGTCGCCACCAGGATCGCGGCGACCGACGACATCACCAAGGACCAGGTGACGTCCGACGACGCCGCCTGCCTGCCGCTCGCCCGCGCGCAGGCCGGTGTGGCGCAGGGCGAGCCCGCTGCGACGGTCAAGCGCTCCTGGACGGGCGAGCCGAAGAAGCCCTCCGCCGACACCAAGCCCGAGGAGGCCCTGCTGGCCGCCCTCGACCTGGAGAAGATGCTGATCACCCTCGCCTCGTACGACGGCGGCGGCGCCGAGCAGGCGATGAAGGACCTGAACGCCGCGGCAGGCCAGTGCGCCGGCGGTTTCACGGCCACCATGGGCGGCGAGAAGCTCGAGGTCGTCAAGGTCGCGAAGACGGCCGCGCCGCAGGGCGGGGACGAGGGCGCGGCCGTCACCCTGACCGTGGCCGCCGAGGAGGGCGTGAAGGCGCCGAGCAAGATCGTCATCGTGCGCAAGGGCGCCACCCTGGTGTCGTTCAGCGTGGTGAACCTCGGCGCGTTCGCCACCGGCGAGGACTTCGACGTCCCGGCGGACATCGTCGGCGCCCAGGTCGCCAAGCTCGGCTGAGCCCGTCCGACCCTCGTTTCCCTTCCTGTTCCCACCGGTGCCGGGCACCGGTGGGAATTTCCGATTTCGGGCAGGACGCGACCTGTTCTGGCCTCTGACGGACCGTAGGCTGCCGTTCATGTGCGGAATCGTGGGATACGTGGGGCCGCAGTCGGCGCTCGAAGTCGTGATGGCCGGGCTGAAGCGGCTGGAATACCGGGGATACGACTCGGCGGGCGTCGCCGTGCTCGCGGACGGCGGGCTGGCGACGGCGAAGAAGGCCGGGAAACTGGTCAACCTGGAGAAGGAGTTGGGCGCCCGGCCGCTGCCGACCGGCGCCACCGGCATCGGGCACACCCGGTGGGCCACGCACGGCGGTCCCACCGACGCCAACGCCCACCCGCACCTCGACAACGCGGGCCGGGTCGCCGTCGTCCACAACGGCATCATCGAGAACTTCGCCGCCCTGCGCGCGGAGCTGGCCGAGCGCGGGCACGACCTGCTCTCGGAGACCGACACCGAGGTCGTCGCCCACCTGCTCGCCGAGGAGTTCTCCTCCTGCGCGGACCTCGCCGAGGCGATGCGGCTGGTGTGCCGGCGCCTCGAAGGGGCGTTCACGCTGGTCGCGGTGCACGCCGACCAGCCGGACGTGGTCGTCGGAGCGCGCCGCAACTCGCCGCTGGTCGTGGGTGTCGGGGAGAGCGAGGCGTTCCTCGCCTCGGACGTTGCCGCGTTCATCGCGCACACCCGTTCCGCGATCGAGCTGGGCCAGGACCAGGTGGTGGAGCTGCGCCGCGACGGCGTGACGGTCACCGGGTTCGACGGCGCGCCGGCCGAGGTGCGTTCGTACCACGTCGACTGGGACGCGTCGGCGGCGGAGAAGGGCGGCTACGACTACTTCATGCTCAAGGAGATCGCCGAGCAGCCGAAGGCGGTCGCCGACACGCTGCTGGGCCGGATCGACGGGGCGGGCTCGCTGACCCTGGACGAGGTGCGCATCCCCACGTCGGTGCTGCGCGAGGTCGACAAGGTCGTCATCGTTGCCTGCGGCACGGCGTTCCACGCCGGGCTGATCGCCAAGTACGCGATCGAGCACTGGACGCGGATCCCGTGCGAGGTGGAGCTCGCGAGCGAGTTCCGGTACCGGGACCCGATCCTCGACCAGCAGACGCTCGTCATCGCCATCTCCCAGTCCGGCGAGACGATGGACACGCTCATGGCGCTGCGGCACGCGCGCGAGCAGGGTGCCAGGGTCCTCGCGATCTGCAACACCAACGGCTCGACGATCCCGCGCGAGTCCGACGCGGTGCTGTACACGCACGCCGGGCCGGAGGTCGCGGTCGCCTCGACGAAGGCGTTCCTGACGCAGCTGGTGGCGTGCTACCTGGTCGCGCTGTACCTCGGGCAGGTGCGCGGCACCAAGTGGGGCGACGAGATCCGCGCGGTGATCCGGGACCTGTCCTCGATCGCCGGTGAGGTGGAGCGCGTCCTGGAGACGATGGAGCCGGTGCGCGAGCTGGCCCGTACCCTCGCCGACAAGGACACGGTGCTGTTCCTGGGGCGGCACGTGGGCTATCCGGTCGCCCTCGAAGGGGCGCTGAAGCTCAAGGAGCTCGCCTACATGCACGCCGAGGGCTTCGCGGCGGGCGAGCTCAAGCACGGGCCGATCGCGCTGATCGAACAGGACGTGCCGGTCGTCGTGGTAGTCCCGTCGCCGAGCGGGCGGTCCGTCCTCCACGACAAGATCGTCTCCAACATCCAGGAGATCCGCGCCCGGGGCGCGCGGACGATCGTCATCGCCGACGAGACCGACGAGGCGGTGGTCCCCTACGCCGACCACCTCATCCGCATCCCGGCCACGCCGACGCTGCTCCAGCCCCTGGTCGCGACGGTCCCCCTCCAGGTCTTCGCCTGCGAACTGGCAACGGCCCGCGGCAACGAGGTGGACCAGCCGCGCAACCTCGCGAAGTCGGTGACGGTGGAGTAGCCGTCCGGGGCATCCGGGAGGGCGGGGGACGACCTGCGTCTTTTCCCCCAACTCCGGGAAACTAACGCCGTGTCGGCCGGCTTGTGCGGTGGGTCCGGGGGGCACACGGAGGGCCGGAGGTTGATACACATGGTTCCCCTTCTTCTGGTTCTTCTGTTGGCTCTGATCCTTTTCGGTGCGGGCTTCGCACTGAAGGCGCTGTGGTGGATCGCTGTCATCGTGCTGGTGCTGTGGCTGCTGGGCTTCGTGGTCCGCCCGGCGGGCACCGGCGGCCGCCGAGGGCGCTGGTACCGCTGGTAGGAGAGCGGAACGCACGTGAGGGGCTCCGGCCGGTGGCCGGGGCCCCTCACGCGTGGCGGTGCCCGGACGGGGCGAGGGGCGGCGGTGCGGGGGTGCCGCCTCATAAAGTGCTCGCCATGAGCATCATCGGGGTTGGGATCGACGTGGCCGAGATCGAGCGGTTCGCGGCGTCGCTGGAGCGCACGCCCGCGCTCGCCCAGCGACTCTTCCTGGAGAGCGAACTGCTGCTGCCGAGCGGGGAGCGCCGGGGCGTCGCCTCGCTGGCCGCGCGGTTCGCCGCCAAGGAGGCGCTGGCCAAGGCGCTCGGCGCGCCGAGCGGGATGTACTGGACCGACGCCGAGGTGTACGTCGAGGACAGCGGACAGCCGCGGCTGCGGGTCAAGGGCACGGTGGCGGCACGGGCGGCCGAGCTGGGCGTACGGTCGTGGCATGTGTCCCTCAGCCATGACGCCGGGGTGGCGTCGGCGGTCGTGATCGCCGAGGGATGAACGGACGCGGGAAGGTGTGGCACGGGTGGTGAGCACGGATGAGTGAGGTACCGCTGGCCTTTCCCGGGGCCGGCGTCGACCTGCCGGTATGGGGAGAGGCGTTCCTCGTGGTGGCCGCCGTGCTCACCGTGGTCTTCACCCTCGTACGGCTGGTGCGCGGCCGGCGCCGGTGATCCGGAGGGCGGCCAGGCGTACTTCGGATGGACCGGGGTAAGCGCGTGGAGCCGGTGCCCGGAGCGGGGCCGACCGAACAGGGAGGGCGAACAGTGACGTCGACGATGGCGCGGACCGATCGAGCTCACACCGTGACCGAGCTGCCGGAGGTCGCCGATCCCGGCCAGGTCGCGCCGAAGGACGCCCGCGAGCTGTCCAAGCTGTTCTTCGAGGAGCTGGCGGTACGGGAGGAGGGCACGCCCGAGTACCAGTACGCGCGGAACACGCTCATCGAGATGAACATGTCCCTCGTCCGCTTCGCGGCCGGACGGTTCCGCAGCCGGGGGCCCGAGGAGCGCGAGGACATCGTCCAGGTCGGCACGATCGGGCTGATCAAGGCCATCGACCGGTTCGAGCTGTCCCGCGAGGTGGAGTTCACCTCCTTCGCCATTCCGTACATCGTCGGCGAGATCAAGCGGTTCTTCCGGGACACCTCCTGGTCCGTCCACGTCCCGCGCCGGCTCCAGGAGGCCCGGGTCCAGCTCGCCCGCGCCACCGAGGAACTGCGCAGCCGGCTCGGCCGCACGCCCACGGTCAAGGAGCTCGCCCAGTTGATGAGCCTGACCGAGGACGAGGTCATCGAGGCCCGGATCGCCGCCAACGGCTACAACTCCGCCTCGCTGGACGCGGCGATCGGCAGCGAGCCGGACGGTGAGAGCGTGCTGGCGGACTTCATCGGCTCGGAGGACGCCGCGCTGGAACTGGTCGAGGACTTCCACGCCCTCGCCCCGATGATCGCCGAGCTCGACGATCGCGAGCGCAAGATCATCCACTGGCGGTTCGTGGAGGAGCTGACTCAGGCGGAGATCGGTGCCCGGCTCGGCTGCTCCCAGATGCACGTCTCGCGCCTGCTGTCCCGCACCCTGAAGCGACTGCGCGAGGGCATGCTCGCCACGGAGTGATCCGGGCTTCGGCGGATGGCTGTTGCCCGGTGCCGGATGTGACGACCGTGCCACGTGACGCGGTGTTGGATTCGACGCGGTGTTGGATGCGACGCGGATGTGACGGGGTGCCGGTTGTGACGCGGTGCCGGATGTGACGCGGCGTTGTATATACGGGCGTGCGGATCCCGGTGGGTACCGGGATCCGGCGGCACGCGATCCGGCAGGCGCGGGGATCGGACGCCACAGCCGTCCGACGGGCGCACGAGCCGAAACCGTGAGCAGGGCTCGTGGCGATCGCGTCGGTGGCGGGGCGCCGGGGAGCGGCGGGATCGGCGGCCCGGTCCGAGGCCGCGGGGAGGCACGGGGCGGCTCGCCGGCGAGCGGCCCGCTTCGGGCAGGGCATCGTCCCGCGCCCGGCTCGTACCGTGGGCGCTCGCTCCGCCGAGCCGGCGTCCGGGTCCGCACCGCGTGGGCGGGACGCCTGAGCGTCCGGTGTGTGGATCACTCCCCCGGGCGCGGGGGTCCGGAACGCGCATCCGCGGCGTTGTCGTCGGTCGCCGAGGCTCCGCGTCGACGCCGTCCTCCGCCCTGCAGCCGCACGCACTTGACCCCGCTCACGGTGGCGGCAGGGCGTCGTCGCCTCTCCGTGTCCTGACCCGGTCGAAGGCCCAGGCCCGAGCGCGGCCCGTTCCCGAACAGGGCTCGCCCCGAACGCCGCGTGCGGCCGGGCGCTCGGCCACGAGCCGACGCCCGCCGCAGGAGGGTTCGCGGGCGCCGGCCGTGGTGGAGCGCCGGCAGATCGACTGGGTGCTGTTCACCAGGCGGTTGTTGCGGAACGTCGTGTTCTCCCCGCAGGGGTTCTCGCGGATCGCGGAGTCCGTCACCGAGGCTCTGGAGGGCGACGTCCCGGTTGTCCGGGACCTCCGAGCGGGCGGCGGCCAGGGCGTGGCACCGAGTCAATGGCTGCGGCGGACTGCGGACTTCGGGACGCCGTCGGTTCCCGCGCTACGGGAGCGGGGACGTCTCGTGCGGGACACTCGGACGCATGCGGACTGCGTACAGCGTGGAGACGGTCAGGACGGCGGAACGGGAACTGATGGCGCGGCTGCCGGAGGGGGCGCTGATGCAGCGCGCCGCCGCCGGGCTCGCCGCGGCCTGCGCGGACGTGCTGGGGCGGGTGTACGGCAGCCGGGTCGTCCTGCTGGTCGGCAGCGGCGACAACGGCGGTGACGCCCTGTACGCCGGTGCCCGGCTGGCCCGCCGCGGCGCGGGTGTCACGGCGCTGCTGCTCACGCCGGAACGCGCGCACCCGGGCGGGCTCGCGGCACTGCGCCGGGCCGGCGGGCGGGTACGGGCGGCGCACGGCGGCAGCGGTGGCGATGGGATGGACGGGCACGACCGCGCTGAAGGGGGGGAGGGGGCACACCGAGCCGGCCTGACCCACCCGGCGGACGCGGCTGCCGGTGCCGCAGTGTCGGCCGGTGCGGCGGCCGAGGAACTGATCGCGCGGGCGGATCTCGTCGTGGACGGCGTCGTCGGGATCGGCGGCAAGGGCGGGTTGCGTCCGGAGGCGGTACCGCTCGCCGCGGCGGCCGAGCGGTCGCGGGCCGCGGTGGTCGCGGTCGACCTGCCGAGCGGCGTCGACGTGGACACCGGCGAGGTGCACGGGACGGCACTCCGGGCCGACCTCACGGTGACGTTCGGGGCGCACAAGCCGGGGCTGCTGATCGACCCGGCGCGGGAGTACGCCGGCTCCGTGCGCCTGGTCGGCATCGGGCTGGAGCTCCCGGCCGAACCGGAACTGGAGGCGCTCCAGCACGCGGACGTGGCCCGGCTGCTGCCCGTGCCGCGCGCGGAGAGCGACAAGTACCGGCGCGGTGTGGTCGGCGTGGCGGCGGGCTCGGCGCGTTATCCCGGGGCCGCGGTGCTGGCGGTCGCCGGCGCGCTGCGGGGCGGTGCGGGTGCCGTGCGGTACGTCGGTCCCGCCGGGCAGGCGGTGATCGCCCGGTTCCCCGAGACGCTGGTGTCGGACCGGGGACCGAAACACGCGGGCCGGGTGCAGGCGTGGGTGGTCGGCCCGGGCGCCGGGGACGACGCGGCGACGGTGGGCGAGGTGCTGGCGGCGGACGTGCCGGTGCTGATCGACGCGGACGGGCTGCGGCTGGCGGAGGCCGCGGCGGTACGGGCCCGCCGGGCGCCCACGCTGATGACCCCGCACGCCGGGGAGGCCGCCGCGTTGCTCGGCGTGGAACGCGAGGAGGTCGAGGGCGGCCGGCTGGCGGCTGTGCGGGAACTGGCGGGGCGGTACGGCGCGACCGTGCTGCTCAAGGGCTCCACGACCCTGATTGCCGACGCGGCCGGCGGCCCCGTCAGGGTGAACCCGACGGGCACGTCCTGGCTGGCCACAGCCGGCAGCGGTGACGTCCTGTCCGGCCTGGCGGGCTCCCTGCTGGCGGCGGGCCTGCCACCCGTGGACGCGGCGAGCGCCGCAGCCTACCTCCACGGCCTCGCGGGCCGCCTCGCCGCGACGGGGGCACCGGTGGGGGCGCAGGACGTGGCGGAGGCGATCACGCGGGCGTGGCGGGACGTGGTGCGTGGCTGAGGGGCGGGCTCAGCGGGGGCCGTGCGGCGGGGATCGGCCGGGGCGTCCGTGGGAGCGGGTCCCGGCCGGCGTCGGACGCCGGCGCGCCCCCGCCGGCGTCCAGCGTGCCCTGCTGGGGCCTGCGCCACCCGCTGGGGCCTGTGCCCGCCGGTGCGAACCGCCTCGCCTGTGGCCCGCCTCGCCTGTGGCCCGCCCCTCCTGTGGACGGTCGCGGCTGCGGCCAGGTCCTGTGCCCGCCGCTGTGGCCTGTCGCGCCTGAGGCCGGGTGCTGCGTCCGTGGCCTGCCGCGCCTGTCCTGTGCCCGTGGTCTGGCGCCTGTGGCTGGGTCCTGCGTCCGTGGTCCGCCATCGCCTGAGGCTGGGCCCTGCGCGCGCTGCTGTGGCCTGTCGCGCCTGTGGCCGGAACCAGCCGTCGCCGCTGCGGCCCGCGGCCGGGTCCTGGGCCCGTGGTCCGGCGCCTGTGGCTGGGTGCTGCGTCCGTCGTCTGTCGCGGGTGTGGCTGGGCCCTGTGGCCGCCGCTGTGGCCTGTCGCGCCTGAGGCCGGGTGCTGCGTCCGTGGTCCGCCATCGCCTGTAACTGGGACCTGTGCCCGCCGCTGTGGCTCGCCGCGCCGCGGCCGGGTCCTGGGCCCGGAGTCCGCCGCTCCCGCGGCCGGGACCTCCGCCTGCGGCTCGCCCCGCCTCGGCCGGGTCTCACGCCCCGCGGCCCGCGGCCCGCCACCCCGGGGCTGCAGCCCGCGCCCCGCGGCCCGCGGCCCGCCACCCCGGGGCGGCGGCCCACCACCCCCGCTGCTGCGTGCCACCCTCCCGAACGTCGGCGTGGCTCGCCCTCCCGCCGGCAGGGCCCGCCGCCCCGATCGCGCGAGGAGCCCGGGTGGGCCCGGTCGACGGCGAGCCCCGCGGGGACGGGACGGCAAGCAGGGTCCTGGGCCTGGGTGGCGCGATGAGTTCGACCGGCCCCCACGGGACCGCGGGGGCGCTCTGAGACACTGGGCGGGATGAACGAGACAGTTGCCCCCGGGACCGCTGCCCAGCGGGCCCGTGCCGAGATCGATCTGGCCGCGTTGCGGGCCAATGTACGGACCCTGCACGCCCGGGCGGCCGGGGCGGCCCTCATGGCCGTCGTCAAGGCCGACGCGTACGGGCACGGGGCGATCGCGTGCGCGCGGGCGGCTGTCGCGGCCGGGGCGACCTGGCTGGGCACCGCCACGCCGCAGGAGGCGCTGGCGCTGCGCGCGCCCGGCGCCGGGGTGCCGGCCGACGTGCGGATCATGTGCTGGCTGTGGACCCCCGGCGGGCCCTGGCGGGAGGCGATCGAGGCGGACCTCGACGTGTCCCTCAGCGGCACGTGGGCGCTGGAGGAGGTCACCGGTGCCGCCCGCCTCGCCGGTCGGCCCGCGCGGGTCCAGCTCAAGGCCGACACCGGGCTCGGTCGCGGCGGCTGCCAGCCCGGGGACTGGGCCGACCTGGTTGCGGGCGCGCTGCGCGCGGAGGCCGAGGGGCTGGTGCGCATCACCGGGCTGTGGTCCCACTTCGCCTGCGCCGACGAGCCCGGACACCCCTCCATCGCCGCCCAGCTCACCCGCTTCCGGGAGATGGTGGCGTACGCGGAGCAGCGGGGGGTGCGCCCCGAGGTGCGGCACATGGCGAACTCGCCCGCCACCCTCACCCTGCCCGAGAGCCACTTCGACCTCGTCCGACCGGGCATCGCGATGTACGGCGTCTCACCCAGCCCCGAGATCGGCACCCCGGCCGACTTCGGGCTGCGCCCGGTGATGACCCTCTCCGCCTCCCTCGCCCTGGTGAAACACGTGCCCGGCGGCCACGGCGTGAGCTACGGCCACCACTACGTCACCCCGGGCGCCACCACCCTCGGCCTCGTCCCCCTCGGTTACGCCGACGGTGTCCCGCGTCACGCCTCCTCCGCCGGGCCCGTCCTGGTCGACGGCAAGTGGCGCACGGTCGCCGGGCGGATCGCCATGGACCAGTTCGTCGTCGACCTCGGAGGCGACGAGCCCGCCCCGGGCACCCGGGCGGTCCTCTTCGGCCCCGGCGACCGCGGCGAGCCCACCGCCGAGGACTGGGCGCAGGCGGCCGGAACCATCGCGTACGAAATCGTCACCCGGATCGGAACGCGCGTTCCCCGCGTCTATGTGAACGAGCAGAACGACCGGCACGGGGAACAGAACGGGTAAGCGTTCGGAGATCCGGCGAACACGAGAACCCTCGCGTGCGCCGGTCCCCGTGTGAACCGTCCGGCCCCACCCCACTGAGCGTCGGCAGCCCGGCGAAGAGGAGCGGTACGTGAGCGAGAGCAGTGCGGAGGCCGTCGCGGACGCCGCCACGGCGGCCGTCGCCTCCGCCGCCGGGGCGCCCGGCGGCTGGCGCCGGGCCACCGGCCTCGCGGGCGTGGCGATAGGCGTGCTCGCCACGGGCGCCGCCGCCGGGGTCGCCATAGAGCGGATGACCGTCGGCCGGGACATGCGCAGGAAGGCCCGGCTCGCCCTCGACTCCGCGGGACCGTACGGGGCGCTGCGCGGCACACCCGGCAAGGCGTACGCCGACGACGGCACCGAGCTCTACTACGAGGTCGACGACCTCGACCCCGACCCGGCGACCACCCCCGCACGCCGCCGCAGGCTGTTCGGGCGCAAGGCGCCTGCCCCCGTCACCGTCGTCTTCAGCCACGGCTACTGCCTGAACCAGGACTCCTGGCACTTCCAGCGGGCCGCGCTGCGGGGCGTCGTACGGACCGTGCACTGGGACCAGCGCAGCCACGGCCGCTCCGGGCGAGGCGCGGCCCAGGTGGAGCGGGGCGAGCCGGTCACCATCGACCAGCTGGGGCAGGACCTCAAGACGGTCATCGACGCGACCGTGCCCGAGGGGCCGATCGTGCTCGTCGGGCACTCCATGGGCGGCATGACGGTGATGGCCCTCGCCGACCAGTATCCCGAGCTGGTCCGCGAGCGGGTCGTCGGCGTCGCCCTCGTCGGCACCTCGTCGGGCAATCTCGGCGAGGTGAACTTCGGGCTGCCCGTGGCCGGGGTCAACGCGGTGCGGCGGGTCCTGCCGGGGGTGCTGAAGGCGCTGGGGCAGCGGGCGGACCTGGTGGAGAAGGGGCGCCGGGCCACCGCGGACCTGTTCGCCGGGGTCATCAAGCGGTACTCGTTCGCGTCCCGGGACGTCGACCCGGCCGTCACCCGGTTCGCCGAGCGGATGATCGAGGGCACGCCGATCGACGTGGTCGCCGAGTACTACCCGGCGTTCAACGACCACGACAAGACCGAGGCCCTCGCCCACTTCGCCGGCCTTCCGGTGCTGGTGCTGGCCGGGGTGCAGGACCTCGTCACGCCCAGCGAGCACAGCGAGGCCATTGCCGACCTGCTGCCGGACGCCGAGCTCGTGCTGGTCCCGGACGCCGGGCACCTGGTGATCCTGGAGCACCCCGAAGTGGTCACCGACCGGCTCGCCGACCTGCTCACCCGCGCGGGCGCGGTGCCCGCAGGGGCTACCGTGGGTGGCTATGGAAGCACCAGCAGCGCCGCACAACCCGGCTGATCCGCAGCCCCCCGCGAACACCGTCGAGCTGACCGTCACCTCGCCCGAGCAGATGCGGGAGCTGGGCCGCAGACTCGCCAAGCTGCTGCGCGCCGGCGACCTGGTGATGCTCACCGGCGAACTCGGCGCGGGCAAGACCACGCTGACCCGCGGGCTCGGCGAGGGGCTCGGGGTGCGGGGCGCCGTCACGTCCCCGACGTTCGTGATCGCCCGCGTGCACCCGCCCCTCGGGGACGGTCCGCCGCTGGTCCACGTGGACGCGTACCGCCTGGCGGGCGGGCTGGACGAGATGGAGGACCTCGATCTCGACGTCTCACTGCCGGACTCCGTGGTCGTCGTGGAGTGGGGCGAGGGCAAGGTCGAGGAGCTGACCGACGACCGCCTGCACGTCGTCGTCCACCGCGCCGTCGGTGACACCACGGACGAGGTGCGCCACGTGACCCTGACGGGCCTGGGCGAGCGCTGGTCGGGAGCGGACCTGAGCGTGCTGTCGGCGTGAAGCGCCCCGCCGCCGGCGCGAGCGACCCGCCGCCGTGGGTGCGCCCGCGTCCATGGGATCGGGGTGCAATCGGTTCGTCGGAACCGACGACCGTCGCGCCGCCGGCGGAGCCCGCCCCGGCGGTCCCCGTCCCCGCTGGTCCGTACGTTCCGACAAGACGTCGGCATGATGTTGCGTTCGGCGTCCCGGGCGTGGTCACATGGTATCCAGTCCGTAGTTAGGTCTACCTAACTACGCCCGCCCCCGCACCCAGGAGGCGACCATGTCGGCCACCACCGAACCCGCGTCCCGCACCGCGGCGCAGCCGCAGCCGTTCCCCGGAATTCCCCTGCGCGACCTGCTCCCGGCCTGCGCGGCCGCCGCCGCCATCTCCACGCCGCCGGGCGCCCCCGAACCGCGGATGCCCGAGCCGGTCGAGGAGCGCCGGGACGCCGCGTAGCGCAGGCGGCCCACCGGAGTCACCGGCGGACGACCGCCACTGGAAGCGGCGGCCACCGCACGGCGGCCCGCGCACTGCGGCTAGCGGACGACCACGACCCTCCGGTCGATCGTCGCGAACCGCCACATCGCCGCGCCGTCCGCCCGTGTCTGCCGGATGCCGCCCGTCCGGACCGCCGGATCCCGCTCCGGCATCGAGCCGTCCACCGCCGCGCTGAACCCGATCACCACGCCCTTGGTGCTGGTGAAACGCACCACGTGCTCGACGGGAACGCCGTCCGATCCGGTGACCGACTTGGAGCGCGAGGTGACCCGGTAGGTCCCCGGCGCCGGGTCCACCGTGCTGGGGCTGACCGCGAACGTGCGCCCGACCGTGCCGTCGGCCCGCACCAGCCACACCCGGTCGCCGCCGAGCGAGTACACCACCCGGGCGCCCCTGCCGGACCGGTCGGGCAGCGTCGGCGAGCCCGGTTCGGCCCGGGGCACGTCGGCGGCCGCCTGGGAGGTGGGCGCCCGCGTCCCGGCCGGCTCGGCCGGGGCGGTCGCCGACGCCTGGAAGGCG
This sequence comes from Streptomyces sp. NPDC005931, assembly GCF_042871235.1. Lineage (NCBI taxonomy): Bacteria > Bacillati > Actinomycetota > Actinomycetes > Kitasatosporales > Streptomycetaceae > Streptomyces > Streptomyces sp. NPDC005931. Next base: position 272,441 of record NZ_JBIAIG010000004.1, read on the forward strand.
AGGAAGCCCACCGTGGCCAGGGCCGCCGCAGTGAGCCCCGCGACGATTCCGGAGCTGGAGCCTGCCACCGTCGTCACCTCTGTCCCGAATTATCTGATCGTGTGCGTATGCCGTCGCGACGGTAGCAGTATGTGACCGTCCGACCGGGGCGGCCGTGCCAAGGGCGCGGGAGCCGTAGGCTGTTTGCGTGCTCTTGCTCGCTCTGGATACCGCCACCCCCGCCGTCACCGTCGCGCTCCACGACGGCGACGACGTCATCGCCTCGTCGAGCCAGGTGGACGCCCGCCGCCACGGCGAGCTGCTGCTTCCGGCGATCGACCGGGTGCTCGCCGAGGCCGGTCTGCGGCTGGACGCCGTCACCGGGATCGTCGTCGGCAGCGGCCCCGGGCCGTACACCGGGCTGCGGGTCGGCCTGATGACCGCGGACACGTTCGGCCTCGCCCTCGGCGTCCCCGTGCACGGTGTGTGCACGCTGGACGGCCTGGCCTTCGCCGCCGACCTGGAGGGCCCCTTCGTCGTGGCGACCGACGCCCGCCGCAAGGAGGTGTACTGGGCGCGCTACGCCGACTCCCGCACCCGTCTCACCGACCCCGCCGTGGACCGGCCCGCCGCCATCGCCGAGCAGGTCAAGGGCCTGCCCGCGGTCGGTGCCGGCGCGCTGCTGTACCCGGACACCTTCCCCCAGGCCCACGAACCCGAGCACGTGTCCGCCGCCGCCCTCGCCCGGCTGGCCGCCGAGCGGCTGGCCGCGGGCGAGGAGCTGCCGGCGCCCCGGCCGCTGTACCTGCGCCGCCCCGACGCCCAGGTCCCCAAGAACTACAAGGTGGTCACCCCCAAGTGACCGGAACCGGAACCGACACCGTCGTGCTGCGCGAGATGCGCTGGTGGGACATCGACGCCGTGCTGGAGCTGGAACGCGACCTGTTCCCGGAGGACGCCTGGTCGCGCGGCATGTTCTGGTCCGAGCTGGCGCACGCGCGCGGGCCCGAGTCCACCCGGTGCTACGTGGTGGCTCAGGAGCGCGACCGCGTCGTCGGCTACGCGGGCCTCGCCTCCTCCGGCGACCAGGCCGACGTGCAGACCATCGCCGTCACCCGCGAGCACTGGGGCACCGGCCTCGGCTCCCGGCTGCTGACCGAGCTCCTGCGGGCGGCGACCGCCTTCGAGTGCGCCGAAGTCATGCTGGAGTGCCGGGTGGACAACGTCCACGCGCAGAAGCTCTACGAGCGGTTCGGCTTCGAGACCATCGGTGTCAGGCGCGGCTACTACCAGCCGGGGAACGTGGACGCCCTGGTGATGCGCCTGACCGACCCGTCCACCCCCGTAAGTCCCGCGAACCCCGCGAACCCCGCGAACGGCGTACAAGGAACCGAGACCCATGGCTGACGAACCCCTGGTACTGGGGATCGAGACCTCCTGCGACGAGACCGGCGTCGGCATCGTCCGGGGCACCACCCTGCTCGCGGACGCCGTCGCCTCCAGCGTCGACGAGCACGCCCGCTTCGGTGGCGTCGTCCCGGAGGTCGCCTCCCGGGCGCACCTGGAGGCGATGGTGCCGACGATCGACCGCGCGCTGAAGGAGGCGGGGGTGAGCGCGCGGGACCTCGACGGCATCGCCGTCACCGCCGGTCCCGGCCTCGCGGGCGCGCTGCTGGTGGGCGTCTCCGCGGCGAAGGCGTACGCCTACGCGCTCGGCAAGCCCCTGTACGGCGTCAACCACCTCGCCTCGCACATCTGCGTCGACCAGCTCGAGCACGGGGCGCTGCCCGAGCCGACCATGGCGCTGCTGGTGTCCGGCGGGCACTCCTCGCTGCTGCTGTCCTCGGACATCACCTCCGACGTCCGTCCCATGGGCGCCACCATCGACGACGCGGCGGGTGAGGCGTTCGACAAGATCGCGCGCGTGCTGAACCTCGGCTTCCCCGGCGGCCCCGTCATCGACCGGTACGCGAAGGAGGGCGATCCGGACGCGATCGCCTTCCCGCGCGGGCTGACCGGGCCGCGCGACCCGGCGTACGACTTCTCCTTCTCCGGGCTGAAGACGGCCGTGGCCCGCTGGATCGAGGCCAGGCGGGCGGCGGGGGAGGAGGTGCCGGTGCGCGACGTGGCGGCGTCCTTCCAGGAGGCGGTCGTCGACGTGCTCACCCGCAAGGCGGTGCGGGCCTGCAAGGACGAGGGCGTCGACCACCTGATGATCGGCGGCGGCGTGGCCGCCAACTCACGGCTGCGGATCCTCGCCGAGGAGCGCTGCGCGGCGGTCGGCATCCGGCTGCGCGTACCGCGCCCCAAGCTGTGCACGGACAACGGCGCGATGGTGGCCGCCCTCGGCGCGGAGATGGTCGCCCGCAACCGCCCGCCGTCCGACTGGGACCTCTCGGCGGACTCCTCGCTGCCGGTGACGGACCCCCACGTGCCGGGCCACGACCACGTCCACGAGGTGAGCGGGGAGAACCTGTACTCATGACCCTGGCCCTGATGTGGGAGGCCCGTGCCCAGCCCGGCCGGGCCGCGGACCTCCTGACCTGGTCCCGGGAGAGGCTGCGCGACCTCCCCGGCAACCCCCTGCGCCGTGAGACCCTGCGCGCCCCCGAGGACCGCGTCCTGGTCATCACCTGGTGGGACGCCGCCTACGACGCGGACGTGCCGGAACTCCCGGACCCCGACGAAGCGTTGGTCGCCCGCCCGGTGCACCGCTGGAGGTTCGAGTCGGTCACGGTGGAGTGACGTCGGGGCCGGCGAGGAGAATGTTTCGGTAACGACATCGAATGTTCCGGTGGCTCCGGGCGTGCACGGGTCTTCGTCAACCCGTCCGGCCGGGATACGATCGCCGCCATGACTTCCCCGCAGCCCGCAGAAACCCGGACGCAAGGGCGCGGCACGCAGACCGCGACCCTCGCCGAGATCGCGCGCGAGGCCGGCGTCTCCGCGCCGACTGTTTCGAAGGTGCTCAACGGTCGTGCCGATGTCGCCCCCGCCACTCGCAGCCGGGTCGAGGAACTGCTGCGCGCCCACGGCTACCGGCGCCGCCGGGCCGAGGCCACCCGCTCGCCGCTGATCGACCTGGTCTTCCACGAGTTGGAGAGCGCCTGGGCGATGGAGGTCATCCGGGGCGTGGAGAACGTCGCCCGGGACGCCGGGCTGAGCGTGGTCCTCTCGGAGAGCGCGGGGCGGCTCACCCCGGGGCGGACCTGGGCCGACCAGGTCGCCGCGCGCCGCCCGCACGGTGTGATCCTCGTGCTGTCCGGCCTCGACGAATCCGGCCGGGCTCTCCTGACCAGCCGTTCCATCCCGTTCGTGGTGATGGACCCGGCGGGCGACCCGGGCGCCGACGTCCCCTCCATCGGCGCCACCAACTGGCAGGGCGGTCTCGCCGCCACCCGGCACCTCGTCGAACTGGGCCACACCCGCATCGGGGCGATCAGCGGCCCCTCCCGGATGATGTGCAGCCGCGCCCGCGTCGACGGCTACCGGGCAGCCCTGGAGACCGCAGGACTCCCGGTGGACCCCGGGCTGATCGTCAGCGGTGACTTCCACCACGACGCCGGCTACCGGCAGGGCCTCGCCCTGCTGCGCCGTGAGGACCGGCCCACCGCGGTCTTCGCCGGCAACGACCTCCAGGCGCTCGGCCTGTACGAGGCCGCACGCGAGCTGGGGCTGCGGGTCCCGGAGGACCTGAGCGTGGTCGGGTTCGACGACCTGCCCGTCGCCCGCTGGGTCGGGCCGCCGCTGACGACCGTACGGCAGCCGCTGACCGAGATGGCGGAGGCGGCGGCCAAGCTGGTCCTCGACCTGGGCAAGGGCGCGGACTCGGCGATCGCGACGCGGGTGGAGCTGGCCACCAGCCTCGTCATGCGCAGCAGCACGGCGCCGCCGGCACGGGCGTGACCCGGGAGCGCCGCCCCGGGCGGCGCCCGCCCGGGACCCCGGCCGCGCGGAGACGGCCCGAAAAGATCTCCGGGAAATACAGGTGATCATGTCGATCCCGGTGCCTCCCGATCGACGCAGGGATGAGAGGCCGGGAAGGACCCGGCCCGCACGACACGAGGAGTCACCATGCCGCGCTTCCTCTCCCTGATCCGGATCGACGAGAACAACGCCCCCGCCGAGGGCCCCAGCCCCGAGCTGATGCAGCGCATGGGCGAGCTGATCGAGGAGATGACGAAGGCCGGTGTCCTGCTGGACACCGCCGGGCTCACCCCGACCGCCCAGGGCACCCGGGTGCACTACGAGGGCGGGCAGCTCTCCGTCACCGACGGACCGTTCACCGAGACCAAGGAGGTCATCGGGGGCTATGCGCTGCTGCAGGCCAAGGACATGGCCGAGGCGATCGAGTGGACCAAGCGGTTCCTGAAGGTCCACGAGCCGCACTGGACGGTCACCTGCGAGGTGCGGCAGATCGAGGAGGGCTGAGCCGGCCCGGGACACGGGGATCCTCCTTGGCCCGGCCGCCGCAGGGGTGTCTGATGGTGGGTTGTGACACCGCAGCCCACCGCCCACCCGCACGGCACGGCGGCCACGGCCGCCGCCCGCACCTCCGCCGAGACGTCCGCCGGGACCACCGGCCGGGCCGCCGCGGCGACCGTCGAGACCGTCTTCCGCATGGAGTCCCCGAGGGTCGTCGCCGGCGTGGCCCGCATCGTCCGGGACGTCGGCATCGCCGAGGAACTCGCCCAGGACGCGCTGGTCGCCGCCCTCGAACAGTGGCCGAGGGACGGGGTGCCCGACAACCCGGGCGCCTGGCTCATGTCCACCGCCCGGCACCGCGCCGTCGACCTGATCCGGCGCCGGGAGAACTACGCCCGCAAACTCGCCGAGATCGGCCGGGACCTCTCGGACGCGCCCCCGCCGGACGAGCCCGCCGACCCGGAGGACATCGACGACGACCTGCTCCGCCTCGTCTTCACCGCCTGCCACCCGGTGCTGTCCGCCGAGGCCCGCATCGCCCTCACCCTCCGGCTGCTCGGCGGCCTGACCACGGCCGAGATCGCCCGCGCGTTCCTGGTCCCGGAGCCCACGGTGGCCCAGCGCATCGTGCGCGCGAAACGCACGCTGGCGAAGCGGAACGTCGCCTTCGAAGTGCCGTACGGCCCCGACCGCGAGGCCCGGCTCGGCTCGGTCCTGGACGTCATCTACCTGATCTTCAACGAGGGCTACGCCGCCACCGCCGGCGACGACTGGCTGCGCCCCGGCCTCTGCGAGGACGCGCTGCGGCTGGCCCGCGTGCTGTCCGGGCTGATGCCGCAGGAGCCCGAGGTGCACGGGCTGACCGCGCTGCTGGAGTTCCAGGCGTCCCGCGCCGCCGCCCGCACCGGCCCCGACGGCGAACCGGTCCTGCTGAAGGACCAGAACCGCGCCCGCTGGAACCGCATGCTCATCGCCCGCGGTGTCGCCTCCCTGGCCCGCGCCGACGCCACGTCCCAGAAGACCCCGGCTTCGCCCGAGCGGGGAGGAGCGCGGCGCGGTGGCCCGGGCCCGTACGTCCTCCAGGCCGCGATCGCCGCCTGCCACGCCCACGCGTACCGCTACGAGGAGACCGACTGGGCCCGCATCGCCACCCTCTACGGCCTCCTCGCCGCTCGCGCGCCCTCCCCGGTCGTCGAGCTCAACCGCGCGGTCGCCGTCTCCATGGCCGAGGGCCCCGCCGCCGCGCTGCCCCTCGTCGACGCCCTGACCGACGTACCGGCCCTGCGGGACTACCACCTGCTGCCGAGCGTCCGCGGCGACCTGCTCGCCCGCCTCGGCCGCACGCGGGAGGCGCGGGCGGAGTTCGAACGGGCGGCCTCGCTGGCGCACAACGCGCGCGAGCGGGACATGCTGCTGCGGCGGGCGCAGGAGGTGCCGTAGGGCGGGGTGGGCGCGAGAGGCGCCGGGGGCGGGGCGGGAGGCGGTGCGGCAGTGCGGTGCGGGAGGGGCACGGTGCGGAGGGGGAGCGGGCGCGGGCGCGGGAGGAGGGACGGTGGGGCGCGGGTGCGGGTGCGGGTGCGGGAGGGGACACGGTGGGGGGCGGGCGCGGGTCCGGTGGGCGAGCGGGGTCGCCGTGGGCCGTGCCCTGTCGGGACGGACGGCGGGGACCGCGCTATCCGCGGGACCGGGCCGGGTGGCCGAGGAGCATCGTCGGCGCGCCCGCGACCCGGGTGAGGAACACCGTCACCGCGTGGGTGCCCTGAGGCTTGGGCAGCACCTTGCGGCGCAGTTCCTCCGGCTCGACCGCCGAGCCCCGCTTCTTCACGGTCAGGGTGCCGACCTCCCGCTCCCGCAGCAGGGCCTTGAGCCGCTTGGCGTTGAAGGGCAGCCGGTCGGTGATCTCGTAGGCGGTGGCGTACGGCGTCGGGCGCAGCTCGTCGGCGGTCACGTACGCGATCGTCGGGTCGAGCAGCCCGCCGTCGAGCTGCTCGGCGACCTCGGCGACCAGATGGGCGCGGATGACGGCGCCGTCCGGCTCGTACAGGTACCGGCCGGGGGAGCGCACCTCCGGGTCCGGCAGACCGCGGGAGGGCAGTGAGCGCGGCCCCGGCAGCAGGGTGGCGCGGACCGCGCCCGGCTGCGTCCCGAACCACAGCACCGCCTCCTTGACGTCCCCGCCGTCGGAGATCCACTCCGCCTCGGCGTCGGCGGGGACCGCCTCGTGCGGAACGCCCGGCGCGATCTTCAGCGCGGCGGCGCGGGATGCTGTACGGGCGGCCTCGACGGCCCAGGACAGCGGGGGCGAGTACGTCTCCGGGTCGAAGATGCGGCCGCGTCCGCCGCGCCGGGCCGGGTCGACGAAGACGGCGTCGTAACCGTCCGTGCCGACCTCCGTGACGTCCGCCTCCCGGACCTCGATCAGCGCCGCCAGCCCCAGCGCGTCCGCGTTCGCCCGCGCCGCCGCCGCGGTCAGCGGGTCCCGGTCCACCGCGAGCACCCGGATCCCGGCACGGGCCAGCGCGATCGCGTCCCCGCCGATCCCGCAGCACAGGTCGGCCACGGAGGTCACGCCCAGGTCCGCCATCCGCCGCGCCCGGTACGCGGCCACACTCGCCCGGGTGGACTGCTCGACTCCGTTCGGCGTGAAGAACATCCGCCCGGCGTCCTCCGCCCCGAACTTGGCCACCGCCCGCTGCCGCAGGCGCGCCTGGCCGAGCGCGGCCGACACCAGCTCCGCGGGGTGCTCGCGCCGCAGCCGGGTCGCGACGGCCAGCTCGTGCGCCGGGTCGGTGCCGCGGACCTCGTCGAGGAGGGCGCGGCCTTCGGGGGTGAGGAGGGGGGCAAGGTCGTTCACCGGGTCATTGTCGGCCAGCCGGGGCCGGTGTGGGCCAGTCGGTGGACCGTGCGCCCCCGGCCGCGGTGTCGGACCGGCTCGGCGGCGGACGGCTGCGAGGATCCGGCCCCATGCGAGCAGTAGGACAAAATGACAAAAGGTGGACGCCGAGCGGCGCGCGGATCGTCCTCACCGCGCTGGCCCTCGCCCTCCTCGCCTCGGGCTGCGGTGACGAGGGCAGCACCGAGGTACGGCCGGCCGGTGGCCAGCAGCCCCTCGACGCGCCCCCGGCCCGCGCGCTCGACGCCTACGCCGACAGGCTGCTCGCCGCGCACACCGCCAGGGTCGCCGCCGCGAAGCGCTGGGGGCTGAAGAAGGTGCCCCTGACCGCCCCGCCGGCCCCGGTGCGGAAGCCGGTCATCACCACCCGCAAGGGCTTCGAGGTCGCCGGCCACCGCAGGCTGGGCCTTCCCCCGGTCTTCACCACCGTCCCCACCAAGGAGAAGGTCGTCTTCCTCACCATCGACGACGGCGCCGAGAAGGACCCGGCCTTTCTGCGGATGATGAGCGAACTGAGGGTCCCGTACACCGCCTTCCTCAGCGACTACCTGGTCAAGGAGGACTACGGCTACTTCCGGCGCATGCAGGACCGTGGCACCGGCCTGCACAACCACACCCTGCACCACCCCTACCTCCCCGCCCTGTCCCACGCCCGTCAGCAGCGCGAGATCTGCGGCATGCAGAAGATCATCGAGCAGCGCTACGGCACCCGGCCCACCCTCTTCCGCCCGCCTTTCGGCAACTACGACGGAGCCACCCTGCGCGCCGCCAAGTCCTGCGGCATCACGTATGTCCCGCTGTGGAACGAAGAGGTCTTCGTCGACCGCTGGGAGTACCGCGAGTGGGACCGGCGCCTGCGTCCCGGCGACATCGTCCTCAGCCACTTCCGGGGCCGCGACCACTGGAAGGGCACGATGCCCGACATGGTCCGCCGCTTTCTGAACAAGGTGACGGCGGAGGGATACGCGGTCGGCCGGCTGGAGGACTACCTGTGACCCGCCGGGGCGCGAGGACCGTCGCCGTCCGGGCCGCCGCCGCCCTGCTGGTCGCCGCGATCGGCGGCTGCGGTCCGTCCGGCGCGCCGCTGCGGGCGCCGGGGGAGGTCACCGCCGGGGAGCTGGCGGGGGAGGGCGGTGGTGGCGCCGAGCGGGGCGCGCGGGACGGCGCCGGGCGGTCGCCCGGGAGCGGGCGCGGGCACGGCGGCGCCCGTCCGGCCTCCGGCGCCACGTCGGCCAACGGCGTGCCGGGGGGCGACGACGCGCCGGCCGGGCCCGGGGCGGGGAGCGGTGCCGTGCCGCCCGTCGTCGACCACGTCCCCACCCGCGACAAGATCGTCTTCCTGACCTACGACGACGGCGCGGAACGCGACCCCCGCTTCATCGACCTGGTCCGCGAACGCCGCCTGCCCGTCAGCATGTTCCTCACCGACAGCGTGGTGGGCCCGGGTTACGCCCACTTCGCCCGCCTGCGCGCGGTCGGCGCGAGCCTCCAGAACCACACCCTCGACCACCCCGCCCTGCGCGGCCTGCCCTACCCCGGCCAGCGCGCCGAGATCTGCGGCCAGCAGCGCAAGCTCCACTCCCGCTTCGGCGTCCGCCCCCGCCTCTTCCGCCCGCCCTACGGCGCCTACGACACCACCACCCTGCGCGCCGCCGCCGACTGCGGCATCGAGGCGGTGGTCCTCTGGCGGGCGTCGGTGGACGGCGCCGGCCGCCTCTCGTACACCCGCGGCGCCCCCCGGCCGGTCCCCGGCGACGTCATCTCCGTCCCCTCGACCGACCCGCCGTCCCTGTCGCTGGCGGACAGGACCGTCCGTCTGCTGCGGCAGATCGAGAAGCGGGGCCTGAAGGTGGGACGCCTGGAGGACTACATCGGGCGGCGCGACTGAGGGCACCGCTCACTTCTCGGTGCCCGGGGGCGGCCGGGCAACCACCCCCCAGCCACCCCCGTCGACCCGCACACACGCACGATCACACGGCACCCCCACGGCCGACGCGCCGCGGGCAATTGGCACTCCGCTTGACCGAGTGCTAATCGCGGTCATAGTCTCGGCTCTGGCACTCCCCCTAGGAGAGTGCCAACCACGCGACGGGCAGGTCCGGCACCCGCGACGACGGATCGACCTGGTCGCCACCTCAGACAGTTAACCCCGTGAGATCTCCGAAGGGGGAGGTCGGATCGTGACGACCGCCAGCTCCAAGGTTGCCATCAAGCCGCTCGAGGACCGCATCGTGGTCCAGCCGCTCGACGCCGAGCAGACCACGGCTTCGGGCCTGGTCATTCCGGACACCGCCAAGGAGAAGCCCCAGGAGGGCGTCGTCCTGGCCATCGGCCCGGGCCGCTTCGAGGACGGCAAGCGCATCGAGCTCGACGTGAAGGTCGGCGACGTCGTGCTCTACAGCAAGTACGGCGGCACCGAGGTGAAGTACAACGGCGAGGAGTACCTCGTCCTCTCGGCCCGCGACGTCCTCGCGATCGTCGAGAAGTAAGCCGGGAAGTACGTCGGGGCGCGAGCGCCCCGATCCACTTCACCTCGCTTCACCTCGAAGCACTTTTGCTCGAACTGCGCCCCTGGCCCCCGCGACAGATGACAAGCCGGGCGCCCGGGGCGCAGTGATGTCACCCAGATTTCCGAGAGGGCTCCCGCTGCCATGGCGAAGATCCTGAAGTTCGACGAGGACGCCCGTCGCGCCCTCGAGCGCGGCGTCAACAAGCTTGCCGACACGGTCAAGGTGACGATCGGCCCCAAGGGCCGCAACGTCGTCATCGACAAGAAGTTCGGCGCCCCCACCATTACCAACGACGGTGTCACGATCGCCCGCGAGGTGGAGATCGAGGACCCGTACGAGAACCTCGGCGCCCAGCTGGTGAAGGAGGTGGCGACCAAGACCAACGACATCGCGGGTGACGGCACCACCACCGCCACCGTCCTGGCCCAGGCGCTGGTCCGTGAGGGCCTGAAGAACGTCGCCGCCGGTGCCTCCCCGGCCGCCCTGAAGAAGGGCATCGACGCCGCGGTCAAGGCCGTCTCGGACGACCTGCTCGCCTCCGCCCGGCCGATCGACGAGAAGTCCGACATCGCCGCCGTCGCCGCGCTGTCCGCCCAGGACCAGCAGGTCGGCGAGCTCATCGCCGAGGCCATGGACAAGGTCGGCAAGGACGGTGTCATCACCGTCGAGGAGTCCAACACCTTCGGTCTGGAGCTCGACTTCACCGAGGGCATGGCCTTCGACAAGGGCTACCTGTCGCCGTACTTCGTGACGGACCAGGAGCGCATGGAGGCCGTCCTCGAGGACCCGTACATCCTCATCACCCAGGGCAAGATCTCCGCCATCGCGGACCTGCTGCCGCTGCTGGAGAAGGTCATCCAGGCCAACTCCTCCAAGCCGCTGCTGATCATCGCCGAGGACGTCGAGGGCGAGGCCCTGTCGACCCTGGTCGTCAACAAGATCCGCGGCACCTTCAACGCCGTCGCCGTCAAGGCGCCCGGCTTCGGTGACCGCCGCAAGGCGATGCTCCAGGACATGGCGGTCCTCACCGGCGCCACGGTCGTCTCCGAGGAGGTCGGCCTCAAGCTCGACCAGGTCGGCCTGGACGTCCTGGGTTCCGCCCGCCGCATCACCGTCACCAAGGACGACACCACGATCGTCGACGGCGCCGGCAAGAAGGAGGACGTCGAGGGCCGCGTCGCGCAGATCAAGGCCGAGATCGAGACCACCGACTCCGACTGGGACCGCGAGAAGCTCCAGGAGCGCCTCGCGAAGCTGGCCGGCGGCGTGTGCGTGATCAAGGTCGGCGCCGCCACCGAGGTGGAGCTGAAGGAGAAGAAGCACCGTCTGGAGGACGCCATCTCCGCGACCCGCGCCGCGGTCGAGGAGGGCATCGTCTCCGGTGGTGGCTCCGCCCTGGTCCACGCCGTCAAGGTCCTCGAGGGCAACCTCGACAAGACCGGCGACGAGGCCACCGGTGTCTCCGTGGTCCGCAAGGCGGCCGTCGAGCCGCTGCGCTGGATCGCCGAGAACGCCGGCCTCGAGGGCTACGTCATCGTCTCCAAGGTCGCCGAGCTGGACAAGGGCAACGGCTACAACGCCGCCACCGGCGAGTACGGCGACCTCATCAAGGCGGGTGTCATCGACCCGGTCAAGGTCACCCGCTCCGCCCTGGAGAACGCCGCCTCCATCGCCTCCCTGCTGCTGACGACCGAGACCCTGGTCGTCGAGAAGAAGGAAGAGGAAGAGCCGGCCGCCGCGGGCCACGGCCACGGCCACGCCCACTGAGCGACCCGCTCGCAGAACGCCGCGAGGGCTCGGCGCCGCTGAACAGCAGCGGCGCCGGGCCCTCGCCCGTGCGCGACGCGCCCACCGGTACGCCACGTCGGGGTCCCCATGGGCGCCGCGGGACGTGGTGGGAGCGTCGGGCGGGACGGTGCGGCGCCGCCCCCGTTCCTCCCCTCCGGTCACCCACGCGATGGACGAGGGCGGACGGGCCGACAACGTCGACAGCCACCATCTGAAGGCCGTCAAGCGGATCGTGAGCCGCTCGTGGGGCCGCTGGAGCTCGGCACCGTCCACGGCGGGCCGGGCCGACCTGCCCGACGAGCAGTTCAATCAGGCGGCCGAGCTGGGCGCGGCGCTGGTCGCGAAGCCCTTGCCGCCCTCCTCCCTCGGTTGCGCGCCGCGCCAAGGGCCAGGGCGGCCACCAGCAGCAGGCCCCGGCCCCCGGGTCGCCGCCGCCCGCACGAGGTCTGCGCTCCCCGCGGGTGTCGCTCACCTCCACCCGTACGAGCCCGTCGCCGCGGTCGGCCGTCAGCCGCAGCTCTACGTCCGGGCACCCGCCCGTGGTGGCGCTACGGCACCCCCGCCCCGTCTGGTCGGCGAGGGGGAGCGGGAGCGAGGTCCGTCGCTCCTGACGGGGGGAAGTGGTCATGGCCCGAAGATCTCGCGCCCGCACCCTCGCCCACCAGGTATGACATCCCCACGGCGGCGCTCTGTCGGGGCGGCGGGCGACGCTGTCGGGCTTGTCGAGGTGGTCTCCTGGCAGGCCGACGCGGACCGTGCAGGAAAGGGCTCAGGGAACCTGACGGTGGACCTCGGGGCGGTTATCCACCGTCAACACCCACACGACGAGCCGGCCGTCTTCGGCGGTGTAGACGACCCGGTAGCCACCGACTCCGAGTCGCCACCGGGCGTTGTGCCCTCGGAGGGCTCTCCGCGTTGAGTGAAGAGGTCGACGCCCGCTGTTCGGCCCGCGTTCGGTTCGCCGGACCATGGCGGCCCGGCCAATCACCGCTGTGATCACGTCAACTCGCTCTCCCAGGACCCGGTATCGATCATCCATTCGATAGATCTGGTGATCGACCCGGTGGCGGGCAACCGGCCCGGCACTGTCCGAGAACCGGGGGTTCGACCGGATGCAGCGGGAATCGTTCAGACGTACCGGCATACGAATGCTGGCCGTGACAGCGGCGGCCGCCGTCCTGCCGGTGGCGGCGCCCTCCACGGCCGGCGCGGACACGACGACGGATCTGCGGGTGGACTCCTACGTGCTGCCTGCCGGCGCGGCGAAACCGTCACTGGAGGAACTGCAAAGCGACAAGGGGATGGAGCGTCTTCGCCGGGCCGCCACGGCAGCGGAGCCGGGGGCGGCGCTGGCGCAGGAGACGGTGGGCCCGGCGGCCTCGTCCGCCCCGCTGTCCCGACGTGCGTCCGGATCACCGCCGGCAGATGCCACCACGGGGGCGAAGGCACGCGCCGCACTGGGCCCGACGGCCACGGCACCGGAGCCCGCGCGGACGATGACGTACGACGAATGCGCCAAAGGACTGGGCAGCGACAAGAAGTTCTACGTCAAGTCCCGCTTCGCGGTCTGCAACGGAGCGTCCTTCCTCCAGACGTGGACGCGCAACGGCCAACCTGTCGGCACCAGCATGTTCAACGTGCGCGCGGTCGGCACCATCGCCAAGAACAGCCGCACGATCACCTTCCAGTACTACTTCACGGACTTCACCACCGCCGGCACCACCGGCGCGGCGGCCATGCCGATCACGACGAAGGCCGACATCCCGCAGAGCTGGCCGTCCGGTGCGCGCTACTCCCGCGGCGGAACCCTGCCCGGAACGAAGACGTTCACCCAGCTCAAGGCACAGCGCACGTTCCAGGAAACCGTGACCGCCAAGCCGGGGCAGGGCAGAGGATCCGCCGACCTCCTCTTCGCGGTGTACGAACCGGCCATCACCTACACCCCGCCCGCTCCGTGGAAGCTGAGCGGCGCCCTGGGCGGCAAGCTGTTCATGCTCGCCCCGCGCTGGGACGCCGCGTCGTACCTGGCCAACTCCACGGGCGGCGGCAAGCCGGACAAGAAGGGGGCGGCCACGTTCAGCTACGTACCCACGCTCACCTACAGCGCCAAGCCGGGCGCCGAGGAACGGGGGGTGGCCCAGCACATCAACACGGCGTTCACCGTCCCGCAGGACACCAAGCCGTACATGTCGGCCAAGAAGGTACCGGGCCAGAACGCGAAGGACCCGCTGCACCGGCTGGTGAACAAGACCCGCAAGGACGACAACCGCAAGGCGGCGGTCAAGCAGTGCAAACGCTACTGGGGGGCCAACTACACCCAGGGCGGGAGACTCGAGTGCGATGAATACCCCTTCGCCACCACCTACGAGGGTGCCGCAGAGGTGGACCACGACTCGGAGGCGAAGAAGTTCAACTTCTCCGTGAAGCCGATTCCGGCGGCGGAGAACCTGGCGGGCGGCAACATCCTGCGCAGTTTCTACGCGAAGAACCGCATCATCGACGGGATGGACGACGGATTCCTCGTGAAGATCCGCTCCTGACCCGGCGACGGAGGGCGGGGCGGCATCCGGCCGCCCCGCCCGTGCCGCCGTCACAGCTTGGCAGGCCAGAACTGCACGAGGTACCTCTCCACGTCGTGCCCCGTGCCCTCACCCTCCGACAGGGCGGCGGCCTCGGCACGGCCGGTGCAGTACGCCCGGACGTGCCACGGTCCCGGAGAGCCGAGTGTGAAGGCCTCCTCCGTGCGCCCCAAGCTCCCCGACCAGACCGCCACCTCTCCGCTGGCCGACTCGAACTCGGCCTCGGCCTGCTCGTCCCAGGTTGAGGTGTCCTGCGCGGGAGGTGGCCCGTCCCACACTTCCACGATGACCGTGGCGGTATGTGTGTGGCCACCACTGTGGAAATCGAGGCGCCCTGGAAACCCGTTCAGGAACACGCCCTGCTCATAGTCGTCCGGGAACGGCACTGGCAGGTCACCGTCATCGGATTCCTGAAGCGCGAAGGCGTGATACCCCACATCCGCGTTCACGCGGTGCTGCCGGACAAGCTGTGCCACGAGCACTCCTTCGAGATTTCGATGCCGGCTTCCTTGCCGGAATGGTAGGCCGGTGCGGCGGGGGCGGCTGCGACGAGGGGTTCACCCGTAAGCCGGAACTTGCCTTGTGCCGAGTGTGGTTGGTGTTCCTCTGTCCTACGGTGCGAGCACGGGTGACCGATGGACGGGTGCGCTGAGGGGGCGGGTGCGATGGAGTCGGAAGCGGACTCGGGTGCGGGCGTGGAGGGCGGCGCGAGCACCGATTCCAACGGGGAGTTCCTGCGCTGCTTCGGCCGCCAGATGAAGCTGCTGCGGGAGGCCGCGGGGCTGACCCAGGCGCAGCTGGGCGAGCGGGTCGGGTACGGCGAGGCGCAGATTGCTGCAGGGGAGCAGGGGCGGCGGATTCCCCGGTGATGCCGACCGGACGTGACGAACATGCCGGGGTGGCAGGCCCGTTCACATTGATCCTAACGCGGCAACGACGGAGGATGGCGTATACGGAAGGGCAGAGCAACAGCACCCTGCACACGGCGCCAGCGAAGGTCCAGGGGTTCGAGTCCACGTACGGAGTCCTGCGGGCGCAAGCGATGACTCCTAGGGAGTCGCTGGCCTGGATCGAGAAGCTCTTGGGAGAGTTGTGAACGCCAATGATGATCAGGCAGCTGTACTGACCTGGGTGAAGAGCAGCTACAGCGCTGGTGATGGTGGCCAGTGCGTCGAGGTTGCCGCCTCTGGCTCGGCCGTACTGGTCCGCGACTCGAAGCGACCGGATGAGGCGATGCTCAACGTCTCCGCCGATCAGTGGGCGACGTTCGTGCGGATGGCCGCACGCGACTGAGTCGAACAAGGGGCGGCGGGGAGCCGATCACGTCCCCCGCCCGCCCTTGGCGGAGGACCGGGCGGTGCGCGGCCTGATCGACACGACCACGTGTTGCGACGACCACCGGAAACCGCCTGAACAGCGGCGGCGCCGGGCCCTCGCCCGTGCGTGAGGCTCCTTGACCGTGCCTGCTGGACCCCGCGCCTGCGGCGTGCCGACGACATGGCTAAGAGCTCCTGCTCCGTTCACCGGGACGGGGAGGTCGGGACCAGGTCCGCCCCCGGCTGCGGTATCCGTCCAGGACGTCCTGGCGGAGCAGGTGGCCGAAGTCGGCGGACTCCAGCCGCAGGCCCAACTGGGCCTCGGTGACCCCGAGGTGGGCCGCGGTGTTCGCCAGGTGCCAGTCGTGGGCGGCGAGCCGGTCGAGGAGGTGACCACGGCGGACCTGGGCCTCCGACAGCCGGAACGTCTTGAGGTAGACGATCCGGCCCCGGCCGTCGGTGATGGCCTCGCCGATGTGGTTCTCCTCCTTGGGGCGGAACACCGGAAGGAAGCGGGAGAGGACGAAGCGCCCCGTCCGGTGGACCGTCCGCCAGGTGTACGCGCGGCGCAGCAGGCCACCTGCCATGGCCGTGTCATGGAAACGCGCCCAGGCGTCCTCCTGGTCGGCGACCGCCGTGCGCAGCCCGGCCAGGGAGCGGATCCGCTCGTCGTCGACGCGGGCCCGGAAGTCCGGCACGGGCGGCATCAGCGTGGCGTAGTGGTGGATCAGCTCGCCGAACAGGTCCTGCAGCAGGGTCGGGTGGAGGGCGCGGTAGTCGTCGGGGTGCGGGACCGCGAACGCGGCCGCGAGTGCGTCGGCGACGTAGAGCAGCACGCCGCACTGGCCGGGGTGGATCTCGAAGACGCGCAGCGCGTCGGCGAGCCCGCGCACCTCGGCACCCAGGTACGCCTCCTCGGCGCGCGGGGAGAGACCCTGGCGCACCGCGCGCTGTGACCACTCCTCCCAGACGATCGAGGGGCCGCCGAAGTGCAGGGACAGGTAGCCCTCCAGCGCCAGGTGCAGGGGGAGGAACCGCAGCCGCTGCCTGTCCTCGCGGCGGACCGTCCTGCGGTGGAAGCGCAGGCCCGCCGTGGCGGCGGGGGGCGAGTCGCCGTCGGAGGAGAGGTGGGTGCCGTAGGCGGCGGCCGGCGTGCCGTCACGGGTCCAGGCGGCGACGAATCCGTGCGGGACGTAGGAGACGTAGGCGTGGCGTGGGCGGACCTCGACCAGGCCCGTCGCGTCGCCGTACGGCCGCGCGTGCAGACGGAGGTCCTCGACGGGTTCGTCGCGCACCAGCGGAACCAGGCGGACGGCACCCCAGACCTGGGAGGGGCGGGTGTCCAGTCCGGTCAGGTCCGGTCCGGCCGGGTCCGGTCCGGTCGCATCCGGTGGGGTCATCGCGTCCGCTCCTGATCGTGGCCGTCGAGCATGCGGGCCGCACGGGCGGCCAGGTACGCCGTCAGTTCGGTCGGCCCGGTCCGGCCCTTCGCGAACTGGGCCAGTTCCACCAGGGCGGGAAGGTCCTCGGCGTCGCGGATGCCCGCAGTGGGCACCGACGGGGACAGTCGGCGCACGTCGAAGTCGGCCGCGTCGTAGACGGGGTTGAGGTGCACGATGCTGGTGCGGCGCCCGGGGTCGAGCCGGGCCCGCCAGACCCGCAGCACCTCGGCGGCCAGACCGGGGGGTGCGTTGTCCCATCCGTCGGAGACGATCACCAGCCGCAACGGGGCGGTGTCCAGTGCGTCGAGGATCCGTCGGCCCAGCGGCGTGGGCCCGTACGGGCGGGCCAGCAGTGCGTCGGTCCGCCCGGACGTCCACAGTCCGGTGTAGCGGCCGGCGAGGGCCGCGAGCAGGTGGTGGCAGGCCAGGGCCACGGCCAGCGGCCGACGGCGTTTGTGGACCGAGCCGAAGGCGGAGAAGCTGTCGTCCAGGACGGCGGTGACCTCGCCCCAGCTCCCCCGGTGGGGGCCGGCCACACGGTCGGCGGCCGACCGCAGCGCGCGGGTCAGCTCGTCGCGCCGACGCAGGCGGTCCTCGACCGGCAACGAGAGCACGTAGGACGCCAACCGCGTCAGCGGCATCCCGGCCAGATCCTTCCGCACGCCCGTGGCCCCGAGCCGGTGGGCGGAGCCCTGCAGTCGCAGGGCCTCCAGACGGGTCAGCCGCGGCGCGATGCGCTCCAGGAACACCTTCCGCGGGATGCCGTGCCGGGCGGCGAAGCCCTCGGCGACCGTGTAGGGCAGCTCGTACAGGGCTGCCTGCTCGTGGTGCGCCCGGCGCCATGCCTCCAGCAGGGGCGTGGCGTAGCGCTTGCGGGTCCCGGGTGCGAACAGGAACGCCCCCAGCTCCTCGTCGACGGGGGCCAGGTGCGCGTGACGCACGGCCCGCTTGAGGCCGCCGCGGTACTTCACGGCGTCGAACGTGAGGTCCGGACGGGCGGACAGCCAGTCGCGCATGATCGCCCGGCACCGGCGGTTGTTCACCCCGGCCCGGCGCAGGGCGTCGAACAGCCCGTACACGCGCTGCGGCGGCAGCGTCGCCAGGCGGGACGCGATCAGGCGGCCCTCGCGGCGGCGCTGGTCGGTGGTGGCCTCACCGGCGGTCTCCAGCAGTCGCCGGATGACGAGGACCGCGTTGTGGTCGTTGATGTCGAGCGCGAGGACCCCGGCGTACAGGTCCCGGTAGTTCCCCAGCATGTACCTGTGCAGGAAGTCCAGGGAGAGCCGCTGCTCGTCCGCGTCGCCGTGGAACTCGTGCTGGCCGGTCGACGTGATCGCCGCGTTGACGAAGAGCAGGACGTCGTCGGCCGCGACGAGGTCCGCGTACGCATCCATGCGGTTCTTCCCCCCGGGTGTGGACGCCGGCTGGGGAATGGGGGCGCGAGCTGCGAATCGTTGCTTCAGAGGCAGGTTCCGGAAGTCGCGCCGGAGGCCCGCGGCCGGCCCCAGGACCGTAACAGGGCGGGTCGCGGGCCCTCCACCGACTTGTGCCGTCCCGTCGGCCGGGCCGCGCCCGGGGGATGGGGCCGGGGGGCCGGGTCCCCGGCGGACACGGCCCGGCCGACCCGACGGGACGTCAGCCCGCCCAGACCTCGGCCTCGTCGGCCGGGACGGTGGTGGCCAGGCCCAGTTCCTTGCGGGCGGCGACCGACTTGTTCGGGTCGATGCCGGTGAACGCCGGGTCGTAGGCGAGGTAGAACGCGTCGGCGTCGGCGGCGTTCGCGGCCTGCTTCCAGTTGCCGGCCGCCTTCGTCAGCGTCACGCGGAGCTTGCCGATCTCGGTTCCCTCGATGTCGTCCAGGCCCTGGACGTGTGCGTCGAGGGCGGCCGCGACGGCCTTGGCCTGCGCCTTGTAACCGGCCAGGTCGTCCTCGACGGTGTCCTTCTCGGGCTGGTTCGCCCACAGGGCCTCGTAGACCGCGTTCGAGCCCTCGAGGTATGCGAGCTGTTCGGGCTTGAGGGTCTTCACGGTGTCCAGGGCGCCCTTGAACGTGGCGCCCTTGTCCGTGGTGTACGTGCAGCTCACCGCGCGGTCACCGGTCGTCCAGCTCTCCGCGGTCGGGGTGTAGTGGAGGAGGCTGACGCCCTGGGGGAGCGCCCAGGTGTCCGGGGCGTACTTCTGCGCCTCGACCGGGCAGCGCTCGTCCGCGATCGCCGAGACCGCGTCGTCGCCGGGGTACTTCTTGCCCTCGTCGATCGCGAACTCGCCGACGACCTGGCCTTCGTGCGCCTCGTCGCAGGGCACGATCTCGACGAGGTACGCCTCCCCCTCGGCCTTGCCGTTGGGGTTGTAGCAGTCGCCGACGTTCAGCGAGAACACCGAGCGCTGGCGGGCCACCTTCTTCGCGCCGTCCTTGGCGCCGTCGACGGCGTCGGAGACGTC
Source organism: Streptomyces sp. NPDC005931 (assembly GCF_042871235.1). NCBI lineage: Bacteria > Bacillati > Actinomycetota > Actinomycetes > Kitasatosporales > Streptomycetaceae > Streptomyces > Streptomyces sp. NPDC005931. The sequence goes on from NZ_JBIAIG010000004.1 coordinate 291,815, forward strand.
CGAGCATCCCACCGTGCCGATCGCGAGCAGGGCGGCGACGGCAGGTATGCCGCGGAGGGAACGGTAGGGGGCGCGGACGGCCATGACGTGTACATCCTCTTATCTGATCTTTATGAGGGGCGCGCGCATCGTATGTCATTTCCGTGGTCCGCTGCGCGGGGGGCCTCACCTCGTCGCAGCGTCTCTGACACGCGACGGGTCGCGAAGGTTGTAAGCGGCGGATCGCTCCGGGCGCCGTCCGCGTGCCGACGCGCGCGGACGAGACCGGACGGTGGGGCCACGGGGCACCCAGACCGGGCCTCACCTGCCGCGTCGCCCGCTGCCCGGACCCGCCGCAACGGACGCTCGCGGGTGCGCGGGGGCGTTGCGCCGGACAAGCTGTGCCACGAGCACACCCCTTCGGGATTCCGATGCCGCAGGGCGGTCCGTGCCGAGATGTAAGGCCGGTGCGGCGGTGCGGCGGTGCGGCGGTGCGGCGGTGCGGCGGTGGGGCGGTGCGGCGGTGCGGCGGTGGGGCGGTGCGGCGGTGCGGCTGCAGTGAGGGGTGCGCCCCGGAAGCCCCCTACTCGCTCGATTCAGGGGTGGTTGTCGTGCGTCTGTCCCACGGCGCGAGCGCTCGCGACTGGTGGACGGATGTGCTGAGTGGGGGGGCGGAGGCGATGAAGTCAGCAGCAGCGGACTCGGCTGTAGGGCGTCGCTGGTCTGGGCGACGAGGAAGCCGCGATGCAGCGACAGCCCGTCGTGGCGCTCGTAGGATGCCTGGATGGCCAAGCCGATACGGAAGAGCCGTCGCAAGTGGGTTGCCACGTGGGTGGTGTTGTGCGCGGTCGGCCTCGTTGCCACCGCCGGACTGAATGCCTCCTCGGCACCGGATCCGCAGCACGAGAGGCCCGTCAGCGCTGAGTGCGCCGAGCATGCCGCGGACATCGAGAGGCAACTGGCCAAGGGCGAGCAGGAGGGCGATGGCGACGGAGTGCTGGCTTTCTCCCGAGTCCGGGTCGACACCGGGGCCGACTGCAGCTACGAGCTCCGCGAGCACTTCACCGAGGGTACGGGCTGAGCCCAACGATGATCCGGACCCATTGCGAGCAGTGGAACAGGCTGACAGAGGCGCCCATGAACCCGCTCACGCCGCAACAGGCCCAGAACCGTCACGCCTCCGGCGAGCCGTGCACCGCAGTCGCTCTCAGGGCTGCGGGCAGCGTTCTGCGACCTGGAGGTGGACGACACACACCGACTCCCTGGTGCGCGCGCACCCTCGCCGCCCGCGTCGGGCGACCGGCGGAGCCTCGCCGGGTCACAGCTCCGTGGGTTCCAGTGCCCCCAACTGCGCCATCAGCCCGAGCCGGTCGTACTGCCACCAGCCCTCGACGATCTTGCCGTTCGCGCCGAAGCGGAAGATGGTCGTGCCCGTCATGGACGCCGTCTTCCCGGTGGCCGGGATGCCCAGGAACTCGCCCTTCTGGGTGCCCCGCCAGGACCACCGCGTGCAGACACGGTCGCCCTGGGTGATCTGATCCTCGATGCGGAACGAGAAGTCGAAGCCGTCGCGCCACACGTCCATCTCGCGCCGCAGGTGGTCCAGGCCGAGGACGTCCTGCTCGTTGGCGGGATCATGGTCGTGGTAGTGCTCCTCGACCAGGCCGGTCATCGGCGAGAGGTCGTCCTCCTGGGCCAGCACCTCGAAGAAACGCCGCGCCGTGCCCGCGTTCAGCTGCGCGTCCCGCACCACGTCCAGATCGGTGAAGGTGGGTGTCTCCTCACAGAGCGCCACCATCTCCCGGAAGATCCGGTCCGTCTCCGGAAGCCGCGAGTTCCGCATCGCCTCCTCGTACGAGGGGAACTCCACGATCTCGACGACGTGCGACGCGTCGGAGCGGTCCTTCCCGACCACCGCGTGCGTCGCCGTCCGCTTCCCCTTGGTCTGCTCGACCCACTTCTCCATCAGCCGGTCCATCTCCTCGAACCGGCTCGTCCTGCAGTCGATGAGCTGTACGAAGGTCATGACGCCCGCCTCCGACCCCTGGGTCCGGGTACTGTCGCACCCATTTTCCGGCCCCGGGAGCACAGCCCGCCACCGCTCGCTACTGGGGCCCGTACTTCCTGCCGGTCCGCGAGGAGATCCCGCCCAGCAGCCCCCGCGGCACCAGCTTCGCCGCACCCATCAGCGCCTTGTACCGCGGGTCCGGGATCGAGACCTGCTTGCCGCGGGCCAGATCGGCCAGGGCCGCGGCGGCCACCTTGTCCGCGTCCAGCCACATCCAGTTCGGGATGTTGTCCGTCCCCATCCCGGCCCGGTCGTGGAACTCGGTCCGCACGAAGCCGGGGCACAGAGCCATCAGCCGCACGCCGCTGCCCGCCAGGTCCCGCGCCGCGCCCTGCGTGAACTGCACGACCCACGCCTTGGACGCCCCGTAGGTCCCGCGTGGCACGAAAGCCGCCACCGAGGCCACGTTCACGACACCGCCGCGGCCGCGTTCCCGCATGCTCTCCGTCGCCGCCGAGGTGAGGCGCAGCACCGCCTCGCAGTGGACCTTGAGCATCCGCAGCTCGTCGGCCATGGAGACCTCGAGGTAGCGGCCCTTGTTGCCGAAACCGGCGTTGTTGATCAGCAGGTCGACGGGGCTCTTGCGGTCGCGGAGCCGGTCGGCCACCGCATCGATGCCCTTGTCCTCCGCCAGGTCCGCGGTCAGCACCTCCGCCTCGATGCCGTGGCGGTCGTGCAGCTCGGTCGCCTGTTCCCGCAACCGGCTGGTGTCCCGGGCCACCAGCACCAGGTCATGTCCGTCGGCCGCCAGCCGCCGCGCGAACGCGGCACCGATCCCTGCCGTCGATCCCGTAATCAGAGCCGTTGTCATGGCGCAAGAGTAGTTACCCGGACCGGAGGCGTCCGGTCAGTACCGCCATCCCGCCCGCCTCCACGCTCCCGGCCCGCCTCAGCCGTGTTCATGTCCCCGTCCGTGGCCCGAGCGGCCGGGCGGGGTCCCTGCCGAGTCGCCCTTGTCGACCACGACGAACTGGCCCATCATTCCCTCGTCCTCGTGGTACAGCAGATGACAGTGGTACATGTAGGGCGTGTCCGGATCGGCCGGCCCCGTGAAGCGCAGCGCCAGCTTCATCGTGGTGCCGTGCGGCACGAACACCGTGTCCTTCGGCCCCCGCAGGGACGGCGGCGGAGCCGACCCGTTCACCTCCACCACTCGGAACTGCACGTCGTGCACATGGAAGTTGTGCGGCATGCCGTTCGAGTTGCGTATCGTCCACACCTCCGTCGTCCCGCGCGTGACGGTCTCGTCGACCCGCCCCATGTCCATCGAGCGGCCGTTGATCCCCGACCGCTTCAGGTCGAAGTGCCGTCCGCGCACGGCCTCCTTCGCCACCGGCAGCTCCACATCGCCCAACTCGGCGGGCAGCTCCGCCGACGGACGCAGCCGCTCCGCCGCGCGCAGTTCCAGGACGTCGAAGGAGTCGTCGCCCCCGCCGAACCTCCGCTGCCAGGAATCCCCGTAGTTGTCCTGCGGGAAACTGCGCAGCATCACCCGCTCTCCCGCCTTCATCCGTACGACGATCTCCGCACGCTCGCCCGGTGACAGCTGCACCCGGTCCATGACCGCCGGCCGCTCCAGCAGGCCGCCGTCCGTGCCGATCAGCGAGAAGTCGCGGTCGTCGGGGAAACCGAAGGAGTACGTGCGCGCGGTGGAGGCGTTGAGCAGCCGCAGCCGTACCAGTTCGTCGGCCACCCGGTGGTAGGGCCGCAGGATGCCGTTGACCATCGTCTCGTCGCCCAGGAAGCCCACGTTCTGCATCAGTTTGCGGTCTTCGGCCAGGCGGGCGCCGTCGAAACGGACGTCCTGCACCACGACCGGTAGATCGTCCACGCCGTACCGCTTCGGGAGGGGCAGGCGCTGGGCGTCCTCGTCGTCGAGGAGGAACAGGCCCGCCAGGCCGCGCCGCACGTGCTGCTCCGTCCGTCCGTGCGGATGCGGGTGGTACCAGAGCGTCGCTGCCGGCTGGTCCACCGTCCAGTGCGGCGTCCAGGTGGCACCGGGGTCGATCATCTGGTGCGGGCCCCCGTCCATCCGCGCGGGCAGGTGCATGCCGTGCCAGTGCACGGAGGACGCCTCGTCCAGGCCGTTGCGGATGCGTACGCGCACCTTCTCGCCCCGTTCCGCGCGCAGCGTGGGGCCGAGGTAGGAGCCGTTGAACCCCCACGTCCGGGTCTTCACGCCGCTCCGGAACTCCGTTTCGCCGGCCTGCATGCGCAGGTCGAAGACGCGCGTACCGTCCTTCTCCACGGTCGACTCGGCCAGGGGCGGTATCGCCAGGGCGTTGTCGAACCGGGCCTTGCCCACCGTGCTGACCGTGGCGTCGGTCCACAGCCAGGCGAACAGGGCTCCCACGGTCACGGCGACGACCGTGACCAGCGAACCCAGCACGACGAGCAGGCGCTTCCAGCGGAAGGGGCGGCGCCCGGTGCCGGGCGGGCGGTCGCCGTCCGGCGCGGCGCTGCGTGACATGTGGCGAGACATGTCTCGAGAGTCGTCGATCGGGGTCCCGCCGGGCATCGGGGGACGGCCCCGAACCATCCCCGAGCCGACCCCCGTCCGCGACTCAGGGATGTCCCTGGGAAGTCCCGCGGTGTCCGGCCGGACCCGGTCCGCCGTCGCGGGACCGACGTCCCGTCAGCTCTCCCGCCCGGCCCCGTACTTCTCCACGTACGTCCGTGCCGCCGCCAGTGATTCCGGATGCAGCGCCTCCCCCGCCTCGAGCAGCCGCGGCAGCAGGGTCCGCTCGGTCGTCACCGCCCGGAACTGCAGGGCGACCGTCACCTCGTGGTCGGGCCGGTGCACGATCCGCACCGCGTCGCCCGCCCGTATCTCACCGGGCCGGATCACCCGCAGATAGGCGCCCGGCGCCCCTCGCTCCGTGAACCGCTTCACCCACCCCTTCTCACCCAGGTGGCCCTGGAAGGTGCGGCAGGGGATCCGCCCGCAGGTGACCTCCAGCACCAGGTCGGTCCCGACCGCCCAGCGTTCGCCGATCCGGGCACCGGAGACGTCGATCCCCTCGGTGGTGAGGTTCTCCCCGAACACGCCGTTGGACAGCGCGCGACCCAGGGTGCGTTCCCACTCGTCGAGGTCCTCGCGGGCCATCGCGTAGACGGCCTGGTCGTCACCGCCGTGGTGGCGTGTCTCGCAGACCGCGTCCCCGGCCAGCCCGCTCGCGCCGACGCCCTTCGGGCCCGGGGCCGTCACCAGGACCGGACCGTCCACCGGTCGCTTGTCGATGCCGGTCACGCCCTCGCGCTGGTCCGTGTACGGCACGGCCTTGGGGCGCCCAAGGTTCACAGACAGAAGCTTCATGGCCGCACGGTAGGCGAAGAAGGCCAAAGCGGCGACGCAATATCGGGTACCGAATCAAAGACTGGCTTATCCTTGGAGTCGTGATCGAAGCCCGTCACCTTCGCGTGCTGCGCGCCGTGTCCGCCACCAGCTCCTTCTCGGCCGCGGCCCGCGAGCTGGGCTGCACCCAGCCGGCCGTCAGCCAGCAGATGAAGGCACTCGAGGCGTCCGTCGGCACGCCCCTGCTCATCCGCAGTGGTCGTGAGATGCGCCTGACGCAGGCCGGGCAGGCGCTGGTGCGTCATGCCGCCGGGATTCTCGCCGGGCTCACCGCGGCCGAGGAGGAGGTCGCCGCCATCGCCGGGTTGCGCGCCGGGCGGGTCCGGCTCGTCTCCTTCCCGAGTGGCAGCTCCACCCTCGTGCCGACCGCACTCGCCGCCCTGCGCGACGCCCACCCCGGCACCCGGGTCTCGCTGGAGGAGGCGGAGCCGCCCCGGTCGGTGGAAATGCTGCGCGAGGGCGACTGCGACGTGGCCCTCGCCTTCCGGTACCAAGGGTCGGCGGGCGTCGAGGAGTGGGACGACCTGGTCGTGCGGCCGTTGCTGTCGGACCGACTGGTGGGACTCGTCCCCGAACGCCACCGGCTCGCCCGCGCGGAGTCGCTCGCCATCGGCGAGCTGGCCGGGGAGCCGTGGATCGCGGGCTGCCCGCGCTGCCGGGGGCAGCTGGTCGAGGTCTGCGAGGCGGCCGGCTTCTCGCCGCGCATCGACTTCGCCACCGACGACTACCCGGCGGTGGCCGGGCTGGTCGGCGCCGGTCTCGGTGTGGCCGTGCTGCCCCAGCTGGCCATCGAGTCCGTACGGCCGAGGGGGGTGCGGACCCTCGCCCTGGAACCCGCCGTGCGCCGCGAGATCGTCGCGCTCACCCTGCCGGATCTCGCCCAGGTGCCCGCGGTCGCCGCGACCCTGGACCAACTGACGCGGGCCGCCGCGCGGTAGCCGCCGTCCCGCGCGCGTGGGTGTCCTCCCCCGGGTTCGGTGGCACCTCCCGGTGACGGGCGCCCCACGGGACGCTCCTCCCCGGCACGCGCATCGCCCGGCAGCCGCCCTGCCCGAGCGGCGGAGTCACGCAGGGTGGCCGTCTCGGGGCCGCAGCGGCCACCCCCCGGAGAAAAAACAAGGGCACGCGCGCGTGCCCGGTCTTGAAGAAACGTTCCTTCAGGTGTTCGAAGCGGCGTGCCCGTCGGCCGTCGATGCCGAGACCAGCCGGTTGCGCGCCCGCCCCATCAGCTCTTCGCGCTCGTCCTCGGTCAACCCGCCCCACACGCCGTACGGTTCGCGTACGGCCAGTGCGTGGGCGGCGCACTCGGCGCGCACCGGGCACCGCATGCAGACCTCCTTGGCCGAGTTCTCGCGAGCGCTTCGAGCCGCACCACGCTCGCCCTCGGGATGGAAGAAGAGCGAGCTGTCCACCCCGCGGCAGGCAGCCAGGAGCTGCCAGTCCCACAGGTCCGCGTTCGGTCCGGGAAGGCGGGAGAAATCTGCCATTGCGTGACCCCTTGTAGCCGTTCTGTGCGGATCCGGTGTCCACGACCGTACAACTACGATCCAAGGAGATGAAAATATGACTCATTGAGAATCTAGTCGCAGACACCAACAGAGGGGAAGAAAAAGGGCTGAATGGGGCATGGCTCGTCAGGAAAGACCGAGGGTCTGCCGCGCATATCTGCACCGTGTCCGCCTCCTCACGTAGAGTGCCGAAGATGGCAGACGGCCCCGTAACTCTTTCGAGTGACCGTCGTTGAGAGTGCGAGGCGGTTGAAAGAACAAGCGCTCGGGCGTGCGTCCGAGACGGTCGACCGCTCAGGTGACGATTTCGTACCAGCCTGGAGGCTCAAGGTGACGCGCATCAGCTGCGGAGGGCGGCCATGACTTCCGTCCTCGTCTGCGACGACTCCCCGCTTGCCCGAGAGGCGCTCCGCCGCGCGGTCGCGACCGTGCCCGGTGTCGAGCGCGTGACGACGGCGGCCAACGGCGAGGAAGTCCTCCGCCGCTGGGGCGCCGACCGCTCGGACCTGATTCTGATGGACGTACGCATGCCCGGTCTGGGCGGCGTGGAGACCGTGCGGCGGCTGCTGTCCGCGGACCCCGGGGCACGGATCATCATGCTCACCGTGGCCGAGGACCTCGACGGTGTGGCCCTCGCGGTGGCCGCGGGTGCCCGCGGGTACCTGCACAAGGACGCCTCCCGCGCGGAGCTGCGTGCCACGGTCACCCAGGCCCTCGCCGACCCGACCTGGCGGCTCGCCCCCCGGCGGCTGCGCTCCGCGGAGATGGGCGCCGCGCCCACGCTCACCGCGCGGGAGATCCAGGTCCTCGAAGGCATGAGCCACGGCCGCTCCAACGCCGAGATCGGACGCGAGCTGTTCCTCTCCGAGGACACCGTGAAGACACACGCGCGAAGGCTCTTCAAGAAGCTCGGCGCGTCGGACCGGGCCCACGCGGTGGCGCTCGGCTTCCGGTGGGGCCTCGTGCGCTAGGGCCTGTCCTTCGGATCGGTCCGGCTTCGGCACGTGCCACCGGGCGGACGCCGACGAGCGGGGGCACGCGGATGCCCCCGCACGGCCTCCACGCGCGCGTGGAGAAGCCGGCGGCGGACGACCGCACCGGTGAGGCACCGGGCGGGGAGGCACCGCGCGGGAGACGGCTCGGCAGGATGCCCGTCCGGCCCCGCGGCCCGGGGCCGATCCGGACGACAGGTCCAGGGGCCGGCCGCGCACGCCGTGGCAGGGGTGCGCACACCCTGCCCCACCAGGGCATGAACGGGGACCGCCGGGTGCCCGCTGCTCGTTTCGCCACGGATGCCGCATCCTTGAGGTGTGGAGTTCCTCGGGGACGAGTCGGTCGAGCGGAAGGGGAGGGCGCAGGGGATGACTTCCGGCGCACCTGCTCATAACGCTTCGGTGCACAACAAGGGGCGCGGTGCCGCGGACCCGGCGCCGGCAGGGCACCATGGACCGATGCGCGACGACGAGGTGGGCACCGCCCACGGGGCGATCGGTGCGCTCGTCCATCGTGCCGTCGACGGGGACGAGCAGGCCACGCACGATCTCCTCGCCCGCGTCCATCCTCTGGCGTTGCGCTACTGCCGCACCCGTCTGTCCCGGCTCCCGGGCGACGCCCGGCACTTCGTCGAGGACCTCGCCCAGGAGGTCTGCGTCGCGGTCCTCCTCGCGCTGCCGCGCTACAAGGACACCGGGCGCCCCTTCGAGGCGTTCGTCTTCGCCATCGCCGCCCACAAGGTCGCCGACCTCCAGCGTGCGGCGATGCGCCACCCCGGCTCGACGGCGGTGCCCTCCGACGAGATGCCCGAGCGCCCCGACGACTCCCTCGGCCCGGAGGAGCGCGCCCTGCTCAGCAGCGACGCCGAATGGGCCAAGAAGCTCCTCGCCAACCTGCCGGAGAACCAGCGCGAGCTGCTCCTGCTGCGCATCGCGGTGGGCCTCACGGCGGAGGAGACCGGACAGATGTTGGGAATGTCACCCGGTGCGGTCCGGGTGGCCCAGCACCGCGCACTGAGCCGGCTGCGTGCCCTGGCGGAGCAGTAACCACCGCCGCCCCACCCCGGCTTCGGCGCGTGAACGCACGCCCTGGAGATCACGTAGGAACACACGAAGCGCGGAGCCCGGCGAAACCGTGGAATGAGACAGCCACGCCTGCCGTTAGCATGGACATCCGCACCGATCAAGGCCATTTGGGGAAGGTGTCATGACTGCCAACGTCGACGGAGTGCCCGACAAATTCGCGACACTCGGGCTGACCTACGACGACGTGCTGCTGCTGCCGGGAGCGTCCGAGGTGCTCCCGAACGCGGTCGACACCTCGTCCCGCGTCTCTCGTAATGTCCGGGTCAACATCCCCCTCCTGTCCGCCGCGATGGACAAGGTCACCGAGTCGCGCATGGCGATCGCGATGGCCCGTCTGGGCGGCGTCGGCGTGCTGCACCGCAACCTCTCCATCGAGGACCAGGTCAACCAGGTCGACCTGGTGAAGCGGTCGGAGTCCGGGATGGTCACCGACCCGATCACCGTGCACCCGGACGCCACGCTCGCCGAGGCGGACGCGCTGTGCGCCAAGTTCCGCATCAGCGGTGTGCCGGTCACCGACCCGGCCGGAAAGCTCCTCGGCATCGTCACCAACCGTGACATGGCCTTCGAGACCGACAGCAGCCGCAAGGTGCGCGAGGTCATGACCCCGATGCCCCTGGTCACCGGCAAGGTGGGCATCTCGGGTCCGGAGGCCATGGAGCTGCTGCGGCGCCACAAGATCGAGAAACTGCCGCTCGTCGACGACGAGGGCGTCCTCAAGGGCCTGATCACGGTCAAGGACTTCGTGAAGGCCGAGAAGTACCCCAACGCCGCCAAGGACGCCGAGGGCCGCCTGCTCGTCGGCGCGGCCGTCGGCGCCAGCCCCGAGGCGCTGGAGCGCGCCCAGGCCCTCGCCGCGGCCGGTGTGGACTTCCTGGTCGTCGACACCTCGCACGGCCACAACAGCAACGCCCTCAGCTGGATGGCGAAGATCAAGTCGAGCGTCGGCGTCGACGTGATCGGCGGCAACGTCGCCACCCGGGACGGTGCCCAGGCCCTCATCGACGCCGGTGTCGACGGCATCAAGGTCGGCGTGGGCCCCGGTTCGATCTGCACCACGCGCGTGGTCGCCGGCATCGGCGTTCCCCAGGTCACCGCCATCTACGAGGCCTCCCTCGCGGCCCGTCCCGCCGGCATCCCGCTGATCGGCGACGGCGGCCTGCAGTACTCGGGCGACATCGGCAAGGCGCTGGCGGCCGGCGCCGACACGGTGATGCTGGGCAGCCTCCTCGCGGGCTGCGAGGAGTCGCCGGGCGAGCTGATGTTCATCAACGGCAAGCAGTTCAAGTCGTACCGCGGCATGGGCTCGCTGGGCGCGATGCAGTCCCGTGGCCAGGGCAGGTCGTATTCCAAGGACCGCTACTTCCAGGCCGAGGTGTCCTCCGACGACAAGCTCGTCCCCGAGGGCGTCGAGGGCCAGGTGCCCTACCGCGGCCCGCTGTCCAACGTGCTGCACCAGCTCGTCGGCGGTCTGCGCCAGACCATGGGGTACGTGGGCGCCGCCACCATCGAGGAGATGGAGTCCAAGGGCCGGTTCGTGCGGATCACCTCCGCCGGTCTCAAGGAGAGTCACCCGCACGACATCCAGATGACGGTCGAGGCGCCGAACTACAGCCGTAAGTAGTCGGCGGTCTTCCCAGGGGCGGTCCCGCAGAGCGATCCGGGGCCGCCCTTGCCATGCCCTTCGGGGATACTGGAAGGCGCTGCAACGCATCAGGGAAAGGCCACAGACGTGACTGAGATCGAGATCGGGCGCGGCAAGCGCGGCCGCCGGGCGTACGCCTTCGACGACATCGCCGTCGTCCCCAGCCGCCGTACGCGGGACCCGAAGGAGGTCTCGATCGCCTGGCAGATCGACGCCTACCGCTTCGAGCTGCCCTTCCTGGCCGCCCCCATGGACTCGGTCGTCTCGCCGGCCACGGCGATTCGCATCGGCGAGCTCGGTGGCCTCGGGGTGCTGAACCTCGAGGGCCTGTGGACGCGCTACGAGGACCCGCAGCCGCTGCTGGACGAGATCGTCGAGCTGCCCGCCGAGGCGGCCACCCGCCGCCTCCAGGAGATCTACGCCGCCCCCATCAAGGAGGAGCTGATCGGGCAGCGCATCAAGGAGGTGCGCGACGCCGGCGTCGTCACCGCCGCCGCGCTCTCCCCGCAGCGCACCGCCCAGTTCTCCAAGGCCGTCGTCGACGCGGGCGTGGACATCTTCGTCATCCGCGGCACGACGGTCTCCGCGGAGCACGTCTCGTCCTCGCACGAGCCGCTGAACCTGAAGCAGTTCATCTACGAGCTCGACGTGCCGGTGATCGTCGGCGGCTGCGCCACCTACACCGCGGCCCTGCACCTGATGCGCACCGGTGCGGCGGGCGTCCTGGTCGGCTTCGGCGGCGGTGCCGCGCACACCACGCGCAACGTGCTGGGCATCCAGGTCCCGATGGCCACGGCGGTCGCCGACGTGGCCGCGGCGCGCCGCGACTACATGGACGAGTCCGGCGGTCGGTACGTGCACGTGATCGCGGACGGCGGCGTGGGCTGGTCAGGCGACCTGCCCAAGGCGATCGCCTGCGGCGCCGACGCGGTGATGATGGGCTCGCCGCTCGCCCGCGCGACCGACGGTCCGGGCAAGGGCAACCACTGGGGCATGGAGGCGGTCAACGAGGAGCTTCCGCGCGGCCAGAAGGTCGACCTGGGCACGGTCGGCACTCTCGAGGAGATCCTCACCGGTCCGTCCCACACCCCCGACGGCTCCATGAACCTCTTCGGCGCCCTGCGCCGCGCCATGGCCACCACCGGCTACAGCGAGCTGAAGGAGTTCCAGCGCGTCGAGGTGACGGTGGCGGACTCGCAGCATCGCCGCTAGTCCCTTCGGGACCAAGCGAAGGGGCCCGCCACCCGCGAGGGTGACCGGGCCCCTTCTGCCGCCCAGGCGCATTGATGGGGCGCACGCTTCCGGCGGACGGGGGCACGGTTGCTCCTGGGGCCGGTTTGCTCGGGTGCGGACCACATCGGGACCAGTGGTGTCCGGTGATCTGCATCCTGCCTGCCCCTTCTCCTGGGCGCCGCCCTTTGAGCTCCACGTTCACCCCTGGTATCCGCCGCACGGAGCGTCGCGGTGCGCCCCTCTCACAAGCGGTGCGCCGCCCCCGTCGGGGTGGCCCCCCGCGTGTCCAGCAGGAGCTGGGCCTTCACCGACAGTCCCTGCAGGTCGTACGTGCGGTGCTGCTGGAGCAGCACGGTCAGGTCGGCGTCGGCGGCGGCCTCGTAGAGGGAGTCCGCGCGGGGGACGGGGCGGCCGAGGACGCTCCAGGACGGCACGTGGGGGTCGTGGTAGCTGACGGACGCGCCGAGCTCCATCAGCCGCATCGCGATCTCCTGGGCCGGGGCGCCCTGCTGGTCGGCGAGGTCGGCCTTGTAGGTGACGCCGAGGAGCAGCACTCGCGCTCCCCGGGCCGACTTTCCGTGCTCGTTGAGGAGCGCGGCGGCGCGCTGCACGACGTAGTGGGGCATCCGACTGTTGACCTGCTGGGCCAGTTCCGCCATGCGCAGGGTGCGGCCCGCCCGGGCGGTGAGGTCCTGCGGGACGGAGTGACCGCCGACGCCGGGCCCGGGGCGGAACGCCTCGAATCCGAAGGGCTTGGTCTCCGCGCAGCGGATCACGTCCCACAGGTCGACGCCCAGGTCGTGGCAGAGGACGGCCATCTCGTTGACGAGGGCGATGTTCACGTGCCGGAAGTTGGTCTCCAGGACCTGCACCGTCTCCGCCTCCCGGGGGCCGCGCGCGCGGACGACCTTGTCGGTGAGCCGCCCGTAGAAGGCGGCGGCCGACTCGGTGCAGGCGGGGGTGAGGCCGCCGATGACCTTGGGCGTGTTGGCCGGGGTGAAGTCGCGGTTGCCGGGGTCGACGCGGCTGGGGGAGTAGGCGAGGTGGAAATCGCGCCCCGCGCGGAGCCGCGACCCGTCTTCGAGCAGGGGGAGGAGGAGGTCCTCCGTCGTCCCGGGGGGCACGGGGGACTCCAGGATCACCGTGGTGTGCGGGCGCAGCCGGGCGGCCAGCGTGCGGGCGGCGTCCGCCACCTGGGACAGGTCCAGCCCGCCGTCGGCGCCGCGCGGGGTCGGTGCGCAGATGACCGCGGTGCGGACCCGGCCGAGCTCGGCCGGGCTGGTGGTGGGACGGAAGCCCTGCGCGAGCATGCGCCGCAGTTCGGCGGGGCTCAGGGAGCTCGCCTCGGGGCCGGTGCGGTAGCCGATGGTGGGGATTCCGGCGGCGACCGCGGCCTGGGCCAGGGGCAGGCCGTACGGGCCGAGTCCGATGACGGCGAGATCTGCGGGCATGGCGTGGGCCGTCCTTCCCAGTAGCCGAAGTGGGACAGGTGCGCAAGCCCGGTGGACAGGACGGGCGAGTGCAATGTCAGACTAGGAGTAAATATGACCGATTTGTTGGATTGATCGGTCGGATTTCGGTGAGTCGCTCCGCGGGCGTTGTCCACAGGCTGTGGCCGCGTGGTGGCTGAAGTGGGGCAAGACGGTCAGAATTTGGGCATGAGGGAGGGGAACCGGGCTTCGCCCGAGGGGTGCGGCCGACGCGATCGACAGCGGGAGGCAGCGGTGAGGACAGCGACACTGGGCCCGGCGCAGCGCGCCGAGTCACTGGCAGCCATGGCCGAGCGCGAGCTGGACGTTCTCGTGGTGGGCAGCGGAGTGGTCGGTGCGGGCACCGCCCTCGACGCCGTGACGCGCGGCCTGTCCACGGGCCTGGTGGAGGCGCGCGACTGGGCGTCGGGCACCTCGAGCCGGTCCAGCAAACTGATCCACGGGGGCCTGCGCTATCTCGAGATGCTCGACTTCGCCCTCGTCCGGGAGGCGTTGAAGGAGCGCGGACTGCTGCTGGAGCGCCTCGCCCCGCATCTGGTCAAGCCGGTGCCTTTTCTGTACCCCCTCCAGCACAAGGGCTGGGAGCGTCTGTACGCCGGCTCGGGCGTCGCGCTCTACGACGCCATGTCGATGGCCCGCGGCCATGGACGTGGCCTGCCGGTGCACCGGCACCTGAGCCGCCGTCACGCCCTGCGCGTGGCACCGTGCCTGCGCAAGGACGCGCTCGTCGGGGCGCTGCAGTACTACGACGCGCAGATGGACGACGCCCGGTTCGTGGCCACGCTCGTGCGCACCGCCGCCGCCTACGGCGCCAAGGCGGCCAACCGCGCGCGGGTGACGGCGTTCCTGCGTGAGGGCGAACGGGTCGTCGGCGCCCGCGTGCAGGACGTGGAGGGCGGCGGCGAGTACGAGGTCCGCGCCAAGCAGATCGTCAACGCCACGGGCGTGTGGACGGACGACACGCAGGCGATGGTCGGGGAGCGCGGCCGGTTCCACGTCCGCGCCTCCAAGGGCATCCACCTGGTCGTCCCCAAGGACCGCGTCCACTCCACGACGGGCCTGATCCTGCGCACCGAGAAGTCCGTGCTCTTCGTCATCCCCTGGGGGCGGCACTGGATCATCGGCACCACGGACACCGACTGGGACCTCGACAAGGCGCACCCGGCCGCCTCCAGCGCCGACATCGACTACCTGCTGGAACACGTGAACTCGGTGCTGGCCGTGCCGCTCACCCGCGACGACGTCGAGGGCGTCTACGCAGGGCTGAGGCCGCTGCTCGCCGGTGAGTCCGACGCCACCAGCAAGCTGTCGCGCGAGCACACCGTCGCGCACCCGGTGCCGGGCCTTGTCGTCGTCGCCGGCGGCAAGTACACGACGTACCGGGTCATGGCCAAGGACGCGGTGGACGAGGCCGTGCACGGGCTGGACATGCGTGTCGCCGACTGCGTCACCGAGGACGTTCCGCTGCTGGGTGCCGAGGGATACCGGGCCCTGTGGAACGCCCGGGCGCGGACAGCCGCGCGGACCGGCCTGCACACGGTGCGGGTGGAGCACCTGCTGAACCGCTACGGGACGCTGACAGAGGAGATCCTGGAGCTCATCGCGGCCGACCCCTCACTGGGTGAGCCGCTCCACGCGGCCGACGACTACCTGCGGGCCGAGATCACCTACGCCGCCTCGCACGAGGGGGCACGGCACCTGGACGACGTGCTGACCCGGCGCACCCGCATCTCGATCGAGACGTTCGACCGGGGCACCCGCAGCGCACGGGAGGCCGCCGAGCTGATGGCGCCGGTGCTCGGCTGGGACAAGAACCAGATCGAGCGCGAGGTCCAGCACTACGAGAAGCGGGTGGAGGCGGAACGGGAATCGCAGCGCCAGCCCGACGACCTCACAGCGGACGCCGCACGGTTGGGCGCGCCGGACATCGTGCCGCTGTAGGGGGTCGGCGTTCCGGCACTTCGGGGGTCGGCGGACCTCCTGCCTGCTGCCCGCGGCGATCGGGTCTCGGTCATCGCCGGGTGCTGCGGGCGGGCGACGCCTCGCCGCTCGTCCGCCGCGGCTGCCGTCCCGTCGGGTCGCGGGTCAACGCCGCCGCGTGGTCGATCGCGCCGAAGACCAGCATCCGTTCACTCGAACGAGTGGAGGGAAGCGGGATCTTCGTTCGGAATCCGGTCGTTCTACGAAATGCGAGGGCAGAACTCGGCGGCGAGCACCGCGGGTTCGAGGCGGGGATCTGCTATCGCGTCCGTGTTCACCCGGAAGGTGAGGACGCGTCGGCCGTCGGCGGTGGCCGCGGTGCGCACATAGCTGCCGGCGATGTGTCCGTTGTGTCCCCACACGGTGGTGCCGCACGGAAGCCTCACGGGAAACAGCCCCATGCCGTACGAGCCGTGTGCGGCACGGGTGTCGAGCATCTCGCGCAGCCGGCGCGGGGGCAGCAGCTCACCGCCGAGCAGGGCCGCGTAGAAGCGGTTCAGATCGGCGAGTGTGGTCACCAACTCGCCCGCGGCGCCGGCCACCCGCGGGTCGAGATCGGTGACGTCGGTCCCGTCGGCGGCGTAGGCGCGGCCGTGCGGGGAGGGCAGAGAGGTGCGGGAGCCGGGAAAGGAGGTGCCCGTCAGACGCAGCGGAGCGACGATGCGCCGCTCGGCCTCGGTCGCGTACGGACGGCCGGTGACCTGTTCGACGACCAGGCCGAGCAGGACGTAGTTGGTGTTCGAGTAGGAGAAGCGGCCGGGGTCGGCCGGAGGGTGGGTGACGGCGATGCGTACGGCCTGACGGGCAGTGAGGGGAACCGTGCCGCCGGTCTCCGCGGCGAAGTCGTACAGGCCGCTGGTGTGGGTGAGCAGGGAGCGCAGGGTCAGCGCGCGGCCGTCGTTGCCCGCTCCCCGCACCAGGCCCGGCAGATGCCGCTCCACGGTGTCGGACAGCGAGAGCCGCTGCTCCTCGGCCAGTTGCAGCACGACGGTCGCGATGAACGTCTTCGTCATGCTGCCGGCCCGGAAGTGGTCGGACGGTGCCATGCCAGGGCCGGCGTGGGCGTAGCGGGATCCCTTCTCCCCGGCGGCCAGCAGTGCCGCGGCAGGGGCCTCACCCCGTGTGACCAGCAGCGGGAGCACCGAGTCCGCGGGCGGGAGCGCCGGTGCGGAGGAGGCGGCCGGGGCCCAGCCGAGCAGGGCCAGCGACACGGGCACGGCCAGTAGGGTCCGCAGCGGCGGCATCACGGCTCCTCCCTCGATGGACGCCCATCATGCAGGGCTGCGGAACACGTCCTTCACCCGGACCCCGGGTCCGGGGTGGACGGCGCACCGCCAGGGGCACCCTGGGCGTCGGCCACTTGTCGGGTGAGAGACAATGAAGGCTCTGTCAGGGCGGGTTGCATGAGGGGACGCATGTCGGAGGCGGAGCGGGCGGGGACATCCCGTCAGGACAAGAGCGCACGTCTCCTCGCCGGGCGGTACCGGCTGGGAGATGTGCTCGGCCGCGGCGGCATGGGGACGGTGTGGCGAGCCGAGGACGAAACCCTGGGACGGACCGTCGCCGTCAAGGAGCTGCGCTTCCCCTCGAACATCGACGAGGAGGAGAAGCGGCGGCTGATCACGCGAACGCTGCGTGAGGCCAAGGCGATCGCCCGGATCCGCAACAACAGCGCCGTCACCGTCTTCGACGTCGTCCAGGAGGACGACCGGCCCTGGATCGTGATGGAGCTCGTCGAGGGCAAGTCGCTCGCCGAGGTCATCCGGGAGGACGGCCTGCTCGAGCCCGGGCGAGCCGCGGAGGTCGGGCTCGCCGTGCTCGACGTACTGCGCTCCGCACACCGCGAGGGCATCCTGCACCGTGACGTGAAGCCGTCGAACGTGCTGATCGCCGACGACGGCCGGGTCGTGCTCACCGACTTCGGCATCGCCCAGGTCGAGGGTGACCCCTCCATCACCTCGACCGGCATGCTGGTCGGCGCCCCCTCCTACATCTCCCCGGAGCGGGCTCGCGGGCACAAGCCGGGCCCGGCGGCCGACCTGTGGTCGCTGGGAGGGCTGCTGTACGCGGCGGTGGAGGGAACTCCGCCGTACGACAAGGGCTCCGCGATCGCGACGCTGACGGCGGTGATGACCGAGCCGCTGGAGGAGCCGAAGAACGCCGGACCGCTCAGGGACGTCATCTACGGTCTGCTGAACAAGGACCCGGCCCAGCGGCTCGACGACGCGGGTGCGCGGGCGATGCTCAACGCGGTGATCCACGCGCCGGAGCCCAAGGAGGCGGAGCCGACGGACGCGACGAAGGTCGTACCGCTGCCCGCCCAGCCCGGTGGGCCGGGCGGCGCCGGAAGCAAGCGGGGCGAGGAGGCCGGGGAGCGGCTGCGGGGCGCGCTGCGTTCCGTGCGCAAGGCGGCCGTGGCCGCCGGGTCGGTCGCGGGCGCGGCTCGTGCCCGATCCGGGAGCGGGACATCCGCTTCCGGCACCGCGAACGCGTCGGGTCCCGGTGCGGGCACTGCCGGCGGCGCGGCCGGTCCTGCCGGTGCCGATGCCAAGACGCGGGTGACGGGCGCCTTTGGTGCGGCCGCCGCGGCCGGTGGCGGGGCGCCGTCCTCCGGGGCGGAGGGCTCGGGTGCCGGGGCGCAGGGGGCCGAGGCCGCTTCTCGCGGGCGGAGTTCGGGATGGCCCGTGATGACGCCGCCGGATCTGCCGGCGCGGTCCGTGCCCAGGGCGTCGCTCACCGACGTGGTGCCGCGGCGGACGCTGGTCGTCATCGCGGTGATCGCGGCGCTGGCGGTGCTGGGCACCGTGCTGGCGATCGTGTTCGGCAACGACGACGAGGGAGCGAAGGGGGCCGGTGGCGGCGGCAAGGCCGTGGCCTCCGAGTCGGCCGGGGCGGGATCCGGCGCGGACACCAAGAGCGACGGGGACGGCGGCACACGGACGGACGGCGCGGCGGCCGGGACGCCGGAGGCGGCCGGTTCGGCGGGGAGCAGCCCGGGAGCCGACGCCGGCGAGCCGGCTGACCCCGGTTCGAGCGGCTCCGGCGACGGTGTCCCGGTGCGCAGGACGCACCAGGGGAGCCAGGGGTACGCGATCGGTTTGCCCCAGGGCTGGAAGTACCAGTCGACGAGCGCCGCGGGGGACCGGTTCACCGGGCCCGACGGGCAGAAGCTGCTCGTCGGGTGGACGTCCACGCCGAAGGACGACCCCGTGGCGGACTGGAAGAACCAGGAGCGCGCCATGGTCCGGCCGCAGTACCAGAGGATCCGCATCGAGGCGGTGGGCTACCGGGGCTGGAACACGGCGGACTGGGAATTCACCTACGTGGAGAACGGCACCGAGTACCGGAGCATCGACCGGGGGTTCGTCGTCAACGACCGTCTCGGGTACGGGCTGATGTACACCGCGAAGGCGGACAAGTGGGGCGGCGAGCAGCGCAGGACGACCTGGCGGGCGTTCACGAGGACGTTCGAACCCGCATCCTGAGCATGAGCGGCCCCAGGATTGGGGAGTGAGATGTGGCATCCCCTCTCTGCGGGTTGCCTCCGGCACGTATCGTGAGTGCTTGCGGACCGTACGCAGCCGGAACGGGCCGCGAGCCGAACGGATTTGACCGACCAGGCTGCCGGGGGAGGCATCGTGGACGACTATGCGGGACGGGTGCTCGCCGACCGCTACCGCCTGCCGCTGCCGCCGTCCGACGAGTACGAACTCACCGAGACCCGTGCCTTCGACACCTACAGCGGGCAGGAAGTGCTGGTCAGGCAGGTTCCGTTGCCGGAGGTCGTCGAGGCCGAGGTGCTCGACGCGGAGGGGCTGCCCGAGGGCTTCACGGCGCGTGACGGCGGGGCCGGGCGGCCCTCCGGGCGCGCGTCCGCGCGCACCGCGGGCACACGCCGGCCCACCGACCCCGTCGTACGGCGGGCGGTCGAGGCCGCTCAGGCGGCGGCGGCCATTCCCGACCACCCGCGGCTGGACCAGGTCTTCGACGTGTTCGCCGAGGGCGGTTCGCTGTGGATCGTCAGCGAGCTGGTGGCCGCGCGTCCCCTGGCGGCGCTGCTCGCCGAGAAGCCGTTGACCCCGTACCGGGCGGCGGAGGTGGCCTCCGACGTGCTGACGGCGCTGCGGGTACTGCACTCCCACGGCTGGGTGCACCGGAACGTCACCGCACGCACGGTGCTCGTCTGCGACGACGGCCGCGTGATGCTGACGGGCCTGGCGGTCGGCGCGGCCGAGGAAGCGCTGTGCGGGTACGACCCGGTGCCCGATCCCGATCCCGGTGGGACGGGAGACACGGGGCAAGGGCAAGGGCCTCCCGAGGCGCTGCCTCCCGCCGCCCCCGCCGCCCGGTCGGGTGCGCCCCGCGGCAACCCTTCCCTGCCCCCCGGCTTCGCCGCCGCCCCCGCCTCCGCGCCCGGCCCCCGCTCCGGTCCGGGCAGTGGCCCCGGTGCCGACCCCGACGCCGCGCGGCGGGCCGCGATCGAGGCGCGGGCCGGGCGGTTGCCGCAGGGCGGGGTGGGCACGGCCAACGGTGACCCGGCCGGGGCGGCCCGGCGGGCGCTGGACGGCGCCGGGGACGTACGGGCGGCGCGTGCCGGGGCGATCGCCGCGTACCGGGCCGGGGCCCGTGCCGCGGCCCGGGTCCAGGAGGCCCAGCAGAGCGGCCGGGCGGCCCTGCCCGGCCGCGCACCCGAGGACGGCCCCTCTCCCGCACCGCACGCCAACGGCTCCGCGCAACCGCCGTACCCCTCCGGCCCGGGCGTCCCCGGCGGTGCCGGGACGGCGACCGGTGCGGTTCCCCCCGGGCAGATAGCCGACCCCTACGGCGTGGGCAGGACCGGCTGGCACGGCGCCACACCCCGCAGCGGCACGGGCGGTGCACCTGCGATCGGCGGCAGCGGCCCCGACGGGCGGGGGCGTACGGCGCTTCCCCCCGCCGGTGATGCTCGTGCCGCGCACCCCGGACCGACGGGACCCGGCGGATCCTTTTCCGCTTCCGCCCCGGCGTCCGTGCCCGGCCAGCCGTCCGTGCCCGGCCAGGCGTCCCCCGTGGGCAGCGGCCTCGCGGAGTCCTCCGCCCGCTGGGACGACCTGGTGGCGCACACACCCGTGCGGCGCGGGCCCACCACCGCACTGGCCGCCGAGCGGGCGCGGCAGGCGCGCATGGCCGTCGTCGGACCCGTGACGGAGCGCTGGGCTCCGGAGCAGGCCGGCCCCGTGCACGCGAACTGGCAGCTCGCCGCGCCGATCGGCCCCGCGACCGACCTGTGGGCCCTGGGCGCGCTGCTGTTCCGGGCCGTGCAGGGGCATGCGCCCTACCCGGAGGAGTCGACGGCCGAGCTGGTGCAGATGGTGTGCGCCGAGCCCCCGGCGTTCGCGGAGGAGTGCGGGCCGCTCAGGCCGGTCGTGGAGTCGCTGCTGCGTCAGGACCCCACCGAGCGGATCGACTTCGAGGAACTGCGCGGCTGGCTGCGCTCTCTGGTGCGCTCGGCGCCCGAGCCGGAGGCCGGCGTGCACGTGATAGCGGCACCGCCGGTCGACGTGAGCAGGCTGCCGGTGGTACGGCGCAGGGGTGAGCTGGTGCGCAGGCGGCGCGCCGGGCTGCCCGCGCACCACGGACGGCACAAGCGGGCGAAGCAGGAGGAGCGTTCGCCGCGCCGGCTGGGCCGCACCCTGCTGCTGCTGGTGCTGCTCGCCATGGCGGGGGCGATCGCGTACGCCGTGCTGTTCATGCCGAAGGCCGGCGAGGACACCGGCGGCGCGGGCGCGGCCGACCGCACGGGTTCCGCCGGTGAGGTCGGCGAGGCTCCCCGCTCACCGGACGCCGGGAGCGATCCCCGGCCCGAGCAGACGTCGCCGAAGCCGGAGGGCAGCGCCGAGGAGTCGGCCGGCTCCGCCGAGACGCAGACGACCGGTCCCGAGGTCGCCGAGGGATTCACCCTGCGCACGGACCCGGAGGGCTTCCGGGTGGCGGTCGCCGAGGGCTGGGAGCGCACCGGCAGGAACGGGCGCGGCCAGGTCGTCTACGCCCACGGCGACTTCGAGCTCATCGTCGTGCCGGGACGGGACAGTGCCGGGGAGTACGGCAGCGACCCCATGGCCTACCAGAGGGACGACGAGCAGGAGCTGCAGCCGTACCGCGACTCCAGCTGGGCCACCTCCAGCGGACTCAAGACCATTGAGGTGGGCGGACGCACCATGGCCGAGGGGCAGTTCACCTGGACCCGCGGCGGGGCTGAGCTGTACGTGCGCAACCTCGCCGCACTGATCGACGGCCGCTACCACGTGGTGCAGGTGCGTGGCCCGGAGGCCGAACGGGACGAGGTGACACGGCTGTACGAGCAGGCGGCGGCGACCTACCAGGCCACCCGCTGACGCCGGATCCGTACCGTCCGGTTTCCGGGGGCCCCACCTGCGGTGTCTGCGGGCAGTGATCGGGGGTGAACTGTCCGTCGATGTACGCCTTTTGGTTCCGTGCCGGCCCATTCAGCGACAACCATCACAGTGCGGTCTCCAAGGCCCCTCCTCGGTTCCCAGGATGCGGACCGGTCCTTACCCTGACCCTGTCAAGACCATTGCGGGGCAACGTGAATCAGATGCAGGGCCTGCTCGTCGCGGGCCGCTACCGGCTCGGCGAGTCCATCGGCAGCGGTGGCATGGGCCGGGTGTGGCGTGCGCATGATGAGGTGCTGCACAGGGCGGTAGCCGTCAAGGAGCTGACCGCCGCGCTCTACGTGTCCGACAGCGAGCAGGCCATGCTGCTGGCGCGGACCAGGGCGGAGGCGCGGGCCGCCGCGCGGATCAACCATTCCGCCGTCGTCACGGTGCACGACGTGCTGGAGCACGACGGCCGCCCGTGGATCGTCATGGAGCTGGTCGAGGGTCACTCGCTCGCCGACGCGGTCAAGGAGGAGGGCCGCATCGAGCCCCGGGAGGCCGCCCGTATCGGCATGTGGGTGCTGCGCGCCCTGCGCGCCGCGCACACCGCCGGTGTCCTCCACCGCGACGTCAAGCCCGGCAACGTCCTGCTCGCCCGGGACGGACGTGTCCTGCTCACCGACTTCGGCATCGCGCACATCGAGGGCGACACGGCCATCACCCGCACCGGAGAGGTCGTCGGCTCGGTGGACTACCTCGCGCCCGAGCGGGTCCGCGGTCACGACCCGGGCCCGTCCTCCGACCTCTGGGCGCTCGGCGCCACCCTGTACACGGCGGTGGAGGGCAGGTCGCCGTTCCGTCGGACCTCCCCTTTGACAACGATGCAGGCGGTCGTCGAGGAGGAGGCGACCGAGGCGCAGCACGCCGGACCGCTCGCCCCCGTCATCGGCGCGCTGCTGCGCAAGGATCCGGCCGACCGGCCCGGTGCCGCGGAGGCCGAACAGATGCTGGCCGAGGCGGCCGAGGGCCGCCGCCCGGACGCGGCCCAGGCCTACGTCCCCACCGTGCCGACCACGCCCACCATGCCGGCGCAGGCCGGCGGCCCGCCCGGGCACCGGCCGCTGCCGCACGAGACGCGGCCCGCCGGAGTTCTGCCGCCGCAGTACCCGCCGGGCACCGGCCCGACGGCCCTTCAGCCGCCCCACGGGAGGGTCGCGGGCCCGCGGAGACGCAAGGGACGTCTGATCGCCCTGGTCGTGGTGCTGGCCGCGCTCATCGGTGGGGGGACCGCCGCGGTGCTCCAGCAGTGGAGCGCGGACAAGGGCCGCGGCACCACCCGGGCGACGTCCACGGACACGCCCGCGCCCACTCCGACTCCGACGCCCCGTGCCTCGAAGACCGGTGGGAAAGAAGGGAAGGAGTCGACGGGCGGTCTCCCGGAGGGCTGGGTGCGGCGCACCGACCCCTACGGCTTCACCATCGTCCTGCCCGGTGCGGACTGGGAACGTGTCGTCTTCGACGACGCGACCCGCCAGGTCGACTACACGCCGGACGGCGGCAGGCGCTTCATCCGCGTCGCCGCCGACGACTCGCCCGACTTCGACGCCCCCTACGAGCACCTGAGCGACCTGGACCAGCAGATCGGGCAGCGGCTGGTCGACTACCGGCGGGTGCGGCTGGAGCAGGGCGTCTACCGGGACCGGGAGAGCGCGCAACTGGAATACACGTGGACCGCGCTGGCCAAGGACACCGACTTCCCGGGGCCCTACCGGGCGGTCGACCAGATGTACATCTCCCGTGACGGCGTCGAGTACGCGCTCTACATGGCCGCGCCGGCCGCGGACTGGCCCGAGGCACGCGAGCAGTTCGAAACGGTGCTCCAGGGCTGGCGCGAACCGTAACGGAGCTTGGAACGCAGCGTGGCGGGCACGCCGGCACAACCCGACGGCTCGGCTCCGGCGGGCACACCCGCAGCAGCCGACGGCCCGGGTCCGGCGGACCCGCCGGCCCGCACCCACCAGGAGCCGCCGCCCCGGGGCCCGGCGGGCATGCCCGCAGGAGCCGAAGGCCCGGGGCTGCCCGACGGGCACACCCGGAGGAATCATCGGCCCGGGCCGGCCCGCGGGAGCAACCGCGAGCCCGTACCGCACAGCCCGGATTCGGCCATGCGCGACGTCACCGGCCCCGCTTGGCCGAATCGCCGTACCGGAGCGGACACATCCGGTGGGGCATGATGGGCCCATGGGGACCGAGGGGGAGGCCGGGAACGACTCCGCGCGCGGCAACGGCCGCCTCGTGGCGGGCCGTTACCTGCTGGAGGTGAAGCTCGGGCGCGGTGGCATGGGCGTGGTCTGGCGGGCGACCGACCAGTTGCTCGAGCGAGGGGTCGCCGTCAAGGAGCTTCCCGTGGACGAGACGCTCTCCGCCGCCGAGGCCCGGCGGCAGCGGGACCGCACGCTGCGGGAGGCCCGCGCACTGGCCCAGCTGAGCCACCCGCACATCATCGTCGTGCACGACGTCGTCGAGGACGACGAGCGTCCCTACATCGTCATGGAGTTGGTCGACGGCGTCTCCCTCGCCGACCGCGTCGCCGAGCAGGGACCGGTCGACGCCGCCGAGGCCGCCCGCATCGGCATCGACCTGCTCGGTGCCCTGCGCGCCGCGCACATGGCCGGAGTGCTCCACCGGGACCTCAAACCGGCCAACGTGCTGCTGGAGGACGGCACCGGCCGGGTCGTCCTCACCGACTTCGGCATCGCCCGGGTCGCGGGCGCCAGCACCCTCACCGAGAACGGCTCCTTCGTCGGCTCCCCCGAGTACACCGCCCCGGAGCGGATGTCCGGCCGGCGCAGCGGTCCCGAGTCCGACCTGTGGTCGCTGGGTGCGTTGCTGTGCACGGTGCTCAGCGGCGAGTCGCCGTTCCGCCGCGACTCGCTCGGTGGTGTCCTGCACGCGGTCGTGACCGACGAGATACGGCCGCCCGCACAGGCCGGGCCCCTTCTGCCCGTCGTGCGCGCTCTGCTGGAGCGCGACCCCGACCGGCGGCTGGACGCGGACGGGGCCGAGCGGATGCTGCGGGCCTTCCTCGAGACGGGCCGTACACCGCAGTCACCGCCCCTGGAACACGCCACTGCGGCACGGTCCCTGATCCGCCGTCGGCCCCCGGCGTGGCGCGAGGCGGAGGGTGAGCCGTCGCCGGACCCGTCCGAGGAGCGTCCCGTCCGGCCGCCCACCCGCAGTGTGCTCGTGGCCGCACTGGCCGTCGCCGCGATGGCCGGGGCCGGCGTGTCGGCCGCGGCGCTGCTCATGGACCGCGGTGGTGACGGAGGCGGTGCGCCGACGAGCACGGCACCGGAGACGCCCACCAGCCGGGCGCCCACCTCCCGGACGCCCGCGTCCACGCCCAGGACCGCCGCGACGCCGAAGGCCGAGCCCACGCCGACCGCGCCCGCGGCACCGGCTCCCTCGGCGACCGGCACACCGTTCCCGTGATCGGATGAATCGGAGATAAGCCCCGGACGGTCCCGTCGAGAGTCACGGGTCTGTGACCGGACCGCGTTCGCGGTGGAACCGTGGGTGCCCGGCGCGGTATGGATGGACCATGAGCAACAACGGGGGAGCCCGCTACGGGTCCGACGAGCCCACCAGTTTTGGTCTGCAACCGCCGAACCCGGTCCCCGACCCGAACCCGCCCGCGGCCGTGCCGCACCCCGACAACCCCTATGCGGCGCCCACCCAGGTCGTCCCGCAGCAGGCCCACGACCCGCGGCCGGGTCACGCGCCCGCCCCGGCGCACCCCAACGTCGCCGCGCAGCACAACACCCCTGCCCACCCTGCTCCACAGGGTCAGGGCGCCCAGCCCCGGCCCCGTCCCGAGGCTCCGCCCTCGCAGGAGCCCGGCGCCGGGCGGCTCATCGCGGGCCGGTACCGGCTGCTCTCCAAGCTGGGGTACGGGGGCATGGGCACGGTGTGGCGGGCCAAGGACGAGACGGTGGACCGCGAGGTGGCGGTCAAGGAGCCGCGCGTCCCCGACCACCTTCCCGAACGCGAACAGGCCAACGCCTTCGAACGGATGCGCCGCGAGGCCCGGGCCGCCGCCCGGCTCGACCACCCCGCCGTGGTCGACGTCCATGACGTCGCGATCGTGGACGGCCGGCCGTGGATCGTGATGGAGCTGGTGCAGGGCCGTTCGCTGGGCGGCGTCCTCCAGGAGGAGGGCACCCTGTCCGCACGCGAGGCGGCGCGGGTCGGTCTGGAGGTGCTCGGCGCACTGGAGGCGGCCCACGCGGCGGGCATCCTCCACCGGGACGTCAAGCCGGACAACGTGCTGCTCGGCCGGTACGACCGCGTCGTCCTCACCGACTTCGGGATCGCCCAGATCGAGGGCGAGACCAACCTGACGGACACCGGGGGCTTCGTCGGCTCCCCCGAGTACATCGCCCCGGAACGCGTGCTGGGCCAGCGCCCGGGCCCCGCCTCGGACCTGTGGTCCCTGGGTGTGGTGCTGTACGCGGCGACGGAGGGCGTCTCGCCGTTCCGCCGCAGCAACACCCCGGCCACGCTCCAGTCCGTCCTCAACGCCACGCCCGCGCCGCCCGCCTCCGCGCAGGGGCCGCTGGCCGAGGCCATCAACGGCCTGCTCCAGAAGGACCCGGCGCGCCGGCCGAACGCCGCCCAGGTCCGCGCCCTGCTGGAAGCGGCCGCCAACCCGCCCGCCCCGCAGCCCACGCAGGTCGTCCAGGTTCCCGCGCCCCTGGCGGCCGGACGCAGGGGGATCGTGCTCGGCCCCAGGACGCTGGCCGGGCTGGGAGCGGCGGTCGTGGCGGCGGCGATGACGGCGTACCTGGTGATCGCCGAGCCGTTCGCGGGTCCGCTGCCCGAGGACTGGGAGAAGCACGCCGAGAAGGACCTCGCAGCGACGATCGCGGTCCCTGGCCACTACAAGCCGGCCCGCCCCGATCGCACGACGGACAAGGAGCACTGGGTCAAGTACTCCGACGCGAGCGGCAGCATCTGGATCCAGCTGACCCTCGACAAGCAGGCCGAGGACACCGGCACCATCGCGGGCTCCGCCGACGCCGAGATGTACGAGGACGACGACGGCTTCCGGGAGAGCGGCAAGTACGAGCTCGGCATGCCGGAGAACCCGAAGACCGATCCGAAGCCGAACACCACGTACAAGGGGAAGAAGGCCGCCGAGAACACGGTCGTCTACACCACCGACGACAGCCAGAACCCGCTGCCCCGCGAGCTGCGGATCTTCTACTACAAGACCTCCGCCGGCGACATGTACAAGCTCACCGTCGGCTACCCGGGCAAGGGGGACTTCACGGAGCGCGGGCGCGAGGTGGCGAAGACGGCGATCGCCAACCTGGAGATCGACCGGCTCTGACCGTGGTCCGGGGCGTTTCCCGGACCACAACGCGCTGATCAGGGGCTTTGTTGCCAGTGTTCACTGGCGGTGTGTGAGGTGTCGGTGAATCTGTTACCGACGGGTACACAAAGCGTGCGCTCAGGCATACCCTGCGGCTCATGACGGACGCGCAGACCCGGGAAACGACCGGCACCAATCCCCTCGCCCCCGCCCCGGAGGGCGCCCGCACCGCCGCCGACGTGGTCACACCCGACCTGGTCGCCCGGCTCACCAAGGGCGTCGTCGGGTCCGGGAGCACCGCCAACCACACCCCCTTCACCGGCGAGAAGCTGGCCGACCTTCCCGAGTCGACGCCCGAGGACGTGCGACGGGCCTTCGAAGCGGCCCGCGCCGCCCAGGCCGTGTGGGCGAGGACCCCGGTACGGCAGCGGGCCGCCGTCCTGCTGCGCTTCCACGACCTGGTGCTCCAACGCCAGGCCGAGGTCCTCGACCTGATCCAGCTGGAGACCGGCAAGGCCCGGCTGCACGCCCACGAGGAGGTGCAGGCCGTCGCCGTCGCCGCCCGTCACTACGGCCGCCGCGCCGCCGCCTACCTGAGGCCCAAGCGGCACGCGGGTGCCGTGCCCGGCCTCACGAAGGTCACCGAACTGCGCCACCCGCGCGGTGTGGTCGGCCAGATCGCCCCCTGGAACTACCCGCTGGAGCTGTCCGTCGGCGACGCGCTCCCGGCGTTCGCCGCGGGCAACGCGGTCGTGATGAAGCCCGACACCGAGACCTGCCTCACCGCCCTGTGGGCCCGTGACCTGCTGATCGAGGCGGGACTGCCCGCCGACGTCTTCCAGGTGGTCCTCGGGGAGGGCCCGGTCGTCGGCCCCGAGGTCGTCGGGCACGCCGACTACGTCTCCTTCACCGGCTCCACCCGCACCGGCCGCGAGGTCGCCCAGGGCGCCGCCGCCCGGCTGGTCGGCGTCTCCCTCGAACTCGGCGGGAAGAACGCCATGCTGGTGCTCGAGGACGCCGACCTGGACAAGGCCGCCGCGGGCGCCGTCCGCGCCTGCTTCTCCTCCGCCGGCCAGTTGTGCATCTCCATCGAGCGGCTGTACGTCCACGAGTCCGTCGCCGACGCCTTCCTGGAGCGCTTCGTCGCCCGGACGAAGGCGATACGCCTCGGCACCTCCCTGTCCTACGGCGCCGGCATGGGCTCCCTGGTCGGACAGCGTCAGCTCGACGCCGTGACCCGGCACGTGGACGACGCCGTCGCCAAGGGCGCCAAGGTACTGGCGGGCGGCACGGCGCGCCCGGACATCGGCCCCTACTTCTACGAGCCGACCATCCTCGACGGCGTCGACACCACCATGGCCGTCTGCACCGAGGAGACCTTCGGCCCGGTCGTCTCCGTCTACCGCTTCGAGAACGTCGACGAGGCGATCGCACGCGCCAACTCCACCCCGTACGGACTGAACAGCTCGGTCTGGACCAAGGACGCCCGACGAGGACGCGGGATCGCCGCCCGGCTGCGCACCGGCACGGTCAACATCAACGAGGGTTACGCGCCCGCCTACGGCAGCGTCCAGTCGCCCATGGGCGGCATGAAGGACTCCGGACTCGGCCGCCGGCACGGCTCCGAGGGCATCCTCAAGTACACCGAGGCCCAGACGATCGCCCACCAGCGGCTGCTCCCCATGGCCCCGTCGCTCGGCATGGACGACGAGCAGTACGCGGCGTTCATGAGCCGGAGCCTGCGCCTGATGAAGGCGTTCCGCTTCCGCTAGACCGCCCGGCCACCCCACCAACGGGGGCTTTCAACGAGGAGAGCACGTGTCACTGGAGAACTCCCTCCACCAACCGGACGACGAGTCCCCGGAGGACGAGTCCGCGTACGGCGAGTCGGCGTACGACAAGTCCGCGTACGACTACGACGTCATCGTCGTCGGCTCCGGTTTCGGCGGTTCGGTCTCGGCGCTTCGGCTCACCGAGAAGGGCTACCGCGTCGGTGTCCTGGAGGCGGGCCGCCGCTTCACCCCCGCCACCCTGCCGAAGAACTCCTGGGACCTGAAGAACTACCTGTGGGCGCCCCGGCTCGGCATGTACGGCATCCAACGCATCCATCTGCTGGGCAACGTGATGGTGTTGGCCGGCGCGGGCGTGGGCGGCGGCTCCCTCAACTACGCCAACACGCTGTACGTCCCGCCGGAGCCCTTCTTCGAGGACCCGCAGTGGCGGGACATCACCGACTGGCAGGAGGAGCTCCAGCCGTACTACGACCAGGCCCGGCGCATGCTCGGGGTGCGTCTCAACCCGACGACCACCGCGTCCGACGTGCACCTGAAGGCCGCCGCCGAGCGGATGGGTGTGGGCGACACCTTCCACATGGCGCCGGTCGGTGTCTTCTTCGGCGACGGCAGGGACGCCGACGGGAAGGTGAAGGCGAAGCCGGGGGAGGAGGTGCCCGATCCGTACTTCGGCGGGGCGGGCCCGTCGCGCCGGGCCTGTGCCGAGTGCGGCGAGTGCATGACCGGCTGCCGGCACGGGGCGAAGAACACCCTGAACGAGAACTACCTGCACCTCGCCGAGAAGGCGGGCGCGGTCGTGCACCCGATGACCACCGTCGTGTCGGTGACGGAGGACTCGCGAGGCGGTTACGCCGTCGCCACGCTCCCGACCGACAGGCGCCGCAAGGGCAGCGGGCGGGTCTTCCGGGCCCGTCGAGTGGTCCTGGCCGCCGGTACCTACGGCACGCAGACCCTGCTGCACCGGATGAAGGCCAACGGGCAGCTGCCGCACCTCTCGGACCGCCTGGGCGAGCTGACCCGCACCAACTCCGAGGCCCTCGTCGGCGCCCAGACCGACGACCGCCGCTATCGCCGGATCACCGGGGCGCCGAAGGCCGACTTCACGCACGGCGTGGCCATCACGTCCTCCATCCACCCCGACGAGAACACCCACATCGAGCCCGTGCGTTACGGCCGCGGCTCCAACTCCATGGGCGGCCTGTCGATCCTCCAGGTCCCGTACGCGGGCGGCGGCTCGGGTGCGGCGCGGGTCCTGGGCTGGCTGGGCAACGTCGCCAGGCATCCCCTGCTGCTGCTGCGGTCCCTGTCCAACCGGCGCTGGTCGGAGCGGACCATCATCGGCCTGGTCATGCAGTCGCTCGACAACTCCCTGACGACGTACCTGAAGCCGTCGGGGGTGGGCCGGGGCCTGCTCACCGCGCGCCAGGGCCACGGTTCCCCCAACCCGAAGCAGATCAAGGCGGCCACGGAGGGAGCGTCCGCGCTGGCCGCCGAGATCAACGGCTTCGCCGGCTCCAACATCGGTGAGCTGACCGGGATGCCGCTCACCGCGCACTTCCTCGGCGGCTGCCCGATCGGCGCGTCCGGCGACACCGGGGTGATCGACCCGTATCACCGCCTCTACGGCCACCCCGGCATCTCGGTCGTGGACGGCGCGGCGGTCTCGGCGAACCTGGGCGTGAACCCGTCCCTGACCATCACGGCGCAGGCCGAGCGGGCGATGTCCTACTGGCCCAACAAGGGTGAGGCCGATCCGCGCCCGCGGCAGGACGAGCCCTACCGCCGCCTCCAGCCGGTCGAGCCCAAGTCCCCGGCGGTCCCTGCGGACGCGTTCGGGGCACTGCGGCTGCCGTTCCTGGGGATGCCGACGGTGCCGCCGAAGAGCTGAGCGTGCGGCGCCGGCCGACGTCGGCCGGCGCGGTGCGAGCAAAGGAAGGAAAAGGGAAGAGGACCTGCGCCCCCCTCCGAGCGCAGGTCCTCTTCCCTTTTCCTTGCGTGAAGCGTCACCACGTCCCACGCGAAGCGACGTACGGCGTGCTCACGCCTCCGTACCCGCCTTGCGCCGACGCACGATGAACACCGCACCGGCACCGGCGACGACGGCGACACCGCCGGCGAGACCGATCATCGGCAGCGCCGAGCCGGCACCGGTCTCGGCGAGGTTGCCGGTGACCTTGACATCGCTGACCTGCTCGAGCTCGCCCATGCCACCGGTCTGCGGCTTGGCGTCGTTCGGCTCACCGGGGTCGGAGCCGGCGGCCAGGATGTCGAAGAAGTAGAGCCAGCCGTTCGGGTCGTCGGCCATCCAGCAGCCCTCTTCGTCCGCGTACGACGCGAAACCACCGGTCAGGCCAATGGAGTCGGGCACCTTGCCGCTCACGCCGAGGCGCAGCTGGTACGAGAGCGACTGGCCCGCACCGAGCGAGAACGCGGGGAACGTGGCACCTTCGCCCGCGGCGTCCGCGAGGGTGTTCCACTTGCCGGTGGCCTTGTCGAAGACCTGGAGCGTGATCTGGCCGGAGTAGTCCTCCTCGTTCCAGCCGACGGCGGCGACACCGACCAACGGCTTGATGCCCTTGATCTCCTCGTCACCGCGGTTGGACACGTTGAACGTGAACGGCGTCCAGCCGCTGCCGGCGACGACCGTCTCGGGAAGGCCAGACAGTCCGCTGCGCAGGTCGGCGCTGATCTGGGCCTCGCCCTTCTCGTCGTCGAGGCAGAAGTCGTCCTCCTCGGCGGGCGTGCTCGCGCTGGCCGACGGCGAGGGTGAGGCACCCGGGCTGCTCGGGTCGCCCGACGGGGTGCTCTCGTCGTCCGAGGGCGTGCTCTCGTCGTCGGACGGGCTGCTCTGGTCGTCGGACGGGGTGCTCTGGTCGTCCGAGGGGGTGCTCTGGTCGTCGGACGGGGTGCTCTGGTCGTCCGAGGGGGTGCTCTCGTCGTCGGACGGGCTGCTCCGGTCGTCCGAGGGGGTGCTCTCGGTGTCGTTCGGCTGCGGGTCGCCGGTCTGGGCCGGCGTGCTGTCCGAGGAGGTGGTCGTGCTCTGCTGGGTGTCGTGCCCGTCCGCGAAGGCGGCAGGGGCGGACAGGAGCGCGAGCGGCGCTATGACGGCCGTCGCAGCCGCGGTGACCATGGCGCGGCGAAGCTTCATGAAGACCTCGGTATGTCGGTGTGGCGCGGCGTCGCGGCACTGACGGGGAGACCGCACCCAGGAACGGATGTGGCTCTCGATGCCTATGTGTGACCGGCGGAACCTGTGAAGGGTTGTGCGCCTTTCACGCGACCTTTATGTGATTGACGCCACAGGTCTGACGGCAGGGGCTTCGGCCGCGGTCTCCGGGAGGGCACCGCCTTCGAGCAGCGGCGGCCGGCGAGCGTGGGAGGAGGCGTGGGGGAGGAGGTACGGCGCAGGACTCCTGCCCTGCGCGTGGGGGAGCACGGCGCGGCCGTCCGGGGGTCGGCCGGAACCGGGATGCCCGCCGGCCGGCCCCGGGCGTCCCCGGGACCGGCCGTTTCCATGGTGACCGGGCTGCTGTCCCCTGCCGTCCGGTCACTTCCCCGGAGCGAGGTCCCACGACGCACGGCGCGATCCGCACGTCTCATCGCTCCGGCGAGAGCCACGCGTGGTTCTTCTCGGGCCCGCCCCTGGCTGGCACGGACACCGGTACCAACGAGGCGGCCGGGGAGCGGGTCACGCGTCGATCCGGGTGAGGCGCGGGTGTACGTCCGTACCGCCGGACGCGGATGCCGGACGCGGATGCCGGGCGAGCGGGCCGCGACCGGGCCTCAGATCCTGCCCCGGCACAGCTCCAGCAGCGTCATCGCGAGCGTGGTGCCCGGCTTGCCCAGCGCCTCCCTGTAGTGGCCGAGGACCTCCATCTCGCGGGAGAGGTTCACCCGCCGGCCGCCGGAGGCGATGCGTTCCTTCTGGATGACGGCGGAGACGGCCATCCGTTCCTGGATCAGGCCGATGATCCGGTCGTCCAGCGCGTCGATGCGCGCACGCGCGCCGGTGATCAGGTCCGCGGCCTCGGAGGTACGGGCGCCGGTCACGTCGAGGGTGGTCATGGGGACTCCAGAGGTGTGTGCGCGGCGTCCCGGAACGGCAGGACCCGGGAAACGACAGGCGCCCCGGGCCTTGTCGGCCCGGGGCGCCTGGGAAGTCGCTTGTCAGTTGCTCAAGCAGCACCACCATGGCAGCCGGCGGGCCGGTTGCCATAGGTAAAGACGAAGGTCGGGTGCGTGAGCATGTGGTCAGTATGCCCGGGGAGCGGGAGGTGTCCAAGCCGGTTCGCATCGTGAGACGTGGAGGGGCGGGGCGGCGGCCCCGGGCTCTCGGGACCCGTCCGGCGCCCACCTCGGTAGAATTGGCCTGCACAGAGACCCCGCCCCACCGCCGGAAGGCCCCCGTGTCATCAGCGACTCCCGCTGCCGCCGCCACCGACACCGTCCTGGTCGTCGACTTCGGCGCGCAGTACGCCCAGCTCATCGCCCGTCGCGTCCGCGAGGCGCGGGTCTACAGCGAGATCGTGCCGAGCACCATGCCGGTGGAGGAGATCCTCGCCAAGAACCCCGCGGCGATCATCCTCTCGGGCGGCCCCTCGTCCGTGTACGAGGAGGGCGCCCCCACCGTCGACCGCGCCCTCTTCGAGGCCGGCGTCCCCGTCTTCGGCATGTGCTACGGCTTCCAGCTCATGGCGGAGAGCCTGGGCGGCCGGGTGGACAACACCGGCGCCCGTGAGTACGGCCGTACGGACCTGCACGTCTCCCGGACCTCCTCCACCCTCTTCGAGGGCACCCCGGAGGAGCAGGCCGTGTGGATGTCGCACGGCGACGCCTGCTCCGCCGCCCCCGAGGGCTTCACCGTCACCGCCTCCACGGACGTCGTCCCGGTCGCCGCCTTCGAGGACGACGCGAAGAGGCTCTACGGCGTCCAGTACCACCCCGAGGTGATGCACTCGACGCACGGCCAGCAGGTGCTGGAGCACTTCCTGTACCGGGGCGCGGGTCTCTCCCCGAGCTGGACCACCGGCAATGTGATCGAGGAGCAGGTCGAGGCGATCCGTGAGCTGGTCGGCGACAAGCGGGCCATCTGCGGGCTGTCCGGTGGCGTGGACTCCGCCGTGGCCGCCGCCCTCGTCCAGAAGGCCATCGGCTCCCAGCTGACCTGCGTCTACGTCGACCACGGCCTCATGCGCAAGGGCGAGACCGAGCAGGTCGAGAAGGACTTCGTGGCCGCGACCGGCGTGCAGCTGAAGGTCGTGGACGCCGAGGAGCGGTTCCTCAAGGCGCTCGCCGGGGTCAGCGATCCCGAGGAGAAGCGGAAGATCATCGGCCGGGAGTTCATCCGGGTCTTCGAGCAGGCCCAGGCCGAGATCATCGCGGACGAGGGTCCCGCGGTGGAGTTCCTCGTGCAGGGCACGCTCTACCCGGACGTGGTCGAGTCCGGCGGCGGTACCGGCACCGCCAACATCAAGTCGCACCACAACGTCGGCGGTCTGCCCGAGGACCTCGAGTTCCAGCTGATCGAGCCGCTGCGCAAGCTGTTCAAGGACGAGGTCCGGATGGTCGGCCAGGAGCTCGGCCTGCCCGACGAGATCGTCCACCGCCAGCCCTTCCCCGGCCCCGGCCTCGGGATCCGCATCGTCGGCGAGGTCACCAAGGAGCGGCTCGACCTGCTCCGTGAGGCCGACGCCATCGCCCGCGAGGAACTGACCGCGGCCGGTCTCGACCGGGACATCTGGCAGTGCCCGGTGGTCCTGCTCGCGGACGTCCGGTCGGTCGGCGTCCAGGGCGACGGCCGCACCTACGGCCACCCGATCGTGCTGCGGCCGGTGTCCTCCGAGGACGCCATGACCGCCGACTGGTCGCGGCTGCCGTACGACGTCCTCGCGAAGATCTCCACCCGCATCACCAACGAGGTGCGGGACGTCAACCGCGTCGTCCTCGACGTCACCTCGAAGCCGCCGGGGACCATCGAGTGGGAGTGAGCCGCTTCGGGGGCTGCCCCTAGGACTCAGGTCCGTTTGAGAGTGCGCACCGGCTCTCCGGGCTTCCAGATCTGGACGACGAGGTAGGTGTCGTCCTCGACACAGGTCCGCACGACCTCCGTCAGCTCGGTGCGGAAGAGGTGGAACGGCTCCGGCGGTTCCACCTCTCTCACGTACCGGCTCCTGGTCCCCGCGTCCTCGACCTCGATCGCCCGCCCGCTGATCCGCACGTCGCCGCCGCCCATGCCGGTGCCCTCGCCGGGATTCGCCTGGAGCGCGAAGCGCGGGTCACGGCGCAGGTCGAGCGCCTTCAGCGAGTTCGGCATCATGCCGAGCCACAGTTCGCCGTTCAGAAACCGCACCTCCAGGCCGGTGGTGCGGGGCGAGCCGTCCTTGCGCAGGGTCGCGAGGACATGGTGCGTGTACGCGCCGAAGCGAGCCTCGACGGTCCTCGCGAGTGCGGGCTCGGCTGTGGCGAAGGCCTCCCAGTTCGCGTTCATGGGGCCGAGTCTGCCCCGCATACCGGACATCCGCTGTCCGGTATAGAGGCGTGCCGCATCTTTACGGAACAGATCTGTCGTCCATGCATGCACGGCGGTAACTTCCGCACCACAAGCACACCCCCCGCGGGAGGACTCATGCACGGGCCCGGGCGCACCCCGCCCCTGCCGCTGCCCACCGACAAGCTGCGGTTCCCCATGCCACCCAGGCACGAGTCGGTCGAGGACGAACGCCGGCACCGCAAGGAGCGGCTCGCCGGCGCCCTGCGGATCTTCGGGCGGCTCGGCTTCGAGGACGGTGTCTCCGGACACATCACCGCACGCGATCCCGAGTACAGCGACTGCTTCTGGGTCAATCCGTTCGGCATGCCCTTCCGGCACGTCACCGTCAGCGACCTGGTGCTCGTCAACCGGGACGGGCAGGTCGTGGAAGGCGGTCACCACGTCAACCAGGCCGCGTTCACCGTGCACGCCCAGGTGCACGCCGCCCGCCCCGACGTCGTCGCCGTCGCCCACTGCCACTCCGTGCACGGCCGCGCGCTGGCCGCCCTCGGCGACCTGCTCGACCCGATCACCCAGGAGAGCTGCGCCTTCTACGAGGACCACAGCCTCTACGACTCCTACACCGGCGTCACCGTCGACGCCGGTGAGGGACGGCGCATCGCGACCGCGCTCGGCTCCCACAAGGCACTGGTGCTGCGCAATCACGGGCTGCTGACCGTGGGCGACTCGGTGGACGCGGCGGCCTGGTGGTTCGTGTCGATGGAGCGGTCCTGCCAGGTGCAGCTCACCGCGAAGGCGGCGGGCCGGCCGGTGCTGATCGGCCACCGGCAGGCGGTGGCGACGCGGGAGCAACTGGGCGGGGATCTGGTGGCATGGATCAACTACCAGCCGCTGTGGCAGGACATCAGCCGCAGCGAGCCGGATCTGCTGAATTAGGCCGGATGTGCCGGGCCGGGCGGGGAGCCGTTCCGGAAGCCCGGCAGGACCGCCGCCTTCGTCACCGCGAATTCGTCGTCCGTGAGGACGCCGTCCCGCTGGATGATCTCCCCCATACGGGGATTCTTGCAGCCGGGTCAATACGCCGCCTCGAACTTCACCCGCACTGACTGCCTGCCGGACGCGGAGGGCGTGTAGTAGGGCACAATTCGCTCTCGCCACGGCGAAGTTGTGCGGGGGTTCTGCCGGGGCCGGGCGCCTCCGTGGTGTGCGGTGGAGTGGCACGTGCGGCGGGGCGTGCGGTCGCGTGGTGTGTGCGGCCGCGGGGCTCGTGTTCCCGTGGCGTGAGGTGTCGTGTGTGGTGTCGTGGCGAGTGGCGGCGTGTGGGCGCGGAAGGCGGGCTTCGGGCGTGGCGGTGCAGGAGGCGAGACGGGGTGGCGCGGAGTTCGGCGCGCATGACGGGGGCTGCACCTGCGGGGACTGTCCGCACGGGGCCCGCGAGGGGCATCGGCGTGCGGTCGCGGCGTTCCTGCTGAAGCGCGAGGAGTTCGCCTCCGGACAGGGGCTGCCGGCCGCGGTGGCCCACTCCGCCTCCGCCTCCCGGCAGTGGGTGTCGGAGGAGCTGACGCAGGCCGCGGAAGCCGTCGCCGAGCGCGGGCGCGCCGAGGGCACGGCCTGGCTGTCGCGCCTGTGGCGCCGGACGGCGGCCGTGCTGTGGGCACTGGTCGTCCTGCTGCTCCTGGCCCAGTCCCTCACGGCGATCGGGACCGGGTGGACGGCGGCGCGTTCCGCCGGACTGCTCGCCGCGCTGGTCGTGGCCGGTGCGCTGACGGCCGCGTCCTGGTTCCACCGGGCCCGTGGTGGGGCGCTGGCGCCGGTGATCGGTGAGGACAACCGGCTGTCCACGTCACGTGCGGTGGCCGCGGCCTGGGTGCTGTTGGTCGCCTACGCCGTCCTGGTGCTGGTGGGCCGGCTCGCGGCCGCCTCGGGGCACCGGGAGCGGGACGCGCTGATCTCCGGGCTCGAACTCGCGCGCGGCGCCGGTGTGGTGACCGTGCTCGCCGTGGTGTGCGGGATCGCCGTGCTGGTGCGGCGGGTGGTGGCCCTGCGGGTGCTGGGGCAGCGCCTCCAGAAGGTCCGCGCGGAGCGGCCCAGGGCGGCCGACCTGCTGACCGACGACGCGGGACGGGGCAGCTTCGCGGACATCCAGTACGTCGTGATCAGCGCTGTCGCCCTGGCCTTCGCCGCCGTGCGACTGGCGCGGCGGCCCGACCAGTTGCCGGATCTGCCGTGGGGGCTGGCGGTGGTGGTCCTGGTCTCGGCGGGGACGTATCTCGCCGGGAAGTACGCGGAGGGCGGGCGGCCGGTGATCCTTTCCGTGGTGCGGGCACGGGAGGCCGGCGATCTGGACGCGCCCATCCGTACCGGGGACGACATCGAGATCCGCGGTGCGGGGTTCGTGCCGCCCGGGGCACAGGGGGCGGAGCGGCTGTCCCGGATGGTCGTGCGGGTCGGTGCGGTCCACGTGCATGTGCCGTTGGTGCCGGTGACGGGCGGCTTCGACAATCCGACGGACACGCTGCTGACGGTGCCGGTTCCGGCGGAGGTGGAACCCGGACGGGTGGACGTGCAGGTCGTCACGGCGGCGGGGGTGGAGACGAATCGGTACGCGATCGACGTGACCGACTGAGCGGGCGCGGTGCCTGCGGCGCCGGTGCGGATCCGGTGGGTGCGCGCCGTGCGCCCCCGGTCGGGCATGGGTCGGGACGCGTAGGGGTGGAAAAACCCGGCGGTTCGGGTTGAGCCTTGGTCGATTGCCGTACGTATGGTCGGGTGGGGGGTCTCGGCACGGCGGCGAGAGGCGGCTAGCAGCGATGACTCACAGCATGCGCACGGACACGCACAGGCCCCACCTGGACGGCGAGAGGGACTGGCGGGACACCGCCACCCGGTTCGCCCTCCTGCCGTTGCGGATCTTCCTGGGCGTCACGTTCGTCTACGCCGGTCTGGACAAGCTGACCGACGGCGCGTTCATGCGGGAAGCCGGTGCGGGGTCCGTCGGGGAGATGATGCGGGGGGTGCGCGACTCCGCAGCGGTCCCCGCGCTGGTGGACCTCGCTCTGGAGAACCCCGTGGGGTTCGGTTATGCCATCGCCTTCGGAGAGCTGGCCGTGGGGATCGGCACCCTTCTCGGTCTGCTCGCCCGTCTGGCCGCTCTCGGCGGGGCGCTGATCTCGCTCAGCCTCTGGCTGACCGTGAGCTGGGCGTCGGACCCGTACTACTACGGCAACGACCTTCCGTACCTGATGGCGTGGATCCCTCTCGTGCTGGCGGGGGCTCCTCTGCTGTCCGTGGACGCCGCCCTGCGCGCACGACGACGGCAGCGGTCGGGCGAGTAGCGGCAGGCGGTCAGGGGATGGCGTCCGCCGCCGATTCACCGTGCCCTGGGGTCCGGCGTCTCCGGCGGCGTATGCGGCTGGCCGTGAACGCCGCCGCGCCGGCCAGGAAGAGGCCGCCCGCCAGGAGCGGGATCATCACCGGCCACGGAGTGTCCCAGGCACCGCGCGCGTCTCCGGCGTACAGGACGGCGGCGAGGGTGAGGAACGTGCCGATCACCAGCCGCCCGGGCTGGAACTCATGACGCAGCACGGCTCACCTCCGCCTGGCCCGCGCCGACCCGGAGGTCGAGATCGAGCGTGCCCGCCTTCTTGACGCCCGCGGAGGGATTCAGGGTGATCTCCTTGTGCCTGCCCGGTGCCACGTCCAGGTCCTTCTGCGCGTCGCCCGGCAACTGGATGTCGCCCACACCGACGTCGATGCTCAGCTTCACGGTCACGTCCCTGGGCACGATCACGTGGATGCGGCCCAGGCCCA
The DNA here is from genome assembly GCF_042871235.1 of Streptomyces sp. NPDC005931. Classification (NCBI taxonomy): domain Bacteria; kingdom Bacillati; phylum Actinomycetota; class Actinomycetes; order Kitasatosporales; family Streptomycetaceae; genus Streptomyces; species Streptomyces sp. NPDC005931. The sequence continues at coordinate 330,995 of NZ_JBIAIG010000004.1, forward strand.
CGTCCGCGCGCGTCGACACGGTCCGGCCCCCGGCCACCGGCACGCCGGACAGGTCCAGCGTGCCGGTGCCGGTGCCCAGGTCGTAGACAGGGCGTATCTGCGCCACGGAGGTGGGCGTCCACGTCGTGCGCGTCCACTCGGTGCCGATGTCCTTGGGCACGGCCGCGGAGCCGGCGAGCAGGCCCGCCGTGAGGACGGCCAGGACGACCGTCCCCGCCCCGGTGCGCCCCAGGAACGCGCTGACCGCGATGCCGAGACCCAGGACGGCGAGCGCGCAGGCCAGACCCGTCTGCAGGCTGGTGCCGAGCGGGCTGCCCTCCCACGTCAGGCCCGTGCCGAGGCCGCCCGCGACCAGGGCGAGCAGGACGACCCAGCCGCCTGTCCGGCGGGGGCCGCGCGGTTTCGGCGGCTGAGGACGCCAGGCGTACGGGTCGTCCTGGGTACGGACGTGCGGAGTGAGGCTGACGTCGGCGACGGCGGCGATGTCCGGCTCGCGGGAGTCGCGAGGACCCCACAGGTAGCCCGTCCCGCCGAAGTGCGTACCGTCCTTGACGATCGGGTCGCGCCACCAGGACGGGAACGCGGTGGGCACCGGCGGGGCCTGCGGCTCCGGCGGGGCGTCGGCCGCGGCCTGGGCGGCCAGCGGGTCCGGGCCGGGCGTGCCGCGCCGCCGCGACCAGTACCCGGCGCCGGCGAGCAGCAGGGACAGTATGACGGCGAAGCTCAGCACGCCGCCGTTGTTGAGCATCGTGAGGAACACGCCGCTGCCGACGAGGGCGAACAGCACCGCCGTGAGCGTGTGGCCGTCGACCCGGCCGGTCAGCAGCCTGCGCACCTCGTTCTCCTCCTCGTCGTCGTACGGGACGAAGAGCCATGCGAAGCCGTAGAAGATGAGGCCGATGCCGCCGGTCGCGGAGAGCACGGCGAGGGTGATCCGGAAGATGACCGGGTCCATGTCGCACTGCCGGCCGAGCCCGGCGCACACCCCGCCGAGCATCTTGTGCCCGCGGTCGCGCCGGAAGGGGGGCAGCTCGGTCGCGTCGGCCCCCGGTTCGCCCGGGGACGCGTCGGCGCCGTGGGACGGAGGCGGGTTTCCGGGGGAAGTGGTCCTGTCCGCCGTGTCCGCTCCTCCCTTCCCGTGCGAGCCCGTGCGCTCGTGCGCGCGAGCGGCGCCCGCGGCGGGTGCGGCATCCCGCGGCCCGGCGCCCTGGGGCGGGCGCGGGCCGGAGCCGGGTCCCTGACCCGTCGCGGCGTGCGTGTGATCGGTCATGAGTCCATGGTGACGGGCGGGCCGCCGTGGCGGCAGTCGGTACGACCCTGGCCGGACCCTGATATCGCCCCCGAGCGGAGTTTCGGGGAAGGGGCGAGGGGCCCGTCCGCGGAGATCAGGGGAGTCTCCGGGACAGACCCTGATGCTCCGGCAGTTCGGGCGTGTGACCATCAATGGCATGTCGGAAGCCGCAGCAGCGCCACTCGCCGAACCGCGGCCGCCGCGCAAGCTCTACCGGAGCAGTGACGGACGCTGGCTCGGAGGGGTGGCGCGGGGGCTCGCCGGGCATCTCGGGCTGCCCGTGATCTGGGTCAGGCTCGTCTTCGTCGGTCTCTTCATGGCCGACGGACTCGGCGCGCTGCTGTACGCCGCGTTCTGGTTCTTCGTCCCGCTCGGCGTCGGGGGCGTGGAGGCCCAGAAGCCGCCCTCGCTCGTGGCGACCGAGACCTCGCCGGACGGCCGGCGCAGACTCGTCACCCGCAGACCGGACAAGGGCCAGATCGTCGCCCTGCTCCTCATGGTCGTCGTGGCCATGATCTTCGTGGGCAATGTGAACCTCGGCAACGGCGCCAGGGCCTATCTCTGGCCGACGGTGCTCGTCGGCGCCGGCGTCGCCCTCGTGTGGCGGCAGGCGGACAACGCGCGGCGGGCCCGCTGGATGGAGGTCGGCCGACGCCGTCGCACGGTGACGCTGCTGCGTGCCGTGGCCGGTGTGCTGCTGGTGACGGCGGGCGTCTCGGGCATCGTCGTGCTCAGGGGCTCCGGCACCCACCTCGGTTCCGTGCTCCAGGCGGCCCTCGCGGTGCTCGTCGGCATCACGCTGCTCGCCGGCCCCTACCTGGTGCGCATGACGCAGGACCTCTCCGAGGAGCGGCTGATGCGCATCCGGGCCCAGGAGCGTGCGGAGGTCGCCGCCCATGTGCACGACTCGGTGCTGCACACGCTCACCCTGATACAACGCAACGCCGAGCATGCCGGTGAGGTGCGCCGCCTCGCCCGCGCCCAAGAGCGTGACCTGCGCGCCTGGCTCTACAAGCCCGAGGGAACCGGCAAGGACGAGGCCGACGAACCCACCACCCTCGCCGACGCCGTGCGGCGCAACGCCGCGGAGGTGGAGGACAAGCACGGCGTCCCCATAGAGGTCGTCGTGGTGGGCGACTGCCCGCTCGACGAGAGGATCGGCGCGCAGATGCAGGCCGCGCGCGAGGCGATGGTGAACGCCGCCAAGTACGGTGGCGAAGGGGGTGCCGTACAGGTCTACGCCGAAGCCGAGGGGAAGACGGTCTTCGTGTCCGTCCGGGACCGCGGGCCCGGTTTCGACCTCGACTCGATACCCGCCGACCGCATGGGTGTCAGAGAATCGATCATCGGCCGCATGGAGCGCAACGGAGGGACCGCGCGGCTGCGCGCGGTGCCCGACGGCGGCACGGAGGTCGAACTGGAGATGGAGAGGGCGGAGAAAACGTCATGAGCGACCCGACCGAGGCGAACGGAACCGCGGGAGCGGCGGACGCGGCCGACACCGCGGAGTCGGCCGGCGGCACCGGCAGGCGTCATGTGCGGGTGGTGCTGGTGGACGACCACCGCATGTTCCGCACCGGCGTCCAGGCGGAGATCGGCCAGACCGAGCAGACGGGCGTCGAAGTGGTCGGCGAGGCCGCGGACGTCGACCAGGCCGTCACGGTCATCACCGCGACCCGGCCCGAGGTGGTCCTCCTCGACGTGCACCTGCCCGGGGGCGGCGGCGTTGAAGTGCTGCGCCGCTGCGCGCCGTTGATGGGCGACACCGAGCGGCCCGTCCGCTTCCTGGCGCTCTCCGTGTCGGACGCGGCGGAGGACGTGATCGGTGTGATCAGGGGCGGTGCCCGCGGATACGTGACCAAGACGATCACCGGAACCGATCTGATCGACTCGATCTTCCGCGTGCAGGAGGGGGACGCCGTGTTCTCCCCCCGTCTGGCCGGGTTCGTGCTCGACGCGTTCGCCTCCACCGACGCGCCTCCGGTCGACGAGGACCTCGACCGCCTCACCCAGCGCGAGCGCGAGGTGCTGCGGCTGATCGCGCGCGGCTACGCCTACAAGGAGATCGCCAAGCAGCTGTTCATTTCCGTGAAGACGGTCGAGTCCCATGTCTCGGCGGTGCTCAGGAAGCTCCAGCTGTCCAACCGCCACGAACTGACCCGGTGGGCGACGGCACGGCGGCTCGTCTGAGTCCCACCGTCACGGCGGGCGTGTCCGGGCATCCGGGGAGCGGACGGGGGACCGCGTGTCCGGCGGCGGGGTGCACAGGGGGAGCAGGTCCGCCGCCGGACCCTTTCGGCGCGGTGCCCGGTAGCCGCCCCTGGTCCGGGCGGCGGTGTGGAGCCGGTCACCTGGTGCAGGACGCTAGCCCTCGCCGTCCGGGGGAGACGAGTGCTTGCGCGCAAGTGACACGAGCGGACCAGGGGTGACCGTATCCGGCCGTGATTTCGTCGCTGTGCCGTCCGCTTCATCCGGTGCGACGACCGATGTGCCGAAGCGGGGACCGGCGAGGGACGAGGCGCGCTATGGGGAGCGCCGGGCAGGTGCCGGCGGCCTCGCCCCGTGGCACCGGCCCGGTGTCGGACGGGGTACGCGGCCCTGACTAGGCTCCGGCCCCATGGACGTACTCATCCACCTCTTCGTCGGCCTGCACATCATCGGCATCGCTTCCCTCCTCGGCGGGTTCCTCACCCAGATGAAGGGCATGGGCGAGGGCACGGCCCGCTTCAGCCCGGCGATGCTGCACGGCGCCCTGACGATGCTGATCACCGGCGTGGCCCTGGTCGGTCTCAACCAGGCCCAGGACTACACCGTGGACAACATAAAGATCGGCGTGAAGCTGGCCCTCCTGATCGTGATCCTCGGCCTGGTCTACGTGAAGCGGGACGAGGAGAGGGTGGACAAGGGTCTGTTCGGCCTGGTCGGCCTGCTGACCACGGCGAACGTCTTCATCGCCGTTCTCTGGACCTGACCCGGGACCCGCACGCGCCGGGCGCGCCCCCGGGTCGCCGTCCGGGCGCGGGCGTCCGCCCCGACGGTGATCGTCGGGGCGGTCACCGCAGCGGCCCCCAGGGGGCGGGTCAGGCCGGGCGGACGACGCTGTGGATGGACGACTCGCCGTCGTAGTAGATCGACTCCTCGCGGACGTAGGTGCCCGGCTTCGGGGCGTGGATCATCATGCCGTTGCCGATGTAGATGCCCACGTGGGTGACGTCGTCGTAGAAGAAGACCAGGTCACCGGGGAGCGCCTGGGACAGGGGGACGGTCGTTCCGGCGTTCACCTGGTCGTAGGTGGTCCGGGGGATCGTCACCCCGGCGGCCTTCCAGGCGGCCTGGGTCAGCCCCGAGCAGTCGTAGGACCCCGGGCCGGTGGCGCCCCAGACGTACGGCTTGCCGATCTGCGCGCGGGCGAAGGCCAGGGCCTTCTCCGCCTTGGTGGCGTACGAGGAGTCCGTCGAGGGTGCCGTCGGAGTCGTCGTCGAGTCCGATCCGGTCGACGTGCCGGACGCCTCCGACGTCCCGGTCTCCTGTTGCGCGGCCTCCTGCTGGGCCGCCTCCCGGGCCGCCTCCTCCCGGGCCTGCTGCTCCTCCGCCTGCTGACGGGCGAGCTCGGCGGCCTTGCGGGCGGCCTCCTCCTGCTTCTCCTTCTCGATCGCCGCGAGGCGTGCCTTCTCCTCGGCGGTCAGCTGCGACATCAGCTCGCGCGCGGCGGAGAGCTTCTTCTGGACGGTGGCCTTGGCCGTCCTCAGGTCGTCCTGCGACTCGGTGAGCGTCTGGAGGCTCTCGGTGGCCTCCCGGCGCTTCTCCATCGTCTTGGACTGCTGGGTGACGTAGTCGTCGACCGCTTCCTTCTGCCGGCCGGTCAGCCGGTCCATCAGCTGGTTGCGGTCGAAGTACTCCTGGGGCGAGTCCGCGAGGAGGAAGGTCGCGGTCTCGGGAACCGCCGTGCCGGTCCGGTACTGGGCCGCGGCGAAGGAACCCAGCTCCTCGCGCGCCTCGTTGAGCTTCTGGGTGCGCTGGGCCACGTCGTCGAGGAGGACGTCGACGCGCTTGCGCTGCTTGGTCGTCTTCTCCTTGGCCGCGTTGTACTTCTCGGTCGCCGACTCCGCCTGGCGGTACAGGTCGTCGACCTTCTTCTCGACTTCCTCCAGGCTCGGCTTCCCGTCGTCGGCGGGAGCGGCGTTGGCCGTCTGGGACAGCAGGGCCACGGAGGTCAGGGCGGCCGTGGCGAGGGCCGGGGTCCGTATGCCTGCCACGCGCGTGCCGGGGGTGCGCGACTTGCGGTGCGACGCCAAGGGAGGCGACTCCTTCCACGTTCCGCCTACCGGGTTAGCTGTCGGGTTCGGGCGGGTGCTTCGGAAGGTGTTGCCCTACGGCCGCTCCGGCGACGGAGTGGGCCGATTCACCCCAAGGTCTCGGTTGGGTCCCCGGCTCCGGCTGCCATGGCGGCAGGCAGGACTCGGCGGAGGCCGCGCGGCCCGGCGGGGTTCGCCGGTGGGGGTCGTACGGCCCGCCCGCACCGTAGCCAACTCCTGTGGCCCCTGTGAAGGTTGATGGGTGATATGCCCGATACATTTTCGTGACCTGCCCCGGGGGGTCACCCACGGTGACAAGGTCGTGCTGGAGGGTGCGGGGACCGGCTCCCGGGACGGGGCGGGACCGGAGGCCGCCGGAGGACGCCGGAGGACGCCGGAGGCCGGGGATGTCCCCGAGGTGGCGGCGGGCTGTCGGTGGGGCGCCCTAGACTCGGAGAGCGATGAGCAGCCTCTTTGACGACAGCTTCCTGGCGGACCTCCAGGCCCAGCGGGGCCCCGTGGACGAACCTCCGCCGCCGCCCGAGGACGATCACGTACCGGAGCCGATCCCGGACGATCTGTTCGGCGGGAAGTTCGACGTGCCGCCGGACCGGGACACCCACTACCGCGACGGAGCCCCGCGCCCCGTGGTGGATCCCGCCGCGCTCCTCCAGGGGCTGAACGACAACCAGCGCGCCGCCGTCGTGCACTCCGGCTCCCCCCTGCTCATCGTGGCCGGCGCCGGCTCCGGCAAGACCCGGGTGCTGACCCACCGCATCGCGTATCTCCTCGCCGAGCGGGGCGTGCACCCGGGGCAGATCCTCGCGATCACCTTCACCAACAAGGCCGCGGGCGAGATGAAGGAGCGCGTCGAGCAGCTCGTCGGGCCGCGCGCGAACGCGATGTGGGTCATGACGTTCCACAGCGCCTGCGTGCGCATCCTGCGCCGGGAGAGCAAGAAGCTCGGCTTCACGTCGTCGTTCTCGATCTACGACGCGGCCGACTCCAAGCGCCTGATGGCCCTGGTCTGCCGCGACCTGGACCTCGACCCCAAGCGCTTCCCGCCCAAGTCCTTCAGCGCCAAGATCAGCAACCTCAAGAACGAGCTGATCGACGAGGAGGACTTCGCCGCCCAGGCCACCGACGGCTTCGAGAAGACCCTCGCCCAGGCCTACGCGCTCTACCAGTCGCGGCTGCGCGAGGCCAACGCGCTGGACTTCGACGACCTGATCATGACGACGGTCAACCTGCTGCGCGCCTTCCCGGACGTCGCCGAGCACTACCGCCGCCGTTTCCGGCACGTCATGGTCGACGAGTACCAGGACACCAACCACGCCCAGTACGCCCTGGTCCGCGAGCTGGTCGGCACCGGCGCCCACGACGAGGACGTCCCGCCGTCCCCGGACGACCTCGCCCCGGCCGAGCTGTGCGTCGTCGGTGACGCCGACCAGTCCATCTACGCCTTCCGCGGCGCGACGATCCGCAACATCCTCCAGTTCGAGGAGGACTACCCGGACGCCACCACGATCCTGCTGGAGCAGAACTACCGCTCCACCCAGACGATCCTCAGCGCCGCCAACGCGGTCATCGAGCGCAACGAGTCCCGCCGTCCCAAGAACCTGTGGACCAACGCGGGCGCGGGCGCGACGATCACCGGCTACGTCGCCGACACCGAGCACGACGAGGCCCAGTTCGTCGCCGACGAGATAGACCGCCTCACCGACACCGGCGAGGCCAGGGCGGGCGACGTCGCCGTCTTCTACCGCACCAACGCCCAGTCCCGCGTCTTCGAAGAGGTCTTCATCCGCGTCGGCCTGCCCTACAAGGTCGTCGGCGGCGTCCGCTTCTACGAGCGAAAGGAGGTCCGGGACGTCCTGGCCTACCTGCGGGTGCTCGCCAACCCCGAGGACTCGGTGCCGCTGCGCCGCATCCTCAACGTGCCCAAGCGCGGCATCGGTGACCGCGCGGAGGCCATGATCGACGCCCTCGCCCAGCGCGAGAGGATCAGCTTCCCGCAGGCGCTCAAGCGCGTCGACGAGGCGTACGGCATGGCCGCACGCTCCACGAACGCCGTGAAGCGGTTCAACACGCTGATGGAGGACCTCCGTACCATCGTCGAGTCCGGTGCCGGTCCGGCGACGGTCCTGGAGGCGGTCCTCGAACGCACCGGCTACCTCGCCGAATTGCAGGCCTCCACCGACCCGCAGGACGAGACCCGGATCGAGAACCTTCAGGAACTCGCCGCCGTCGCCCTGGAGTTCGAGCAGGAGCGCGGCGAGGGAGAGGCGGGGACGCTGGCCGACTTCCTCGAGCAGGTCGCCCTCGTCGCCGACTCCGACCAGATCCCCGACGAGGACGAGGACGGCTCCGGCGTCATCACCCTGATGACCCTGCACACCGCCAAGGGCCTGGAGTTCCCGGTCGTGTTCCTGACCGGCATGGAGGACGGCGTCTTCCCGCACATGCGTGCCCTCGGGCAGACCAAGGAGCTGGAGGAGGAACGGCGCCTGGCCTACGTCGGCATCACGCGCGCCCGGGAGCGGCTCTACCTCACCCGGTCGACGATGCGCAGCGCATGGGGCCAGCCGTCGTACAACCCGCCCTCGCGCTTCCTGGAGGAGATCCCGGCCACGCACGTGGAGTGGAAGCGGACCGGCGCGAGCACGCCCATGGCCTCCGGGCCGGCGTCGGGCGTGGCCGCCTCGCTGTCGTCGTCCCGTTCGCGCTCGTCGGCATCGGGCGCGTCCGGGTTCGCCACCCGCCGCACGGCCGAGAAGCCGGTGGTGTCCCTGGCGGTCGGGGACCGCGTCACGCACGACCAGTTCGGGCTCGGCACCGTGGTCGCGGTGAAGGGGACGGGCGCGAACGCCGAGGCGACGATCGACTTCGGCGACACCAAGCCGAAGCGGCTGCTGCTGCGGTACGCGCCGGTGGAGAAGCTGTAGGCCCCGTGGCGGCACGGTAGTGGCGGTACGGAGAGGGGCCCTTGCCGTTCGACGGGCGGGGCCCCGGCTGCCGCGCTGAGGCCGGTGACGGGGTACTAGGCCGGGTCCAGGCCGTGGCTGCGCAGCCACGCGAGCGGGTCGATCGCCGAGCCGCCCCCGGGTCGCACCTCGAAGTGCAGGTGCGGGCCGGTCGAGTTGCCGGAATTGCCGGAGTACGCGATCCGGTCGCCGGCCTTCACGGTCGCCCCGGTGGGGACCTGGTAGGTGGAGAGGTGGCAGTACCACGTCTCCGTGCCGTCCTTCGCGGTCACGATCATCATGTTGCCGTACGCGCTGTTGTACTGCGTGCGGACCGTGCCGTCGGTCGCGGCCAGCACCGGGGTGCCGTAGGACACGGGGAAGTCGATTCCGCTGTGTACCGACATCCAGTTGATGCCGGACTGGCCGTAGTAGGCGCTGAGCCCGTGCTGGGCCACCGGGAGCGCGAACTTGGGGCGCAGCCGCTCCTTGCGTGCCGCCTCCTCGGCGGCCCGCTTGCGCTCGGCCTCCTGCTGCGCCTTGAGGTCGATGCGCTCCTGGGTGCGGCTGGCCCGGTCGGCGAAGTCGTCGGCACCGGCGGAGAGGCTCTGCAGCTGGGTGTCCAGCTTGTTGTTGGCGGTGGCCGGTTTCACCGGCTGGGCGTCCGCCGCGGTGGTGGCCGTGTCCTTGGTGCCGCCGTCGGTCAGACCGCCGACGGAGGCCGCGGCGATCCCGGCCACGCCCATGACGCACGCCGACGGCACGGCGACCGTCAGCAGGGCGGAGCGCCTGGGGGGCGTGCGGCGGCGGGAGCGGGAGCCGCTGCGGGAGGCTGCCCGGGAGGACGGGGCCGGGACGGCCTCCTCCTGGTCGTCGAGCAGCGGGGACAGCGCGGGCAGCTCACCGGTGTCGCCCGGTTCGCCGGGGGCCGGTGCCTCGTCCGTGGCGCGGTCGTGGGTGTCCTCGGGGACAGCATCGAAGGGCTGGGACGGGTGCCGGTCCCCCGGCTGCTCGAAGCCGGCGGCTCCGTGCTGGTCGAAGCCCGCGGCCTGCGGTTCGTAGGCGTCGGGCGCCGGGGTGGCGGAGGCGCCGTCGGAGTTCCACTGCGTGGCGTCGTAGACACCGCTGTCGAAGGTCTGCGTGCCCCAGTCCCACTGCTGCGTCCGGTCGCCGGGGTTCTGGGACTGGTCGGGCTGGAGCCAGGCGCCGGCGTCCCACTGGCCGCTGGTGTCGGGCGCCCCGCCCTGCGCCGGGATCAGCGGCATCTGCTGCCCGGTCGTCCAGCCGGTGGCGTCGTAGGCGCCGGTGTCGTAGGCGGCGTGGGACTCGGCCGAGTAGGCACCGTAGTGGGCGGTTCCCTGGCCGTCCGTCGGCCAGTGGCCGGTGTCGTACGAGCCCGTGTCGTGGCCGTTCGCCGGGAGGTCGCCGAAAAGGGGATCGGTGGAGAAGGATCCCGTGGTGTGCCCGGTACCGAAGCCGGTCGTGGCAAAACCGGTGGCGTCGTAACCGCCGTACGTGGTGAAGTCGCCGTACGGGGCTTCCTGGGTGCCGTACGACGCGTAGTGCGCCGAGGCGGCGTCGGAAGCCGGAGCCGGGGCCATGGTCCCCGACGGGTGACGGTCGTTCACCAACTTCTCTTTCGCCTCGACAACAGGGGCTGCCAGAGCAGTGCGGCGACTGTACCCGGCGGTACACGGGCACGACAATCTTCGGCAGGTTTCGGCCTCGCTGGAAACGGGCATTCGGTCGTGTTTTGGCGGAGTGCGGGCGCGGTCTTGGCTCTTTGTTCGAAGCCTGTTCGAGGTTTAGTGGGTGTCGGGGGCCGGAAGTCGGCTGTGCTGAGCGGTTGTTGTTCCCGTGAGGGTGTCGTGGCGTTCGGGACACAACCGGCATAAGCCCCGGGCGTGTCGCCCCGCGCGGCCCGGCGTTCCCCGCTCGGGCCACTGTCACGGGCTGTGGGGCACCGTCGGAGCGCCGTCGGAGCGGGCCTTGCCTCACGCCCTCGTCGCACCGCCGCGGACGGGCCTCACGCCACGGTCAGACCGCCGGCCCGGCCGGTGGAGGGTTCTCCCGGCCGGGCGGTGTCCAGCGCCTGGCGGATGCCGGTCGCCACGGCGGGGTGCACGGGCAGCGCGAGATGCCCGACGCCGCTCACCCGGACGTTCTGCACCGTCAGGTCGGGGTGCTCGATGCAGGCCGCCTCCAGCGGATCCATGATGTGGTCGAGGTCGCTCCAGAAGGCCACGAAGTGCGTACGGCAGCCGGGCGCGGGCCGGGCGAGCTCCTCGAGCACGGGCGAGCCGGGGCGCATCTGGCGCACGATCGGGTGTGCGTTGGCCAGCGGCGCCACACGCGTGCCGGCATGCGGGGTGCCGAGCGTGACCAGCGTCCGCACCCGGGTGTCACCGCCCAGCCGCTGCACGTAGTACCGCGCGATCAGCCCGCCGAGGCTGTGGCCGACCACGTCGACCTGCCTGCTGCCCGTGCGCTCGCACACCTCTTCTATGTGCCGGCCGAGCAACTCGGCCGCGATACGGATGTCGCAGGTGAGCGGCGAGTAGTTGAGCGACTCGATCCGGGTCCTGCCGTGCTGGGCGAGGCTGCGGCGCAGCAGGACGAAGACGGAGCGGTTGTCTATGAAGCCGTGCAGCAGCACGACCGGCGGCTTGGCCTCCACCGGCAGCTCGGCGGCCCCGTCCGGCGCGGGGAGGACGCCCGGCCGGTCGCGCCGCTCCTGGACGATGCCGGAGGGATAGAGGAGGAGGTGGCCGGCCAGGATCGCGAGCTCGAGGGCGGTGGCCTTCAGCAGTGCCAGGGAGAACCCGGCCAGGCGGTCGGGCAGGAGACTCCGGCACAGCGGGAGGAACGGGAGAGCTGCCCTGGTGACCTTCATGGCCGACCTCCTGTCGGCACGCGGAAGGACAGCCCTGTCCCCCGTGTGCCCTCATGGGGAAGCACGACGCAAGCCTCAGCCGGTGCGCGGGTGCGGAGCGCGGTGTGGGTGGGGTGCTGCGGCGGCCCCGTCGCGGATCCCTGGTGCGCGCCTTCCCCTCGCCGCCCGTGGGCCGTCGCGGATGGCGACGCCCGGACCGCGGCGACCGGGAACGGTGCGCGGTGAACGTGTCCCACTGTGTGATTTCCCCCTCCCTGTGCACCGTGAAACTGCCGGTTGCGCGATGCTGTAGATAACGTTCGTTCACTTCCCCGGTCGGTCCGGGACGGGGTGTCCGTGCCGCGGTGGCCCACCCGGCGCGGTGGGCGACGGAATATGCGGTACACGCGGTGTGTACGACCTGTGCGAAGCGCGTGACGTGTACGGCATGAGTGATGTGTGCGGTACTTGTCGATACGGATGGATGTAGTCGCTTCATGGAGGCAGTGATGGGTGTGGCAGCCGGTCCGATCCGCGTGGTGGTGGCCAAGCCGGGGCTCGACGGCCACGATCGCGGGGCCAAGGTGATCGCGCGGGCGCTGCGCGACGCCGGTATGGAGGTCATCTACACCGGGCTCCACCAGACCCCGGAACAGATCGTGGACACCGCGATCCAGGAGGATGCCGACGCGATCGGGCTGTCCATCCTCTCCGGGGCGCACAACACGCTCTTCGCGGCGGTGATCGAGCTGCTCAGGGAACGCGACGCGGCGGACATCCTCGTCTTCGGCGGCGGGATCATCCCCGAGGCGGACATCGCCCCGCTGAAGGAGAAGGGCGTCGCGGAGATCTTCACCCCGGGCGCGACCACGGCGTCGATCGTGGACTGGGTCCGGGCGAACGTCCGCCAGCCCGCACAGGCGCAGTAACCGGAAACGGCCTCCAGCGGGCGCCCCGGCGCCCAGCAGGGCGGCCGCGGCGGGGGGTGCTCCCGCGGTCGCTGCCGGCCGGGCTCCGGGCCGGGCCGCCGCCCGCCCTTGCCGGACCGTCCGGCCCTGCGCCGCCGGGTGCGCCCGCGGGCCGAGGGCCCGCTGGGGCGTACGGTCGCCCGGCCGGTGGCCGGAGCCCGACCTCGGTGCGGTGCGGGTCGCCGGTGTGGTGCCGGGCCGGGAGACGGTCCCCCGTGCCGGGGGCCGGTCGCGACGTTCCGGCGCGCCGCGGACCCGGCCCGCGCGGGCGGGCGGCATGGGGTGCCGCCGTGGCCGGCGTGTGCCGGGGCCGGCCCGGGCCGCCGGGTCGATGCCGCTCAAAGCCCCGGCGCACTCAGTTCCTCGAGCATCGCCGCCCGCAGGCGCAGCGTCGTGACCAGGCGCTGGAAGGCCTCCGACCAGTAGCTGCCGGCTCCGGGAGACGCGTCCTCCGGCTCGTCCGGTACCGCCAGCAGCGCGTCGAGACGCCCCGCCTCGCCAGGGTCGAGGCAGCGTTCGGCCAGGCCCATGACTCCGCTGAAACTCCATGGATAACTCCCCGCGTCCCGCGCGATGTTGAGCGCGTCGACCACCGCCCTGCCGAGCGGCGCGGCCCACGGCACGGCGCATACCCCGAGCAGCTGAAACGCCTCGGACAGTCCGTGCGTCCGGATGAACCCGGCGACCCACTCGGCGCGTTCGGCGGCGCCCAGCGTGCCGAGCAGCTTGGCCCGCTCCGCCAGGGACACGGCCCCCGGGCCGCCGGCCTCCGGGGCGGAGGGCTCCCCGAGCAGCGCTCTCGACCAGTCGGCGTCCCGCTGCCGCACCGCCGCCCGGCACCACGCCGCGTGCAGCTCGCCCTGCCAGCCGTCCGCCACCGGCATCGCCACGATCTCCTGCGGTGTGCGCCCGCCGAGCCGCCGCGTCCAGGAGCCGAGCGGTGCCGCCTCGACCAACTGACCCAGCCACCAGGAGCGTTCGCCCCGTCCAGTGGGCGCCTTGGCCACCACGCCGTCGCGCTCCATGTCCGCGTCGCATGCGTGGGGCGCCTCCACGGCGATGACCGGTGCGTCGCCCGTGTGGTCCACGGCCACGCAGGCACCGGCCCGGACCGCCATCCGCGCGGCGAGCGCCGAACCGGGCAGCGCCGACAGCAACTCGGCCGCGGTCGCCCGCACGTTGCGGCTGCGGTCGGCCAAGGCCTGTTCCAGGAACGGCTCGTCGTCCGGACCGAGGCCGGTGCGCAGCGAGTCCAGGAACATCAGCCGGTCCTCCGCCCGCTCCGTCCCCCAGGTCGTGGCGAGCAGTTCCCGCGCGGCGGCCGGCTCACGGGAGCGCAGGGCACCGAGCAGGGCGACGCGCTCGGCGAACAGGCCCTCCTCCCAGAGCCACCGGATGTCGTGCGTGTCCTGCGGGCCGGGCAGCGCCGTGCCCCCGCCCGGTGCCGCGCGCAGGGCGAACCGCCAGTCCGGATTCAGCCGGGCCAGCCACAGGGCGCGCGGCCCCGCGAACTCCAGCGCCGCCGGACGGAGGTCCGTGCGTCCCCGCGCGGCGTCCAGGAGCGCAGGGAGGGTCTGAGGGGGCGCCGCGAAGCCACGTGTGTTCGCCGCCGCGAGCCACTGGGGCAGCAGTTCCATCAGGTCCGGGGCCGATCCGCGCCGGCCGCCACCGGCCGCTCCGGGACGGTCGGCGAGCAGCATCGAGAGCCTGCGGGCCGCCGCCGGCGGCAGCGGTGGGCGAGGGTCCTCGGGCGCGGGCCGGGGCCGCTTCGCCGCCGGCGCCGGCCGCAGCCCGGCCCGGCGCCGGACGGTCGCCACCGCCGCCGCGTCGAGCAGCGCCACCGGCGCCTCGGGGCCGGGCACGGAGCCCGCCGGCGTCCGCCGGTCCGTGCCCAGCAGTGCCGTGGTGACAAGGTCCTCCCAGGCGCCGGGAACGTTGGCGTCGGCGGTCCCGGGGTGTGTGAGGGAGGGCGCCGCGGAGGCGGTGGCGGGTGGGTCCGGGGCGGCCGGGGCGGCCGACGCGGTTCGGGCGGCGGCGTCCGCGTCGGTCGTGACTGCTGCGTCCGTCGTGACTGCTGCGTTTGTCGTGCCCGCAGCGTCCGACGCGGGTGCCGTGTTCGACGGGGGCGCGGCGTGCGACAGGGGCGGCGCGTGCGACGCGGCCGCCGTGGCCGCCTCTCCCGAGCGGACCGCAGCAGGGTCCACGACGGCTCGGTCCACAGCGGCAGACGTCCTGCTCATGAGCTTCCTTTCCGTCGGGCGCCCCGGAGCGGTCGAAGCCTCACTCGCGCCGAGTGTCCCGTGATGACCGAAAAATGCATGGGTCGCAGGAGGGCGAAGTGACGCGGGTGCGTCAGCACAGGGGCACCGCCTCACCAGGTCCCTCCGGCCATGCCGCCAAGGGGGTGAACCCCTGATGGCCGCACTCGCCGAAGACGGTGACCGGTCCGCCGCCCGACAGGGCGACGAGACGCCACAGGCCCGGGCGGGACCTCGCCGCGGGTGTCAGCGGCAGCGCGCCGTCCTCCTCGGCGTCCGCGAGCTGCCAGGAGTCGCCGTCAGGTGTCGGTATCACCCGGCCCAGGGTCACCGGCACCGAGTCCAGCCAGGGATCGTCGCGCAGCGCCTCGCCGTAGCGCACGGCCGCCCGGGTCGTGGTCAGGCCCGGTGGCCGCACCGCGGTCGGGACGGGCGCCGCGAACCGCTCGCCCAGGGATGCCCGCACCTGCCCGGCTCCCGGATAGGCGGACAGCTCGGCGTCCAGGGCCAGCCCCACCGGCAGTGCCAGCTCCGGAGCCCGACCGGCGGCTCCGTGGGACAGGAGCAGCGCCGTGCGCCGCGAGTCCGTGCCGTACACCCAGATACGGCGGGTCGTCAGACGGGTGTCCGCCGTGTCGTACTGGGCGAGGACCAGCCAGCGGTCCCGCACCGGCGGGCCGTCCGCCGAGGTGGGCAGGCCGACCCGGGAGCGGACCGTCGCCGCCAGCCCCTCCGGCAGCCTCTCCCGGCGCAGCCAGCCCTGGTCGAGGAGGTGCAGCAGGGCGCACTCCTCGAGCAGCCGCACCGGCCAGCCGGGGCCGGTGCCCGGGATCGCGCCCAGCTCCCGCACCCGGGCGGCCAGCCCCTGCGCCTGGGCGTCCACCATGCGGGCCGCCGTCTCCTCCCACAGGCCGTACCCGGACCGTTCGGCCGCCGCCAGGCCAGCACGCAGCAGATCGGCCAACCGCTGCTCCAGCTCCACCGCGCCCGCGGTGACGCGCGCGGCCCGGCGCTCCGCCCTGCGCCGCGCCGCCTCCGGATCGGCGGAGGCGGCGTCCGAGGGGTGCGCCGTCTGCTTCCGGTCGGCGCGCCGGCGTCTGTCCTCGAGCCACCGCTCGGCCCAGTCCGGCGTCCGCCCCCGCGGCACCGCCCCGTCCTCGCCCGCCCAGAGCAACAGCAGCCCGAGCGCGTGCTTGCACGGGGACTTGCGGCTCGGACACGTGCACCGGTACGCCGGTCCGGCAGGGTCGGCGATGTCCACGACCGTCCGGTACGGACTGCTGCCCCTGCACAGCCCCCACACCGCCCCCTCGCCGGAACTGCCGGCCTCGGACCACGGCCCGGCCGTGCCGAGTTTGCTTCCCGCTGTGCGCGACGCGGTGTCAGGTGCCAGTGCCAGCACCTGGTCCGCGGTCCAGCGCGCCCCCTGCTGAGTCATGTCGTCGACGGTAGGTCCCGCCACTGACAATCCGCCCAGCGAGCGTCTTTTCGCAGGTCAGAACGCATTGTCAGTGGCGTGGTGCACGGTTGGTGGCAGATCCGAACCGGCCGAGCTGGAGGGGGACTCACCCATGCCTGTGTCCGTTGGAACGACGTCCGTCGACACGGGTCCGTCCGCGGTGACGGGAGCCTCCGCGGGGACGGGAGCGCCCGCGTCCGGGGCAGCCGCGGAGGCGCTGCGGCCGCACGCCGAGGACGCCTTCGCCGCCGAACTCGCCGCGCTGGCTGCGCAGGACGACCGGCCGCGCCCGGCCCGCTGGAAGCTGTCGCCGTGGGCCGTGGCGACCTATCTGCTCGGCGGCACGCTGCCGGACGGCACGATGATCACGCCGAAGTACGTGGGTCCGCGCCGCATCGTCGAGGTGGCCGTCACCACGCTCGCCACCGACCGGGCCCTGCTCCTGCTCGGCTTGCCCGGCACGGCCAAGACGTGGGTGTCCGAGCACCTGGCCGCAGCGGTCAGCGGGGACTCGACCCTGCTGGTGCAGGGCACCGCCGGCACTCCTGAGGAGGCCATCCGCTACGGCTGGAACTACGCGCAACTGCTCGCCCACGGCCCCAGCCGGGACGCCCTGGTGCCCAGCCCGGTGATGCGGGCGATGGCGGAGGGCATGACGGCCCGCGTCGAGGAGCTGACCCGCATCCCCGCGGACGTGCAGGACACGCTCATCACGATCCTGTCGGAGAAGACGCTGCCCATACCGGAACTGGGCCAGGAGGTGCAGGCGGTCCGCGGTTTCAACCTGATCGCCACGGCCAACGACCGCGACCGCGGGGTCAACGACCTGTCCAGCGCCCTGCGCCGCCGCTTCAACACCGTGGTGCTGCCGCTGCCGGCGACCCCCGAGGCGGAGGTCGACATCGTCTCGCGGCGCGTGGACCTGATCGGCCGCTCCCTCGACCTGCCGGCGGTGCCCGACGGCATCGACGAGATCCGCCGCGTGGTCACCGTCTTCCGCGAGCTCCGCGAGGGGGTCACCACCGACGGACGCACCAGGCTCAAGTCGCCCAGCGGCACGCTGTCGACGGCCGAGGCGATCTCGGTCGTCACCAACGGCCTCGCCCTGGCCGCGCACTTCGGTGACGGGGTGCTGCGGGCGGGCGACGTGGCCGCTGGCCTCCTCGGCGCGGTCGTCCGCGACCCGGCGGCGGACCGCGTGATCTGGCAGGAGTACCTGGAGACAGTCGTCCGCGAACGGGAAGGCTGGAAGGACTTCTACCGGGCCTGCCGGGAGGTCGGCGCGTGAACGAACGGGGGTGGGCGGCCCGCCGGCGATCGGCGTGGCCGCCCGGTGACGGAGCGAGGGGGACGGCGTGACCGACGCGGACAAGGCCGGGCGGAGCCGCCCGGGCGCCGGGCCGCTGCTGCTCGGGGTGCGGCACCACGGGCCGGGCTCGGCGCGGGCGGTGCGGGCGGCACTGGACGAGGCCCGGCCGGGAGTCGTGCTCATCGAGGGCCCGCCCGAGGCGGACGCCCTGATCCCGCTCGCCGCCGACGAGGGCATGCGGCCACCGGTCGCGCTGCTCGCCCACGCGGTGGACGAACCCGGCCGCTCGGTGTTCTGGCCGCTGGCCGAGTTCTCCCCGGAGTGGGTCGCCATCCGCTGGGCCCTGGAACACGGCGTCCCCGCCCGCTTCATCGATCTGCCGGCCACGCACACCCTGGTGTGGGAGAGGGAACCGGGGGTCGAGGCGGACAGCGGCCGGGCCGAGCCGGGGGCCTCCGGGAAGGGGGAGACCGGCCCGCGGGGGCGCGGTACCGGAGCGGGGGAGGGCTCCGGCACGGCGGCGAGGGGAGGGTCCGGCACCGGTGCGGAGGGCGGCGCCGGTACCGGTGCGGGGGACGGCGCAGCGGCCGGGGCCGGCCCCGGGGCCGCCACGGCCGCGCCCGGCTCGGGCCCCGCCATGGACCCGGCCGGTGCGCCTGCCTCCGGGCCCGAGGCCGGCTCTGGCGTCGATGGACCCGAGGGGATGGTGCCCGGCGTCGACGCGTCGCCGGACGGCGACGCGCATGGTGCCCGTACCGGGTCCGACGGTGCACCCGGCGGAGAGGAGGCCGCCGGGGCCGGGGCGGGGGTGCGGATCGATCCGCTGCGCGTGCTGGCCGGGGCCGCGGGGTACGACGACCCCGAGCGGTGGTGGGAGGACGTCGTCGAGCACCGGGGGGTGGGCGAGGGCGACGCGCTCGCGCCGTTCACCGTGCTCGAGGAGGCCATGACGGCGCTGCGGGACGCCTACGGAGACGGAGGACACGGGCGGGACCTCGTGCGCGAGGCGCACATGCGGCTCCGGATCCGCGCGGCGCAGCGGGAGTTCGAGGGACGGGTGGCCGTGGTGTGCGGGGCGTGGCACGTGCCCGCGTTGCGGCGGAGTCCCACCGTCGCCGCCGACCGGGCGCTGCTGAAGGGCCTGCCGAGGATCAAGGCCGACATGACCTGGGTGCCGTGGACCAACCGCAGGCTGTCCCGGGTGAGCGGATACGGCGCGGGGATCGACTCGCCCGGCTGGTACGGCCATCTGTTCGGCTCGCCGGACCGGCCGGTCGAGCGGTGGATGACCAAGGTGGCGGGACTACTGCGGGCCGAGGACCGCATCGTCTCCTCCGCGCACGTCATCGAGGCCGTGCGGCTCGCGGAGACGCTGGCCGCGATGCGCGGGCGTCCGCTTCCCGGTCTGGGCGAGACGACCGACGCGGTGCGGGCGGTGATGTGCGAGGGCTCCGACGTGCCGTTGGCGCTGGTGCACGACCGGCTGGTCGTCGGTGACGTGCTGGGGGCGGTGCCGGTGACCGCGCCCGCGGTGCCGCTTCAGCGGGACCTGGCGCGCCTCCAGCGCAGTCTGCGGCTCAAGCCGGAGGCCGCGGAGCGCGAACTGGAGCTGGACCTGCGCAAGGAGACCGACGCCGGGCGCGGCAGGCTGCTGCACCGGCTGCGCCTGCTCGGCATCGGATGGGGCGAGCCGGCGGCCTCGCGCGGAAGCACGGGCACGTTCCGGGAGACGTGGCGGCTGCGCTGGGAGCCGGAGCTGTCCGTGCGGGTCGCCGAGGCCGGCGTGTGGGGGACGACCGTGCTCGGCGCCGCGACGGCCAAGGCCGAGGCCGACGCCGTCGGCGCCCAGGGCCTCGCCGAGGTCACCGCGCTCGCGGAGCGCTGTCTGCTGGCCGACCTGCCGGACGCCCTGCCCACGGTGATGCGGGCCCTCGCCGACCGCGCGGCCCTGGACACGGACGTCGGCCACCTCGCCCAGGCCCTGCCTGCCCTGGTCCGTTCCCTGCGGTACGGCGACGTGCGCGGTACCGGCACCGCGGCGCTGGCCGAGGTGGCCGCCGGACTCGCCGAGCGGGTGTTCGTGGGCCTGCCCCCGGCCTGCGCCGCGCTGGACGCGGACGCCGCCGAGGAGATGCGGCGCCACGTGGACGCGGTGCACGGGGCGGTGGGACTGCTCGGCGACGCTCCCGCACCCGGCCACGGGGACCTGCGGGCCCGCTGGCAGTCGGTGCTGCGGACCCTGTCGGCACGGGACACGGTGTCCGGCGTCGTACGGGGGCGTGCCGTGCGGCTGCTGCTGGACGACGGCGAGCTGGCGCAGGACGAGGCGGCACGGCTCATGGGGCTGGTGCTCTCGCCGGGCACACCGCCGGCGGACGCGGCCGCGTGGATCGAGGGATTCGTCGGCGGCGGCTCGGGGGGCGGCATGCTGCTGATCCACGACGAGCGGCTCCGCGCCCTGGTCGACGCGTGGCTGACGGGGGTGCCGGCGGAGGCGTTCACGGACGTGCTGCCGCTGCTGCGGCGGACGTTCTCGGCGTACGAGACCGGGGTGCGGCGCACCCTTGGCGAACTGGTGCGGCGGGGACCGGGGACGCGCGGCGGTGCGGGGGCGGCCGGGAGCGGGGGCACACCCGGTTTCGCGGCCGAGCCGGACACCGGGCGCGCGGACGCCGTGCTGCCGGTCGTGCGGCTGCTGCTGGGACTGGACGAGGACGGCGAGGCAGCGAGCGCCGCGGTGGCGGGGGTGCCGGCATGACGGTGCCCGGTGGAGGGGGACGGATGACGACCGGGGCGACGGACGCGGCGCAGGAGCGGCTGCGGCGCTGGCGGCTGGTGCTCGGCGGAGACGCGGCGGACGGCACCGGCTGCGCCCTGTCCGGACGGGACGCCGCGATGGACGGAGCGCTCACCGCGCTCTACGGCCAGGGGGGCAGGCCGCGGGCGGGACGCGAGCGAGCGGCGGGCCTGGGGGCGTCCGCGCCGTCGGTGGCGCGCTGGCTGGGGGACATCAGGACGTATTTCTCCTCCTCCGTCGTCCAGGTGATGCAGCGTGACGCCATCGACCGGCTCGGGCTCGCCACGCTGCTGCTGGAGCCGGAGATGCTGGAGACGGTAGAGGCCGACGTGCACCTGGTCGGCACGCTGCTGTCGCTCAACAAGGCGATGCCGGAGACGACGAGGGAGACGGCCCGCGCCGTCGTGCGCAAGGTCGTCCAGGACCTGGAGCAACGGCTTGCCACCCGCACCCGGGCCACGCTCACCGGCGCTCTCGACCGCAGTGCGCGCATCGACCGGCCCCGCCACCACGACATCGACTGGAACCGCACGATCGCGGCCAACCTCAAGCACTACCTACCGGAGTACCGCACGGTCGTGCCCGAGAGGCTCGTCGGATACGGCAGGGCGTCCCGGTCGGTGAAGAAGGAGGTCGTGCTCTGCATCGACCAGTCGGGCTCGATGGCGGCATCCGTCGTCTACGCGTCGGTGTTCGGTGCGGTGCTCGCGTCCATGCGGTCGCTCAGCACGCGGCTCGTCGTGTTCGACACGGCGGTCGTCGACCTCACCGACCGGCTCGACGACCCCGTGGACGTGCTCTTCGGCACCCGGCTCGGCGGCGGTACGGACATCAACCGGGCACTGGCGTACTGCCAGTCGCAGATCACCCGGCCCGCGGAGACGGTGGTCGTGCTGATCAGCGACCTGTACGAAGGGGGCATCCGCGACGAGATGCTCAAGCGGGTGGCGGCGATGAAGGCGTCGGGGGTGCAGTTCGTGACACTCCTCGCGCTGTCGGACGAGGGAGCGCCCGCGTACGACCGGGAGCACGCGGCGGCGCTCGCGGCACTGGGGGCACCGGCGTTCGCCTGTACGCCCGACCTGTTCCCGGAGGTGATGGCGGCGGCGATCGAGAAGCGGCCGCTGCCGATACCGGACACGGTGTGAGCGCGACCGGTCGATGAGTCGATGAGTCGATCGGGCGTCGTCCGACGTGTGTCGGCGAAAAGGGGAACAAGGGGACATGACTACCCATCGGTAACCGAGGGGTTGCGCGACCTCCGGACTCGCGTGCGAGTATCGACGCCGCCTGATCCTCGACGCGTCTCGCCCGACCCCGCGACGCGTCCCCGCACGTCCCGCCGTCCGGAGGAAGCACCCGCTCTTGACCTGGTCAGCAGCTGTGTCCAGTGCCGCTCAGCGCGTACCGCGCTCCGCGGCCGGGCGGCGTGCGCTGCAGGTGGCGCTGCTGGTGGGCGCGGTGTTCGTGCTCGGACTGCTGTGCGGGGAGCGGGCCCG
This sequence comes from Streptomyces sp. NPDC005931, assembly GCF_042871235.1. Taxonomy (NCBI): domain Bacteria; kingdom Bacillati; phylum Actinomycetota; class Actinomycetes; order Kitasatosporales; family Streptomycetaceae; genus Streptomyces; species Streptomyces sp. NPDC005931. The sequence continues at coordinate 352,706 of NZ_JBIAIG010000004.1, forward strand.
GGCGGCGGAGGGCCTGCCGCCGGGTGCGGCGTCGGCGCCCGACGGGCTCCGGTCCGCGCCGGCCGCGGCGGCGGACCCGCTCCGCGCGCCGACGAGCCGGGTGAGCGAGGTGAGCGACGCAAGCGCGGCGATCGGAGTGCGGAGCCCGAGCGGCCCGCACCGCACGAGCACCCCGAGCACCCCGACCTCGAGCACCCCGACCTCGAGCACCCCGACCTCGAGCACCCCGACCTCGAGTACTTCGAGCACCTCGAGCAGCTCAAGCCCCCTCAGCCTCCCGAGCACTCCCGGCAGCGCCGACGAGGATGAGGCGGCGTCCGCTGTGTCGGTGCCCGGCGCTGTGCCGGTGTCCGGCGAGGAGACCGCGTCGCCGGACCGGCCGGTGAGCCCGGTGGCCCCGGCGATCGAGGTGTCCGGGGTGACCGAGGACGTCGCCCGGGCCGTGGGCGAGCGGGTCGTGAGCCCGGTCCACGACCTGGTGGGCGCGGTGGCCGAGGCGCGGCAGGACGTGCCGCCGCTGTCGTCCCTGCCCTGGCCGCCGGACGTGCCGGGGGTCCACCAGCCCGCGCCGCTGCCCGAGCTGCCGCAGCTGCCCGGCGTCCCGTCGCCCACCCTGCCCCCGCCCGCCGGCCCCGAGCCGTGGCCCGGGGCCACGCTCCCGCCGTCGACCGATCTGCCGTCCCCCTCCGACGGTCGCCGGGGCGGGCAGGACGGCGCCGCCGTGCACGGCCCGGCACACGCCATCACGGGGACCCTCGCCCTGGCCGGGGCGCACGACGCCGACGGGCCCCACCCCGCTCCGCAGGATGCCGCGGCGCCCGCCGGACCGGCCCCGGCTCCTCACGTTCCCGGCGGTCCGCACGACGGCTCGGTGGGCAACCGGTCCGCCGCCGACACCGGCGGCTCACGGCACGGTGACGCGCAGGCCGTCACCGCCGATCACCGGGCACCGCTCCGGCTGCTGCCCGGCGCCGTCGTACGCGCCGAGGCGACGCAGGCACGGGACGGATACCGGGACGTTCCCGTCTCCCCCGCCTAGGGCGGACCTCCCCTCGCCGCGGACCCGCGGCCGAGGGCGGAAGAGGTCTGCCCGTCCGGACACCCACCGGGCTCCGGGCGGAAACCGCCGGCCACCGCGGAGGGCACCTCCGCGCAGGGGTCCCCGAGGACCACGGCCCGGCGGCCGGAAATGTCCCCCAGCCTCCGAACTCCCGGCGTCTGCCGGGTGCTCGGGACTCCAGGATCCAAGGATCTGACGTACTCATGAACAAGAACATCCGACGTTCCATCGTCATCGCCGCCGGTGTCACCGGAGCATGGGCGCTCGGCTCCGCCGTCGCCGGCGCGGAAGAGCTGCCCGCGTCCTCCCTCTCGGCGCCCGACGCGACCACCGACGCCGCGGACGGCGTGACCGACGCCGCCGTCACCATCACGGACGGCGTCAGCGGTGCGGACGGCACCCTCGTCGCGGCCGCCGGCACCGTCACCGACACGGGCGCCCACGCGACCGCGCCGGTCGCGGCCCCGACCGGCGCCACGACCGGCACGGCGGCAGACACCGCAACCGACACCGCAACCGGCATCAAGGCCCACGCCACCACCGTCACCGGGGCCGTCACCGCGGCGGGCGCCGGTGTCGACGCGCGCCCCTACGCGTCCGTGGCCGAGTCCGCCCCGCGTGCCGCGCAGCTCAAGGGTGCCGCCGCCTTCCAGGGCGCGAAGGCGGCCCGTGCGGTGCAGGGCGAGGCCCGCTCCCTCGGCGCTCAGGACGTCGTCGACTACCTCTTCGGCCCCCTCGCCGCCTTCGCCCCCGAACTCGAGCGCGAGATCCTCGCCGCCGCGTGGGGCACCGCCGAGGGCGCGCAGGACCGTGCCGCCGGTATCGGCAGCACGGCTCACGACGGGGCCACGCGGGCCACGACCGCCGCCCGCGCCACCGTCTCCCCGGTGCCCGGGCGTCTCGCCACGACGGCCGGAGCCGCCCCGGACACCCTCGCCGGAGCCGCCCACAGCACCCTCCTCCCCGCTACCGCGGAAACCGCTCACGCCGTCCTCCCGCCGCTCGCCGGAGCCGCCGTGGACGGTGCGGCACCGCTCGCCCACGAGGCAGTGGCAGGGACCGTACCGGTCGCCGAGCGGGCCGTGGGCGGAGTCGCTCCGGTCCCCGGTCGCGGCGTCGCCGGCGTCTCGGGCGCGGTGGGGCACGCCGTGGACGGGGCGACCCCGGTCGCCGGCCGTGCCGTCGGCGGGGTGGGGCGGACCGCCGGGCACGCCGTGGAGGCCGCGGGCGCGCTGGCCCACGGGGTCGCCGGGGACGTCGCACCGGTCGCGTACGGCACCGTCCGGGACGTGCCGGGCGTGGCCACGGCTGCCGTGGGAGAGGCGGGTTCCGTCGCCGGGGACACGGTCGGCGAGGTGACGCCGGTGGCCGGTGGTGCCGTCGCCGGGGTGCGGCCGGTCGTGGGCGGGGTCGTCGGGGACGTCCCCGCGTACGCCGCCGGTCTGGCCGGGCAGGCGGCCGGCGACACCACGGGCGCGGTGCTGCCGCCGGTCGTGGGCACCGCCGTGGACGGGGCGCTGCCGGTCGCCGGGCGGGCCGTCGCCGACGCGGGCGGGCTGGCGTACGGCGTCGTGGGGGACGTGCGGCCCTTCGCCGGCGGTGTCGCCGGTGCCGTGCCGCCGCTGGCCCACGGGGTGGCCGGGCAGGCCGTGCCGTTCACGGAGGGCGTCGCGGGCGAGGTGCCGCCCTTCGCGGCCGGGGTGACCGGTGCGGTGCGGCCCGTCGTGGACACCGTCACCGGGACGGTCGGCCCGGTGGCCGGGGGCCTCGGGGGCAGTGCCGCGACGCTGGCCCACGGTGTCGCCGGCGAGGCCGGTCCGTTCGCGGACGGGGTGACCGGCGAGGCCGGCCCGTTCGTCCACGGGGCGGCGGGCGCCGCCGTGCCCTTCGGGCAGGACCTGACCGGCACCGTCCGTACGGGTGCGCAGCCGCTCGCCGATCACGCGGTCGGCGGAGGACGGGGCGTCGCCGCGTCCGTCATGCCCGGCTACCTCCCGGACGCCGGCTTTCCGGATGCCGTGAACGGGAGCCTCGACGGCCCCTACGGCATCTGACCGGTCGGTAACCGAAAGCTCCGCAGCGCGTCGAGCCCCGGACGGCCGAAAGCCGTCGGTCTGTCCGGGAGAGAGCCTGCGGAAGGGGGCGGCCGGTCCCCATTGGGGTGGGGACCGGCCGCCCCCGCACCCTCGGTGAGCTGGGCGTCCGTCGCTCGCCGGGGTGGTACGACAGGCCTCACCGGGTCAACCCCAGCCCGGTGAGGCCCTTCACCCCCGGCACGCCGTGCCAGAGAACGCGACATCGTGTGACAGGTATCACCGCTCACGTGTGACCCGCGATTTAGAGACCCCCGGCAAGCGGCGATAACCTGCGAGACGGACATGCCGCGCGCTCGGACACCGTGTGCGCCTCCCTTGTGACAGACGGCGGACGTCACGTTGCCCTTCGCGGCACGCCCACGCATCCAACGAACCGCGAGATCACTGATAGGGACGGAAGCGCGTGGACCTGTTCGAGTACCAGGCGAGGGACCTCTTCGCCAAGCACGATGTACCGGTGCTGGCCGGTGAAGTCATCGACACGCCTGAGGCGGCCCGCGCAGCCACCGAGCGCCTCGGTGGCAAGTCCGTCGTCAAGGCGCAGGTGAAGGTCGGCGGCCGTGGCAAGGCCGGTGGCGTCAAGCTCGCCGCGACCCCGGACGAGGCCGTCGCCCGCGCGACGGACATCCTCGGCATGGACATCAAGGGCCACACGGTCCACAAGGTGATGATCGCCGAGACGGCCCCGGAGATCCTGGAGGAGTACTACGTCTCCTTCCTCCTCGACCGTGCCAACCGCACCTTCCTCTCCATCGCCTCCGTCGAGGGCGGCATGGAGATCGAGGAGGTGGCGGCCACCCGTCCGGAGGCCGTCGCCAAGATTGCGATCGACGCCATCGACGGTGTGGACGAGGCGAAGGCCCGCGAGATCGTCGAGGCTGCCAAGTTCCCGGCCGAGGTCGCCGACAAGGTCGCGAACGTCCTCATCAGGCTGTGGGACACCTTCATCAAGTCGGACGCCCTCCTCGTCGAGGTCAACCCGCTCGCGAAGGTCGCCTCCGGCGAGGTCATCGCCCTCGACGGCAAGGTGTCGCTGGACGACAACGCCGAGTTCCGCCACCCCGAGTACGAGGAGCTCCACGACAAGGCCGCGGCGAACCCGCTCGAGGCCGCCGCCAAGGAGAAGAACCTCAACTACGTCAAGCTCGACGGTGAGGTCGGCATCATCGGCAACGGCGCGGGTCTCGTCATGAGCACCCTGGACGTCGTCGCGTACGCCGGTGAGGCGCACGGTGGCGTCAAGCCCGCCAACTTCCTGGACATCGGCGGTGGCGCCTCCGCCCAGGTGATGGCGAACGGCCTGGAGATCATCCTCGGCGACCCGGACGTCAAGTCCGTCTTCGTCAACGTCTTCGGCGGCATCACCGCCTGCGACGAGGTCGCCAACGGCATCGTCCAGGCCCTGAAGCTCCTGGAGGACCGCGGCGAGGAGGTCACCAAGCCCCTCGTCGTCCGTCTCGACGGCAACAACGCCGAGCTGGGCCGGAAGATCCTCACCGACGCCAACCACCCGCTGGTGCAGCGCGTCGACACGATGGACGGTGCGGCCGACAAGGCCGCCGAGCTCGCCGCAGCCGCCAAGTAAGCACCGAGGACGAGGACATCCACACACCATGTCTATCTGGCTCAACAAGGACAGCAAGGTCATCGTCCAGGGCATGACCGGCGCCACCGGCATGAAGCACACCAAGCTCATGCTCGGTGACGGCACCAACGTCGTGGGCGGCGTGAACCCGCGCAAGGCGGGTCAGACCGTGGACTTCGACGGCACCGAGGTACCGGTCTTCGGCACCGTCAAGGAGGCCATCGAGAAGACCGGCGCCAACGTCTCCGTCATCTTCGTGCCGGAGAAGTTCACCAAGGACGCCGTCGTCGAGGCCATCGACGCCGAGATCCCGCTGGCCGTCGTGATCACCGAGGGCATCGCCGTGCACGACACGGCCGCCTTCTGGGCGTACGCCGGCAAGAAGGGCAACAAGACCCGCATCATCGGCCCGAACTGCCCCGGCATCATCACCCCGGGCGGCTCGAACGTCGGCATCATCCCGGGCGACATCACCAAGCCGGGCCGCATCGGCCTGGTCTCGAAGTCCGGCACGCTGACGTACCAGATGATGTACGAGCTGCGCGACATCGGCTTCTCGACCTGCGTCGGCATCGGCGGTGACCCGATCATCGGCACCACCCACATCGACGCCCTCGCCGCCTTCCAGAACGACCCCGACACCGACCTGATCGTCATGATCGGTGAGATCGGCGGCGATGCCGAGGAGCGGGCCGCGGCCTTCATCAAGGAGAACGTGACCAAGCCGGTCGTCGGCTACGTCGCGGGCTTCACCGCGCCCGAGGGCAAGACCATGGGCCACGCCGGCGCCATCGTCTCCGGTTCCTCCGGCACCGCCCAGGCCAAGAAGGAGGCCCTCGAGGCCGCCGGCGTCAAGGTCGGCAAGACGCCGACCGAGACGGCGAAGCTGGCGCGCGAGATCCTCGCCGGCTGACCCGCCGGACCGCCCCGGCCGCCCGGTGCGGCCGGCCCGTACGGCACACGGTGGGCCCGTTCCCCGCGAGGGGGACGGGCCCACCGTCGTGTGTGCGCCGCCGGACACCGTCCGGGCGCCGCGGGCGCTCAGCGCGACTCGGGGGCGATTCGTTGCGGGCCGTGCTGGAACTCCTTGCGGAGCTTGGCGCGCAGATCCCGCTCCCGCTCCGAGAGCGGGCCGGGAGCCATCGGCGGGGGCACGCCCTGGACGGTCTCACCGGGGGGCACCGGCGGTTCGTAGCGCGTGGGCGCGGTACGCAGGGTCAGTGCCGTCGTGCCGATCAGGACGGCTGTGAAGGCGATGGCCGCACGGGTCCAGAAACACGCCCGGCGCTCGCTGCCGTCCCGGACGGCGGGCGGTTGTGCGGTGCGCAGGCGCTCGGAGGACGCCAGTTCGGTCAGCCGCTCGTGCAGCTCCCGCGGATCGGCCAGCTGCGGCAGCCGGGCGGCGACGGTCTCCCGCGCCTGAAGCAGCCGTACGGCCGCCGCCGAGGTGGTCGCCTCCGTCTCGGCCGCCGTCTCCGGCAGGCCGAGGCCGACACCGTCGTGGAGCACGAGGGTGCGGCGCCGGTGCGGCGGGAGCCGCAGCAGGACCTCCAGCAGGGTGCGGTCGGACGCGTCGGCGGGCGGGGGCTCGGGGTTCCGGTAGCGGGGGCGGAAGCGGTGCCACGGGGACAGCGCCCACTCGTACGCCGCGGCGCGCACCCAGCCCGCCGGGTCGGGGTCGCGGGCCACCTCGGGCCAGCGTTCCCAGGCGAGCTGGAAGGCCCGCTCGACCGATTCGCGGGCCAGTTCGCGGCGGCCGGTGAGCAGATACGCCTGCCGGGCGAGGGCGGGGGCGCAGAAGGCGTAGAGCGCGTCGAAGGCCTGAGTCGGTGTCAGGGCGCGCTGGTCCTCGTCGTGGAGTGCGGCCGGCTCCGAGGGGGTGGAGGACGCTTGCGGGGAGGGGGCGGACGCCTGCGGGGACGTGGGAGGCGGCGGGGGCTCGGGAGAGGTGGAGGGAGGGGGCGCCTGGGTGGACGCGGCGGGCTCCGGTGCGACCGGTTGGTGACGGCCGTCCCCGGCGAGCCCTTCCGGACGGACCGTCACCGGCTGCCCGGGCTGCCCCTCCTGACGTCCGGCGGCCTCGTCGGTGACGGGCTCGGCGGCCCGCGCCAGCGAGGCGAGCAGTTTCGCGTACGCCTCCCCCTTCCGGCCCTGCGGTGCCGTGCGGCCGGACTCCCACGCCCGCACCGTCTCGTGGCCGACGCCCACCCGTGCGGCGAGCTGAGCGTGCGTCAGCGTGGCTGCCTCACGCAGGCGTCGGCGTTCCTCGGGCGGGGGGAGGGGGGTGGCAGGGCTCCGTCTCACAGGACACCCCTTCGTACAAAAAAGAACATAAACGTATATTGAGCGACACGGCGGATCTTCGCCTGTTGCGCCGGGAAAGCGCGTGTCGTTGGGAGCATGGCGGTCGTGATCCCGACGACCGCTCGCCGCACGACACCCGCCCGGCGGCTCACCCGGATGCCCGACCGTTTCCCCGCACTGGCCGCCGGCCTCCTCGGCGGTGCCCTCGCCGCGGGGCTGGGGCTCGCGGCGTTCACCGTGCTGGTGATGGTGCTGTGGATCGGCTCGCCGTACCCGGACAGCGGGCCCGGCGGCGCGCTGCACGTCGCGGCGGCGCTGTGGCTGCTGGCGCACGGCGTGGAACTCGTCCGCACGGACACCCTCTCCGGGGGGCCTGTGCCCGTGGGGGTCGTGCCGCTGCTGCTGCTCGCGGTGCCGGTGTGGCTGGTGCACCGCGCGGCCCGCGACGCCACGGACGGGACCGCGGGGCACCTGGACGCGTCGGACGGGGCGGACCCGGGACACGGCCCGTCGCTCGCCTCCGGCCGTTCGGTGGGGACGGGCGTGGTCCTCGGCTACCTCACCGTCGGTGTGCCCGCCGCGCTGCACGCCGCCCAGGGTGGGCTGCGGCCGTCGTGGCCGTGGGCGGGGGTGTGCGTGCCGCTGGTCGCCGTGCTGGCGGCCGGAGCAGGGGTGTGGACGGCGTACGGCCGTCCGAACGCGCCACTGGAACGGGCCCTGGGCACCGTCCTGTCGAGGGGGCTGCGCCACCTCCTCCTCGGCCCCGACGGACGTGCGGGCGTTGCGGCACGGGCGGCGGCAGCCGGGGTGACGGTGCTGGTGGCGGGCGGGGCGCTGCTGCTGGCGGTGTCGCTGGGCGTGCACGGCGGACGGACGCGGGACGCCTTCCTGCGGCTGGCGGAGAGCTGGCCGGGGTGGTGTGCGGTGCTGGCGCTGGCGGTGACGCTGCTGCCGAACGCCGCGGTGTGGGCTGCGGCGTACGCCCTCGGGCCGGGTTTCGTCCTCGGCACCGGCAACGTCGTGACCCCGCTCGCCTCGGCCCCGCCCGCGGTGCCACCGGTGTTCCCGCTGCTGGCGGCGGTGCCGGACGCGGGTGGGGGGACGCCGGTGAACTGGACGGCCGGAGTCATCCCGCTGGTGGCCGCGGTGGCGGTGGGCCGGGTCGTGGGAGGCGGCGCGGCGGGGGTCCGGGCCGAGCGGAGCGGCGGGGGGCGGCCCGGCTCCGCCCCCCGCGTGCGCTGGTCCCTGGGCCGCACGACCGGTGCGGCCCTGCTGGCGGCGGCACTGTGCGCGGCCACCGCCGCCCTCTTGGCCGCCCTGGCCGGCGGCCCCCTGGGCACCGCCACCCTCTCCCGTTTCGGCCCGGTGTGGTGGCAGGTGGGGGCCGCGACGCTGCTCTGGACCGGCCCGGTGTCGGCGGCGAGCGCACTGGCAGTACGGGCGTGGCGCGGCAGGCGGCCGAGGGCGGCCGGGGACGGGGACGGCGACCGGGGGGTGTGGTTCGACGGCGGACGAGGTGTCGAACAGGAGGACGCGGGGCCGGAGTCCGGCGGCGGACCGGACGACCGGGGCCGACGGGGGATCGGGAGGCCGCGTTCGGGCTCCCTGGAGGACGGGCTCCCGGCGGCGCGACGGGCCAGGGTGCCGTGGCGCCGCTGGGCCGACCGGTCGCGGCGCGGGGACGAGGGCGACACCGACGCCGGCGCCGTGGCGTGGGCGACCATCGGGGACGGAGCGCAGCAGGCCACGTCACCGCGTCCCCGGGCCGACGCGGACGCGTCCCACCCGCTGCCCCACGAGCTCGACCACCGGCACCCGGCCGACACGGGCACCGGCGCCGCCGCTCTCTACGACTTCCTGCCCGTGGATCCCGCACGGGGATCCACCCCCGCACCCGGGCCCGCCCCCGCACCCGGGCCCGCCCCCGCACCCGGACCCGCCCCCGCACCCGGACCCGCCCCCGCACCCGGACCCGCCCCTGCACCCGGACCCGCCTTCGGACCTGCCACGGCCGCGCAGCCCCGCGCCGACCGCACCGGCGGTCCGGCAGACGGCGAACCCTCACGCCCGGCCGGGACGACGCCTCCGGACCCGGCCGACGATCCGAACGCCCCCTGAGCCGACTCCATCTCCGACCCACGCACCACCCGCGCGGACCACCGGTTGCGAGCATCCCCCGACGGGGTGATTCCGCACAGCCGAGGACCTGGAGCCCGCCCGGCAGCCACGACCCGCGCTTCAGGGCCGAGGGCCCGTTGGTTCCGGGACGTCCGCGGGGTATCGGCGGCTTGCGTCGGCGGACCCCTCAAGGGCCGGGTGCACGGGCGCCGGTCGGTTCTGCTGCGGCGGCTCGCAGTCTGCGGCGTCCGGTACCCGGTGGACTCGCGTGGGCCTGTGCCCACGGGGTCCGCACGCTGCTGGGCCTCGGGCCGTCCGGCGGTGGCTCGCTCCGGACCCCGTCGCGATCCGGACTCCAGGGCCGAGGGCCCGTTGGTTCCGGGACGTCCGCGGGGTATCGGCGGCTTGCGTCGGCGGACCCCTCAAGGGCCGGGTGCACGGGCGCCGGTCGGTTCTGTGGACTCGGATGGCCGGTGCCCCACGGGGCCCGCACGCTGTCCTGCCCCGGGCCTTCCCCGTGGCGGCCCACACTCCGGGGGCGACGGCTCATCGGGCTCGGCTCTCCGGGAGCCCGGCCCCGTCGTGCACACCTCCCCGGTAACTCGGCCGCTCGGCCGCTCGGCCACGGCGCGGGCGCGACCCACCGGTCCAGCCCCGCCGGCCGCCGGGGCCTCCCTCCTGCCGCCGTCGGCTCAGTCCTCCATGCCCAGCAGGCCCCTCAGCTCCTCCGGGAGGAGTTCGCTGCACGACTGCCTCGCCTCCTGGGTGAGGGCGTCGTTCCTGCACGTGTAGTAGTCGCGGTAGACCAGCTGCGCCGTGAAGGACGCAGCGACCAGCGCCAGGGCCAGGGATCCCGTGACCAGGCCGCTCACCGCCGCCGTGGTCTGGGGGCGGCCCTGCGGTCCGGGGGCGGGGGAGTCGGGGTCGGGGCGGCGGGGCTTGGCGCGCAGGGCGCTGATGGCCCAGTACAGGGCCAGCGAGCCCAGCAGCAGGGCCACGTAGGGCCAGCTGAACAGGGCGAAGAAGAAGGCCCACATGCCGGACAGCAGCGCGTAGCGCGCCCGGCGCTGGGCCGGGTCCGTGGGGTCCCAGCGCAGGCCGGACCCCTGGGGGCCGTCGCCCTGGCCCTCCGGCCGGCGCGGACGCTCGCCGAAGCCGCCGGGGGAGCGGCCGGGCTGGCGATCGCTCCAGTTGCGGCCCCAGGGGGAGCGGCCGCCGTTCCCGCGCGAGCCGTCCCCGCCCTCGCCACCGGACGGGTGCCGGGGCTGCCAGGGCCGGTCCGGAGTGCCCTCCGGCGGCGGGGCGAACGGATTGTCCTCGTGAGAGCCCTGGGAACCCTCGGAGCCGCGGCGCCGGCCGTCGCCGCCGCCCTGGCCCTGGGGCGCGTCGGGAGGCGAGGCGGGGCGCTCCCGGAGCAGCACGGCGCCACGCTCCCCTCCCTGCGCCGACTGCTGGGGGAACGTGAGGAGTCGCAGGCTGCGGTCCGGCATCAAGTGAGCGTCTTCCCCTTAATGAAGCACGACGTGGGACGGCGTGATCCGCCCGCCTCGCACGACGTATCGACTACGGCCGAGCCGGTCAGCCGTGGGATGTCCGGCGGCTGTCGGACCCGGGTCCGTCATCCCGTGAACGCTCGGTGCGCAGGTGACGTTCCCGAGCACGCCCCGGGCGCGCCCGGGCCGGCTCTTCCCAGACGCTACCTTCCGGCCATGCCCCCGTCCCGTGGGGGCCGCCCGGTGTGCCGGTATCGTTGCTGACGGTCGGCCGCTTCGTAGGCTTCCCCGTATCCGGGAGTGCGAAGCATTCGTGTGAATGTACAAAGCGCTGTGCCCGCCGACCGTACAGACGCTCCCCGAGAAAGGGCCCCACCGTGGCCGCCAAGCCCGTGGCCGAGCGCGCCAGGCGTCTCGTCGTGCTGGTCTCCGGATCCGGCACCAATCTCCAGGCCCTGCTCGACGAGATCGCCGCCGTCGGAGCCGAGGCGTACGGGGCCGAGGTCGTGGCCGTAGGCGCCGACCGCGAGGGCATCGAGGGGCTGGCCCGCGCCGAGCGCGCCGGGCTGCCGACCTTCGTGTGCAGGGTGAAGGACTACGCGACCCGTGAGGCGTGGGACGCGGCGCTGGCCGAGGCCGTCGCCGCTCACGAGCCGGACCTCGTGGTGTCGGCCGGGTTCATGAAGATCGTGGGCAAGGAGTTCCTGGCCCGCTTCGGCGGGCGGTTCGTCAACACCCACCCCGCCCTGCTGCCCAGTTTCCCGGGAGCCCACGGCGTGCGGGACGCGCTCGCGTACGGCGCCAAGGTCACCGGCTGCACCGTCCACTTCGTCGACGACGGCGTCGACACCGGCCCGATCATCGCGCAGGGCGTGGTGGAGGTCCGGGACGAGGACGACGAGAGCGCGCTGCACGAGCGCATCAAGGAAGTCGAGCGAAGGCTGCTCGTCGAGGTCGTGGGGCGGCTCGCCCGCAACGGCTATCGCATTGAGGGACGAAAGGTAGTTATCCAGTGACCGCCGAGAGCAACAAGCGGGCCATTCGACGGGCGCTCGTCAGCGTCTACGACAAGACCGGCCTCGAAGACCTCGCGCGCGGCCTGCACGAGGCCGGCGTGGAGCTCGTCTCCACCGGTTCCACGGCCGCGAGGATCGCCGGCGCCGGCGTCCCCGTGACCAAGGTCGAGGAGCTCACCGGCTTCCCCGAGTGCCTGGACGGCCGGGTCAAGACGCTGCACCCGAAGGTCCACGCGGGCATCCTCGCCGACCTGCGGCTGGAGGACCACCAGCGGCAGCTGGCCGAGCTGGGCGTCGAGCCGTTCGACCTCGTCGTGGTCAACCTCTACCCGTTCCGCGAGACCGTCGCCTCCGGTGCGACGCCCGACGAGTGCGTGGAGCAGATCGACATCGGCGGCCCGTCCATGGTGCGCGCCGCCGCCAAGAACCACCCCTCGGTCGCCGTCGTGACCAGCCCCGCGCGCTACGCGGACGTCCTCGCCGCGGTGCAGGACGGCGGATTCGACCTCGGCACGCGCAAGCGCCTGGCCGCCGAGGCGTTCCAGCACACGGCCGCCTACGACGTGGCCGTGGCCTCCTGGTTCGCCTCCGACTACGCGCCCGTCGACGACTCGCGGTTCCCCGACTTCCTCGGCGCCACGTGGGAGCGCAAGAGCACCCTGCGCTACGGGGAGAACCCGCACCAGCCCGCCGCGCTCTACGTCTCCGGCACGGGGGGCCTCGCCGAGGCGGAGCAGCTGCACGGCAAGGAGATGTCGTACAACAACTACACGGACACCGACGCGGCCCTCCGCGCGGCGTACGACCACTCCGAGCCGGCCGTCGCGATCATCAAGCACGCCAACCCCTGCGGCATCGCGGTCGGGGCCGACGTCGCCGAGGCGCACCGCAAGGCGCACGCCTGCGACCCGCTGTCCGCGTTCGGCGGGGTGATCGCCGTGAACCGCCCGGTCAGCAAGGAGATGGCCGAGCAGGTCGCGGAAATCTTCACCGAGGTCGTCGTGGCCCCCGGCTACGAGGAGGGCGCGCTGGAGGTGCTCACCAAGAAGAAGAACATCCGCGTGCTGCGCTGCCCCGACCGCCCGTCCGCCCCGGTCGAGGTCAAGCCCATCGACGGGGGCGTCCTGCTCCAGGTCACCGACCGGCTCCAGGCCGAGGGCGACGACCCGGCGCACTGGACCCTGGCCACCGGTGAGGCGCTCGACGCGGAGGAGCTCCAGCAGCTCGCCTTCGCCTGGCGGGCCTGCCGCGCGGTGAAGTCCAACGCCATCCTGCTCGCCAAGGACGGCGCCTCGGTCGGTGTCGGCATGGGCCAGGTCAACCGCGTCGACTCGGCGAAGCTGGCCGTCGAGCGGGCCGGTGCCGAGCGCGCGGCCGGGTCCTACGCCGCCTCCGACGCCTTCTTCCCCTTCCCCGACGGCCTGGAGATCCTCACGGGCGCCGGTGTGAAGGCCGTGGTGCAGCCCGGCGGCTCGGTCCGCGACGAACTGGTCGTCGAGGCCGCGAAGAAGGCCGGCGTCACCATGTACTTCACCGGGACCCGGCACTTCTTCCACTGACGGTGACGGCCCGCGCGGGCCGTCACCGCCCCGGAGGACGGATCGGCCGCCCCACCCCGAGCGGCCGGTCCGCAGGGAGGACCGGGGCTCCCACGACGGGCCGGCGGCGGCCTCCCCGCTGCCGCGCCGAGCGCGTCACCGGTGCCGTATCGGGCCGGGCCGCGGGGGACGGCGAGGCGTCCTCCCGGCCGGGGCGGGTAACTACCCCGGGCGGCGGTCGCCACCGCGGCGCACGACCACCGCGTGCCCGCCCCCCCCGCTCACTCCCTGGCCGTGGGTGCGTACTCCTTCAGGTAGTGGGCGACGCGGGCGGCGTAGTCGCGGTACTTCGGGGGGACGCCGCCCGCGTCGTTGACCTTCCCGTACGACGTGCGGTAGGCGGCGGCCAGCAGCACCCGGCGGTCCCCCGGGAGACCGGGGTGCAGACGGGGCGCGATCCAGCACAGGTAGCGGCCCATCGCAGGGATGGACTCGGCGGGCGGGAACGGCGGTTCCGGGACGGTCTCCCCCGGGGTGCCGTCCTCGTTCATCCACCAGCGCAGCACCTTCGGGGTCCAGCGGGCGATGCCGTACTCGTCCATCTCCGGGTCGGCGAGGTCCGGGTCGAAGTCGCTCTCGACCTTCAGCATGGCGGCGATCAGCACCGGTGTGACGCCCTCACGTCCGCAGTCGTGCGCCGTCTCGACGATCAGCAGCCGGTACGCGGGCGGAACACCCCGGTCGGTGCGCAGCTCGTCCGCGCCGTAGGGGGCCGCGCCGGTGTTCGCGGAACCGCGGGTGCCGTCGGGGCCGCCGCCGGGCGGGTTCGTGGCCCAGACCCCGATGCCGTACCCGAGGCCCGCCATGGCGGCCGTGGCGACGGCAGCCAGGGCGACGGTGACGCGCCGCGAGCGGCGGCGCGCGGGCAGCAGCCGGGGCAGCCGGAGCGGGTGCCCCGTACCGGCCGCCGCCCGCACCCGGCGCAGCAACGCCTCACCACCGATCCGGTCCTCGTGGGTGCGGGCCAGACAGGCGCGCACGATCTCCCGCCAGCCGTCCGGCAGTTCCGGGGACAGCCGCAGTTCGGCGGTGCCGCGGGCGTAGGCGGCGGCCGCGTCGCGGCGGACCGCCGGGGTGGCGCCGGGCAGCGGGAAGGAACCGGTGAGGACCAGGTGGGCGAGGACACCGAAGGCCCATACGTCGGCGGACGGGCGGATACGCCGGCCCCGTTCGCCGATCCGGGACCACAGCAGCTCGGGCGGGGTGTAGTCGGGGGTGGAGAAGGCGGGCGTGTAGGCGTGGGTGCCTTCGAGCTCGGCGGCCATGTTGAAGTCGGCGAGGCGGACCGAACCGTCCGCCATCAGCAGCACATTGGCCGGTTTCAGGTCCCCGTGCACCCAGCCCGCCCGGTGCAGCTGGGCCAGCCCCTCGCAGACCTGCGCGAGCAGTGCCGGGCCGGCGCCGGGCCGGGGGGAGGCGGTGAGCAGGGCGGACAGGGAGCCCGACGCCTTCTCCAGGACGAGCACGGTGGCGCCGTCCAGCTCCGGGTGGCCCGGGTCGTCGACGGTCAGCGTCTGGTACATGCGGATCAACCGGGGCCTGCGCAGCCGCCGCAGCAACTCGACCTCGCGCTCGACCAGTTCCCGCAGGTGCGACAGCTGGCGGGGCGTTCCGGTGCCGGTGGGCAGGAACTTCAGGGCGGCCACCGCGGGGAGTTCCGCCGCGCCGTCCCGGGTGCGCCGGGCGGCGTACACGCTTCCGAAGGCGCCCGTGGCGATCGCCTCCCGCACCTCCCACACGCCGACCCGGTACCCCTTGGGCACCGGCACGGCGTAGGGCTCGGTCACCGGGGCGCCCCACGGGGCGGCCGGCGTGCGCGGTGCCGGCCGGTGGCGGGTCCGGTCGTGATGCGGGTGCAGTGCTCCGCGTGCCCCGCGTTCTCCGTGGTCTGCGGAGCTGCGACGGCGATGCTGTTCAAGGTGCGTCTCCCCGTGCCTGACGGCTACTCCGTCAGACTAGGGCGACGCACCAGGGCCGTGTCTCCCTCGTACGGGTGAGACACGGCCCCCTGGAAGCGAATGGCGGGAACTGCTCAGTGTCCCGCGTCGCGTTCAGTAGCGCGGTCGCTTGAACCAGTCCGCGCTGGCCCGCTTCGCGGCGAAGACGATCAGCATGATCGCGACCGCGAGGATGACCAGGCCGAGACCGTAGGCCGCGATCGTGAAGATGCCGGTGACGATCGCGAACGAGCCGTACACGATGGAGCACACGCGCACGCCGTTGCCGCCCTTGGCGTACTGGAGCAGCAGCACCAGACCGAGCACGGCGAACACCGCGGCCAGGCCCAGGAAGAAGACGACGACGCCCTTGCCCAGGTCGGCGAACGCCTCGGCCTCGGAGTCGCCGGAGATGCCGGCCTCGGCCATCGTCTCGTCCCACTTGGACAAGGCGTAGCCGTACATCCCCGCGACGATGAGGTGACCCAGGACGATCACGCCGAGCATGATCTGCGCGGCACGCGTGATGCCGGGCATCTGCGTGGGGACGTAACCGCCGCCGTACGGCTGGGAGACGGGCGGGGCCGCCGGGTATCCGTAGCCCTGCGGTACGCCCGGCTGCTGGGGGTAGCCGTAGCCGGGGGCGGGGGGCTGCTGCTGGGGCGGCTGCCCGTAGGGGTTGTTCGGGTCGCCGAAACTCATGGCGGTACTTCCTCCGTTGTCGCTCTGGTGCGGGGACGGCGCGAAGCATGGCGCGGAGGAAGTTCTACAAGTGCGGTCCGTCCCCCCGGTTCTGCCTGCGGCACTGTGCCACTCATCGTTCTCGACCGGTCTCTTCGTTGTCCAGCCGCGGACCCCATGTGTTGTGCAAGTGCAACATCGTCGATCTTGTCAACGGCAGGCGGAGCATGATCGGATGCCGGGTTGCCCCCGCTGCGGGCCCGCCCGGTATGCGGGCGGATTGGAACCGCGGCCCGGTCATCTAGGAGGATGGGGCCATGACCGCCCAGATTCTCGATGGCAAGGCCACCGCAGCCGCGATCAAGTCCGACCTGACCGCCCGCGTGGCGGCGCTGAAGGAGAGGGGCGTCACGCCCGGCCTCGGCACGATCCTCGTCGGGGACGACCCCGGCAGCCAGAAGTACGTCGCCGGCAAGCACCGCGACTGCGCCCAGGTGGGCATCGCCTCGATCCAGCGGGAACTGCCCGCCACGGCCACCCAGGAGGAGATCGAGGCGGTGGTCCGGGAGTTGAACGAGGACCCCGCCTGCACCGGCTACATCGTGCAGCTGCCCCTGCCCAAGGGCATCGACGAGAACCGCATCCTCGAGCTGATGGACCCGGACAAGGACGCCGACGGCCTGCACCCGATGAACCTCGGCCGTCTCGTGCTGAACGAGCCGGCCCCGCTGCCCTGCACCCCGAACGGCGTCCTCACCCTGCTGCGCCGCTACGGCGTGGAGATCAAGGGCGCGGAGGTCGTGGTCGTCGGCCGCGGTGTGACCATCGGCCGCCCGATGCCGCTGCTGCTGACCCGCCGCAGCGAGAACGCCACCGTCACCCAGTGCCACACCGGCACCCGTGACCTCTCCGCCCATCTCAAGCGCGCCGACATCATCATCGCGGCGGCCGGCTCGGCGCACCTGATCCGCGCCGAGGATGTCAAGCCGGGCGCGGCCGTCCTCGACGTCGGCGTCTCCCGCAGCGCCGAGGGCAGGATCGTCGGCGACGTCCACCCGGACGTGGCCGAGGTGGCCGGCTGGATCTCCCCGAACCCGGGCGGTGTCGGACCGATGACCCGGGCGCAGCTGCTGGTCAACGTGGTCGAGGCGGCGGAGCGCAGTGTCGGCTGACGGCAACGCCCGGGACGCCGGGGAGCGGGCCGAGGAGATCACGGTCCGCGACCCCGTCAGCGCGCCCGACGCCGAGGGCAGACCGCGGCGCACCACGCGCCGGTTCCCGCTGTTCACCAGGGACACCGCCCGCCCCGAGGGCGGCGGCCGGGCGGCGCCCCGGGACGCCCCCGCGCCCGCCCGGCAGTGGCCGATCCTCGCCGTGCTGTGCACGGTCGGGTGCGGACTGCTGCTGACGGCGCTGGACGTGTTCCGGGTCGGGACGCTGCTGATCGGCGCGGCGCTGCTGGTCGGCGCGGCGCTGCGCTGGCTGGTGCCCGACGTGGGCATGCTCGCGGTGCGCTCCCGTTTCACGGACATCGTGACCTACGGGGTGCTGGGCACGGTGATCGTGCTGCTGGCGTTGATGATGCAGCCGAAGCCGCTGCTGGAGATCCCGTTCCTGAAGGACACGCTGCACTTCACGGTGAGCGGCTAGCCGCACCGGCCCGACGCGTACAGCGGCCCGTCCTCACCCCCGTGGAAGGACGGGCCGCCGCCGTGGAACAACCCTCCTGCACGGTGAACTCGCTGTTCAACGGCTGTCGGACCGCTGTGGCACGGAAGTGACCGTTCCGCTACGTGCTCCGGAAGCCCGGGCCACGGTCGGGGGATCCCCGCGCCGTGGGGTGAGCGGGACGCTCGGAATCCACGTATGTGTACGTGTGACGACCGGCCGCCGACGCATGGGCAGCGTATTGACGTGTTCGCGAAGGTGCCCGACGGGGCGGGGTGGCGGGGTCGGCGCGAACATGCCGGACCAATCGGGACGTTCCGTGCGCGTGTACCGGGTTCCGTTCGGTCGGGCGTGCTGCCGGTGGGACACTGGACCGCGAGCGAGCAGGCGTGCGACGGTGCATGCCCGCAGCCCTGACACTCCCGCGCGCCCCCACCCCGGGAACTGAGAGCCCGACTCGCGGCATCCCTGTGGGTAGCCGGATTCGGGACTCGACAAAGGGCACCATGCGCGAGGGAAATACCAGCACGAACCGGGGGGAAGAGGGGGGAAGCAATGCCTCGTTGGAAGGCCTTGCCGGATGAACTCGATCCGCAGATCAGAGAATTCACGAGCCAGCTCAGGCGGGTGGTGGACCGCAGCGGCCTGAGCGTCGCGTCGGTCTCCGACCGCACGGGCTACAGCAAGACGTCCTGGGAGCGGTACCTGAACGGCCGACTGCTCGCGCCCAAGGGCGCGATCGTGGCCCTGGCCGAGGTCACGGGGACGAATCCGGTCCATCTGACGACGATGTGGGAGCTCGCCGAACGCGCCTGGAGCCGCTCGGAGATGCGGCACGACATGACGATGGAGGCGATCCGGATCTCGCAGGCGCGTGCCGCGCTGAGCGAGCTCGCCGGACCGTCCGGAAGCGGCCGGAACCGCAAGGGCGGCGCCGCCACCAGGCCGGGCGTCGCCGGTCCGGCCGGTGTCGCGCCGACCGTACCGCCGCAGCCCACCGCCGGGGACGCCCGGGACGGCTCCGCACGCGAGGACGGCGGTCGGGGCGGCTCGTCCGGCACGAACTCCTGGGGAGTCTCCGACGGGTACGCCGCGTCCGCGCAGCCCGGCCGCCGGGGGCCCGGTGGGGCCGCGGGGGCGGCCGCACGGCGGCCCGAAGCGTCCGGGGCGCAGGGCGCGCCGTCCCGTGGGGCGGCGGGGCACGGCCGCTCGGACGGCCCGGGTGGACCCGGCCGTTCCGGCGGCGGGAAGCGGCGGGCGACGACGTTCCTCGCCGCGGCCGTGGGTGTGCTGGTGGTGGCCGCCGGCGCGTTCTACCTCATGGGGGGCGGCGACGACGCCCCGAAGGACGACGCGGTGAAGACCCCGTCGCCCACCGCCACCACCAACGCCAACCTCCCGGCCGGCGTGAAGTGCAGCGGCGACACCTGCACCGGCAAGGACGCGGAGAGCATGGGGTGCAGCGGTGACCTCGTCACCACGGCCAAGACCGCGACCGTCGGCGCCACCACGGTCGAGGTCCGCTACAGCGAGCTCTGCCGTGCGGCGTGGGGCCGCATCACCCAGGCGACGCAGGGCGACGCGGTCGAGATCACCTCGGGCGGGGCGAAGCAGAGCGACACCATCACCGACACGGGGGACACGGTCACGTACACCCCGATGGTCGCGGTGAAGGACGAGGCCCAGGCCAATGCCTGTGCGGTCCTCGCCTCCGGCGAGAAGGGCTGCACGGAGTGACCTGACGGCCGGCCGAGCCGGGCGGGGACACGGAGTCCTGCCCGGCGCACGGCGCCGAGGGGCGCCCCCGGACCGAGTCGTGGGGGTTTGGTGACGAGCGGCATGGGCGGGGAAAAGCCGGGCACGCGACAAGTACCCCCACGGGAGTCCGGCACGGTCGGTTCCCCCCGGCGGCCGCCCGCGTCCCCCCTCTCCCGGACGGGCGGCCGCCTCTTGTGTGCCGGCCGGTCACTCTGTGGGGCGGGCCACAGGGAGCCCGTCCGCCCACGGTCGCGGATGCGCGATAGCCTGACCGCTGGATCTCTCTTGACGCCAAGAGATCGATCATTCGTACCAGTGATCGATCATCGGCGGCGGGGATCCCGCACCCCGGGGCAGGGACGCCCCAACCGCCAGCTGTCATACGGAGAACGCCATGACCCGCACTCCCGTGAACGTCACCGTCACCGGCGCGGCCGGCCAGATCGGTTACGCCCTGCTCTTCCGCATCGCCTCCGGCCAGCTGCTCGGCGCGGACGTGCCGGTCAAGCTGCGCCTGCTGGAGATCACCCCCGCGCTGAAGGCGGCCGAGGGCACGGCCATGGAGCTGGACGACTGTGCGTTCCCGCTGCTCCAGGGCATCGACATCACCGACGACCCGAACGTCGCCTTCGACGGCGCCAACGTCGCCCTCCTCGTCGGCGCTCGCCCCCGTACCAAGGGCATGGAGCGCGGTGACCTCCTCGAGGCCAACGGCGGCATCTTCAAGCCCCAGGGCCAGGCGATCAACGCCCACGCCGCGGACGACATCCGCGTGCTGGTCGTCGGCAACCCGGCCAACACCAACGCGCTCATCGCCCAGGCCGCCGCACCGGACGTACCGGCCGAGCGGTTCACCGCCATGACCCGCCTGGACCACAACCGCGCGCTGACCCAGCTCGCGAAGAAGACCGGCGTCCCGGTCTCCGAGATCAAGAAGCTCACGATCTGGGGCAACCACTCCGCCACGCAGTACCCGGACGTCTTCCACGCCACCGTCGCCGGCAAGAACGCCGCCGAGGTCGTCAACGACGAGAAGTGGCTCGCCGAGGACTTCATCCCGACCGTCGCCAAGCGCGGCGCCGCGATCATCGAGGCCCGGGGCGCCTCCTCGGCCGCCTCCGCCGCCAACGCCGCGATCGACCACATCTACTCCTGGGTCAACGGCACCCCGGAGGGCGACTGGGTCTCCATGGGCATCCCGTCCGACGGCTCCTACGGCGTCCCGGAGGGCCTGATCTCCTCCTTCCCGGTGACCGTGAAGGACGGCAAGTACGAGATCGTCCAGGGCCTGGAGATCAACGAGTTCTCCCGCGCCCGCATCGACGCCTCCGTCAAGGAGCTCGAGGAGGAGCGCGAGGCGGTCCGCGGCCTCGGCCTCATCTGATCCCACCCGCTCTCGAGCCCCTCACGGGCTCCGGACCCCGCACCGGCCACCGCCCGGTGCGGGGCTTTTTCGTCTGCCGGCTCCGCCGCTTCCCGGACCGGTGGCCGGTGCTGAACGTGCCCGGAGTGGGCCCCGGGGCCCCATGCCCGCGCCGTCGCCCGCACCTCGGCGAGCACCGCGTGCGTGTCCCGCCGTGCGCTCCGAGGCCCGCCCGGGCATCCCCCGAGACCTCCTCGGGCGCACCACCTCCGCAACTCGTCCGACCGGTCTGTGTCCTCCTCGTTCCGGCCGGGCGCGCACTCCCGAGGGAGCCGGTCGGGCGGGGTGCTTCGGGGGAAAATGTCCGCATGTCCCGTGACGCGGCGCACTTTCGGTCCCGGATTCCGCATGCAAACGACTGCGAGGGGCAGGAGCACCCGGTCCCGTGGGCGGCGGTTGTGCGACCCACGGGTGGTGAACAGGAACGGAAGGCATGCAACCGATCATGGCGGACCACACGGACCTCAGGGCACGCGAGACCATCCACGCGGGAGGCGAGTGGCGAGCGGCCGTCTCCGGCGCCACGCGCGAGATCCTCGACCCCGCGGACGCCCTGCCGTTCGCCGTGGTCGCGGAGGGCGACGAGAAGGACACCGACCTCGCGGTGGCCGCCGCCCGGCGCGCCTTCGACGAGGGCCCGTGGCCGCGCACACCCGTCGCCGAGCGGGCCGCGCTGCTGCGCCGCGTCGCCGGACTCCTCGCGCGGGACCGGGAGGAGCTCGGCCTGTTGGAGAGCCGGGACGCGGGCAAGACCCTCGAGGAGGGCCGGATCGACATCGACTGTGTCGCCGACGCCTTCCGGTACTTCGCCGACCTCGTCGCCGGCGAGGCCCCGGGGCGGGTGGTCGACGCCGGGTCGCCCGACGTGCACAGCGTGGTCGTACACGAGCCGGTCGGCGTCTGCGCCCTCATCACACCCTGGAACTACCCTCTGCTCCAGGCCAGTTGGAAGATCGCCCCGGCCCTCGCCGCGGGCAACACCTTCGTGGTGAAGCCGAGTGAGATCACCCCCCTGACCACCGTGGCGCTCATCGAGCTGCTGGTCGAGGCGGGGCTCCCGGCGGGAGTCGCCAACCTCGTCACCGGGCCCGGCCACACCGTCGGCGCCCGGCTCGCCGAGCACCCGGACGTCGACCTGGTCTCCTTCACCGGCGGACTGGTCAGCGGCGTCAAGGTGGCCCGGGCCGCCGCGCCCACCGTCAAGAAGGTCGCCCTCGAACTCGGCGGCAAGAACCCCAACGTGGTCTTCGCCGACGCCTGCGCCACCGAGGAGGGCTTCGACACCGCCGTCGACCAGGCCCTGAACGCGGCCTTCATCCACAGCGGCCAGGTCTGCTCGGCGGGCTCGCGGCTCATCGTCGAGGAGCCGGTCCGCGAGCGCTTCGTCGCCGAACTGGCCCGCCGCGCCCGGAGGATCAGGCTCGGCCGTGGCACCGTGGACGGCGTCGAGTGCGGACCCCTGGTCTCCGCACAGCAGCGCGCCAAGGTCGAGGCGTACGTCGAGTCCGCGCTGTCCGAGGGCGCGGTGCTGCGCTCCGGCGGCAGGCGGCCCGAGCCGTCCGACGAGCGTCCCGAGGGCGGCTACTTCTACGAGCCGACCGTGCTCGACCACTGCCACCGCGAGATGCGCGTCGTGCGCGAGGAGGTCTTCGGCCCGGTCCTCACCGTCGAGACCTTCCGCACCGAGGAGGAGGCCGTCGCACTGGCCAACGACACCGAGTACGGGCTGGCCGGCGCCGTCTGGACCGCCGACGCGGGCCGTGCCAGGCGCGTGGCCGGCCGGCTGCGCCACGGCACCGTGTGGATCAACGACTTCCACCCCTACCTCCCGCAGGCGGAGTGGGGCGGCTTCGGCAGGAGCGGAGTGGGCCGCGAACTCGGCCCGGCCGGTCTGGCCGAGTACCGCGAGACCAAGCACGTGTACCAGAACCTCGCCCCGAAGCCGGTGCGCTGGTTCGCGGGCTGAGCCGCCACCACGGGCAGCAGGCCGGACGTCACTCCACCCCTCCCACGGCGGTCCCGTACGGGCCGATCCGACGCCCGCGCCCCGCTCCGTCCCGATCCGACGCCCTCGCGCCGTGCCGTCCCGGTCCACCGCCCGCGCGCCGTGCCGCCCCGAGGCATCGTCCGCCGGCCGTGCCGTCCTGAACCGCGACCCGTCCACCTGTCCGAATCACCGGAGGAGTACCACCCCCATGCCCGACCACACCCATGAATTCGACTACGTCGTCGTAGGCGGTGGAACGGCCGGTTCCGTCATCGCCTCCCGGCTGACGGAGAACCCGGACGTCACCGTCGCCGTCATCGAGGGCGGCCCCAGCGACGTGGGCCGCGACGACGTGCTGACCCTGCGCCGCTGGATGGGCCTGCTCGGCGGCGAACTGGACTACGACTACCCCACCACCGAACAGCAGCGCGGCAACTCCCACATCCGCCACAGCCGTGCCCGCGTCCTCGGCGGCTGCTCCTCGCACAACACCCTCATCGCGTTCAAGCCGCTGCCGTCCGACTGGGACGAGTGGGAGGCGGCCGGCGCCCAGGGCTGGGGCGCGGTGCAGATGGAGGCGTACTACGCCCGCCTGCTGAACAACATCGTCCCGGTCGACGAGAAGGACCGGAACGCCATCGCCCGCGACTTCGTCGACGCCGCCCGGGCCGCGCTCGGCGTGCCGCGCGTCGAGGGCTTCAACGAGAAGCCGTTCACCGAGGGCGTGGGCTTCTTCGACCTCGCCTACCACCCCGAGGACAACAAGCGTTCGTCGGCGTCGGTGGCCTACCTGCACCCGGTGATGGACGAGCGTCCCAACCTGACGCTCCTGCTGGAGACCTGGGCGTACCGGCTGGAGCTGAACGGCACCCGCGCCGAGGGCGTCCACGTCCGCACCAAGGACGGACGGGAACTGCTCGTCCGCGCCCGTGGCGAGGTGCTGCTGTGCGCCGGTGCCGTCGACTCGCCCCGCCTGCTGCTGCACTCCGGCATCGGCCCCCGCGAGGACCTCGAGGCGCTCGGCATACCCGTGGTGCACGACCTGCCCGGCGTCGGCGAGAACCTGCTCGACCACCCCGAGTCGGTGATCGTCTGGGAGACCCACGGACCCATCCCGGAGAACTCCGCGATGGACTCCGACGCCGGCCTGTTCGTGCGCCGCGACCCCGAACACGCGGGCCCCGACCTGATGTTCCACTTCTACCAGATCCCGTTCACGGACAATCCGGAGCGACTGGGCTACGAGCGGCCGGAGTTCGGCGTCTCGATGACCCCGAACATCCCCAAGCCCAGGAGCCGCGGCCGCCTCTACCTCACCAGCGCCGACCCGGACGTCAAACCCGCCCTGGACTTCCGCTACTTCACCGACGAGGACGACTACGACGGCCGTACCCTCGTCGACGGCATCAGGATCGCCCGGGAGATCGCGAGGACCGAGCCGCTGGCCGGCTGGCTCAAGCGCGAGGTGGCCCCCGGCCCCGGCATCACCGGCGACGAGGAACTCGGCGAGTACGCCCGTAAGGTCGCTCACACGGTCTACCATCCGGCCGGTACGTGCAGGATGGGTGCCGAGAACGATGAAATGGCCGTCGTCGACCCCGAGTTGCGGATCCGTGGCCTGCAGGGCATCAGGATCGCCGACGCGTCCGTCTTCCCCACCATGACCGCCGTCAACCCGATGATCGGGGTGCTGATGGTCGGTGAGCGGGCCGTCGACCTGATCGGAGGGGGTGCGCGATGACCACCACCACCGCCGACGGCGCTCCCACCACCCCCGTGTTCTCCGTCAAGGGCCTGTGGAAGGTCTTCGGCCCGAAGGCCGGCCGCGTCCCCGGCGACCCCGAACTCGCCGCCCTCGACCCGGCCGAGCTGCGCTCCCGCACCGGCTGCACGGCCGCCGTCCGGGACGTCGGCTTCGACGTCCGCAAGGGCGAGGTCTTCGTCGTCATGGGCCTGTCCGGCTCCGGCAAGTCCACCCTGGTGCGCTGTCTGACGCGGCTGATCGAGCCCACCGCGGGCGCCATCGCCATCGACGGCGAGGACGTCCGCGCGATGGACCGGGCCCGCTTGCGCGCACTGCGCCGGCACCGCGCCGCCATGGTGTTCCAGCACTTCGGCCTGCTGCCGCACCGCACCGTCCTCGACAACGTCGCCTACGGCCTGGAGATCCAGGGCATGGGCAGGGCCGAGCGCCGGGAGAGGGCCGCGGAGGTCGTCGCCAAGGTCGGCCTCGAGGGCATGGAACAGCGCAGGCCCGCCCAGCTGTCCGGCGGTCAGCGCCAGCGCGTCGGACTGGCCCGCGCGCTCGCCGTCGACCCGGAGGTCCTGCTGTTCGACGAGCCGTTCAGCGCGCTCGATCCGCTGATCCGGCGCGACATGCAGGAGGAGGTGGTCCGGCTGCACCGCGAGGAGGGGCGCACGATGGTCTTCATCACCCACGACCTGAGCGAGGCCCTGAAGCTCGGCGACCGGATCGCCCTGATGCGCGACGGGCGCGTGGTCCAGCTCGGCACGCCCGAGGAGATCGTGGGCTCGCCCGCCGACGACTACGTCCGCGCCTTCGTCCGGGACGTCCCGCGCGAGCAGGTCATGACCGTCCGCACCGCCATGCGTCCCGCCGCCTCGGCCGAGGAGGCCGGCCGCGGGCCGGCCGTGCGACCCGACGCGACGGTCTCGGAGGCCATCGAGGCGGTCGCCCGCGCGGGCGGCCCGGCCCGGGTCCTGGACGAGGGCCGCTGTGTGGGCGTCGTCGACTCCGAGGCACTGCTGTCGGTCGTGGCCGGCACGCGGAAGCCCGATCCCGACGCAGCGCTCGACGCAGCACCCGCCGCCGCGCCCGACGCCGCGCCGGACGAGACGCCCGTCGGGCGGCCGGAGCCCGCCGGGACGCTCATCGGACAGCAGCGGTCCGCCGGAACGCCCGTCGCGGCGGAGCCTCCCTCAGGAGAGACGGAGCCTCCCTCCGGAACGGAGCAACCCAAGGAGGCGGTCTGATGGCGACGATCACCACGACCGCCCCCCGCACCGCCCTGCCCGGCCTCCTCAGGCACCGCGCCGTGCGCAAACTCCTGCTGCTCGCCGTGGCCGCCGCGATCCTGGTGCCGTTCGCCGCCGCACGCTGGGCGAGCGGCAGCTGGCCCGAGGCGCTGACCGTCGACGTCTCCGGGCCGCTGGCGAGAACCAGCGACTGGATCATCGACCACCGGGACTCCCACCCCCTGTTCCTGTACTTCTTCGGCCACGTCAGCAACGTCGTCGTGATCGCCGTACGCGCCGTCTACCTCGCCCTCCTCGCCGTCGGCTGGGCCGGGGTGACCGCCGTCGCCGCGCTGGTCTCCTGGCGCGTCGCGGGACCGCGGCTCGCGCTGGGCACGGCCGTCGCGTTCCTCACCTGCGGGCTGCTCGGCATGTGGGTGCCGACCATGCAGACGCTCGCCCTGATGGTGGTCGCGGTCGCCGCGTCCGCCGTCGTCGGCGTGCTGCTCGGGCTCGCGGCGGGACTCTCCGACCGGATGGACCGCGCCCTGCGCCCGGTGCTGGACACCATGCAGGTGCTGCCCGCGTTCGCCTACCTCCTGCCGGTCGTCCTGGTCTTCGGCATCGGCGTGCCCGCGGCCGTCCTGGCCACCGTCGTCTACGCCGCCCCGCCCATGGCCCGGCTGACCTCGCTCGGTCTGCGCGGCGCGGACAAGGAGGTGCTGGAGGCGGTCGAGTCGCTCGGCGCCACCGCCCGCCAGCGGCTGCTGACCGCCCGCCTCCCGCTGGCGCGCAAGGAACTCCTCCTCGGCCTCAACCAGACGATCATGATGGCGCTGTCCATGGCGGTCATCGCCTCCGTGATCGGCGCCGGCGGTCTCGGTGACCGCGTCTACCAGGCACTGGCCTCGGTGGACGTGGGCGCCGCGCTCGCCGCCGGCATCCCGATCGTGCTGCTCGCCGTCGTCCTCGACCGGGTGACCGGCGCGGCGGGCGAACGCCTCGGCGAGACGCCCGCGCGCAACAGCCGCGTCCTGTGGCTGGGCGCCCTGGCCGCCGCCGCGGCCGTCGCGGTCGCCGGACGCCTCGTGGGCCGCCCGGAGTGGCCCGACGCCTGGGCCGTGGGCATCGCCGAGCCGGTCAACCGGGCCGTCGACTGGATCACCGCCCACCTGTACTCGGGCGTCCCGGTCGTCGGCGGTACCGCCGACTGGGCGGGACGGTTCACCACCTGGGTGCTCGACCCGCTCCGGGACGGGCTCCAGTGGCTGCCCTGGTGGTCGGTGCTGCTGATCGTCGCCGCGCTGGCCTGGCTGATCGGCACCTGGCGCACCGCGCTGACCGCCGTCCTCGCCATGGCCGCGATCGGTGTGCTCGGCGTGTGGAAGCCGTCCCTGGACACGCTGTCACAGGTCCTCGCGGCCGTCGCCGTCACCCTCCTCGTCGGCTTCGCGACCGGCATCGCCGCCGCCCGCAGCGACCGCTTCGAACGCCTGCTGCGGCCCGTCCTGGACGTGTTCCAGACGATGCCGCAGTTCGTGTACCTGATCCCGGTCGTCGCCCTGTTCGGTGTCGGCCGCGCCCCGGCCGTCGCCGCCGCGATCGTCTACGCGCTGCCGGCCGTCGTCCGCATCACCACCCAGGGCCTGCGCCAGGTCGACCCGGCCGCACTGGAGTCCGCCCGTTCGCTCGGCGCCACCGGCGTCCAGCAACTGCGCCAGGTCCAGCTCCCGCTGGCCCGCCGGGCGCTGCTCCTGGCCGTCAACCAGGGCGTGGTGCTGGTCCTCGCCGTCGTCATCATCGGCGGCCTGGTCGGCGGTGGCGCGCTCGGCTACGACGTCGTCTTCGGGCTCGCCCAGGGCGACCTGGCGACCGGTCTGGTGGCCGGTGCCGCGATCGTCTGTCTGGGCCTGATGCTCGACCGGGTGACCCAGCCCACCGAACGCCGCGCGACCAAGGGAGCGTGACATGCGACTTCGTACGACCGCCGTGGCGGGCTCCCTGGTGCTGCTCACCGGGTGCGGCGCCGCCGACATGACCCAGCAGGCATCGCCCTTCGCGAACGCCCGGGGGGCGAAGACCGTCACCCTGTCCGTCCAGTCCTGGGTGGGCGCGCAGGCCAACGTGGCCGTCGCCCGGCACCTGCTGGAGCGCGAGCTGGGCTACCGCGTCGACACCGTGCAGGTGGACGAGGTGCCCGCCTGGGACGCGCTCAGCCAGGGCCGCGTCGACGCCCTCCTGGAGGACTGGGGTCACCCCGAGCAGGAACAGCGGTACGTCAAGGACAAGAAGACCGTCGTGAACGGCGGCGACCTCGGCGTCACCGGCCACATCGGCTGGTACGTCCCCACGTACTTCGCCGAGCGGCACCCCGACGTCACCGACTGGAAGAACCTCGACAAGTACGCCGAGCGGTTCCGCACGCCGGAGAGCGGCGGCAAGGGCCAGCTGATGGACGGCTCGCCGTCCTACATCACCAACGACAAGGCGCTGGTGAAGAACCTGAAGCTGGACTACCAGGTGGTGTTCGCCGGCTCCGAGGCCGCTCAGATCACCCAGATCGAGCAGTTCGCCAAGGAGAAGAAGCCCTTCCTCACCTACTGGTACGAACCCCAGTGGCTGTTCGAGAAGGTCCCGATGACCGAGGTGAAGCTGCCGCCCTACGAGGAGGGCTGCGACGCCGACCCGGAGAAGGTCGCCTGCGCCTACCCCCACACACCGCTGCAGAAATACCTCAATGCGGACTTCGCCAGGAAGGGCGGCGCGGCGGCGGACTTCCTCGAGAGGTTCGAGTGGACCGGGAAGGACCAGAACGAGGTCTCCCTGATGATCGCCGAACAGAAGCTCTCACCGGAGGAGGCGGCGAAGAAGTGGGTGGACAGCCACGAGTCCACATGGCGGAAGTGGCTGCCCTGACCCTCGTCCTCACGCGCGGAGCCCGGCCGCGATCTCGCCCAGCGCCCGCGCGGCACGCCGCAGCAGGCCCGGTCCGAACGTGATCCGGGTGGCCCCTCGCTCGCCCAGCTCGGCGGGCGAGGGGCCCTCGTCACGGTCCAGCGGCGCGTACATGTTCAGCGGCCCCTCGATCCCGGACCGCAGCAGCGGCAGTACGGAGATCGGCGCGCCGATCGGATACACGCAGTCGGCGCCCGCCGCCACGTACAACGCGGCCCGCTCGACGGTCCGTCCGGGATCGGTCGCGCCGTGCAGGTAGGTGTCGATGCGGGCGTTGACGAAGAGCCGGTCGGCCGCGGCGGAGCGGATCTCGGCCAGCCGGTCGGCGTGCCGCCGCGGGTCCACCAGGACCCC
This sequence comes from Streptomyces sp. NPDC005931, assembly GCF_042871235.1. Classification (NCBI taxonomy): domain Bacteria; kingdom Bacillati; phylum Actinomycetota; class Actinomycetes; order Kitasatosporales; family Streptomycetaceae; genus Streptomyces; species Streptomyces sp. NPDC005931. The sequence goes on from NZ_JBIAIG010000004.1 coordinate 381,715, forward strand.
GTCCACGGAGTCCTCGATGTTGCACCCCACGGCGCCCGCCTCCAGCAGCCGTTCGACCAGCTCCTTCGGCGCCAGCCCGTACCCGCCCTCGACGTCCGCCGACACCGGCACCCGCACGGCCCGGGTGATCCGCGCGACCGCGGCGAACATCTCCTCGGCCGGGGTGTGGCCGTCCTCGTGGCCGAGGGACGCAGCGATCCCGGCGCTGGGTGTCGCGAGCGCCGGGAACCCGGCCTCCTCGAACACCCGGGCGCTCACCGCGTCCCACGGCCCGGGCAGGAGCAGCGGGTCACCCGGCGCGCGGTGCCGGTGCAGTGCGCGGAAGAGATCCGCCTTGTCCATGGCCCGGTTCACCGCCCTGTGCCGTTCGGAGGAATGAGCCGGCCGACCGCCACGGAGGGGGCCCCGGCGCCGGGCGGTGCCGTACGTCCCGTCACCGGTGCTGTCCCGGCCGGTAGTGGCCGGGGGTGAGGCGGCAGGTCACGCCGAACCGGTTCCACGCGTTGATCACGGTGATCGCCGCGATCAACTGGGCCAGCTCCGCCTCCTCGAAGTGCTTCGCGGCCCTCTCGTACACCTCGTCGGCGACGAACCCGTCCGTCAGGACCGTCACGGCCTCCGTCAGCTCCAGTGCCGCGAGCTCCTTCTCGGTGTAGAAGTGCCGCGACTCCTCCCAGGCGGAGAGCTGGACGATCCGCTCGACGCTCTCGCCCGCGGCGAGCGCGTCCTTGGTGTGCATGTCGATGCAGAAGGCGCAGCGGTTGATCTGCGAGGCCCGGATCTTCACCAGCTCGCACAGCACCGGGTCCAGTCCCCGCCGGGCCGCCGCGTCGAGCCGGACCATCGCCTTGTAGACGTCCGGGGCGAGCGCGGCCCAGTCCAGGCGCCGGGTGGGCTCGGCGGCGTACCCCACGGCCGGCTCCGTCTTCGTCACGTCGTGTGTCGTCGTCATGCCTCGACCCTAGGAGCGAGGCAGCCCGGGAGTATGGTCCATTTCCATGGCGAAACCATGGGCCACTTTCGGCGTCGACCTCCACCTCGCCCCGACCGGTCCCGGCCTGCGCCGCGGCCTGACCGACGCCCTGCGCGAAGCCGTCCGCACCGGCCGGCTCGCCCCCGGCACCCTGCTTCCGTCCTCCCGCGCCCTCGCCGCCGACCTGGGCATCGCCCGCAACACCGTCGCCGACGCCTACGCCGACCTGGTCGCCGAGGGCTGGCTCACCGCACGGCAGGGCTCCGGCACCCGGGTCGCCGACCACGCGGTGCCCCGGCCGCCCGCCCGTGCGGCAGGCCCGCACCGCAGCCCGGGCCGGCTGCCCCACGACCTGATCCCCGGCACGCCCGACCTCGCCTCCTTCCCGCGCGCCGCATGGCTCAAGGCCACCCGCCGCGCCCTCAACAGCGCCCCCAACGAGGCCCTCGGCTACGGCGACCCGCGCGGCCGCCCCGAGCTGCGCACGGCACTGGCCGCCTACCTCGCGAGGGTCCGCGGCGTCCGGACCGACCCGGAACGCGTCGTCGTCTGCTCCGGATTCGCCGACGGCCTGCGCCTGCTCGCCGAGGTGCTGCACTCCCGCGGCGCCCGCACCCTGGCCGTGGAGCCCTACGGCCTGGACGTCCACCGGGACATCGTCGAACGTGCCGGTCTGCGCACCGCGCCCCTCCCGTACGACGACCTCGGCACCTCCCCACCGGGCGCCGGTCCCGCGTCACCGGGCGGCACCACCCGTGACGCGGACGACGCGCACGCCGTGCTCCTGAATCCTGCGCACCAGTTCCCGCTGGGCGGCGTCCTGCGGCCCGAGCGCCGGGCCGCCGTGGTCGACTGGGCCCGCCGCACCGGCGGACTGATCCTCGAGGACGACTACGACGGCGAGTTCCGCTACGACCGCCAGCCCGTCGGCGCGCTCCAGGACCTCGACCCCGACTACGTGGTCTACCTGGGCACCGCCAGCAAGTCCCTCGCCCCGGGGCTGCGCCTCGGCTGGATGGTGCTGCCCCCCTCGCTGCTCACCGATGTCGTGGACCAGGGCGGCGGCCGGTCCGTCGGCGTCCTGGAGCAGCTCACCCTCGCCGAGTTCCTTACTTCCGGCGCCTACGACCGTCACGTCCGGGCCGCCCGCCTGCGCTACCGGCGGCGCCGCGACGCCCTGGTCGAGGCCCTCGCGAGCCGGGCACCCGACGTCCGGGTCACCGGCATCGCGGCGGGACTGCACGCCGTCCTCCGACTCCCTCCCGGAACCGAGGAGTCGGTGGTCCGCGCGGCCGCCTGGCAGGGCCTCGCCCTGCACGGCCTGTCCCGCTTCCGCCACCCTCGCGCCGAGGTCCCGCCCCTGGACGCGCTGGTCGTCGGCTACGCGACCCCACCGGACCACGCCTGGACGGGCGCCCTGGAAGCCCTGTGCCGGGCGCTGCCCTGACGGCCGTCCCCGTCCCCGCCGGGCCACGCCAAGGGTGCACATCGGCCCAAGGGGCGCGAAAGGACACCCGAGCCGGGGCCGTGGGCGGGGGGCCGCCGCACATCGTCGCCCGCCGGTGCCTAGGCTGTCGGCCGCGAGCCCGCAGTCGGACGTCCGGCGGCAGGCGAGGACGGCACCACAAGGGGGAGCGACGAACATGGCGGAGACACGACGGCGACTGCGGTCCAGCACGGTGGTGCTCGGCAGCATGGGCGTCCTCGCGGCGGCCCTGACCTCCTGCGGCTCCGACCCGGACCGCCGCTGCGTGGACCGGGACAGCTACGACTACATCAACGGCTACAAGATCGTCGCCGACAGGAACTGCACGTCCTCCGGCACCTCCTCCGGGTCCTCCGGCAAGGGCCGCAAGACCGGCGCCACGAAGCGCGTCGCCGCCGACTGGTACTACGACGCCGACGTCAGCGGCGGCTACGCCGAGGACGGCACCTTCAGCCGCAGCGAGGCCGTCGACCGGGGCGGCTTCGGCTGCTCGGGCTCCGGCAGCGGCGGCGGCTGAGCGCCCCACCGACCGGAGGACCCACCCGTGGAACGCCGCACCACCGAGCCCCGCCCCGGCTGGCAGCAGACCGTCGAGGAACAGGGGCTCATCTACCCCCTCACCCGCTACCCCGACGGCTCCCTGCGCCCCTACTGGGACGAGAGCGCCTACTACGTCTTCACCCTCGAGGAGGTCGAGGCGCTGGAGGAGGTCGTCGAGGAATTGCACCGCATGTGCCTCGCCGCCGCCGAGCACATCGTCACCGCCGACCGCTTCGCCGACCTCGGCATCACCGACCCGCGCATCGCCCGCGCCGTCGCCGAGTCCTGGCAGCGGCGCGCCGAACTCCCCTCCGTCTACGGCCGCTTCGACCTGCGCTACGACGGCACCGGCCCCGCGAAACTCCTCGAGTACAACGCCGACACCCCCACCTCCCTCGTCGAGGCCGCTTCGCCCCAGTGGTTCTGGATGGAGGAGCGCTTCCCCGGCGCCGACCAGTGGAACTCCCTCCACGAACGCCTCGTCGACGCCTGGAAGAGGCAGTCCGCCCTCCTCCCGCCGGGCAGCCCCCTGTACTTCGCCCACTCCTCGGCCGACGAACTCGGCGAGGACCTCATGACCGTCGCCTACCTCAAGGAGACCGCCGAACAGGCGGGCCTGGAGACCGACTGGATCTCCATGGAGGAGATCGGCTGGGACCGCCTCTCCGGCCGCTTCGTCGACAACCGACTCCGCTTCATCCGCAGCATCTTCAAGCTCTACCCCTGGGAGTGGCTGACCACCGACCGCTTCGCCGGACACGTCCTCGACACCCTCGACAACGGCGGCGGCACCGGCAGCACCCTGTGGATCGAGCCGGCCTGGAAGATGCTGCTCAGCAACAAGGCGCTGCTGGCGATCCTCTGGGAACTGCACCCCGGTCACGCCCACCTCCTTCCCGCCTACCTCGACGGCCCGCGGGAACTGGCGGACACCACCGGCTACGTCGCCAAGCCGCTGCTGGGCCGCGAGGGCGCCGGCGTGACCGTCCACGAGCCCGGCTCCGCCCCCGTGCTCCGTGACGAACCCTGCTGCTACCAGCAACTCGCCCCGCTCCCCGACTTCGACGGCAACCGCGTCGTCCTCGGCACCTGGGTGGTGGAGAACGAGTCGGCGGGCCTCGGCATCCGCGAGTCCTCGGGGCTGGTGACGGACGAGTACGCCCGCTTCCTGCCTCATGTGATCCTCCAGTAGTGCCGCGACCGGAAAGGTTCACCGGCTCGCGATGCCCGGCACGGCACCCTGCGCGTTGTCGCATCACCCGAGTCCATCCGGTACGCCGGCGGTGCTCCGCCTCGCGACGCACCGCACCGGACGCCGCGAGCCTTCCGGCAGACCTTCCCGGCCACGGCACCACCGCCCCCCGGGCGCTCCCGCATGGTGGACGCCGGACCCCGGCACCGCGTGCCGCCCGGTACGCTGACCCCGGGCCGTGACTGGCGCGCTGGGATGGGACCGACCATCGGGAAGCGGCCCCCGGACGCGCACACCGTCCGGAAGAGTGCCGTGCGCCTGGGCCGTACCGTGAACGCTGAACGCAACGTCCGGAGGTCCCCATGTCAGCCGAGCCCCTCTCCACCGCATCCACCGCCTTCCGTTCCGCCCTCGACGTCATCCGCGCCGTCGAGCCGCGCGTGGCCGACGCCATCGGCCAGGAGGTCGCCGACCAGCGCGAGATGCTGAAACTGATCGCCTCCGAGAACTACGCCTCCCCGGCCACCCTCCTGGCGATGGGCAACTGGTTCAGCGACAAGTACGCCGAGGGCACCGTCGGCCGCCGCTTCTACGCCGGCTGCCGCAACGTCGACACGGTGGAATCCCTGGCCGCCGAGCACGCCCGCGAGCTGTTCGGCGCCCGCCACGCCTACGTGCAGCCGCACTCCGGCATCGACGCCAACCTCGTCGCCTTCTGGGCGGTCCTCGCCGACCGCGTCGAGGCGCCCTTCCTCCAGAAGGCCGGCGTCCGCCAGATCAACGACCTCTCCGACGCCGACTGGGCCGAGCTGCGGCAGGCCTTCGGCAACCAGCGCATGCTCGGCATGTCCCTGGACGCCGGCGGCCACCTCACGCACGGCTTCCGCCCGAACATCTCCGGCAAGATGTTCGACCAGCGCTCCTACGGCACCGACCCGACCACGGGCCTGATCGACTACGAGGCCCTGCGCGCCCAGGCCCGTGAGTTCAAGCCGCTGATCATCGTGGCCGGCTACTCCGCCTACCCCCGTCTGGTGAACTTCCGGATCATGCGGGAGATCGCCGACGAGGTGGGCGCCACGCTCATGGTCGACATGGCCCACTTCGCCGGTCTGGTCGCCGGCAAGGTGCTCACCGGTGACTTCGACCCGGTGCCGCACGCCCAGATCGTCACCACCACCACCCACAAGTCGCTGCGCGGCCCGCGTGGCGGCATGGTGCTGTGCGACGACTCCCTCAAGGACCAGGTCGACCGCGGCTGCCCGATGGTGCTCGGCGGCCCGCTCCCGCACGTCATGGCCGCCAAGGCCGTCGCCCTCGCCGAGGCCCGGCAGCCCGCCTTCCAGGACTACGCCCAGCGCGTCGTGGCCAACTCCCGCGCCCTCGCCGAGGGGCTGATGAAGCGCGGCGCCACCCTGGTCACCGGCGGCACCGACAACCACCTGAACCTGATCGACGTGGCCACCTCCTACGGCCTCACCGGCCGCCAGGCGGAATCCGCGCTGCTCGAGTCGGGCATCGTCACCAACCGCAACGCCATCCCGGCCGACCCCAACGGTGCCTGGTACACCTCCGGCATCCGCGTCGGCACCCCCGCCCTGACCACGCGCGGCCTGGGCCTCGCCGAGATGGACGAGGTGGCCGGCCTCATCGACCGCGTCCTGACCACCACCGAGCCGGGCACCACCAGCAAGGGCGCGCCGTCCAAGGCACAGCACGTCCTCGACCCGAAGATCGCCGACGAGATCTCCCGCCGGGCGACCGACCTCGTCGCCGGCTTCCCGCTCTACCCCGAGGTCGACCTCGGCTGACCCCTGCTGACGCCTCGTCATCGGCGGCGGCCCGGGCACCCGCCCGGGCCGCCGGCCCGCCCTCACACGTCCAGCACCTCCTGCCGGGGCCCGGGCTCCTTCTCCCGGCGTGTCAGCGGCAGCCGCATGACGTGCGGACGCAGGACCAGGGCCAGTGCGGCTCCGGCGGCCCCTCCCGGTATCGCCCACCACCAGTCCGTGCCGTCGTGCACCGCCGCGGCCGTCGTCTTCTGCCGCGCCCCGGAGGGCGGGGTGCCGACGGCGGTGGAACCGGTCTCCCCCGCCCCCCAGGGCGCCGGGTAGAGCCCGGAGGACGATTCCGCGCTCGATCCCTCATCGGACGCCCCGCCCAGTACGCCCAGCTCCTTCAGCAGGGCCCGCAGCTCGGACGGGTGCTCGGCGCGGTGCCAGTGGCCGTTCGCCGGCTCCTCCAGGTCCGCCGCCGTGTGTATCCACACGGTGTTCCCCCGGTCCGCCGGGTACACCCGGTCCACCCGCCAGGGCGCCACGTCGTGCAGCATCCACGTCACGGTGATCCACCGCGCCGAGGCCGGTTCGGCCTCCGGGGGCTTGCGCCGGGTACCTGCGCCGGGGCGGCCGAGCAGCCGCTCCAGTGCGCCGTACTCCTCGTCACCCGAGGACAGTGACGCCGTCGCCATGCTCTCCGGATTGGCCAGCAGCACGCTCGTCGGCCCGCCGGCGGAGGCGGACGAAGCTCCGCACAGCGTCAGGGCGAGCGCCGCCGCCCACACCCCCAGACTCGCCGTGACGTACCGGACCCTGCCCGTCCATCCGTACATCCGGACCCCCACTCGGCCGCTCGATCCCCGTGCGGCCCGCCCGCGAGCCGCCTGTCACTTCTGGTACACCGCCCGACCCGCCGAAGTTCCACGAAGAGCGGCACGTCCTTCGAAGCCGCCTCACGCCCGCCCGGCTCCTCACCACGCCGAGCCCCCCGGTTCCGCGCCCGGCCCACCGCCCGGTTCCGTGCCCGCCCCGACGCCCGGCCCGGTGCGGGTCCCCTCGCGCACCTCCCCCAGCGACTCCGCGATCCGCACTGCCCGCGCCTTGGACGCCGCTCCCTCCAGCCGCAGCGTCACGCCGCCCGCGCCCCCGCCGCCGGGGCCGTGGGTCCACAGCAGCGTCGGCCCCGCAGTGCGCTCCTCGCGCGTGAAGCGGCGGCCCTCCCCGTCCACCAGCCAGAAGCTCAGCAGATGCGGCCGGGCGAACCACAGCGCCGGCTCCGCGGACCCGCCGCCGGAGCCGTCCCCGCCCAGCGCCAGCCAGTCCGGCTGCTCCCGCACCGCCTTGGCGAACGTGACGTCCAAGCGCGCCGAGAACTCGTCGAGCCGGATCGTGCGCCCCCGCTCGCGCCAGCACAGGGTCACCAGGAACCGCCCCTCCGGCAGCCCGCTCACCGCCACCGCGTCCGGCGTGCCGAGCGCGTCCGGCACCAGGGGCGTGAAACCGGCCCGCCGCTCCGCCTCGGCGAGGGACACCGAGCGCCCGCAGCCGGGCACCTCCGCACCCGGCGAGGGAACCGCCGAGGGGTCGTGCCGCACCTCGACCCCACCGAAGCCGAACCAGTCGGACACCGCCGCCCGCACCGGCGGTGTCAGGGCGAGCACCGTCAGCAGTCCGCACAGCGCCGCGACCAGCGACCGCCACCGCGCCCGCACCCAGCGCCGCACCGCCGGCGTCACCGCCCGCAGCCGACCCCGGACGCTCCCGGCGTCCCTCTGCTCGGCCACCGGAACCGCCACGTGCTCGGCCAGTATCTGCGCCAGCACGCGCTCGGCCATCGACTCGGCCCCGGCCGCCGCGTCCGGCCCGTCCAGTGACCGCCCCAGTGCCAGCAGCTCCTCGCGCAGCCGGGCGGCCTCCGCACGCCGACGCCCGGGACCGTCGCCGGTGCGCCCGCCGTCGTACGACCCGCTCACGCCCGGTCACCCCCCTCGCGCGGCCGGAAGTCCGGCAGCAGGCGCTCCAACCTGCGCAGGGCGCGGTTCAGCCGCGACTTGACCGTGCCCCGGGGCCAGCCGAGGGCCTGGGCGGTCTCCGGTTCGTCCATCTCCAGCAGATAGCGGTGGACGACGACCAGGCGGTGCTCCTCGCTCAGCTTCTCCAGGGCGGCGAGCAGCGCCGCGCGGCGCTCCGTGTCCAGCGTGGCCACCGCCGGGTCCGCCGATTCCGGTATCACCGGCTCCGCCTCCACGAACGCCGCCTCGCGGCCCGCGAGCGTGTGCCGGCGTGCCGCCGCGCGCACCGTGTTCCTCGCCTCGTTGGCCACGATCGACAGCAGCCAGGGCCGGAACGCCGTGCCGTCCCGGAACCGGCCCAGCGCGCAGTACGCCTTGACGAACGCCTGCTGCACCACGTCCTCCGCGTCCGCACCCGCCCCCAGTGCCGAAGCCGCCCTGAGCGCGATGCCCGTGTGGGCCCGCACCAACTCCGCGTACGCCTCCGGATGTCCGGCGCGTACGCGTGCGATCACCGCGGCCTCATCGACGATGCGGCCCCCCTCCCGCGTCCTCACACTCTTGTTACACCGCCGGGCACGGATCGGTTCCCACCTGTTTCGGACCCGTCCGGGACCGCCCCCGCAGACCTGAGAGAATGGGGACCATGGCCTCTGATCGCCCGCCCGTCGCCCACCACCACCCTCAGGGGAATGGCTTCGCCATGCACAGTCGTCCGCGCGTGCTCTCCGGGATCCAGCCCACCGCGGGCTCGTTCCACCTCGGCAACTACCTCGGCGCCGTCCGTCAGTGGGTGGCCCTCCAGGAGACCCACGACGCGTTCTACATGGTCGTCGACCTGCACGCGATCACGATTCCGCAGGACCCGAAGGAGCTGCGCGCCAACACCCGTCTGGCCGCCGCACAGCTGCTGGCCGCCGGGCTGGACCCGGACCGCTGCACGCTCTTCGTCCAGAGCCACGTCCCCGAGCACGCCCAGCTGGCCTGGGTCATGAACTGCCTGACGGGCTTCGGCGAGGCGTCCCGCATGACGCAGTTCAAGGACAAGTCCGCCAAGCAGGGCGCCGACCGCGCCAGCGTCGGCCTGTTCACGTACCCGATCCTCCAGGTGGCGGACATCCTGCTGTACCAGGCCCAGGAGGTGCCGGTCGGCGAGGACCAGCGCCAGCACATCGAGCTCACCCGTGACCTCGCCGAGCGCTTCAACGGCCGCTTCGGCCCGACCTTCACCGTCCCCAAGCCGTACATCCTCAAGGAGACGGCGAAGATCTACGACCTCCAGGACCCGACGATCAAGATGAGCAAGTCGGCGTCCACGCCGAAGGGCCTCATCAACCTCCTGGACGAGCCGAGGACGACGGCCAAGAAGGTCAAGAGCGCGGTCACCGACACCGACACGGTGATCCGCTACGACCTCGCGGAGAAGCCCGGTGTGAGCAACCTCCTGACGATCTACTCGACCCTCACCGGGGCGGGTATCACCGAACTGGAGGAGAAGTACGCCGGCAAGGGCTACGGTGCGCTCAAGACGGACCTCGCCGAGGTCATGGTCGAGTTCGTGACCCCGTTCAAGGAGCGCACCCAGCAGTACCTGGACGACCCCGAGACGCTCGACTCGATCCTGGCCAAGGGCGCGGAGAAGGCGCGTGCCGTCGCCGCGGAGACCCTCTCCCAGGCGTACGACAAGGTGGGCTTCCTGCCCGCCAAGCACTGAACCGGCCCACGGCGCCGGTCCGTACCACCGCACAGCGCTGCACATCACTCCGGTTGCGCCTGCCCGCGACCGGGCCGTGGTCGTACAGTCGATAACCGGGTGACCGTTCCAGCGGTCGCCCGGTGCTCACCGAGCCACACCACCACAACGACAGGAGACGACGTGGGGACCGTAACGATCGGTGTGTCGATCGCGGTCCCGGAGCCTCACGGCAGCCGGCTTCAGCAGCTGCGCGCGGGCTTCGGCGACGCCGCGGCTCACGGCATCCCCACGCACGTCACCCTGCTGCCGCCGACGGAGGTCGACTCCGCCGCCCTGCCCGCCGTCGAGGCCCACCTCAGCGAGGTCGCCGCGGCGGGCCGGCCGTTCCCCATGCGGCTGTCGGGCACCGGCACCTTCCGCCCGCTGTCACCGGTCGTGTACGTCCGGGTCGTCGAGGGCGCCGAGGCATGCACCTGGCTCCAGAAGCAGGTTCGGGACGCCTCCGGGCCGGTCGCCCGCGAACTCCAGTTCCCGTACCACCCGCACGTCACGGTGGCCCACGGCATCGAGGAGGCGGCGATGGACCGCGCCTTCGCGGAGCTCGCCGACTACGAGGCCCACTGGCCCTGCCAGGGCTTCGCCCTCTACGAGCAGGGTGCCGACGGCGTGTGGCGCAAGCTGCGGGACTTCACCTTCGGCACTCCGGTCGTGCCGCCGCAGGGCGGACACGTGGACCGGGGATCCGTCTCCGCGCACTGAGCCGCGCCCCCGACGCCCCCGCCCTTCAGACCGGCAGCCGCCGGAACACCCCGCGGGGCAGGTGCCGCAGGGCCGACATCACCACGCGCAGCGCGCCCGGCACCCACACCGTCTCCGAGCGGCGGCGCAGCCCCAGCTCGACCGCCGTGGCGACCTCCTCCGCAGTGGTCGCCAGCGGGGCCTCGGGCAGACCGGCGGTCATGCGCGTACGGACGAAGCCGGGGCGTACGACCATGACGTGCACCCCCGTGCCGTAGAGCGCGTCGCCCAGGCCCTGGGCGAAGGCGTCCAGGCCCGCCTTGCTGGAGCCGTAGATGAAGTTCGCGCGGCGGGCCCGCTCGCCCGCGACGGAGGACAGCACCACCAGGGAGCCGTGGCCCTGCGCCTGGAGCGCGACGGCGCACACCAGACCGGCCGACACCGCGCCCGTGTAGTTGGTCTGCGCGACCCGCACCGCGGCCTGCGGGTCCTGCTCGTCCCGGGCCTGGTCGCCCAGGGTGCCGAAGGCGAGCAGGACCATGTCGACGTCGCCCTCGGCGAAGACCTTGCCGAGCACCTCCTCGTGGGACGCGGGGTCGAGCGCGTCGAAGGCGACGGTGCGCACGTCGGCGCCCAGGCCGCGCAGATGCTCCGCTGCCTGCTCCAGCCCCGGGGAGGGGCGGCCCGCGAGCCAGACCATGCGGGTGCGGCGGGCGATCAGCCGCCGGGCGGTGGCCAGCGCAATCTCGGACGTGCCGCCGAGGACGAGCAGGGACTGGGGGAGGCCGAAGGCGTCCTTCACGACAGCTCCTAGGGAGGTGGTCGACGGTCTCACAGGTGGAGCCGGCGGGAGAGGTCCGAGGTGAACACCCCGCGCGGGTCCAGTTCCGCGCGCAGGCGGCGGAAGTCGCCCAGGCGCGGGTACATGGCCGCGAGCAGGTCCGGGCGCAGCCGGGAGTCCTTGGCGAGGTAGACCCGCCCGCCGGCGCCGGCCACCTCCTCGTCGAGCTCGTCCAGGAACGTGCCGAGGCCGGGCAGGGCCGCCGGGATGTCCAGGGCCAGCGTCCAGCCCGGCACCGGGAAGGACAGCCAGCCCGGGTCGGCCTCGCCGAAACGCTTGAGAACGGCCAGGAAGGACGGGCAGCGACGCCCGGAGATCCGCCGCACGATCCGGCGCAGCACCTCCTCCCGGCCGTGCCCGACGACGAACTGGTACTGCACGAAGCCGCCCCGGCCGTAGACGCGGTTCCAGTGCGGCACCCCGTCCAGGGGGTGGAAGAAGGCGGGGATCCGCTGGAGTTGCCCCGTCCGTGCGCGGGGTGCCCTGCGGTACCAGAGCTCGTTGAACAGGCCCACGGTGGTGCGGCTGAGCAGGCCCTCCGGGAGGAAGGCGGGGGCGGCGGGGAGGCGGGAGGTGCGGAAGTCCAGCGGCCGCCGCCGCGCGCGGGTGCCCTCGGGCAGCGCGTCCAGGGGGGCGTGGTCGCCGCGGGTGAGCACCGCGCGGCCGGTCGCGGCGCCGCGCGCCAGCAGGTCGATCCAGGCGACCGAGTAGCGGTAACGGTGGTCGGTGGCGGCCAGGCGGGCCATCAGGTCGTCCAGGTCGCTCGCGCGCTCGGTGTCCACCGACATCAGGGAGGTCTCGACCGGCTGCAGACGGATCGTCGCGGTCAGGATCACCCCCGTGAGGCCCATGCCGCCCGCGGTCGCGTCGAACAGGGGCGTGCCCGGTACGACCGTGCGCACCTGCCCGTCGGCGGTCAGCAGCTCCAGGGACAGCACATGCCGCGAGAAGGAGCCCGAGACGTGGTGGTTCTTTCCGTGGATGTCGGCGCCGATCGCCCCGCCGACGGTCACGTAGCGGGTGCCGGGGGTCACCGGCACGAACCAGCCGAGCGGCAGCAGCACCTCCATCAGCCGGTGCAGCGAGACGCCCGCGTCGCACAGCACGGTGCCGCCGTCGGCGTCGATGGCGTGGACGCGGTCCAGGCCGGTCATGTCGAGCACCGCGCCGCCGGCGTTCTGCGCCGCGTCCCCGTACGCCCGTCCCAGCCCCCGGGGGATGCCACCGCGCGCCCCGCACTCCCGGACGGCCAGGGCGGCCTCCTCGTACGTCCGTGGGCGGATCAGCCGGGCGGCGGTGGGGGCGGTGCGGCCCCATCCCGTGACGGAAACGGTGTCGGCAGGCATGTCGGTGACCGTATCGCCCCTGTGCGAGCGATTGTTCGTGAAACTACGCCACCCTCCCCGAAATGGGTGATTAATGGGATGTCGCTCAATATTGCCGGTGTTCCACGCGTGCGGGCGTGAACAGTGGTCCACATGGACGATCTCCACGACCTCGACGACCCGCACGACCTCCGGAAGCTCGACCACCGGGTGGTTTCGGCGCTGCGGGCGTGCGGTAGCGATCCGCGCGTGGCCGGTGCCGCGCGCGTCCTGTCCTGGGCCGGGGAGCACGGGGCGCTGTGGCTCGCGGCGGGGCTCACCGGGTCCGCCGTGGACCGCGGGCGGCGTGGCGCCTGGCTGCGCGGCACGGCCCTCACCGTGGGCGCGCACCTGGTCAGCATGGGTGTGAAACGGGTCGTACGCCGTCCGCGCCCCACGCATGTCGAGCCCCTGGTCCGCACCGCGGGCCGGCACTCCTTCCCCAGCTCGCACGCCAGTTCCGCGGCGGCGGCGGCCGTGGCCTTCGGGGCACTGGGCGTCCGCGCGGCGGCGCCGCTGGCCGCCGCAATGTGCCTGTCCCGGCTGGTGGCGGGCGTGCACTACCCGTCGGACGTGGCGGCCGGTGCGGCCCTGGGGGCGCTCACGGCGGGGCTCGGTGCCCGGTGGATGAGGGCGGGGGCGGCGACCGGCACCCACCGGGCCGCCGGGGCCCCCGTCCCTCACGGGAGCGAGGCGGTCCCCGGTGCGCAGACGGTCGGCGGCCTCCACCGGGCCGGCCTGGCGCTGCCCGGGCTCCACCGGGCCGGAGAAGCGCTCCACGGCCTCCACCGGGCCGGTGAAGCGCTGCCGGGCCCCCACCGGACCGGCGAGGGGTTCCGCAGCCTCCAGGGGATCCGCGGCCTGCACCGTTCGGAGGGCGGCGCCCGTGGCTGAGACCACCGTTCTGCGGCAGCGCACCCCTCACCGGCCCCCCGCGCCACCCGCCGGCGGCAGCCTCCTGGGCGGCCTGCTCCGGACCGCGCGCCCCCGGCAGTGGGTCAAGAACGTCCTGGTGATCGCCGCCCCGGCCGCCGCGGGCGAACTGTTCGCCTGGTCCGCCGTGACCCGGCTGGCGCTGGTCTTCGTCCTGTTCACCGCCTGCGCCGCCGCGGTCTACCTGGTCAACGACGCCCGTGACGCGAAGGCCGACCGGGCCCACCCCACCAAGTGCCGCCGCCCGGTCGCCGCCGGTCAGGTCCCCGTGCCCGTCGCCTACGCCGCCGGAGCCCTGCTCGGCGTCCTCGCGCCCCTGGCCGCGGTCCGGCTGTGCCCCCCGGCGGTCGCCGCGCTGCTGATCGCCTACCTCGGCATGCAACTGGCGTACTGCGTCAGCCTCAAGCACGTCCTCGTGGTCGACCTGGCCGTGGTCACGACGGGTTTCCTGATGCGGGCGGTGATCGGCGGGCTGGCGCTCGGCATCCCGCTGTCGCGCTGGTTCCTGATCACGACCGGGTTCGGGGCGCTGTTCATGGTGGCCGCCAAGCGGTACTCCGAGGCCGTTCAGATGGCCGGGAAGGCGGGTGCCACGCGCGCGTTGCTCACCGAGTACACCACCGGCTACCTGCGTTTCGTCTGGCAGCTCGCGGCGGGTGTGGCCGTGCTGGGTTACTGCCTGTGGGCCCTGGAGGAGGGCGGGGTGCCGCACACCAGCGTGCTGCCGTGGCGGCAGCTGTCCATGATCGCCTTCGTTCTGGCGGTCCTGCGCTACGCCGTCTTCGCCGACCGGGGAACCGCCGGCGAACCGGAGGACGTGGTCCTGCGCGACCGCCCGCTCGCCCTCATCGGTGTGGTGTGGGCGGCCATGTACGCGCTGGCGGTGGTGGACTGGTGAACCCCCGGCCGCACCGTCCGGCGACCCCCCGGCGGCGCGAGCTGGTGTCCTTCGCCGTCGTCGGCCTGCTCGCCTACGCCGTCGACCTGGCCCTCTTCCTGTGGCTGCGCGGCCCCGTCGGCACCGGTCCGCTCAGTGCCAAGGCGCTCTCCTTCGTGGCGGGCTGCTCGGTCGCCTACGCGGGCCACAGGTTCGCCACGTACCGGCACACGCGCGTGCGGGGTGTGCGGCCCTACGCCGTGTTCCTCGCGGTGAACCTCGGCGGCGCCGCCGTGCAGCTGCTGTGCCTGGCCGTCAGCCACTACGGGCTCGGGCTCACCTCGCGACGCGCGGACATCGTGTCCGGTGCGGTGATCGGCATGGCGCTGGGCACCGCGCTGCGCTTCTGGGGCACCAGGACATTGGTCTTCGGCAACGGGGGCAGAGTCGGTTCATGGACTGGCTGAAGAGGCTTCCGGTCGTCGGGCCGTGGGCGGCGCGGCTGATGCTCACGCACGCGTGGCGCTCGTACGAACGGCTGGACCGCGTGCACTGGACACGGCTGGCCGCCGCGATGACCTTCACCAGCTTCGTCGCGCTGTTCCCACTGCTCACCGTGGGCGCCGCGATCGGCGCCGCCACGCTCGGCACCGAGCAGCAGAACACCCTCCAGGACAAGATCGCCGACCAGGTCCCCGGCATCTCCGAGCAGCTGGACATCGACGGCCTGGTGCAGAACGCCGGGACGGTCGGCCTCATCGCCGGCGCCGTCCTGCTGTTCACCGGCATCAGCTGGGCCGGTTCCACCCGCGAGTGCCTGCGGGCGGTGTGGGAGCTGCCCGACGACGAGGAGAACCCCGTCCTGCGCAAGGGCAAGGACGCGGGCATCCTCGTCGGCCTCGGCGGCGCCGTGCTGGTCACCCTGGCCGCCTCCACCGTCGCCTCCGCGCTGGTCGGCCGGATCAGCGACGCCATCGGGCTGGAGAAGGGCGGCTGGGGCGGGGTGGTACTGCAGATCGTGGCCTTCGCCGTCGCCGTGGGCGCCGACTTCCTGCTCCTGCTCTACGTCCTGACGCTGCTGCCCGGCGTCGAGCCCACCCGGCACCGCCTCATGGTCGCCGCGCTCACCGGAGCCGTCGGCTTCGAGCTGCTGAAGCTGCTGCTCAGCGGCTACATGCAGGGCGTGGCCGGGAAGAGCATGTACGGCGCGTTCGGCGTCCCCGTCGCCCTGCTGCTGTGGATCAACTTCACCACCAAACTGGTCCTGTTCTGCGCCGCCTGGACGGCGACGCGGAGCAAGGAGGCGGAGGTCACGCACGGGGCCGGCGACGCACCAGGTCCGGCAGCGGCCAGCGGCGATTGATCAGGAACGCGGCGCCCGCGAGCAGCACCAGCGCGCCGCCCGTGACGCCCAGGGCGACACCGGCACCGCCGCCGTCCCCCGGCGGGGCGCTCGCCACCGGCTTCGACCCGGCCACCGCCGCCCCGTTCCCGGTGCCGCCCGCCTCACCGGGCGAGGCGGTCGCGCCCGGCTGGGCACCGGCCTGCGAGGCGCTCCTCGGCGGCACCAGCTCACCCACCGGCTCGACCTTGCCCGCCGCCCTGAAGCCCCAGTCGAACAGCCGGGCGGTCTCCTTGTAGACATCGTTGTGCCCGTCCTTCTCCGGGTTCAGGACGGTGACCAGCAGCACCTTGCCGTTCCGCTCGGCGACACCGGTGAAGGTGGCGCCCGCGTTGGTGGTGTTGCCGTTCTTCACGCCCGCGATGCCCTGGTAGACGGGCACGTCGACGTCGCCGGACAGCAGCCGGTTGGTGTTCTGGATCTCGAAGGCCTCGCGGACCTTCTTGCCCTTCTTGTTCTTCTTCGTCTCGCCCGGGAACTTCGCCCGCACGGTCGAGCAGTACTCCCGGAAGTCCTTCTTCTGCATACCGGAACGGGCGATCAGCGTCAGGTCGTAGGCGGAGGACACCTGGCCCTCGGCGTCGTAGCCGTCCGGGCTGACGACGTGCGTGTCGAGGGCCTGGAGCTCCTCGGCGTGCTCGTTCATCTCCTCGACGGTGTTCTCCACGCCGCCGTTCATCGCCGACAGCACCCGCACGGCGTCGTTGCCGGAGCGCAGGAAGACACCGAGCCACAGGTCGTGGACGGTGTACGTCTCGTCCTCCTTTATGCCGACCATGCTGGAGCCGGCCCCGATGCCGGCCAGGTCGGAGGGGACCACCTTGTGCGTGGCCGACCGCGGCCACTTGGGCAGCAGCGTGTCGGCGAACAGCATTTTCAGGGTGCTCGCCGGGGCCAGCCGCCAGTGCGCGTTGTGCGCGGCGAGCACGTCACCGGTCTCGGCGTCGGCGACGATCCACGAGCGGGCGGTCACGCCCTTCGGCAGCACCGGCACGCCGCTCGCGAGGTTGACCTGCGTCCCCGGCTGCCCGAGCCGGGCACCGCCCACGGTCGACATCTTCGCGGGCGGTGCGGCCGGCGGACTGGTCGACGGCTTCGGGGCCGCGGCGGCCACGGGAGCGGCCAGCGCGGTGGACAACAGGACGGCGGAAGCGACCAGCAGGGACCGGCGGGCGGTGTTCTTCGGTGCGGGCACGGTCGGAAACGTACATGCCACACTGCGCGACGTCGCGCCCCGGGCCCGACCCCGGGCAGGAAACCGGCCGACCGGCGGAGATACTGGACGCATGAAGCTCAGCCGCCCCGTCTCCTGGTTCCTGCTCGCCTTCGGGGTGTGGAGCTGGGTCATCTGGATCACTTTCGTCAGGAACCTGGTCAAGGACAGCAGCGGGCTCGCGTTCGACGACGGTGAGCCGACGGCGTACTTCTGGGTCCATCTGGCGCTCGCGGTCCTCTCCTTCGTATGGGGGACGGTCATCGGCGGCATCGGGTTGCGCGGCCTGCGGGCACTGAGCCGGACGTCACCGACGTCCTGACCGAACTGGGGGAAGCGCACACCGTGGTCATCGTCTTCGTACTCGTCGCGCTGCTGGTCGTGGCCGTCCTGGTGACGGGCAACTGGTACGTGTGGCGCCGCTTGTTCCGTGACACCACCGAGGGGCCGGGCGCGGTGCGCCGCGCGGGCGTCGTCCTGATCGCGGGCGGCTGGACGCTCGCGGTGGTCGCCCTCTTCGCCGAGCGGGGCGGCGCGCCGTTCTGGCTCCAGCAGACCCTGGCCTGGCCGGGCTTCCTGTGGCTGGCCCTCTCCCTCTACCTGCTGCTGGCTCTGCTGGTGGGCGAACTCGTCCGCCCGGTGCTGAGCCGGGTCCTGCGGCGGCGGGCGCGGAGCGGGCCGCCGGGGCGCGAGGAGGCCGCGCCGATACCGGCGGGGGCACAGGTCACCGCCGCCACGACCGGGCCGGGCGCGGGAACCCCGCCCACCGGGCCGGACGCGGGGTCCGCCTCCGGGACACCGGTGCCGGACCCGGCCGACGGCCCGGCCGGCACCGCACCCGCCGGCCCCTCCCGTCGCCTCTTCGTCTCCCGCGTGGTCGCCGGGGCCGCCGCCGCGGCGGCCGTGGGCACCGTCGGGTACGGCACGCACGGCGTGCTGAGCGGTCCGAAGGTGAAGCGGGTCACCGTGCCGCTCGCCAAGCTGCCCCGCGCGGCGCACGGTTACCGCATCGCGGTGGTCAGCGACATCCACCTGGGGCCGCTGCTCGGGCGGGGCTTCGCGCAGAAGGTGGTCGACACCATCAACGCGACCCAGCCCGACCTGATCGCGGTCGTCGGCGACCTGGTGGACGGCAGCGTGAAGGACCTGGGCCCGGCGGCGGCGCCCCTGGCACAGCTCACCGCGCGGCACGGCGCGTTCTTCGTCACCGGCAACCACGAGTACTTCTCCGGCGCGGAGCAGTGGGTCGATGAGGTGCGCCGCCTCGGACTGCGCCCCCTGGAGAACGCCCGCACCGAACTGCCCCACTTCGACCTCGCCGGGGTGAACGACCTCGCGGGCGAGGACGAGGGCCGGGGCCCGGACCACGCGCGGGCGCTCGGCGACCGGGACCGCTCCCGCGCGTGCGTGCTGCTCGCCCACCAGCCGGTGCAGATCCACGAGGCCGTCGACCACGGTGTCGACCTCCAGCTCTCCGGCCACACCCACGGCGGTCAGCTCTGGCCCGGCAACCTCGTCGCCTCCCTGGTCAACCCCACGCTCGCCGGCCTGGACCGCTACGGTGACACGCAGTTGTACGTCACCCGCGGCGCCGGTGCCTGGGGCCCGCCGACCCGGGTCGGCGCGCCCTCGGACATCACGGTGATCGAGCTGGCGTCCCGACAGGCCTGAGCCCTCACCCGAACCCGGTCCGCCGGGCCCGACGCCGCCCGCAACGGAGGCCCGTGCCCGCGCGGTGCGTCGCCGCGGGTCCTCGCCCTCCCTGTCGGAAGAGTCCGAACCGCGGGTGTGCCGGGGGGTTAGAGGGTTTTCCCCCTACCTCGCCCATTCCTCTTCTCCCACCCGAAACGCCTGTGATTGGGTGACCCCGCCACCAAGGGGGGTGGCACCGGCATGGGGCCCCGCAGGGGCCGGGGAGGGACAGGACCGATGCGGTCGGTTCGAATGCGCGTCCTTGCGGGAGCGCTTGCACTGGGAGCGGTGGCGGGAGCGGGCTGGCTCCTGCTGCCGTCGGAAGACAAGTCGGGTCACCTCATCAAGGTGGGCACGACGGACGCCGTCACCTCGCTCGACCCGGCCGGGGCCTATGACGCCGGTTCCTGGGCCCTGTTCAGCAACGTCTTCCAGTCGCTGCTGACCATCGAGCCCGGCGGTGCGGAGCCCGTGCCGGACGCGGCCGAGAGCTGCGCCTTCACCGCCGCCGACCTGCGCACCTACCGCTGCGAGCTGCGCGACGGGCTCACCTTCCCGAGTGGGCGCGCGATGACGGCCGAGGACGTGAAGTTCTCCTTCGACCGCGTCAAGAAGATCGACTCCGACGTCGGGCCGTCGACCCTGCTGGACACCCTGGACTCGGTGCGGGCCAGTGGACAGGTCGTCACCTTCAGCCTGTCCTCGCCCGACGCCACGTTCCCGTTCAAGGTGGCCACCGGGGCGGGCTCGATCGTCGACTCCACCAAGTACCCGGACGACGCCCTGCGCACCGGCGACGAGGTCGACGGCACCGGGCCGTACACCCTCGGCTCGTACGTGAAGGGCGAGAAGGCGGTCCTGTCGCCCAACGACCGTTACCAGGGCGCCGCGAAGGACCCGGGCCGGCCCGTCGAGCTGCGGTACTACACCGACCCCGGGGCCCTCGACAACGCCTGGCGGGCCCGCCGGATCGACGTCGCCACCCGCCAGCTGCCGCCCAAGGTCCTCGCCGACCTCAACCCCAGCGACCCCGGCCAGCGCGTGTCGGAGGCGGACAGCTCCGAGACCCGCAACCTGTACTTCAACACCCGCGCCGGCAAGCCGCTGCACGATCCCCGGGTCCGGCGGGCCATGGCCTGGCTGATCGACCGGGAGCGGCTCGCGGCCACCGTCTACGAGGGCACCGTCGACCCGCTGTACTCGCTGATCCCGACGGGCATCACCGGCCACACCACCTCGTTCTTCGACAGCTATCCCAGGAGGGACACCGGCAAGGCGCGCCGACTGCTCACCGAGGCCGGCGCGACCCTGCCGGTGCGGTTCACCTACGGCTACGCCGAGGGCCGCGGTGCCGCCGCCGAGGAGGCCGCGGAGATCAAGCGGCAACTCGAGTCCGGCGGGCTGTTCGAGGTCGACGTCGTCGGCCACGAGTGGACCGAGTTCCAGAAGCGCTGGACGGGCGGCAGGCTCGACGCGTACGCCGTCGGCTGGGTCGCGGACTATCCCGACCCGGACACCTTCGGCGGACCGCTCGTGGGCACGGGCGGCACCATGAACACCGGCTACAGCAGCAAGGCCGTGGACCGGATGATCGCGGCCAGCCAGCGCTTCGCCGACCGCGGCAAGGCGGGCGCCGACTTCAAGGACCTCCAGAGGGCCATCGCCCGCGACGTCCCGGTCATCCCCCTGTGGCAGGCCAAGGAGTACGTGGTCACCAGCGAGGACGTCGGCGGCGGCCAGTACCTGTCGGACGGCACGGGCGTGTTCCGCCTGTGGCGCCTGACCTGGATCTGACCCGCACCGCACGCCCGACCCCGCCGCACGCCCGGCCCCGCCGCGGGTCCCGCCACGCCCGGGGTCCCGCCATGCTCACGGGGTGGGGGAGGGGTGGGGGGCCGCCCGCTCACGCGTCCCGTCGGGGACGTGACCGGCCCCTGGCCGGGCGGCTCCGCGACCGCGGCCGGTGCTCCGGGCGGACCGTCGTCCGGCGGGGGCGGGGCTCCCCGGCACCTCCCCGACGGACGAGGGGACGGACCTGCTCGTCGGCGAAGACTTCGTCCGTCCTGCGCACGGCGCTGGTGCCGGCCGTACTGCACCTGCTGGGCCAGGCCAACCGATGGCTGCCGGCCGCTCTGGAGAAGCGGTTGCCGCACCTGGCGGTCGAGTCGCAGGAGGAGGCCGCCCCCGCCACAGCCCCGGCGGTGCACGCCCCGCGCCGGGACGGCGCGGCCTCCGTCGTCCACGGAGGTGTCCGCACCACCGGCGGCGAGCCGGTGCGGGGCGCCTCCGGCACGCTGCTGACGCCGGGCGCACGTCAGGTGGGCCGGGTGGTCTCGCACGCCGACGGCGCGTACGCCTCCCGGTGCCGGAACCCGGGCACCTGTCTGCTCGCCGTCACGGCGGCCCGGTACGGCTCCCGGGCGGGGCGCGTGGCCGTGACGGACGGGCCGCTGGTGCATGACGTGGAGCCGCCGGGGACGAGGTGGACGGGGTCAGTTGAGCGTCGGAGGGTGCTCGTCGTCGGCGGGCGCCCGCTTCGGGGCGGGGTCGGACTCCCGCGCCGGGCCGGTCTCCGGAGCCGGGCCGGTGCCCGACTCCCTCCGCGCCGGGTCGGGCAGTGCCTTGGTCATGCCCGGCAGGAACTCCGTGAACAGCTCGTGCACGTCGCGCACCAGGGGCCGCAACACCCGGAACCGGGACAGCGCGACGCCCCGCGCGGTGAGCCGGGCACCGCGCTCGGCGAGCCGGTAGCTGCGCTCGCGGCCCTCGGTGCGGTCGAAGATCCAGTACAGGATGAGGCCCATCTGCGACAGCCACATCAACTCGGGCAGCGCTTCCCGCAGCTCCGGCGCCACCTTGGCCTTCGACCCGGCCAGCACCTCCCGGTGGACGCTGATCGCCTCCACGCGCGCGTGCTCCGACTCGGGGGAGAACGGGCTGAGCGGGCTGTCCGGGTCGGCGGCGTTCTTGAAGAACTGCACCGCGAACTCGTGGTACGGCGTGGCGATGTCCAGCCATGCCTTCAGCACGCCCGTCAGCCGCGCCTCCAGGTCGTTCTCCCCCTCCAGGATCCGCCGGACCGCCACCCGGTGCTCGGCCGCGATCCGGTCGTAGAAGCCCTGGATCAGGTGTTCCTTGCCCTCGAAGTAGTAGTACGCGTT
Source organism: Streptomyces sp. NPDC005931 (assembly GCF_042871235.1). Taxonomy (NCBI): domain Bacteria; kingdom Bacillati; phylum Actinomycetota; class Actinomycetes; order Kitasatosporales; family Streptomycetaceae; genus Streptomyces; species Streptomyces sp. NPDC005931. Next base: position 403,613 of record NZ_JBIAIG010000004.1, read on the forward strand.
GCCGACGGAGACCCCGGCCTCCTTGGCGATGGCCCGCATGGTCGTCTTGTCGTACCCGCGTTCCTGGAACAGCCGCATGGCGGTCTCCAGGATCAGGGCGCGGGTCTGTCCGGACTTGCTGGGTGCGGCGCCGTCGCCGGGGCCGTCGTTCTTCGCGGGCACGGACAGAGAGCCTAACCCCCGGACGAAGGGACCCACGGGGCGGCGCAGCCCCCGGCCGACGGGGCCGTCACGGCCGTCGGTCGGGCTCTCGGCGCCTGCGGGCCGTCATGGCCGTCGGTCGGGCTCTCGGCGCCTGCGGGCCGTCATGGCCGTCGGTCGGGCTCTCGGCGCCTGCGGGCCGTCATGGCCGTCGGCCGAGCTCTCGGCGCCTGCGGGCCGTCATGGCCGTCGGCCGAGCTCTCGGCGTCCGGAGTAGTCGGTCAGGCCGATCACGTTCCCCCAGGGGTCCGCGAACTCCACGGTCCAGCCGGTGGCCACGGGGAACGGCTCCTCGAGGAGCCCGATCCCGGCGCCCCGCAGCGCGTCGGCGGCCACGCGGGCGTCCGGTACCTCCAGCCACACCCGTGCCGACGGCCACGACGGGGGACGGTGCCCGAGGCCGTCCTCCAGGCGGAGCAGGAGCCCGGGCGTCTCGGCGCCGACCTTCAGCAGCGCGATCCCGGCCTCGTCCAGCCGGAAGCCGACCGGGAACCCGGCGCGCTCGTAGAACCCGACGGCCTGGCCGAGGTCCCCGACGGGCAGCAGGACGTGGTCGAACCCGAGCAGTTCGTAGGACTCGTCGTCTGACATACCGTCAGAGTAGGCCGATCATCCGCCGGAACCCGTGATTGGCCGCGTACGCCGCCCGGTCGCCCTCCCGGGCCGTCCGGCGGCGTGGACGGAGGGTGCGGCCCACGCGGAGGGCCCCGTCTCCGGCGGAGACGGGGCCCTGTCGAACCGGTGGTGTCGCTCAGTACCGGCGCGTGATCAGCGCCCGCTTGACCTCGGCGATCGCCTTGGTGACCTCGATGCCGCGCGGGCAGGCGTCCGTGCAGTTGAACGTCGTGCGGCAGCGCCAGACGCCGTCGCGGTCGTTCAGGATCTCCAGGCGCTGCTCGCCGGCCTCGTCACGCGAGTCGAAGATGAACCGGTGCGCGTTGACGATGGCCGCCGGGCCGAAGTACTGCCCGTCGTTCCAGAACACCGGGCAGGAGGTCGTGCACGCCGCGCAGAGGATGCACTTGGTCGTGTCGTCGAAGCGCTCGCGGTCCTCGGCGGACTGCAGGCGCTCGCGCGTCGGCTCGTTGGTGTCCTTCGTGATCAGGAAGGGCATCACGTCCCGGTACGCCTGGAAGAACGGCTCCATGTCCACGACCAGGTCCTTCAGGACCGTCAGGCCCTTGATGGGCTCGACCGTGATCGGCTTCTCCGGGTTGATGTCCTTGATCAGCGTCTTGCAGGCCAGACGGTTCTTGCCGTTGATCCGCATGGCGTCGGACCCGCAGATGCCGTGGGCGCAGGAGCGGCGGAAGGTCAGCGAGCCGTCCAGGTCCCACTTGATCTTGTGGAGACCGTCGAGGACGCGCTCCTTGGGGTCGATCTCCAGCTGGAAGTCTTCCCAGGTCGCCTCGGCCGCGACCTCCGGGTTGAAGCGGCGGATCCGGAAGGTGACGGTGATGTAGGGAGTGTCGGCGAAACCGGGCTCGGGCTTGCCCGCCGCGTCCGCCTTGTCCAGAACAGGGGTACCCATCAGTACTTACGCTCCATCGGCTGGTAGCGGGTCTGGACGACCGGCTTGTAGTCCAGACGGACGGTCTCGGTGCCGTCGGCGCCGACCTCGCGGTACGCCATGGTGTGGCGCATGAAGTTGACGTCGTCGCGGTTCGGGTAGTCCTCGCGGTAGTGACCGCCGCGGGACTCCTTGCGGGCCAGCGCGGACACGGCCATGACCTCGGCGAGGTCCAGCAGGTTGCCCAGCTCGATGGCCTCGAGCAGGTCGGTGTTGAACCGCTTGCCCTTGTCCTGGATGGCGACGTTCTTGTAGCGCTCGCGCAGCTCGGCGATCTTCTCGACCGCCGTCTTGATCGTCTGCTCGGTGCGGAACACCATGACGTTGGCGTCCATGGTCTCCTGGAGCTCCTTGCGGAGCTGGGCCACCCGCTCGTTGCCGGTGGAGGAGCGCAGCCGCTCGATCTGCTCCACGACGAAGGACTCCGGGGCCTCGGGCAGCTCGACGAAGTCGGCCCGCTGCGAGTAGTCCGCCGCCGCGATGCCGGCGCGCTTGCCGAACACGTTGATGTCCAGCAGCGAGTTGGTGCCCAGACGGTTGGCGCCGTGCACGGACACGCACGCGACCTCGCCGGCCGCGTACAGGCCGGGGACGACGGTGGTGTTGTCCGCCAGGACCTCGCCCTGGACGTTGGTGGGGATGCCGCCCATGGCGTAGTGCGCGGTCGGCTGGATCGGGATCGGGTCCGTGTAGGGCTCGATGCCGAGGTAGGTCCGCGCGAACTCCGTGATGTCGGGCAGCTTGGCGTCCAGCTGCTCCGGCGGGAGGTGGGTGAGGTCCAGGAAGACGTGGTCCCCCTCGGGACCGCAGCCGCGGCCCTCGCGGATCTCCGTGTAGATGGAGCGGGAGACGACGTCGCGGGAGGCGAGGTCCTTCATGACCGGCGCGTACTTCTCCATGAAGCGCTCGCCGTCCTTGTTGCGCAGGATGCCGCCCTCGCCGCGGGCGCCCTCGGTGAGCAGGATGCCCATGCGCCAGATGCCGGTCGGGTGGAACTGGAAGAACTCCATGTCCTCCAGCGGCAGCCCGCGCCGGTACACGGCGGCCTGGCCGTCACCGGTCAGGGTGTGCGCGTTGGAGGTCACCTTGAAGAACTTGCCGCAGCCGCCGGAGGCGTAGATCACGGCCTTCGCCTGGAAGACGTGGATCTCACCCGTGGCCAGCTCGTACGCCACCACACCGGCCGACTTCAGGACGCCGTCGACCTCGGTGATCAGCTGGTCCAGGACGTAGAACTCGTTGAAGAACTCCACGCCCTCCTTGACGCAGTTCTGGTACAGCGTCTGGAGGATCATGTGGCCGGTGCGGTCCGCGGCGTAGCAGGACCGGCGGACCGGGGCCTCGCCGTGGTTGCGGGAGTGGCCGCCGAAGCGGCGCTGGTCGATGGTGCCGTTCGGGGTCCGGTTGAACGGCAGGCCCATCTTCTCCAGGTCGAGGACGGAGTCGATGGCCTCCTTCGCCAGGATCTCGGCGGCGTCCTGGTCGACCAGGTAGTCACCGCCCTTGACCGTGTCGAAGGTGTGCCACTCCCAGTTGTCCTCCTCCACGTTGGCCAGCGCGGCGGCCATGCCGCCCTGCGCGGCGCCCGTGTGGGAGCGGGTGGGGTAGAGCTTGGTCAGGACAGCGGTGCGGCTGCGCTTGGTCGCCTCGATGGCGGCACGCATACCGGCGCCACCGGCGCCGACGATGACGGTGTCGTACTTGTGGATCTTCATGATTCTCGCAGCCCCGTGCCTAGCGGATGTTCGGGTCGAAGGTGAAGATCACCAGCGTGCCCAGCAGGATGGTGAACACCGTGGCGGTGTAGAGCAGGCCCTTGAGCCACAGCCGCGTGTTCGGGCGCTCCGCGTAGTCGTTGATGACCGTGCGCAGGCCGTTCGCACCGTGCAGCATCGCCAGCCACAGCATCAGCAGGTCCCAGACCTGCCAGAACGGCGAGGCCCAGCGGCCCGCCACGAAGGCGAAGCCGATCTTGGAGACACCGCCGTCCAGCACGAGCTGGATCAGCAGGTGACCGAGGACGAGGACGACCAGCACGACGCCGGACAGCCGCATGAACAGCCACGCGGCCAGCTCGAAGTTGCCCCGGGTGGTCTTCGGGGTCTTCTTGGTGCGCTTGCGCGGGGGGTCGATGACCGGCGCCGGGTTGTCGACGGAGTAGAGGGAGGCGCCCTCGACGGGGCCGATGCCCGAGGCGGAGGTTTCAGCGGTGGACATGGGCGTCAGCTCCCGAACAGTTCACGAGCGGCGTGGCCGAGCACGGGGTAGGTGGCCCCGATCATCAGCACGGCCCACAGGGCGACGACGGTCCAGAGCATCTGCTTCTGGTAGCGGGCGCCCTTGATCCAGAAATCGACGGCGATGACGCGCAGACCGTTGAGCGCGTGGAAGAGGATGGCGGCGACGAGGCCGTACTCCAGCAGCGCGACGATCGGCGTCTTGTACGTGGCCACGACCTTGTCGTAGGCCTCCGGGGACACGCGCACGAGGGCGGTGTCCAGCACGTGAACGAACAGGAAGAAGAAGATGAGGACGCCGGTGACTCGGTGAGCCACCCAGGACCACATTCCTTCCCGGCCGCGGTACAGCGTTCCAGCCGGCACGGAAGTTTCCTCCGGGAGCGGGGATTGGGGCCGCGCCGGCTTGTCTTGTCGGTCGGGCCCGGCCGGGTACGGTCCACCGGCCCCCAGCATCGTAGCCACGGTTGCCTGTGGCGCTCACAGCGGCCCTCGCGGTGTGATCAAACTGGCACGGCAAACGGGTACGGACGGGCTATTGCGGCCACGAGGGAGCAGATCGCCCTGATGGCCGGAGCGGGCCTCAGTGGCTGGTCGCGCAGTCCCCCGCACCCCTGAGGGCGTGCAGCAGGCGTGCCTTGGCCAGCCTGCGGAGTTCCTCCGCCGCCACCACCCGTTCGTCTTCCGGATCGTTCGCCAAACGTGACCGGATGGCCTCCAGAGTGTGATCCAGGGCTTCGCCCGGAGGCACCCCGTCCAGGCAGATCACGAACACGTGACCGAACTTCGCCTCGTACGCCGCGTGCGCCGCGCTCAGAGCCGTGTGGGCGGCGGAGTACGTGCCCTCGGGGAGCGCGGGGAGACACTCCGCGGCCAGGGCGGCCGTGAGGTCGGCCGGGGAGAGGTCGTAGGCCGCCTCGTCGCAGGCGGCGAGCAGGGAGTCGAGGTCGGGGTAGGGGCGGTGGGCGACGACGCGCAGGGCCCAGCGGAGGCTGTGCAGGCAGGCCAGGAGCATGCGCTCGGCCTCCGCGGCGGGAGCGGAGTTGAGGGGCGCCGACGAGGGCGGGGCGCCGTGCGGGTCGGGGGTGCCGCGCGACTGCGTGGGTATGGCGACACGGCCGGAGAGTTCTGGGAGACGGTGCGCGGGCAGCGTGGGTCCTCGTGGGCGTCGCGTGTGTGTCGGTGGTAGATGCTGTGAGAGTTGTGACCTCACGTTATCGAGTGAGTCGCTGACGTGTCCGATCAATATCCGGAATTCACCCGGACGGGAGAGTTTGGGAACGGCTCGTCGACGCCCCGCCCGCGGAGGGGTCGTACGTTGGGCGGTGTGACGCAGCACAGGCAGCACAGGCAACACGGGCAGCACAGGCGTCGGGCGGCGGTGCGGGGGGTGAGGCAGCGGCGGGTGCTTGTCGCAGCCGTCGCCGCGGGTGCGCTGGTGGCCGGATCCGGGGTGGCGCTCGGGATCTGGGCCGCCTCGGACGGCGGCGGGGACACGCCGGCGGATTCCACGGCGGCCTCCTCCGAGGGCCGCGGCGCCGCCTCCCCGCCCGGCGGGACGTCACCGGAGACGGGCCCCCGTCCGAGTCCCAGCCGCTCCCACCCGCTCTCCACGCCGCCGCGGACCATACCCGCCGTCCGCGACCACACCGCCGAGCGCGGCCCCGGCTGGCGCCCCGCCCGCGGCCACCGGGTGGTCGTCGAGCACGCCACGCTCGCCGACGAGGGACGCCTGATAGCCGGTGAGCTGGGACTGACGTACGCGGGGGAGAAGGACGACACGCGGGCCGGGGACGTGCGCCTGGTGCTGAACCGGGACGCCGGCGCGAACCCGGAGGCCTACACGATGACCGTGCGCGGCGGCCGGGTGACCGTCAGCGGTCGCGGTGAGGCGGGCGTGTTCTACGGCACCCGCACGCTGAAGCAGGCGATACGCGGCGCCGGCGGCGCACCGGAGGGCGTGGTGCGCGACGAGCCCGCCAAGCAGCGGCGCGGCATGATGCTGGACATCGCCCGCAAGCACTACACCGCCGACTGGATCGAGGACCGGATCCGCGAGCTCGGCGACCTGAAGTTCAACGAGCTCGGCCTGCACTTCTCCGACGACCAGGGCTTCCGCATCGAGTCCGACTCGCACCCGGAGGTCGTCTCCGCGCAGCACCTGACCAAGGCCCAGGTGAAGCGGATCGTCGGCCTCGCGGCGAGCCGGCACATCACCGTCGTCCCCGAGATCGACTCGCCCGGGCACCTGGGCGCGGTCATCGCCGCCCATCCGGACCTCCAGTTGCGCAACGCGAGCGGCGGGGCGGTGCGCGGCGCGATCGACATCTCCAAGGACGCGTCCGCCCGCATCGTCGACGACCTGCTGAACGAGTACGCCGGCCTCTTCCCCGGCGGTCAGTGGCACCTCGGCGGCGACGAGTACCAGGCGCTGACCGTGTCCGACCCGGAGGCGTCCTTCCCGGCACTGGCCGCCGCCGCGCGGGCGGAGCACGGCCCCGGCGCCACCGTCGAGGACCTGGCCACGGGCTGGCTCAACGACCGGGCGGCGACCGCCCGCGCCCACGGCCGCGCGCCCCGCGCCTGGAACGACGGCTTCTTCCGGGGGACCTCGGTGGGCGCCGCGAAGGACATCCAGGTGGCCTACTGGACCGGCAAGGAGATCGGCGCCCGCCTGCCGGTGGAGTATCTGCGGGAGGGCCGTAAGGTCGTCAACTACAACGACGAATTCCTCTACTACGTCCTCGGGCAGCCGCTCACCTTCGTCTACCCGACGGGGCAGCGGATCTACGAGCAGTGGACGCCCCGGGTGCTGCGCGGCACCACCGCCGTCCCGGCGCGCTACGACGGGCAGATCCTCGGCGGATCCTTCGCGATCTGGGGCGACCTCCCGCGCTCCCAGACCCAGGAGCAGGTCGCGGCCGGGATCCGGATGCCGCTGCGGGCGACCGTCCAGAAGCTGTGGAACCCGGACGAACCGAAGCTGTCCTGGGCCCGGTTCCGCACCCTCGCGGACCGGCTGGGCTGACGCCGGCCAGGACGGATTGCCGCATCTGCCTGCGAACCCCCGTGCGACTGTGGTGGTGTTCTGGACGCGAGCCGAACCGACACACCGGGGGGAACACCAGCACATGGGCTACTGGGGCTATTTCGTCGTGGGCCGTGGGGAACGTCCGCTCGCCGAGTCGCAGGCGCTGGCCGGCGCCGCCCGGGGGATGCGCCTGCGCACCTCGGCGCCGGACGGATGGCAGGTCTGGGAGTACCCGAGCGGCGAGGGCGACGTCGGGAACATGAACGACCTGGCCCGGGAGACGGGCGCGCCCGCGCTCTTCGGGTACGTGATGGACAGCGACTGCGTGGTGGTGGAGGCGGCGGCGCCCGCGAGCGGGGCGTGGACGACCTGCCTGGCGCGGGCCGCGATGGCCAAGTACATCGGCGCGGACGGTGCCGGTGGGGGCGACGAAGGCGGCGGCGACGGCACGGGCCAGGAGGGGCTCACTCTGGAGGACTACTTCCTGGAGCCCCGGGACGCCGCCGACCGCGCCGTCGAGTGGGCCGCCGAGGCCGGGCACACCGTCACCGTCGACGACCTGGTCGAGGTGCTGGGTGCCGAGCCGGATCCGCTGGCCGAAAACCTCTTCTTCCGGCTGCTGGACCGGCTCGGAGTGGTGCCTCTGTGACACTCACGGCTCGTCGCACGCAGTAAGGGGAAGTGCGGGCTCGGTGAGCGACGAGACCCGGAAGGGGCCTCGTCAGGGGCCTGTGAAGACCCGCTGAGGGAGGCGTGGATGAGCCTGGTGGAACTGATCGCACAGGCCGATGAGCGCGGGCTGGCCGTGAGCGGGTTGGCTTGTTTGGATCGGTGCGTGCCGCTGCTGGGCGGCGACGACGAGGTGCTGCGGCCGCTGTGGGGGAGCCTCGCCGAGGGCGCCGCCGCCGGTGACTGGGCCGAGCGGCTGGAGCAGGTGCGCGGCAAGCTGGACACGGCGGCCGGCGGGGACGAGGCCGTGGCGCTCGCGCTCGGGATGCTCGCCGCCGCCCCCGCGGAGCGGTCCGCCGACGGGCTGCGGGTGTGGGCCGACGCGTGCTCAGTGGCCGCGCTGCGGATCCACCTGCTCCTGGACGGCGCCGCCGAGGACGCGGAAGCGGTCGACGCCCGCCGGGAGGGCCGCACGGAGGGCATGTCGCCGCTGGTCGCCGCGGAACTGCGCCGTCAGGCCACGGTCCTGGAGGTCCTGGCGGGTCACGGTCCGGCCGGACTGCGCCGGGCGCTGGAGGTGTCCACGGAGGGCCGGCGCGTCCTGCGTGCCGCGCTGTCCCGCCGCACCCGCAGGGACGGCTGAGGGGGCGGCGGGCGCGGCCGGGCAGTGGCCCAGGGGCTTGGGTTGGCGGTCCGGCTCAGTGCAGGAGCCACTTCACGACCGCGTCGCCCTCGTGGGCCGTGTGCCCGTAGAACGCGGTCAGGTCGCGGTGGGCCGCCGCGAAGGCGCCGCGTGCCTCAGGTTCCGCCTCGGGGCCGCCGTAGCGCGGGACCAGCCGGTCGCGGGCGCGCCGCCACAGCGCGTCGAAGTCGGCGGACGACAGGAACGCGGCGACCCGGGAGACCTGGGCCGCGGTCAGCAGCAGGAACGGCGGCCGGTCGGCCCCCGGCGGGGAGACGGGACGGCCGCCGAGGACCACGTGGCCCGGCGGCCCGTCGTGCGCGGGGCGCCCGGGGGTGCCCGCGTAGAGCAGTTCCTGGTCGAGGTAGCCCTTGTCGAGGACTTCCTCCCGGTGCCGCCCGATCCGCTCGCGCACGGCATGCCAGTCGTCCTCGAACAACCTGAGGAGCCAGACGGGGCTGTTGCGCAGGGCCGGGGGCGGCACGGCGCGGAGATGCAAGTACACGCTCATCGTCAACAGGAGCGCGGCGGATCTTGGAAGCGTCACCCACGTGTCAACACCCCTGCCGGAAGGGTCCTGTGACGGTGCGGGGGCGGTGCGGGGGCGGTTCCGCGCCGGTTGCTGGAGGCCGCGCGAGCCGGGTGACGAATCGGTTCCGTCGAACGCTCTTGTGCATGTGACGACTGTGACGACACACCAGGAGATCAGGCCCTCGGCGGCGACGAAGCCGGTCAGGTGGGCCGCGGACGTGGTGTCGACCATGCGGGAAGGGGCCCGGCTGCGCCTCGACTACTCGGCCCGCAGCCTGTGGAGCGTCGACCGGATGATCGAGGACATACGCCGCGAGTCGGCCCCGTACGCCGCCGTGGAGACGGTGCTGCGGGGATTCGGCGCCTACGCCGGTGAGGTCATCGTCCGTCAGACCGGCGGCGAGTGGTGGTCCTCGGGCGGCGACCACTGGGTCCGCACGCCCGACGGTCACCTGTGGGAGCCGCTGGAGGAGGCCCGCCGCTGCTACACCGGCAACGGCTCGCTGCGGCTGCTGTGCCGGGACGCGACGGGCGGGTACCGGCAGACGTAGCCGGCGCACCGGCGCGGCCGGCGCCCGCACGTCCCGGGGGCACGCGAAACGGCCGGGGTCCCGTGCAGTGGTCGGGACCCCGGCCGTCGCCCGTGGCCGGCGCGTCGTTACGGCGTCAGCGTCTGGCCCAGCCGGCCGTCCGTCGGCGTGCCCAGCGTGCCCTTGCTGTAGATGCGGGAGTCGCCGTAGCCGAGGCCGGTGCTGTTGCTCGGCAGGTACTGGGCGATGCCGTCCGTGCCGTCCTCACCTTCCGCGCCGAACGTCAGGTCCGCGCGGCCGTAGCCCGACAGGTCCGTGAGGGTCACGGCGGAACCGAAGCGGTCGCCGGACTCCGTGGCCCCCGGCAGGGTGGAGGTGTCCTGGGAGACGGCGACCGAGCCCGAGCCGCTCAGCCCGGAGGCGGTGCCCCGGAAGAGGATCGCGTTGCCCGCGTCGGAGCGGTTGACGGAGTCGCGGCTCAGGTCCTCGCCGGGCGCGCCGGCCAGGACGTCCGCGTAGCCGTCGGCGTCGAAGTCGCCGATCGACACCGAGGTGCCGAGGGCGTCGCCGGACTCGTTGCTGCCGGGGACCGAGGTCGAGTTCTGGTGGAGCGTCACCATGCCGGTGGTGGTGAAGCCGGTCGAGGTGCCGGGCACCACGGTGATCTGCCCGGCCGTCGTGCCGCCGGACTCCGAGGCGACCGGCTGGCCGATGACGATGTCGTCGTAGCCGTTGCCGTTGACGTCGCCCGCGGCGATGGAACGGCCGCCCTTGACGGAGATGACGCCCACCTTGGCCAGACCGGTGGCGGAGCCGGCGAACCGCAGCACGCGGCCGACGCCGCCGGTGTCGCGGTAGTTGAGCGCGACGTCCGCGTAGCCGTCCCGGTTGAAGTCGCCGGTCGCGGCGTCCAGGTAGGAGACCGCGCCGGTGGAGCCGGTGAGCGTGCCGTACTTGGTGGCGCCGCCGGTCGTGCGGGCGTTCCAGTTGCCGCCCCGGCCGGTGCCGGCCGCGAAGACGTCCGCCCTGCCGTCGCCGTTGAAGTCGCCGACGGCGACCGTGCTGCCGAGCTTCGCGCCGGTCTGCGTCACGCCCGAGGTGGTGTACGAGAAGCCGGTGTTCAGGGCCGGGCCGTACATCACCGTGACCGCGCCGCGGTCGGCGTGGCCGCTGGTGTCGTCCTCGCCGGGGACGCCGATCGCGAGGTCGGCGAAGCCGTCGCCGTTGACGTCGCCCCAGGCGGTCGAGGTGCCGAAGGCGTCGCCGGACTCCGAGGACCCGGGGACGCCGGTGCTGTTCTGGGTGAGGGAGACCGTGGCCGAGGTGACCGGGCCGTCGATGCCGCCCGGGACCACCTTCACCGCGTTGGCCTTGGGCACACCGGCCACCAGGTCGCTCACACCGTCCCGGTTGTGGTCCGAGGTGGGCAGGGCGTGCGAGATGCCCGGCGTCCTGGCCAGCGCGGCGATCAGGGACAGCTTCGGGTAGAGGTTCCGGCCGGGGCAGGCCGTGTAGTTGGTGTCCCGGTGACCGAAGACGCGCGGCACGGTGATCGAGTCACCCTTGTCGATCTTGTTGCCGCTGACGCCGGCGTCCACCCCGGAGGTCAGCGTGACCCGGCCGGTCGGGTCGATGCCGTACATCCCGAACTTCCAGGCGACGACCCGCGCGATGGCGTCGAGCGCGGCGCGGCTGGGCCGGGCGCTCTCGTAGTTGCCGATGTAGGAGATGCCCAGCGTGTCGGTGTTGAAGCCGACGTTGTGCGCGCCCACGACCGGGAGATCCATGCCGCCGCTGCGGCCCTCGAAGATCTGGCCGCACTTGTCGACGACGAAGTTGTAGCCGAGGTCGTAGTAGCCGCGCTCGAAGTGCGCCTGCTGGAGGGACCGCATCCGGGCGCGGGACTCGGCGCAGGACAGGGTGTTGTCGCCGTCCACGCCGGTGTGGTGGATGACGGCGGCCTTGATCTCGGTGCCGTAGCTCGGAGTGCCGTCGTAGTCCGTGGACGCGCCCCACTCGGCCTGCGTGATGACCGGCGGCTTCACGACCGTGGAGGGACGGGGCTCGGGGACGGTGGGAGTGGGGGAGGGGGAGGACGGCGCCGAGGTCTCCGTCTCCGTCGGGGTCCCGGTGGGCGACGTCGTGTCGGCCGGCGTGGAGGGCGTCGTCTCGGCCGGGGTGGACGGAGCCGTCTCGACCGGGGCGGGCGGGGTGGTCTCGGCGGGGGCGGACGGTGCGGCCGTCGTCGGGTCCGTGGTCGCCGTCGTCGGCTCCGCGGTCTCCGCGGCGAACGCGGCCGGCTCCATGCCGTCCACCGACGGGGCGCCCTTCGGGTCCGTGCCCGGGTCGAGCAGCTTGACGTCCATGCCGGACGGCTGGCCGGCCGCCTGGGTGCCGTCGGCCGTCACCACGCGCACCTCGACGCCGTCGGAGGCGCCCGTCCACACCGAGGCGGTGCCGCCGCGGGTCGCCGCCCGCTCGCCCTCCGCGCCCTCGGCCTGGTTCGGCTCGGCCTCCAGCTCCTGCCAGCCCGACCACTTACCGGTCTCCAGGTCCCGGGTGCGCACCTCGGGCGTGCCCTTGACGGCGGCGTCGGGGTTGTCCCAGGTGACGACGACCGCGCTGAAGCGGTCGGTCTCCTGCCGGTCGAGTCCGCGGCGGCCCGCGCCGCGGTTCTCCAGCTTCAGCGTCTGCACGCTCGGCTTGCGGACCTTGGCCTTGGCGCCGGACGGCGCGGAGGACTGGCCCGCCACCGCGTACGTCACGACGCCCGCGCCGCTCAGGACGACGGCGCCGACGGTCAGCCACGCCCGGCGCTTGAGACTGAGCGGTTTGTACGCATGGGTCCTGCGAGGACTCAACTACCCCACCCCTAGAAAAGGAACACGAAAGCATCACCTGTCACACAGGTGGCACTTACTCAGCGCTCAGCCATGGCCAAATGTCACTCGTCGGCCGCCGGACCGGCATGACTCCCGCAACTGCCGTTCCTGGCCTCTCCGAGCCCGAAAGGGTCTACCGCGCCCGTGAGTTGGCGGTGTGTGAGGCGACACGCACGTGCCGCGTGACGTTCCGGGCGGAGCGACCGCTTGGTATGTCGGGGGCCGGTCTCGGCCTCCCCACAGACCGAGCGAAGGGTGGGAACCCATGGGGAAGCCGGACGAGCGCGAGCCGTGCGCCCGCGAGATGCGTGCGCACGCGGCGGCCTTCGTCGCCCGCGTCACCGCCCGCCACCGGCTGCCCCTGGACTACTCCGTGGCAAGCCTCCGCGTCGTCGACCGTCTGATCGACGGGCTGCGCAAGGGCGGCGCGGCCCCGGAACACGCCGACGACACCCTGCTGGCGCTCGGCGCCTACGTCGGCGAGGTGCTGGTCCGCCGCGCGGGCGCGGTCTGGGTGGACCTCGACGCGGACCAGCGGGCCTGCTTCGGCCGCCCGGTGGGCGTCCGCATGCCCGACGGCCGGATCTGGAACCCCCTCGGCAAGGTGCGCAACCGCTTCCACGACGGCGGCCCGGAAGAGTCCCTCCAGCGCTTCTACCTGACCCTGCACGGCCGCGTCCGCAAGGCCGTCGCGTGAGCGGGGCCCGGCGCGGCCCGCGCGTCACGGCGACCGCCCTCGTCCTCGGCGCCTGCATGGCGCTCTCCGGCTGCTCCCAGGACCGGGACGGCCGGTCCCCCCGGCCGCCGGCCGCCCCGTCGTCCACCGCCGGTACCCCGCGGGCCGTGCCCGCGCCGCCCGCCACGGCCGAGGAGTTCCTGGCCCGCGCGAGGAAGGCGATGAACGGCGAGAAGGGCTGGACCTTCGCCGTACGCGGCCGCGAGGGGCTGGTCCTGCAGGGCCGGGAGAACGCCGCGACCTACACCGCCACCGTGCGCCGCACCACCGGCGAGCGTTGGGCCCTGCACTCCACCGGCACCACCACCAGCAGCAAGGGCGTGGCCGAGGCCGAGGAGATCTACGTCGTCGACGGAACCGTGCACGTGCGCCGCGGCGGACCCGGCGCCGCCTGGACCCGGGGACCGCTCACCGACCCCGAGCAGGCGGACCGGGTCGAGGACCCGGTCGCGGCGCTCGACGCCTTCGAGGAGTACGGCCCGGGCGACGTCACCCCGGCCCGGGTGGACGGCCGGGTAGAGCTGCGGGTCCGTACCGGCCCCGGGGCGCTGTCCGCCGCACGCGGGCGGGGCGTCGTGGAGAAGGCGGTGCGCGAGCTGCGGCCCACCCTGAGGCAGCTGCGCGCGGCGGGCGTCGCGGCCCCCGAGAGCGCCATCACCGTGGAGTACGCCGACGAGACGCTCGTCCTCGACCCCGCGACCCACCGGATCACCTCGCACACCTTCCGCTGCGCCTTCCGCATCCCCCACGGCGAGCGGACCATCCGCTACGAGCAGCAGGTCACGGAGCGGACCGAGGGGACGTACGGCGCAGACGTCACGCTGCCGTCGCAGGCGCGGTGACGGCCGGACCGCTCCACGCGCTGTGACACTTCCGGCCGGCCAGGCGCTGATGATCGTGAGGGCGTGGCATCTCGTGCGCCCCCTGGTGCGGGCTCGCTCGGCTGTGACGGCTGCCGCGGAGGTGGTGGTCGTGCGCCGGTGACGCCGGCCACGACCCCCGGCCGCTCCGGACGGGCCGTCGCGGCCCGCCGCGCAGCCCGCCACGCAATCCGTACGGACGAGGATGCTTCTTGGGCCAGCGAGGGGAACCCCGCCGCGTGCAGCCGCACGACGGCGAGTTGGGCGCGGCCGTCGAGCGGGCCCAGGCAGGGGACGAGGCCGCGTTTGCGGTGGCGTACCGGCTGGTGCAGCCCGGCCTGCTCGGCTATGTGCGCGGGCTGGTGGGCGATGACGCCGAGGACGTGACGTCGGACGCCTGGCTGGAGATCGCCCGCGATCTGGGACGGTTCAAGGGGGACGGAGCCGGGTTCCGGGGCTGGACGGCGACCATCGCCCGGCACCGTGCGCTGGACCACCTGCGCCGCCAGCGGGTACGGCCCCGGTCGTCGGCGCTGGAGCAGGACGTCCTGGAGCTGCCCGCGCCGCAGAACACGCACGAGCAGGCCATGGAGGCCCTGTCCACGGAGCGCGCCCTGGAGCTGGTCGGCGGGCTGCCGCGGGACCAGGCCGAGGCGGTGCTGCTGCGCGTGGTCGTCGGTCTCGACGGCCCCGCCGCCGCCCGCGTGCTGGGCAAGCGGCCCGGCGCCGTACGGACGGCGGCGTACCGCGGTCTGAAACGCCTGGCGAGCCAGCTGGGCGTCGACGGTGTGACGGATGAGGCTTCCCGGACGCTGGGGGAGTCGAAATGAACGGCGGGCGGAACGGCGCGCGGAGCATGCCTCGCGGCGTCGCCCGGAGCGAGCCGCCCGGCCCCGGCACCGTGGCCGGGGCGGCCGCGGCCGATGGTCTGAACAGGACGGATGCGCCGAACGTATCCGTCGGTCCGGGCAGCACGGCCGCAGTGGGCCGGGTGCCCGGAGCAACGGGAGCGATCGCAGCGGCCGCAACGGGTGCCGCCGGTGGCCCGCGGGGATCCGGCGGCGGGCCGGGTGGATCGAGTGGATCGAGCAGGGACGGGATCGGACATGGGTGAACGGCAGAGCGACGGCGGGCTGTCCGGCCGTCGGCGTGTGCACCCTGAGGGCGCTCCGTCCGGCAGCCGGGCGGCCGGGCACGACGCCCCCGCCCCCGGCGGCCACCGGTCCGTCGACGCCGCCGACCTCGAGGTGCTGCTCGCCACCGCGCTGATCCGGGACGGTGTGGACGCCGCGGCCGAGCAGCGCGCGGTGGCCGCGTTCCGGGCCGCGCGGGAGGCGGGCGCCTATGCGCGGGCGAGCACCCGGCGCCGGGACGACTGGCGTCCGCGCGGGCGGCGGCTCGGGCGGTACTCGGTGAAGGCCGTGGTCTCCGTGCTGCTCGGCGGTCTCACCCTGAGCGGGGTCGCGGTCGCCGCGATCGGCGCGGCCGGCTCGTCCACCGACACCCCCGGGGACGACGGCAGGAGTACGCACGCCTCCTCCGGCGCGTCCGCCGGCACCTCCCCGGGCACCCCCGGCGCGGGCTCCGGCAGCGGGTCGGAGCGGTCGGCTGCCGCCCGGGACGCCGAGGCGCTGTGCCGCGCGTACGAGCTGGTCGAGGGGCGCGGCAGGGCGCTGGACGCGACCGTGTGGAAGCGGCTGGTCTCGGTCGCCGGCGGCGAGAAGAAGGTCGACGCGTACTGCGCCGAACAGCTGGCCGGGGCACGGCCCGGCGCGAGCGGGACGCCGGACGAGAACGCGAGTGGCGCCACCGGCCGGGCCGGCAACGAGGGCTCCGCCGGCGCGGGCAACACGGGCAACACGGGCGGCGACGCCTCCGGAAACGCCGGCGGCGACACCGCGGCGACGGCGGGCACCTCCGGGACGGACGGCACGGCGGGCAGCGGTGCGGACGGCGCCGGAAGCGGTGCGGGGGAGACCAGCGGCGGGGGCGAGGGCCCGGACGGCGGCGCCGTCGGCGGGACCGCGGGCACGCAGGGCAAGCCGGCCGGGCCGGGGGGCACCAACCCGTAGGGCAGCACCTGTGAGCAGGGAAGAAACGGTCATCCGCGCCTTCGGGCGCCTTCGCGCGTTCACCGCCGAGGCAACGGCCGGGGCCGCCACCCCCCACAGGAGAGGCCCCGGCCGTCGCGCGGCACGGGCCGCGCGGCGGCCCGTACCTTCTACAGCGCCATGGGTGCGTTTTCTGTCACACCTCACTGTGTCACGGGTCAGTTGCATCTTCGGCGGACATGGACGGCGAGTGGTTTCAGGCCGTAACGTGCCTTTCGCGCCGGGCTGCGGAGGGCGGCAGACGACCACACCGACCACCCGCGGCCTCGAGATTCGCACACCATGAACCGAGGAACCACAACGGCGAGAAACCCGGTCCGCGCGAGCGGCACCGGACGAGGCGCAGAAGGGCGCACGCGGTGCTGGGGGACGACGCGGAGCTGACCGCCGCGGTGCGCGCGGCACAGGACGGGGACGAGACCGCGTTCCGGACTGTGTACCGCTCGGTGCACCCGCGGCTGCTGGGGTACGTACGGACACTGGTCGGCGACCCCGACTCCGAGGACGTGACGTCCGAGGCGTGGCTGCAGATAGCCCGTGACATGGAGCGGTTCAGCGGCGACGCGGACCGGTTCCGGGGCTGGGCCGCCAGGATCGCCCGCAACCGCGCCCTCGACCACATACGCATGCGCGGGCGCCGTCCCGCGATCGGCGGCGACGAGACCGAGCTGACCGGTCGTGCAGCCGACTCCGACACCGCCGGCGAGGCCATCGAGTCACTGGCCACCGACGGCACCTTCTCCCTCATCGCCCGGCTGCCGCAGGACCAGGCCGAGGCGGTCGTGCTGCGCGTGGTCGTGGGCCTCGACGCCAAGACCGCCGCGGAGACGCTGGGCAAGCGGCCGGGCGCCGTACGGACCGCCGCGCATCGGGGCCTGAAGCGGCTGGCCGAGATGCTCGGCGAGGATCCGGAATCCGCCGGGGTGCTCGACGCACTCCCGCCCCAGAGAGAACCGCGCCGCCGCGCGGTGACGTCCGCGGCAGTGACGCACATGCGAGCGCGGACGCAGAAGGACATGTGATGGCCGACGAGCACGACAGCTGGCTGGACCGCGAAACGGCGGAGCGCTTGCTCAGCGGAGAGCCGCTCGAAGCCGTCGATCCGGCCGCCCGGGAACAGGCCGAACGGCTTGCGAAGGCGCTCGGCGCGCTCACCCCCGAACCCCCCGCGAACGGCGAGGAGATCCCCGGGGAAGCCGCCGCGCTGGCCGCCTTCCGCACGGTGCGCGCGGAGCGTGCGGGCGCGGTCGGTGAGCGTGCGGTCACCGACGGGCATGAGTCCGGCCTCGTCCGGACCGGCGCCCCGCGCGCCTGGGGCCGGGACGTGGTGGGCGGGCCCCGCTGGGCACGGCCCCTGCGTCTGGGTCTGGCCGCCGCGGTGACCGCCGGCATCGTCTCGGGGGCCGCGGTCCTGGCCGGAACCGGAGTGCTGCCGCTGCCGACCGGAGGCTCCGGACCCGAACCGGCCGCCACGGTCTCGGCCACCGCCACGCGCCCGGGCCGGCAGCTGCCGCCGCCGTCGCCGACGCAGGGCACGCGCGGCGGCGAAGCGGAGGGCACCCCGGGCCACCGCTCGGGCGGCGCCGGCACGGACGGGCGGGGCGACGGCGCCGACGGTGCGGAGAAGAAGCCGGGTTCCGACGACGCCGTGCCTTCCGTCCGCGGCGGCGGGAACCGTCTCGCCGCCGCCTGCCGCGACCTGCGCGACGGCAAGACGCTCGGGACCGGCCGCAGGCGCGCCCTGGAGGACGCGGCGGGCGGTTCCACCCATGTCGGTTCCTACTGCAAGGGCGTCCTTACCACGCCCGCCCCCGCTGCCACCCAGGGCAAGGGCACGCCCAAGGCCGACCCCGAGGCCAAGGACGGCACGGGTTCCGGCGGCACGGGCGGTGGAAAGTCCGCGGGCAGGGGCGGCAACGGCGGCAAGGGCGGAGAGGACGGCGGGGGCGGAGAGGCCGGCGCGGGCCGGGGCGAGGGACACGGCGACGCCGGGAAGGGCGCCGGGAAGGGTGCCGGCAAGGGCGGAGGCGGCAAGGGCGGAACCGCGCTCGCCCCCGGAAGCGACACCTCCGCCAAGGTCGCCCACGGCCACGCAGCCACCTCGGCACCCGCCCCCGGCTGACCCGCGATCCGCGCGCCCCACCTCCTCAGCCGAGCGCCCCACCCCTCAACCCGCAGTACGCCGGAGCCGTCAGCCGTCAGCCGTCAGCCGTCAGCCGTCAGCCGTCAGCCGTCGGCCGTCAACTGATGCCGCCGCCCACGCACCACCCCCGGCGCCACACACCACCGGGCCACCCGGCCACACCGGGCACCGGCCCCACTCCGCACTCCTCAGCCCTCCCGGCGCCCCGCGTCCCCGGCCGCCCGCGCCTCACCGGCCCCACGGCGCACGGTGCGTAGGCCCACCCCGCGTGTCCCTCCTCCACAAGCCTGTGACCTGCGGTTTTGCAGGTCGCAAAAAAAATCGACCCGAGGGTGTGACGTTTTCGGTCGCCGGGGCGCAGTAATGAGTGAGCCGACTGGTCATCGGCCCTCGCACAGAGCCGGGGTTCCCCCCGTACCCGCGGCTCGTGCATTGGCGCGGGCGGGACACGTTCCCCCGGTTCCGCCCGCGCCCCAATCCCTCCGCGCGCAACCGCGCTCCCTCACCGCCCGCTCACCAGTGCACGACGACCTTGTCGCCGTCCCGCACCTGCTCGTACAGCGCGGCAATGGCCCTCTCGTCCCGCACGTTCACGCAGCCGTGCGACGTGCCACCGTAGCCCCGCGCGGCGAAGTCGGGGGAGTAGTGCACCGCCTGGCCGCCGCTGAAGAACATGGCGTAGGGCATGGGCGAGTCGTAGAGCGTGGACACGTGGTCGCGGGACTTCCAGTAGACACGGAAGACACCCTCCCGGGTCGGCGTGTACTCCGAGCCGAAGCGGACCGGCAGCGTCGTCACCGTCCGCCCGCCGATCATCCAGCGCAGCGTCCGGCTCGACTTGCTGATGCACAGCACCCGGCCCGACCTGCACCGCGGATCAGGGTCGTCCGCCGGCTGCCCGCCCATCAGGTACAGCTCCCACGTCCCCGGCTCGCGCGTCATGGCCACCAGGCGCCGCCAGGTCGCGGAGTCGGTCCGCCCGGTCGGCGGCAGGCCCCGCCTGCCCTGGAAACCCCGGACCGCCTTCTCCGTCGGCTCGTCGTACAACCCGGTCGGCCCGTGGAACAGCCAGGCCACCTGCCTCAGCCGGGCCTGGAGCTCGCGCACGTCGCGCCCCGAGTCGCCGCGGGACCACAGCACCCGCGCCCGCTCGGCCGCCCCCGGCGTCCCGGCCGGTCTGCCGCCCGGTGTGCCGCCCGGTGTGCCGTCCGGCCCGCCGGGCTGTGCCCCGACGCCACCGCCGGAGGCCCGCGGCGCGGAGGGTGTACCGCTCGGCAGCTCGATGCGCACCGGCGACCGGCCCCCGCCCTCCCCGTCGGCGGGCTGTACCGTGCAGCCGGCGGCCCCCGTGATCACCGCGGTCACCGTGGCCGGCGCCACCAGCGCGGCGACCGCCCGCCCCCTGCTCCTACCCCGCACCGAAGACCCCCGCCCTCTCACCGGTCCCGTCCGGCCGTCGAGGGAGATGTTCCCCCGGGGTGACCGCTCCCGAACCACGGGGCATGGTGGTGAGTGACCGAGGTCCCATCGCGGCTGTGAGGAAGGTCCCAGCGTGCTCCCCTCCACCGGGCGCACGGCCCACCGCTACAGTCCGTCGGAGGGTTGGTCTGTACTGGCGAGTAACTGACGAGTAACGGCGAGCGGGCCGAGCAGCACCGCTCACCGCTCAGCGGGAGGCATCACACCATGGCGCGCGAGTCGGAGTCCGGACTGCCCATCGAACCGGTCTACGGGCCGGAGGCTCTCGAGGGCTGGGACCCGGCGGGGAAGCTGGGCGAGCCGGGGACGTACCCCTTCACCCGGGGCGTGTACCCGACCATGTACACCGGCCGCCCCTGGACCATGCGCCAGTACGCCGGTTTCGGCACGGCGGTGGAGTCCAACGCCCGCTACAAGCAGCTCATCGCCAACGGCACCATGGGCCTGTCGGTCGCCTTCGACCTGCCCACCCAGATGGGCCACGACTCCGACGCCCCGATCGCGCACGGCGAGGTCGGCAAGGTGGGCGTCGCCATCGACTCGATCGACGACATGCGGGTGCTGTTCGGCGGCATCCCGCTGGACAAGGTCTCCACGTCGATGACGATCAACGCGCCCGCCGCCCTGCTGCTGCTCCTGTACCAACTGGTCGCCGAGGAGCAGGGCGTCCCGGCGGACAAGCTGACCGGCACGATCCAGAACGACGTGCTGAAGGAGTACATCGCGCGGGGCACGTACATCTTCCCGCCGAAGCCCTCCCTGCGGCTCATCGCGGACATCTTCAAGTACTGCAGGGCCGAGATCCCGAAGTGGAACACGATCTCGATCTCCGGTTACCACATGGCCGAGGCGGGCGCCTCGCCCGCGCAGGAGATCGCGTTCACCCTGGCCGACGGCATCGAGTACGTCCGCACCGCGGTCGCGGCCGGCATGGACGTCGACGACTTCGCTCCGCGTCTGTCGTTCTTCTTCGTCGCCCGGACGACGATCCTGGAGGAGGTCGCCAAGTTCCGCGCGGCGCGCAGGATCTGGGCGCGGGTGATGAAGGAGGAGTTCGGCGCGAAGAACCCCAAGTCGCTGATGCTCCGCTTCCACACCCAGACCGCGGGCGTGCAGCTGACGGCCCAGCAGCCCGAGGTGAACCTGGTGCGCGTCGCCGTCCAGGGCCTCGCGGCGGTGCTCGGCGGCACCCAGTCGCTGCACACCAACTCCTTCGACGAGGCGATCGCCCTGCCGACCGACAAGTCCGCCCGCCTGGCCCTGCGCACCCAGCAGGTCCTCGCCTACGAGACGGACGTGACGGCGACGGTCGACCCCTTCGCGGGCTCCTACGTCATCGAGAGGATGACCGACGACGTCGAGGCGGCCGCGGTCGAGCTGATGCAGAAGGTCGAGGACCTCGGCGGCGCGGTGTCCGCCATCGAGCGCGGCTTCCAGAAGAGCGAGATCGAGCGCAGCGCCTACCGCATCGCCCAGGAGACCGACTCCGGCGAGCGGGTCGTGGTCGGCGTCAACCGCTTCCAGCTCGACGAGGAGGAGCCGTACGAGCCCCTGCGCGTCGACCCCGCCATCGAGGCCCAGCAGGCCGAGCGCCTCGCCAAGCTCCGCGCGGAGCGCGACCAGCAGGCGGTGGACACCGCCCTGGCCGCCCTGAAGAAGGCCGCGGAGGGCGAGGACAACGTCCTGTACCCGATGCGCGAGGCCCTGCGGGCCCGGGCGACGGTGGGCGAGGTCTGCAACGCCCTGCGCGAGGTCTGGGGCACGTACGTCCCGTCGGACGCCTTCTGAACCGGCCCGTCACCCCGGGAACGGAGTGCCGTGCCCTCGTGCGACACTCCTTCTCGTGTTCGGCGTCATCGACCTCCCCACCTACCTGGCGGGCCTCGTCCTGATCGTCCTGCTGCCCGGTCCCAACTCCCTCTACGTGCTGTCCGTCGCCGCCCGGAGCGGGGTGTGCAGCGGGTACCGGGCCGCGGCCGGGGTCTGGTGCGGCGACACCGTGCTGATGACACTGTCCGCGGCCGGTGTCGCCTCGCTGCTCCAGGCGAACGCCGTGCTCTTCGGGATCGTGAAGTTCGCCGGCGCCGGCTATCTGACCTGGCTGGCCGTCGGGATGCTGCGGGCCGCCCGGGCGATGTGGCGCGACCGGCGGGACAGCGGCGCGGCCGAGGCTCCGCAGGCCGCGGTGTCCACGGAGCGGCCCTACCGCCGCGCCCTGGTCATCAGCCTCTTCAACCCCAAGGCGATCCTGTTCTTCGTCGCCTTCTTCGTGCAGTTCGTCGACCCGGGATACGCCTATCCCGCGCTCTCCTTCGTCGTCCTCGGCACCCTCGCCCAGCTCGCCAGCTTCCTTTACCTCAGCGCGCTCATCTTCGGCGGCACGCGCCTCGCCGACACCTTCCGCCGCCGACGTCGCCTGTCGGCGGGAGCCACCTCGGCGGCGGGCGCGCTGTTCCTGGGATTCGCGGCGAAGCTGTCCGTGGCGAGCGCGTAGACGCCGACGGCCGGCGCCGGCCGGGTCGTGCCGGGTACTCCGCGCGCCGGCCGGGCCGAGGTACAGGTCCCGGGTGTCAGGGCCTCGGCCGGCTGCCCCCGGCCGTCCGGGCGCGGTAGCGGCGCACGGCGCGGGTGACGATCGGCGGCAGCAGGTCCACGGCCAGGCGGCGGGCGCGGGTGCGGGCATCGGTGCGGGCCGGCGTCCGGCCCGGCGTGGCGGACCCGGCCGTCGGCGCACCCGTGCCCCGGTCCGGTCCCGGTGCGGCCCCGTCGGCCGTGCCCGTCGTCGGCGCGTGGTGCCGGGAGCGCGGCAGCGAGGGCGGCTGCATGGTCTTCGTACGGGCGCGGGCCCGGACCAGGCGGTGGCCGGCGGCCTGTTCCACGGTGACCGAGCAGTCGCCGCGGCCGCGCAGCGCGGCGAGCAACTGGTCCTGGACGGGCTCCGGATCGCCCCAGGTGCCGTAGAGCTTCTGCGAGCTCAGGCAGATCGGACGCAGACCGCGGTTCAGCACCGCCTCCCAGGTGGCGGCGGCGACCCCCGGGGTGTGCTCGCTGCGGAAGTCGTCGAGGACGACGATCCCCTCGGGCCCCAGCAGGTCGTGGGCCGCGCCGATGTCGCCGTGGACGTGCTCGTACAGGTGCGAGGCGTCGATGTGGACGAAGCGGCAGGAGCCGGATGCGACCTTCTCGGTGATCACGGAGGTGGGTGCCTGGACGACGACCGGCAGCGTCTCGTGGAAGGACAGGTAGTTCCGCTCGAACGCCTGCCGGGTGAGGGAGGCGTACGACCTCCTGGTCTCCGCCCGGTTGGCGTCGTCCGGCGGCTCCGCCCCGAACAGGTCGCAGACCGTGAGCGTCTCGCCCTCCCGCAGGTGGTGCCCCAGCACGATGGCGCTCTTGCCCATGTAGGCACCCAGTTCCAGCAGGTCGCCGCGGGTGCCGCGGGACTCCTGCCAGTCGAGGAACCAGGTGAACAGCACTTGGTCGAGCGGCCAGAACCAGCCGGGGACGTCGTTCAGCTCGCGAGGGTACTCGTGGATCGTCTGCGCAGTCGCCATGAAGGGAGGATGCCTGCTGGGCGGAGAAAATGCCCCCGGCCCGCCCAAGTTCGTGCACAGAAATATCGCAGGCCCCTCCCGACATCCGGGAAGATCATCATCCGATCGACCGAGGAGCGCCCCACGGAAATGGAGGTCGTCTCGTTGCCTCCCGTTCACCCAATGTCCGTCGCGGGGTTGATGAGCGGCGTCGAAGGTCTTTTACGGTCGCAGGGATTCGCCCCGGAGAGAGCTCAGGTGTACGCGTGACCAACCGCCCCCCGAAACTGTCCGTGATCGTCCCCTGCTACAACATCGAGGCCTACGTCGCGGACACCGTGACCAGCCTCGTCAACAACGACCGGGGCGATTTCGAATTCCTCTTCGTCGAGGACTGCTCCACCAAGGACCGGACCTACGAAGCACTGCTCGAACTGACCGGTCGGCTGGGGAACAGCAAGGTCATCCGGCACGAGCGCAACGGCGGACTGGCCACCGCGCGCAACACCGGGATCGACGCGGCGCAGGGCCGCTACCTCACCTTCCTGGACGGCGACGACTGGCTCGCCCCCGGCTACCTGGCCGACCTGGTGGACGCCATCGAACGCCTCGACGTCGACTTCGTACGGACCGACCACGTCCAGGCCACCGGCGTGGAACGGCTCGTGCAGCGGGCCCCCGAGGGCCGTCGGCACGTCCCGCTCGATCCGCGCAGCTCCATCCTCCCCGTCGACGACACGACCATGGTCGACTACCCGTACGCCTGGGCCGGCATCTATCACCGCCGACTCCTCGACCGGGGGCTGCTGCGCTTCCACGACGGACTGCGCACCGCCGAGGACCGGCCCTGGATCTGGGAGCTGCACCGCCGGGCCGAGTCCTATGCCGTCGCCAGCCTGCGCGGCGTGTTCTACCGGCGGGGTGTGGCAACCTCACTCACCCAGATCGGTGACGTACGGCAACTGGACTTCTTCCGCTCCTTCGACCTCGTCCTCGCCGAACTCGAGGCCGACCCCGAGGCGGACCGGCTGCGCACGAAGGCGCTGCGGAACTACTGCGTCGTCATCGCCCACCAACTGCGCGACCGCCACCGCTTCGAGCGCAGCGTCCACGCCAGGCTGCGGGAGCTGGCCGCCGAGGCGCTGGGCCGGATGAGCGAGCAGGACCTGGCCGACGCCCTCGTCGGCATGGGGGAACAACGCGTCCACACGCTGCGGCGCATACGCGGCGGCATGAAGGGAGTCGCGGTATGAGCGGCACGACCCAGATCTTCTTCTCGGCCACGCAGTACGCCGCCGCCACCGTCACCGCCGCCCTCCGCGCCGGTCTGTTCGGCCCTCGCTCGGCCCACCGCCGCATCCTGGTCGTCAGCAACACCGCCGCCGTGCCCGAGGTGGGCACCCCGCTGGACCGGATGGCCGGCTTCGAGGAGCTGCGCCCCGAGTTCGACGAGGTGCGCTCCTGGAACGCGTTCATCTCCCCGCACCACCCGGCCGGCTGGTCGCCGCGCGCCCAGGACACCGGCCTGTGGGAGAGGGCCGTACGCCTCGCCTGGGACCTCGGCGACGAACCCGTGGAGATCGCCTGCGAGTCCATCCAGGCCAACCCCTCCCGCGCGGTGGCCGACATCTTCGCGGACAGCCCGATCCACGTGTACGCGGACGGCCTGATGAGCTACGGTCCCACCCGCAACCGCATCCCGTACGGCATGAGCAGCCGCATCACCCGCGTGCTCCACCTGGACCTGATCCCCGGCCTGCGCCCGATGCTGCTGTCGGAGTACGGCGTCGAGCCCGAGCCCGTCCCCAATGCGGCCGTCGTCGAGGTCCTTGCCGGGATCGGGAAGGAGGGCGCCCGGATCCTCGACGAACGCCTGCTCGCCGACGTCCGGCCCACGGCCGTGCTGCTCGGCCAGTACCTCTCCGCCCTCGACCTCATCACTCAGGAGGAGGAGGAGCGGCTGCACCTGCGCATGCTGCGCGCCGCCGCCCGGGCCGGTCACGAGAACGTGCTGTTCAAGCCACACCCCAGCGCGCCCGCCGTGTACAACAGGTCGCTGGAGGCCACGGCCGCCGAGCTCGGCGTGCGGCTGACCGTGCTGAGCGAACCGGTCCTCGCCGAGACCCTCTTCGCCCATCTGCGGCCGAGACTGGTCATCGGCTGCTTCTCGACCGCCCTGATGACCGCCGCCGCCTTCTACGGCATCCCCGTGGCCCGGGTCGGCACGGACCTGCTGCTCGAACGCATCACGCCGTACGAGAACAGCAATCGCATCCCGCTCACCGTCATCGACGCGGCACTGCCCGACGCCGAACGGGACCAGGCCGGCAAGCCGC
Source organism: Streptomyces sp. NPDC005931 (assembly GCF_042871235.1). Classification (NCBI taxonomy): domain Bacteria; kingdom Bacillati; phylum Actinomycetota; class Actinomycetes; order Kitasatosporales; family Streptomycetaceae; genus Streptomyces; species Streptomyces sp. NPDC005931. Next base: position 429,144 of record NZ_JBIAIG010000004.1, read on the forward strand.
TGGAACTGGCCGGGCTCGCGGACCGGCTGGCTCCGCTGGTGCGCGCGGTGGGCTACTGCATGCAGGCCCGCAAGCACCACGGTCTGCGCGAGGAGGTGGCCACCTGGCTCACCGGCCACCTCGACGAGTACCCCCAGTACTTCAAGAAGCGCCGCCTGACCAGCCTGCGCCTGCCCGGAGGCAGCCCGGTGCGCGCCGAGGCGCTGCGCCGCAACCCGACGGTGCGGCGCGTCGTCCGCCGGATCCGCCAGGCCCAGTCCTGACGCGGCAGCCCCGGGCGCCCCGGCGGACTCAGGCCGGGGCGCCCGGCGCTCAGCCCCTCGGACGCGCCGCCTGCTCGGTCATCAGCCGTTTCAGCCGGGGCCCGAAGGGCTTCTCCACGAACCGGTGCAGCAGCCAGGCCAGCGCCAGCAGACCGGCCACGGACAGGGCGAGCGTCGCGTAGGGCCCCACCCCGAGGCCTCGGTGCAGCACCCGGATGGCGAACCAGCCCAGGTGCTCGTGGACCAGATAGAAGGGGTACGTCAGTGCCCCCGCCACCGTCAGCCAACGCCAGTCGGCCCGGCGGGCCCAGCCCAGCGCCACCGCCGCGACGGCGGCGAAGGCGAGCAGCACGATGCCCTGGACGACATACGGCTCGACGTGGAAGTCGCCCTGCGCGCCCGGGTGCCACAGCGCCATGACCGAGTAGCGCTGCCCCAGCAGGAAGGACATGCCCACGATCCCCCACAGCAGCAGGTCGCCGCCGAACCGGTGGATCAGGTACAGCGCCAGCCCGCCGACGAAGAACGGCGCGTGATCGCGCATCACCACCTCGTCCAGCAGCGGGTTGTCCGCGACCCGGGCGAAGGCACCGGCCAGCGTCCACAGCACGCAGAACACCACCACGCGCCGGTAGGTGACGCCCTTCCAGATCACGAACAGCGCGAAGAGTACGTAGAAGCGCATCTCCACCCACAGCGTCCAGCACACCCCGAGGACCCTCGGCACCCCCATCGGCTGCTGGAGCATCGTCAGATTCATCAGGAACTCGTCGGCCCGGAGCGGCGGGAACACCACGGGCAGGGCCAGCGACGCGGCGCCCACCAGGAACAGGGCCGCCCAGTAGGCCGGGTAGAGGCGCGCGACGCGGGAGCGGAAGAAGTCGCCCAGGGTCCGGCCCCAGCTGCTCATGCAGATGACGAATCCGCTGATGACGAAGAAGAACTGCACGCCCAGACAGCCGTAGACCGCCGCGCGCGACAGCGTCGGGAACATCTGCCCGGGCGACTGCCCCCAGGAGGCGGCGACCTCCCCGTTCTTGCCCGCGAAGTGGTAGAAGCAGACCATCAGCGCGGCCAGCAGCCGCAGCCCGTCGAGGGCGCGCAGGCGGTCCACCGCACGGGGTGCCGGCGGGGTGAGGGGTTTGTCGCGGTGCCGCGCGCGTACGGCGGGCGCCGGGGCGGGGTGGCTGCCCGGTGGGGCCTGGTCTGCCACGGTCATCGGCGGACTTCCTCGGGGTCTCGATGGGGCGTGCGCCCCCGGGATACGGGGCGTGGTCCCGGGGGCACGAACGAAGGGACGGGTGACTAGCGCCGGACCAGGGACCGGGCACGGCGGGCGATCCGCCGTACCGTCGCGTTGCGCGGGACGAAGGCCAGCCGGGCCGGTACCGCGCCCGGCAGGGCCAGCGAGGTCAGGCGGCGGCGGGTGAAGTAGGGCCGGGTGGCCGGTGAAAGACGGGCGGAGAGGTAGCTCTCGGCGTCGCCCCGCAGCCCCGGGTCGACCCTGGGCTGCATCGCGTACCCGACCGCCCTGAGCAGCGCGGCCAGCTCCGCCACCCGCTCCCGCGAGGGCATCGTCCAGTGCTCCACCGCCTCCCGGTCGCCCGCGTCGGGCAGCAGCACGTCCGCGACGACGGCCGGGACCCGGTGACGGTGGTGGTACGGGGTGATCCGTGCCAGCAGCTCCCTCGTGCCGGCCCGCGCCACCGGCACGCCGTACAGCGCGGCGGTCGTGAACAGCGCGGTGGAGGAGCCGCCGACCACCACCGCGGGACGCAGGCGCCGGACCGCCAGCTCCGCCGGCAGCGGGCCCTCCAGGACCGTGAGGCCGGCACCGTGCCGGGCCGCCTCCTCCACCAGGTGCCGAGACCAGCGGGCAGGGGCGGCCGGATGCGGCGCGAAGACCAGCCGACGGTGACCGAGCGCCACCGCGCCCCGCACCAGGGCCAGATGCAGCTCTTCCTCCTCGGCGTCGGTGAGGGCACCGAGCGCCGCGAGGCGCTGCCCCAGGAGCAGCGCCGGATTCTCTGGAGCACCGGTCGGCTCCGCCCCCTCCTCGTCGAGTTCGCCGAGCACCTTCAGCAGCGCCTCGCCCGGCACCACCTCGGGGGCGACATCGAACTCGGTGAGCAGCAGCGGGGTCAGGCCCGGCACGAGATCGAGGTGCAGCAGGCGGTCGATCCGGGTGCCGACCAACGGGTCGAGCTTTTCGGGGCTGGGGCCGTAGGCAACCAGCCCGTCGGCGCAGACGTCGACGGGCGCGCCCGTGAACACCTGGCACAGGGCGAGCGAGGGATGGTCGTGCACGGACTCCACAGCCAGCCGCACCTCGTCGTCGCCGAGCCCCCAGAGCCGCCGCAGGTGTCGCTCCCACATCGGGACGTCGTCGGCGCGCGGACTCCACCCCCGCGGGTGGAGGGGGGAGATGGCCGCGTTCCACGACAGCACGTCGTCGAAGCGCCGCCGGAGCCGCTCGAAACCCGGCACGGCGTCGACGCCCGGCGTGGTCTCGGGATGGGGTGCGTTGTTCGTGAGGAGCAGCAGCCGCCGGTCGGCCGGTTCGAAGAGCCCGGCGTCCAGAGCTGCGGCGAGCGTCGCGGCCCCGAGCGGCGTGGCGGCACAGAAGATCCGGGTGACGCGCGGCATCAGGCGGCCACCGTCCGGGCGTTCACGGGCCTGCGCCGCAGTCTCCGCAGCAGGCCCGCCCGCTGGGCGTCCATGGAGTCCAGCACCTCCGTGAGCACGTCCCGCGGCAGGCGTTTGAGGGCGGCGGCGCTCCGCGAGCGCAGTGCGCGGGCCACGGCTGGTTCGAACCTCCCGGTCGCTCCGAGGTGGTGGGCCATGACCGCGCAGTAGGTGCGCACCGCCTTGGGAAGCAGCGCGTCCGCATCGGGATCGCGCGCCGTCTCCTCGATCACCTGGTCGAAGGCGCGCAGGAAGTCCAGTTGCCGGACATCGCCGATCTGTGTGAGCGAGGAGGCGACCCCCCGCCGGTAGTGGACGCCGAGCAGACCCACCACGGCGAACGACCGCGCCTCGCGGTGCAGCTTCCAGATCCACGGCCGGTCCTCCGCGGTGCGCAGCCCGTCCGTGAAGTGCAACAACCCCCGGTCGACCAGCCGGCGGCGGTAGATGCCGGCCCAGGCGTAGGCGTAGTCCACCGAGGTGGACCGGTCGGCCGGCAGGATCGCCTCCCGCGGGTCGAGCACCACACCGCGCCTGCCGTGCGGGACGCGGTGCACCGAGCGCGCCCTCCCGGTGCACTGCACATGGTCGGTGCGCAGGAAGTCGCAGCCCAGGTCGTCCATGGCGGCCACCAGTTGCTCGTAGTAGCCGGGGGCGAGCCAGTCGTCGCCGTCCAGAAACGTCAGGTACTCCCCGCGTGCACGGTCGATCCCCGTGTTGCGCGCGGTCGCCAGGCCGCCGTTGCGCTCGTGCCCGGCCAGCACCGCGCCGGGCAGCTCGCGTTCCGCGCGCGAGAGGATGTCGGACGTGCCGTCCCGCGAACAGTCGTCGACGAGAATGAATTCGAAATCCTCCCGGGCGTTCGCTCGCAGGCTCTTCAGGGTGTCGGGCGCGTATTGCCGCACGTTGTAGAACGGCACGATGACGGAGAGCTTGACCACGGGCCGGATGTTAGGCGCGGGCCCGAAACCGCACCTTGGCCGCTGCCTGGATACCCGGTGAACTGCTTGTGTCGGTGCCATGAACGTGGGTTTCCCCAGGGCCGATCCGGGCCTGATTCGCCGTTCGGCGGTGTGCTGTTAACCGTTTATTGCATTCCGGTTGGGCGGATCCTCGGAATGCCTTCCTAGCGTCGTCGACGTGCCAGCAAGTGCAATGAAGCCCCTCAGGGTGGCCGTCCTCGCGGATTCCGACACCCGGTGGAAATGGGGCGCGCTCACCGCGACCCGCGTCGCCCCGGTGGGCCCGGAAAGCCAGGGGGACGCGGGGGGAGAGGGCCTGCGCCTCGACGGATACCTCCTGCGCGGCCGGTCCACCCCCACCGCCCGCCAGCTCGGCGAGGTCGGCGTCCGCGCGGACTCGCTCCGCGAGGTGACCGCCGTCGAGTTCCTGCGCGCGATGGGCGAGGAGCCGTACGACGTCCTCGTGCTCTCCCTGGTCGGCGGCGGTGTGCAGGCGATGCTGCACGGGCTCAAGCGGGTCTGGGAGGACCGCCCGCGGCGGCCCGTCGTCGTCACCGGATACGTCGGTGTCGTCTACGAGAAGCTCGCCGACGGCCTGCTGCTGCGCCACGGCGCCGACCTGGTGCTCGCCAACTCCCGTCAGGACGCGGAACGTTTCCGCGCCGTGTACGAAGGGGTCGGCGCCGACGCCTCCTCGGTGACCGAGGTCGCGCTGCCCTTCCTCGGCGGGGCGGCGTACACCGGCGAACACGACCCCTGCACCGTGGTGTTCGCCGCTCAGCCCTCCGTACCGGACGGCCGCGGGGACCGCGCGTACCTGCTGGACCGCCTGGTGCGGCACGCCCGCCTGCACCCCGATCGCGAGGTGCTGCTCAAGCTGCGCTCCAAGCCCGGCGAGCACACCACGCACATCGAGGAGCTGCCCTACCAGAAACTGGCCCAGAGACTGGACCTGCCGCCCAACCTCCACCTGGTCTACGGGCACATGGGCGAGGTCCTGGACCGGACCGACCTGCTGGTCACGGTCAGCTCCACGGCCGCCCTGGAGTCGCTGCACCGCCGCATCCCGACCGCCGTCCTCACCGACCTGGGGGTGCGGGAGGCGCTCGGCAACCACCACTTCGTCGGCTCGGGCTGCCTGGCCTCCTGGGACCAGCTCGACGCCGGGCACCGGCCGGTGCCCGACGAGGAGTGGGTCGCCCGGCAGGGCGTCGCGGCCGGGGGTCCCGCATCCGGGGGAGGTGGCTACGCCGCGGCCTTCGACGCGGCCCGCGAGCGCATCGCCGAGCTGCTCCGCCGCCCCGGCGGACTGCCGCCCCTGGACCCGTACTACACGCCCGTCACCGCGCCCGGCTACCTGCCCGGCATCCTCGCCCGCCACCACCTCGGCCCGGACGGCAGCCCGCTGCCCTGCGCGCCCGCCGCCGACAAGGAGCCCGGACCGGTTCGGCAGCTCGTGCGCCGGGCGGCGCGCGGCGCCTACCGGCACGGAGTGCAGCGGGTGGCCCCGGTGATCCGGCGGATGGGCGAGCTGTGAACACCCCGAAACCCGCTCGAGGAGCTGATCCCATGTCCCACCCGCCCGCGGGCCAGGGCACCCCGGTGCGCCGGGTGCTCGCCGTGATCCCCGCACGCGGCGGCTCCAAGGGAGTGCCCGCCAAGAACCTCGCCCCGGTCGGCGGCACGCCCCTGGTGGCCCGGGCTGTGCGCGAGTGCCGCGCCGCCCGGCACGTCACCGACGTCGTCGTGTCCACCGACGACCAGGCGATCGCGACCGCCGCCCGCGAGGCGGGCGCCGAGGTCGTGCTGCGGCCCGCCGCCATCGCCGGGGACACCGCGACCTCCGAGGCCGCCGTCCTGCACGCCCTGGACTCCCACGAGGCCCTGCACGGCTCCCCGGTGGACGTGGTGCTGCTCGTGCAGTGCACCAGTCCGTTCCTGCTTCGCGAGGACGTCGACGGGGTGGCCCGCGCGGTCCTCGAGGAGGGCGCGGACACCGCGGTCACCGTCGCGCCCTTCCACGGCTTCGTCTGGCGGGACGCCTCCGACGGCGCCACGGATGCGGACGCGGGCCCGTACGGGGGCGGTCAGGGCGTCAACCACGACAAGTCCTTCCGCCCCCGCCGCCAGGACCGCCCCCAGGACTTCCTGGAGACCGGCGCCGCCTACGCGATGGAGGTCCGTGGCTTCCGCGAGCACCGGCACCGCTTCTTCGGCCGGACCGAACTGGTGCGCACCGACCCCGCCCGGGTCCTGGAGATCGACGACCCGCACGACCTCGCCCGGGCCCGCGCGCTGGCGCCGCTCTTCGACGCCGAGCGGCCGGGCGCCCTCCCGACCGCGGAGGACGTCGACGCGGTCGTCCTGGACTTCGACGGCACCCAGACCGACGACCGGGTGCTGATGGACGCCGACGGAAAGGAGTTCGTCTCCGTCCACCGCGGAGACGGCCTCGGCATCGCCGCCCTGCGCAGGAGCGGGCTGGAGATGCTGATCCTCTCCACGGAGCAGAACCCGGTCGTCGCCGCCCGTGCACGGAAGCTGAGGCTCCCCGTGCTGCACGGCATCGACCGCAAGGACCTCGCCCTCAAGCAGTGGTGCGAGGAGCAGGGCATCGCGCCGGAGCGCGTGCTCTACGTCGGCAACGACGTCAACGACCTCCCGTGCTTCGCCCTCGTCGGCTGGCCCGTGGCGGTCGCGAGCGCCCACGACGTCGTACGCGGCGCCGCCCGCGCGGTCACCACCCTCCCCGGTGGTGACGGCGCGATCCGGGAGATCGCCGGCTGGATCCTCGGCCCCTCCCTCGATTCCCTCCCCAGTTAAGGAAACGCACCGTCATGAGCACTGTCACCTCCCGTGTCCGCACCCTCGGCCCCCGCGAGGTCGGCCCCGGCCGCCCCGTCTACGTCACGGGCGAGATCGGCATCAACCACAACGGCGACATCGAGAACGCCTTCAAGCTGATCGACGCCGCCGCGGAGGCCGGCTGCGACGCGGTCAAGTTCCAGAAGCGCACGCCCGAGATCTGCACCCCGCGCGACCAGTGGGACATCGAGCGCGACACCCCCTGGGGCCGGATGACGTACATCGACTACCGCCACCGCGTGGAGTTCGGCGAGGACGAGTACCGCCAGATCGACGCGTACTGCCGCAAGAAGGGCATCGCCTGGTTCGCCTCCCCCTGGGACACCGAGGCCGTCGCCTTCCTGGAGAAGTTCGACGTCCCGGCGCACAAGGTCGCCTCCGCCTCCCTGACGGACGACGAGCTGCTGCGCGCCCTGCGCGCCACCGGCCGCACGGTCATCCTGTCCACCGGCATGTCCACCCCGAAGCAGATCCGCCATGCGGTCGAGGTCCTGGGCAGCGAGAACATCCTGCTCTGCCACGCCACCTCCACCTACCCGGCGAAGGCCGAGGAGCTGAACCTGCGGGTCATCAACACCCTGGAGCGGGAGTACCCGAACGTCCCGATCGGCTACTCCGGCCACGAGACCGGCCTCCAGACCACGCTCGCCGCCGTCGCCCTCGGCGCCGTCTTCGTCGAGCGCCACATCACCCTGGACCGTGCCATGTGGGGCTCCGACCAGGCCGCGTCCGTCGAGCCGCAGGGCCTCCAGCGCCTGGTCCGCGACATCCGCACCATCGAGGCCTCCCTCGGCGACGGCGTGAAGAAGGTCTACGAGTCCGAGCTGGGCCCGATGAAGAAGCTGCGCCGCGTGCCCGGTGTGGTCGCCGAGGCGGAGATCGCGACGGCGGCGGGCGAGCCTTTGACGGTCTGAGCGCACGCCACCCCACCCCCAACGACGACGGGAACGGTCGTACGTCGATGAGCCCCCGCGCCGGGAACGCCGGCCCCCACACTCTCGCCTTCGTCGAGAGCCCGGTACAACTGCTGAACGTGCTGGAGTGGGCGCACGCGCACGCTCCCGGCGCGGGGCTCACCCTCGTGGTGCTGTCCCCGGTCGACCCGATGACCCGCGGCCAGCTGCGCCGCATGTCCGAACTGGCCCGCGAGGAGGGCCACGAGATCCGCTGGGAGGAGGCGCGGGGCGGCCCGTCCGCGCCGCTGCGCACGATCGGCGGCCTGACCGCGACACTGCGCCGTGCGGCCCGGATCGTGCTGGGCGATCCCTTCTCCCGCTACGTCCAGCTGCTGCTGACGATCACCCGCGTCCGCGACCTCGTCGTGGTCGACGACGGCACGGCGACCATGGAGTTCGTCGGCCAGCTGGCCCGCGGCGAACGACTGGTCCGCTGGCACCGCAAGGGAGGCCGCCCCGGCCCCCGGGACCTGCTGCTGGCCCCCGTGTCCGCCGTCGCCCGCCGCCGGCTCACCCCGGACGCAAAGCGCGCGGTGCAGGTCTTCTCCTCCATGCCCATGCAGGACACGCCGCCCGGCGTCACGGTCACCGCCAACGACTTCGCCTGGACCCGGCACCGCTTCGGCCCGCCCCGGATCACCAAGGGCGCCGACATGGTGGGCACGTCGCTGGTGGAGACCGGCGTGGTGGACGCCGACGCCTACCTGGAGGCGGTCCGGGCCCTGGCCGCGGCCCACGGCGCGACCCGCTACTTCGCGCACCGCCGTGAGAGTGCGGAGAAGCTCCACCGCCTCGCGGTCGAGACGGGGCTGGAGATCGTCCGCCCCGAACTCCCCCTGGAACTGGTCGCCCGCCGGGGGCCGATCGGCCGCACGGTCGTCAGCTTCCCCTCCACGGTCGTCCACACCCTGCCGCTCGCGCTGAGCGGCACGGAGGTCCGCGTGACGGTCTGCGACATCGACCCCGCCTGGCTCACCCGGAACGCCTCGCCCCGGGCCCGGGGCTTCCTGTCCGACGTGACGGACACGGCGAGGGACGCCCACCACCTGTCGGCGGTGCCGGCGGTGTGAGGCCGTCGGGCCGTGGACGGCCCGGAACCGGGCCGCGGACGGTCCGGAACCGCCGTCAGTCCGCCACCGGCCTGCGCGCCAGTACGAGCGCACGGGGGCGCTTCTCCTCGTCCGTGGGCTCCCGGAGCGTCCGGGCCGTGACGGCCAGGCCGGCCGCGCACAGGTGGTCCACGACCGTGTCCGGGGTGCGCCAGTGGTAGTCGAGCGAGATCGCGTGGCCGAAGCGCTCGTCGAGGTGCAGGCGGCCCTCCTCCGCGCCCGACTGGAAGGCGAGCAGCACCGGTGCGCCCGGCAGCAGCACGCGGTGGAACTCGGCGAAGAGGGCCGGCAGGCGGTCGTCGGGCACGTGGATGATCGAGTACAGGGCGACGATGCCGCCGAGCGTCGCGTCCGGCAGGTCCAGGGCCGTCATGGTGCCCACGTGGAAGCGCAGGTGCGGATGCGCCTCGCGGGCGAGGGCCACCATGCGCGGCGAGACGTCCACCCCGAAGACCGGCAGCCCGAGCCGGTGCAGGCGCGCGGTCACGTGACCGGGACCGCTGCCGAGGTCCGCCACGGGGGGCGTGGCCGAGGCAGCGGGCGCGCGGGCGGCGGCCAGCTCCGCGAACGCCGCGAGCAGGGCGCGCTCCACCGGCAGGTCGGCCAGGCCGTCCGCGAAGCGCTCCGCGTAGTCGGCGGCGATGGCGTCGTACGCGGCACGGGTGTCGCGGAGGAACTCCGGAGGGTCGGCGGGCATGGGGCCGCACCCTAGCGAGGGTGCCGCCCGCCGGGCGGCGCTTTCGGCCACCCCCGCCTTCCCGCCACCCCGCCACCCCGCCTTCCCGCCACCCCGGAGTGGCCGCAACCCCCGCGCCCCGTGCGGCGTCCGTCACGTGAACCGGGCCGAGTGCCGACGGCCGAGCGTGGTATCCGTGAAGGAGTGGAACGGGTGAAGGAGTGGATGGGTGCCGACGCCGGGCGCATGCTGTGAGAGATGTCACTCATCGGCAGGTCGGAGGGGCCTCACGCCCGAGAAAGAGCGGCGAGTTTACCCGTCCGGACGGACAGCTATGCGTAGGGCAGCCGGGTTTTCTCCCCCCAACGGGCTGATTTTTTCTTGATCGGGGGTCAGCCGACGGCCCCGGCGCCCTACCCTTCAAAGGGTGAAACCACTGATGTCACTGGAGTCCGAGGTCGATCTCCCCGGGGGAGCGGTGCTTCCCGGCGCGCTGCCGGAGTCCCTGCGCGCCGAGCTCATCGCGTTCCGGCGCGATCTGCACATGCACCCGGAGCTCGGCCACCAGGAGTTCCGCACCACCGCCGCGATCAAGGAACGACTCGAGCAGGCCGGTCTCAGGCCGCGTGTCCTCTCCGGCGGCACCGGCCTGATCTGTGACATCGGTGCGGACCGCGAGGCGGGCACGGACTCCGCGATGCTGGCCATGCGCGCCGACATCGACGGCCTGCCGATCCCCGACATGAAGGCCGACTGCCCGTACCGCTCCACCGTGCCCGACCGTGCCCACGCCTGCGGCCACGATGTGCACACCACCGTGGTGCTGGGCGCCGGACTGGTCCTCGCCGAGCTGCAACGCCAGGGCCTGCTGCCCCGCCCCGTGCGGCTGATCTTCCAGCCCGCCGAGGAAGTGCTGCCCGGCGGCGCCGCCGACGCCATCGAGGACGGAGCGCTCGACGGGGTCGGCCGCATCATCGCGGTGCACTGCGACCCCCGGGTCGACGCGGGCCGCATCGGGCTGCGTGAGGGCGCCATCACCTCCGCCTGCGACCGGCTGGAGATCGCCCTCGACGGCCCCGGCGGTCATACCGCCCGCCCGCACCTGACCACCGACCTGGTCACCGCCGCCGCCCGCGTGGTCACCGACGTGCCGGCGCTGGTGGCCCGGCGCTTCGACAGCCGCAGCGGACTCGCCGTGACCTGGGGCCGGGTCGAGTCGGGCCACGCGCCCAACGTCATCCCGCAGCACGCGGAGCTGTCGGGCACTGTGCGGTGCCTGGACCTGCACGCCTGGCGGCAGGCGCCGGACGTCGTCGTCGCGGCCATCGACGAGGTGGCCAACCTGCACCGCGCCAAGTCGGAGATCACCTACGTGCGCGGCGTCCCTCCCGTGGTCAACGAGGTTGGCGTCACCGAGCTGCTGCGCGACGCCATGATCGCCCGGCGCGGGGTCGAGTCCGTGGAGGGCACCGAGCAGAGCCTCGGCGGCGAGGACTTCTCCTGGTACCTCGAGCACGTCCCCGGCGCCATGGCCCGCCTCGGCGTCCGCACCCCGGGCGAGCGCACCGTGCGGGACCTGCACCAGGGGGACTTCGACGTGGACGAGCGCGCCATCACCGTCGGCGTGGAGCTCTTCACCGCGGCGGCCCTCCTCGACGCCCTGCGCTAGACGGGCGTACCCCGCCGGCCGCGCCCACCCCGTACACCCCGGCGTCACAGCCCGGCGTCCTCCGACCCGCCCGCTCCGGTTGCGCTCCGCGCGGCGGAGGGGCAGCGTGGGTCGCGTGCCGCCCAGGCATGCACGCCGATTGCTCCTTTGTGTTCCGTGCGGTGCCCTCGTTCACAAGGGCGTAACCGGCCATCGGCACGAATGGATAACGGCCCCGCGGAACCCCGTTCCCAGGAGTGTCTACGCGCGTTAATGTGCGCCGAACCGAGCACCCGCTGCGGGGCTTTGGAGAATGGGGAACTTCAGATGCGTCGGATATCCAAACTGACCCGCGCCGCGGTGGGGGTCGCGTCGCTCGCACTCGCCGCCACCGCCTGCGGCGGTACCAGCAGTGACAACAACAACGACGGTGGCAGCGGTTCGAAGGAGGACCTCGGCGTCGCCATCGCGTACGACATCGGCGGCAAGGGCGACCAGTCCTTCAACGACGCCGCGTTCGCCGGCCTGACGAAGGCCAAGGACGAGTTCAAGTACAAGACCGCCGACGTCGAGCCCACCGAGGGCGAGACCGACGCGGACAAGGAGCAGCGCCTGGCCTCGCTGGCCCGTCAGGGCTACAACCCGGTCATCGGCGTCGGCTTCGCCTACGGCCCCGCCATGAAGGCCGTGGCCGCCAAGTACCCGAAGACCACCTTCGGCATCGTCGACTCCGTGGTCGAGGGCGGGAACGTCTCCTCCCTGGTCTTCGCCGAGGAGCAGGCCTCGTACCTCGCCGGCGTCGCCGCCGCGAAGGCCACCAAGACCAAGACGGTCGGCTTCGTGGGCGGTGTGGACATCCCGCTGATCCACAAGTTCCAGGCGGGCTTCGAGCAGGGCGTGAAGGACACCGACCCGAAGGTCAAGGTCCTCTCGCAGTACCTGACCCAGACGGCGGAGGAGGGCGGCTTCTCCAGCCCCGACAAGGGCAAGGCCGCCGCCGAGGGCCAGATCGAGAAGAAGGCCGACGTCGTCTACCAGGCGGCCGGTCTGTCCGGTCAGGGCGTGATCGAGGCCGCCGCCAAGGCGAAGGTCTGGGCGATCGGTGTCGACTCCGACCAGTACAAGCAGGAAGCCCTCGCCTCGTACAAGGACTACATCCTCACCTCGGCCCTCAAGGACGTCGGTGGCGCGGTGTACACCCTGGCCAAGTCGGTGGAGGACGGCAAGCCGCTGACCGGCACCCAGGTCTTCGACCTGAAGGTGAACGGCGTCGGCCTGTCCGAGAGCAACCCGAAGATGGGCGAGATCGCCGGTCTGAACGACGCCGTGGCCAAGGCCAAGGAAGGCATCACCAGCGGCTCCATCAAGGTCAAGACCGAGTAGTCGTAAGCCGCACACCGCAACCGATACCGGATCGTTGTCAGCCCGCCGGACGGGCCGACGGCGGGTCCGAAATCGGGTGGAACCGTACGAAGCGGGCGGGCGCCCCGGAGCGCTCGCCCGCTTCGGCGTTCCCGGAGTCGCGCGCACCGCCTCCCGCCCCCTCGGGGCGACCCCGCCTCGGCCAGCGAGATCTCACCGACGGCGACCTCTCGTTCGCTTCCGGCAACCCCCTCGAGCCCTTCGCTGACGGCTTGGGCACGGCCGGATAACAAGCTGGACAGAAGGGGTTTTCAGGTAGGTCTACGCGCGTTAATCTGCGGAAAAGCCAGCGCCGTTGCTGTAACCGTCCCGGCGCTTGTACGACAGGAGCACCACCATGCGCCGGATTTCCCGGATCACGGTCGCAGGCGCGGCGACCGCCTCCCTGGCCCTCGCCCTCGCCGCCTGCGGCGGCACGTCCACCGACTCCAGCTCCTCCTCGGAGTCCAAGGGCGACAAGGGCCTCGCCATCGCGTACGACGTCGGCGGCAAGGGCGACCAGTCCTTCAACGACGCCGCGTTCGCGGGCCTGGAGCGGGCGAAGAAGCAGTACGGCTACGAGACGGCCGACGTGGAGCCGACCGAGGGCGAGACGGACGCCGACAAGGAGCAGCGCCTGGCCTCGCTGGCGAAGCAGGGCTACAACCCGGTCATCGGTGTCGGCTACGCCTACGCCGCGGCCGTCAAGGGCGCCGCGGAGAAGTACCCGGACACCACCTTCGGCATCGTGGACGACTCCACGGTCGAGGCGGACAACGTGGCCGACCTGGTCTTCTCCGAGGAGGAGGCCTCGTACCTGGCCGGCGTCGCCGCCGCCGAGAGCACCAAGACCAACGTGGTCGGTTTCGTGGGCGGTGTGGACATCCCGCTGATCCACAAGTTCCGCGCGGGCTTCGAGCAGGGCGTCAAGGACACGAACCCGAAGGTCAAGGTCATATCGCAGTTCCTGACCCAGACGGCGGAGGAGGGCGGCTTCTCCAGCCCCGACAAGGGCAAGACGGCCGCCGAGGGCCAGATCGAGAAGAAGGCCGACGTCGTCTACGCGGCCGCCGGTCTGTCCGGTCAGGGTGTCATCGAGGCCGCCGCCGCCAACAAGGTGTGGGCCATCGGTGTCGACTCCGACCAGTACAAGCAGGAAGCGCTCGCCAAGTACAAGGACTACATCCTCACCTCGGCGATGAAGGACGTCGCCAAGGCGGTGTACAAGCTGGCGCAGTCGGTCGAGGACCGCAGCCCCCAGACCGGTATCGTCAGGGGCGATCTGAAGACCGGTGAGGTGGGCCTGTCGAACTCCAACCCGAAGTTCGCGGACAACGCCGAGCTCCAGGAAGCCATCGAGACGGCCAAGGAGAAGATCATCAGCGGCGAGATCAAGGTCAAGAGCAGCTGACACAGCAACACCTCGAGCAGCGTGTCAACGCGGGGTCGCGTCCGCTCGACGGGGTACGGGGGGCGGGGCTCCCCGTACCCCGTCGGCCCGGTGCGCCACCCCTTTCGATGCCGTAGGGGCGCTACGCGCGTAGACGACCCCCGTCCCCAGGAGAGTGCGCCATCAACGCGTCCAGCAGCCCTCCGGCCGGAGCGGCGGTCAACACATCGGTGACCGCCGTAGAACTCGCCGGGATCACAAAGCGTTTTCCCGGCGTCGTGGCCAACCACGACATCCACCTCGCCGTGCGCAAGGGCACCGTCCACGCCCTCGTCGGTGAGAACGGCGCCGGCAAGTCGACCCTGATGAAGATCCTCTACGGCATGCAGAAGCCGGACGAGGGCACCATCACGGTCGACGGCGAGCACGTCACCTTCTCGTCACCCGCCGACGCCATCGCCCGCGGCATCGGCATGGTGCACCAGCACTTCATGCTCGCCGACAACCTCACCGTCCTCGAGAACGTCGTGCTCGGCAGCGAGAAGCTGTACGGCATCGGTGCCAAGGCGCGGCGCAAGATCAAGGAGATCTCCGACCGCTACGGCCTCGGCGTCCGCCCCGACGTCCTGGTCGAGGAGCTCGGCGTCGCCGCCCGCCAGCGCGTGGAGATCCTCAAGGTCCTCTACCGCGGCGCCACCACCCTGATCCTCGACGAGCCCACCGCCGTCCTCGTCCCGCAGGAGGTCGAGGCCCTCTTCGACAACCTGCGCGAGCTGAAGGCCGAGGGCCTGTCGGTCATCTTCATCTCCCACAAGCTGGGCGAGGTCCTCTCCGTCGCCGACGACATCACCGTCATCCGCCGGGGCACCACCGTGGGCACCGCGGTCCCCTCCCGGACCACGCCCCGGCAGCTCGCCGAGATGATGGTCGGCAGCGAACTGCCCACCCCGGAGACCGCCGAGTCCACCGTCACCGACCGCCCGGTCATCACCGTCGAGAACCTGAGCCTGGCGGCGCCGGGGGGCAAGGCCCTGCTCGACGACATCAGCTTCACCATCCACGAGGGCGAGGTCCTGGGCATCGCCGGTGTCGAGGGCAACGGCCAGACCGAGCTGGTCGACACGCTCATCGGCCTGAAGCACGCCGACTCCGGGGTGATCCGGCTGGCCGACCGGGAGATCACCTCCTGGCCCACCCGTCGGCGCCGCGAGCACGGCATCGGCTACATCCCCGAGGACCGCCACCGCCACGGCCTGCTCCTGGAGGCCCCCCTCTGGGAGAACCGCATCCTCGGCCACGTCACCGAGAAGCCGAACGCCAAGGGCGTCTGGCTGGACCCCAAGGCCGCCCAGGAGGACACCCGCCGGATCGTCACGGAGTACGACGTCCGGACCCCCGGCATCGACGTCACCGCGGCCTCCCTGTCCGGCGGCAACCAGCAGAAGCTGATCGTCGGCCGCGAGATGAGCTCCGGGCCGCGCTTCCTGATCGCCGCCCACCCCACCCGCGGCGTGGACGTCGGCGCCCAGGCCGCGATCTGGGACCACATCCGCGAGGCCCGCCGCGAGGGCCTGGCCGTGCTGCTGATCTCGGCCGACCTGGACGAGCTGATCGGCCTGTCCGACACGCTCCGGGTGATCTACGACGGCAGGCTGGTCGCGGACGCCGACCCGGCCACCATCACACCGGAGGTGCTCGGCAGCGCCATGACCGGTGCCGCGACCGGCCACCTCGAACAAGAAGAGACCCCCGAGACCTCGGCCGACGCCCCCGAGTCTCCGGAAGACGAGGCCCGCTGATGAAGAAGTTCGACAAGGAGCGCGTGCTCCTCGCGGTGGCCGGGCCGGTCATCGCGCTCGCCGTGGCCTTCGCGCTGAGCGCCGTCGTGCTGCTCGCCTCCGGCAAGAGCCCCGTCGAGCCGTTCGCCCTGATGTTCGAGCAGGCGACGTTCTCCGACATCCAGGTCCTGATCATCAACCAGGCCTCGATGTACTACATCGCCGCCCTGGCGGTGGCCATCGGCTTCCGGATGAACCTGTTCAACATCGGTGTCGACGGCCAGTACCAGCTCGCCGCCATGATGGCCGCCATCGTCGGCGCCCACATGAACCTGCCGGCCGCCCTGCAGATCCCGCTGCTGCTCCTCACCGCCGTCCTCACGGGCGCCTTCTGGTCCGGCGTCGCCGGTGTCCTCAAGGTCACCCGCGGGGTCAGCGAGGTCGTCGCCACGATCATGCTCAACGCGATCGCGACGTCCGTGATCGGCTACCTCTGGCTGCCGACCGTCTTCGGCGTCAAGGTCGGCAACAACAACACCACCGGCGAGATGCACGAGTCCGGCTGGATCCCCGGCATCGACATGGGCGCCGCCGGCGAGATCTACGGCCTGGTCCTCCTCGCCGTCCTGCTCGGCATCGGCTACTGGGTCGTCCTCAACCGCACCCGGTTCGGCTTCGACCTGCGCGCCTCCGGCGCCTCCGAGACCGCCGCCGCGGCCAGCGGCGTCGACCCCAAGCGCATGGTGCTCACCGCCATGCTCATCTCCGGCGCCGTCGCCGGCCTCGCGGGCCTGCCCATCCTGATGGGCGACACCCACACCTACAGCCTGAACTTCCCCACCGGCATCGGCTTCCTCGGCATCGGCATCGCCCTGCTCGGCCGCAACAGCCCGGTCGGCATCGCCTTCGCCGCCCTGCTGTGGGCCTGGCTCGACAAGGCCTCGCCCGAGCTGGACTTCCACGGCTACGACAAGGAGATCGCGGTCATCATGCAGGGCCTGATCGTCCTCTCGGTCGTCGTCTCCTACGAGGCCGTCCGCGAGTGGGGCCTGCGCCGCCAGCAGCGCCGCGTCGGCGCGGAGCTCGCCGCGGGGATCGTCCTCGGCGCCGACAACAACACGAAGGAGGTGGCTGGCCGATGACCGCCTCGACCACGGCGACCGACGTCAACCAGCCCTCGCTGCAGCCCGCGGCGCCGACCGGCCGCCGCCTGTCGCTGCCGGTGCTGCTGCTGGTCATCGCCGGAGCCCTGGCGCTGACCTCGATCGTCCGCATGATCACCGGCGCGGACGGCATCACCAACGTCAGCCAGATGTCCACCGCGCTCCAGCTCGCCGTGCCGATCGGCCTCGCCGGTCTGGGCGGCCTGTGGGCCGAGCGCGCGGGCGTCGTCAACATCGGCCTCGAAGGCATGATGATCCTCGGCACCTGGTTCGGTGCCTGGGCCGGATTCCAGTGGGGCCCGTGGACCGGCGTCCTCGTCGGCGTCCTCGGCGGTGCGATCGGCGGCCTGCTGCACGCCTTCGTCACCGTCACCTTCAACGTCAACCACATCGTCTCCGGTGTGGCCATCAACATCCTCGCCCTCGGTGCCACCCGCTACCTGGCCCCGCTCGCCTTCGTCGGCCACCGGGGCGGTTCCGCCAAGCAGTCCCCGGCGGTGGAGTCCCCCGGCCACTTCACGGTCCCCGGGCTCTCCGACGCGCTGCGCGACCTCAACGCCAAGGGCTGGTTCTTCGTCTCCGACGTCGCCGGCCTGCTGGGCGGCCTGGTCACCAACGTCTCCTGGCTGACCCTGGTCGCCGTCGCCCTGGTCCCCGCCACCTGGTGGATCCTCTGGCGCACCGCCTTCGGCCTGCGGCTGCGCTCCTGCGGCGAGAACCCGGTCGCGGCCGAGTCCCTCGGCGTCAACGTCTACAAGTACAAGTACCTCGCCGTGATCATCTCCGGCGGCCTGGCCGGCCTCGGTGGCGCCTTCCTGTCCATCGTCGCCAACCCCTTCTACCTGGAGGGCCAGGTCAGCGGGCGCGGCTTCATCGGCCTCGCCGCGATGATCTTCGGCAACTGGATGCCGGGCGGCCTCGCGATCGGCGCCGGACTGTTCGGCTACACCGACAGCCTCAACCTGCGCGGCGGCTCCGAGAACGTGCACGCCCTGCTGCTGCTCGGCGCGCTGCTTCTGGTCATCGGCGCGATCTGGCTGGCGGTCCGCAAGAAGTACGTCCACGCGGTCGTCACCCTCGTCGTCGGCGCCCTGGTCTTCGCCTGGTACGCCGGCACCAACGAGGTCCCGAACCAGGTCGTCGCCGCCACGCCGTACGTCATCACCCTCGTCGTCCTCGCCCTGTCCGCGCAGCGGCTGCGGATGCCGAAGGCGGACGGACTGCCGTACCGGAAGGGACAGGGCAAGTGACCCCGTCCGGGGCCGCCGCGTCGGACGTCGACTGGGACGCGCTGCGCGCGTTGGCCCGGGAGGCCATGACCCACGCCTACGCCCCCTACTCAGGGTACGCGGTCGGCGTCGCCGCCCTGGTCGACGACGGACGCACGGTCTCCGGCTGCAACGTGGAGAACGCCAGCTACGGGCTCGGGCTGTGCGCCGAGTGCGGACTGGTGTCGGAGCTCCAGCGCACCGGGGGCGGCCGGCTCACGCACTTCACCTGCGTGGACGGCGAGGGTGCGGTCCTCGTGCCGTGCGGTCGCTGCCGCCAGCTGCTGTACGAGTTCGGCGGCCCCGGACTGCTGCTGGAGACACCGGCGGGAATCCTGCCGCTGTCGGAGATGCTGCCCCAGGCCTTCGGCCCGCAGCACCTCTCCAAGTAACTCCCGTGCGGCCCCTCTGCTTCGCTCAGAGGGGCCGCGCACTTTCTGAACGTTCGGAAGGAAAGCCAGCCATGGCCATGGATGCCATCTCCGTCATCCGCACCAAGCGGGACCGCGGCGAGCTCAGCGACGAGCAGATCGACTGGGTGATCGACGCGTACACCCGCGGCGAGGTCGCCGACGAGCAGATGTCCTCGCTCGCCATGGCGATCCTGCTCAACGGCATGAACCGGCGCGAGATCGCCCGCTGGACGGCCGCCATGATCGCCTCCGGCGAGCGCATGGACTTCTCGTCCCTGTCCCGCCCGACCGCCGACAAGCACTCCACGGGCGGCGTCGGCGACAAGATCACCCTGCCCCTGGCCCCGCTGGTCGCGGCCTGCGGCGCGGCCGTCCCGCAGCTCTCGGGCCGCGGCCTCGGCCACACCGGCGGCACCCTGGACAAGCTGGAGTCGATCCCCGGCTGGCGCGCCCTGCTCTCCAACGAGGAGATGCTGCACGTCCTGGACACCACCGGCGCGGTGATCTGCGCGGCCGGTGACGGCCTGGCCCCCGCCGACAAGAAGCTGTACGCCCTCCGGGACGTCACCGGCACGGTCGAGGCCATCCCCCTGATCGCCTCGTCCATCATGTCCAAGAAGATCGCGGAGGGCACCGGCTCACTGGTCCTGGACGTGAAGGTCGGCACCGGCGCCTTCATGAAGACCCTGGAGGACGCCCGCGAGCTGGCGTCCACGATGGTGGGTCTCGGCACCGACCACGGCGTGAAGACGGTCGCGCTGCTCACCGACATGTCGACGCCGCTGGGCCTCACGGCGGGCAACGCGCTGGAGGTCCGCGAGTCGGTGGAGGTCCTGGCGGGCGGCGGCCCCGCCGACGTCGTGGAACTGACCGTCGCCCTGGCCCGCGAGATGCTCGACGCGGCCGGCGTCAAGGACGCCGACCCGGCGAAGGCCCTGGCCGACGGCTCCGCGATGGACGTCTGGCGCCGCATGATCGCGGCGCAGGGCGGCGACCCGGACGCGCCGCTGCCGGTGGCCCGGGAGCAGCACGTCGTCACGGCCGGCGCCTCCGGCGTCCTCACCCGCCTCGACGCCTACGACATCGGCATCGCCGCCTGGCGCCTCGGTGCGGGCCGCGCCCGCAAGGAGGACCCGGTGCAGGCCGGCGCGGGCGTGGAGATGCACGCCAAGCCCGGCGACACGGTGACCGAGGGCCAGCCCCTCCTCACCCTCCACACGGACACCCCGGAGCGCTTCGAGTACGCCCTCCGGGCTCTCGACGGCTCCTACGACGTCGCGGCCCCCGGCACGGACTTCACCCCGACCCCGGTGGTGCGGGAGCGTATCGCCTGACCTGCGGTTTCCCTTCGCGGGTGAACGGGATCGGTGGACCCCCACCGATCCCGTTCGGCATGCTGGACTCGGTGACGCACCGAGGGGAGACCCGCCATGAGCGCACTCACGGTGAGCCAGGACCCCGAGCAGAGCAGAGCCGAGCAGAGCTGGGACGACCTCGTCCGGTTCTGGGAGGGGATGGAATGGCCCGAGGGCAGCAAGGTGGAGATCATCGAGAAGATCATCACCGTGTCACCTGCTCCGTGATCCCCGATCTTCCGGACCCTGGCGGTGGCTGTGCCCTCGCGTCCGGGCATGTTCATCCCGGACCTGAGCAGCGTGAGGTTCGGGGAGCCGATCGAGCTGCCCGCGCCCTTCGACCTCGTGATCGACACCGCCGAGTTCCCCGAGAACCGACTCAGCCCAGCACCGCCGCGACCACCACCAGCACCGGTACCGACGCCACCGTCGACACCAGGATCGCCTCGCGGGCCAGCGTCTCGCCGACGCGGTACGTGCTCGCGTAGGTGAAGAGGTTCTGGGCGGCGGGGAGGGACGCCGTCACCACCACGTTGAGCAGGGCCGCGCCCCGGAGGCCGAAGACGCCCGCCGCCAGGGCCCAGGCCACCGCCGGCTGGCCCAGCGACTTCAGGGCCACGGCGAGCAGGACCGCCCCGCGCTCGCCGCCGCGCAGGGGCAGGGTGCTGCCGCGCAGCGAGATGCCGAAGGCCAGCAGCACCGCGGGTACCGCCATGTTGCCGATGAGGGTCACCGGATCCAGCACCGGGCCCGGGATGTCGATCCCGGACGCCGACACGGCCACCCCCGCCAGCGACCCCACCGCGATCGGATTGCGCAACGGCGTCAGCAGCCGCCGCCGCAGCGGCCTCTTCTCCCCGGCGGTGGACAGGTCGAGGATCGTCAGCGTGACCGGTGTGACCCCCACGAGCTGGAACAGCAGGACCGGTGCCACCAGCGACGCGTCCCCGAGGACGTACACGGCGATCGGGATGCCGAGATTGCCGGCGTTGACGTAGCCGGCGCACAGCGCGCCGATGGTGGTCCGGCCCACGCCCCAGCGGCGCGCCACACCCACCGCCACGAAGACGCCCGCCACCGCCGCCGTGCTCAGCGCCGTCACCAGGAGCCGGGAGGAGAAGACCACCGACAGGTCGGCCCGGGCCAGCGTCGTGAACAGCAGCGCCGGCGACGCCACATGGAACGCCAGCCTGGTCAGGACCTCGCTGCCCTGCCGGCCGAGATGCCCCCGCCGGCCGATGACATAGCCGACCGCGATGACCACGGCGATCACCGCGAATCCGCTCAGCACCCCCTGCACGGCGGCTCCTCACCGGGGAGCACGGCACCGGACAGCGCGGGCGGCGATGATCTGTGGCACATGCGGCCAACCCTCCGGGCCGCGCCGCACCCGGGTCAATGTGATTCCCGACGTGGTCCCCGACGGCGCGGGCCGCCACCGGGCCCAACCCCTGCCCGCGATGAGTTCCGCGCCCCCGCCCGGTCTACCGGTCGTGGACGCCATGACACCGCCCGTACTCGTGCTGCGCGGACCCGTCACCCGGGACGAGGTGAGCGGGCCGTGCGACGCGCTGCGAGCCCTGCTGGAGAGAAGCGCGGGCCCGGTGGTGGTGTGCGACGCGGGCGGGCTGGGGCCGCCGGGGCTCGCCGCAGTGAACCTCGTCGCGCGGCTCCAGCTCACCGCCCGGCGGGCCGGCGGCCGGATACGGCTGCGCGACCCCGATCCCGGCCTATGCGCCCTGCTCGACCTCGTCGGCCTCCTCGTCGAGGTGGAGGGGCAGCCCGAAGAGCGGGAACCACCGCTTGGTGTCGAGGAAGCAGTGGAACCCGGTGATCCGGCCGCCTGACGTCTCCAGCACCTGGACCGCCCACGGGGTGAACCCGCCGGCCTCCGGGTCCGGCTTGTACTGGGCGAAGCCGGGCAGCCCGTTGACCTGCACGGGCACCAGCCGGGAGCCCGCGCACGGCGCACCGAGCGTGGTCATGAAACCCGTGATGTCCGGGGCGCCGGTCAGCCACAGGTCGAACGGGGGCATCGTCATGACGGCGTCCTCGTGCAGCAGCTCCGTGAGCGCCGACATGTCGTAGCCCTCGAAGGCCGCCACATAGCGCTCCAGGAGCTTCTGCTGCTCCTCGTCCAGCGGATCGGAGACCGACGCGTCGGCGCCCGGCTGCTGCCGTTCGGCGAGCGTCGCCCGGGCTCGCTGCAGGGCGCTGTTGACCGACGCCACCGAGGTGCCCAGCAGCTCGGCGACCTCGCTGGCCCTCCAGGCCAGCACCTCCCGGAGGATGAGCACCGCCCGCTGCTTGGGCGGCAGCTGCTGGAGTGCCGCCATGAACGCGAGCCGCACCGACTCCTTGGCGACCGCCGCCTCCGCCGGGTCGTCGGTCGTGGGCAGCACCCGGGCGTCCGGCATCGGCTCCAGCCAGGTGTTGTCCGGACGCGGCGACAGGGCCGCCTGCGCGAGCGGCGTCGAATCCGTCAGGTCCATCGGCCGGGCCCGCTTGTTCCCTGCCGTCAGCATGTCCAGACAGACGTTGGTCGCGATGCGGTACAGCCACGAGCGCAGGCTGGAGCGGCCCTCGAACTTCTCGAAGCTGCGCCAGGCGCGGATCATCGTGTCCTGCACCGCGTCCTCCGCCTCGAAGGAGGAGCCGAGCATCCGGTAGCAGTAGCCGGTCAGCTCGACGCGGTACCGCTCCAGTGCCGCGTCGACGTCCGTCGTGGTCGCGGTGTCGCCCATCGTCCACCCACCCCTGTGGCCGTTCCTGTGTGCGCTCTTTCGTCCAGCACTTCGGAAGCTACCGCAGCCCACTGACAATGGCCCCCGGAGCGGGAAGACCTGCAGGTCACGGGGCGTACGACCAGCACCGGCGCCCGTGCTTCAGGCCGGGCGGGCGGTCCGTCGCGCCGCCCGCGAGCCCAGCACCGTGATGCCCACGACCCCGCCGACGGCCAGCACACCCACGCCCACCGTTCCGGCCCAGCCTCCGGCGTGGAACGCCATCGCGCCGACCGTGCTGCCCACGCTGGAGCCGACGTAGTACGCCGACTGGTAGAGCGCCGCCGCCTGGGCCCGTCCGTGCGTGGCCGTCCTGCTCACCGCCGAGGACGCCACCGCGTGCCCCGCGAAGAACCCCGCCGTGATCAGCACCAGGCCCGGCAGCACCATGGACAGCGAGTCCGCCAGCGACAGCAGCAGGCCCGCCGTCGTGGTGCCCCCGGCCAGGTACAGCGCGCCCCGGCGGCCGAGGCGGCCGACCAGCCGGCCGGCCGACGACGCGGACACCGTGCCGACCAGGTACACCAGGAAGATCGAACCGACCACACCCTGCGGCAGGCCGAACGGCTCCTCCGTCAGCCGGTAGCCGATCACCGTGTACACGCCGCCGAACACCGTCATGAACAGCGCGCCGATCGCGTACAGCCGACGCAGCAGCGGGTCGGCCAGGTGGGCGCGTACCGTGCCGAGGAGCACCCGGGGCCGCAGCGAGCCCCGCACGAAGTGCCGCGGCGCCGGAAGCAGGAGCCGGAAGGCGACCGCGCAGCCCACGGCGATCACGCCGAGCACCGCCAGCGCGAACCGCCAGCCGAACTCCTGCGCCACCCAGCCGGTGACGACCCGGCCGCTCATCCCGCCCACACTGTTGCCCGCGACGAACAGCCCGATCGCCGTGACCAGCGCCTGGGGCCGCACCTCCTCCGCGAGATACGCCGTCGCCGACGCAGGCACCCCGGCCAGCGCCGCGCCCTGCACCGCCCGCAGGGCCACCAGCGCCGTCAGCGAGGACGCGAACGGCACCACCAGCGCCACGGTCACCGCCACCGCCAGGGACGCCGTCATGACTGTACGGCGGCCGTAGCGTTCGGACAGGGCGCTCATCGGAAGGACGAACAGCGCCAGCCCGCCGGTGGCGGCGGCCACGGTCCAGCTCGCCCCGCCCGCCGTCACGCCCAGGTCCGCGGAGATCAGCGGCAGCAGCGCCTGGGTGGAGTACAGCAGGGCGAAGGTCGCCACCCCAGCGAGGAAGAGGGCGAGGCTCATCCGGCGGTAGCCGGGGCCGCCCGGAGCCGACCGGGAGTCGGCGCCGGAGCCGGTGGAGTCGGTGCTGGGACGGAGGGAGGCGGCGCCCACGACGGTGGACGCCCCGGTACTGGCGGGAGACATGCCTCGAACCTACGGAGGCCCCGGCTGATCCGTCCAATGCATGGATTCGCCATAATCGTTCCCATGGCGCATCAGCAGAGGTCACCGGCGCGGCTGTCACCGTCCGGTGACGCACGAGACACGGCCCGCACGGCGGACGCGGCGGAGATGGCCCTGGTGCTGGCGCCCCGCCTCGCCTACTTCGCGGGTGTCGCCCGCACCGAGCACGTCACCCGTGCCGCCCTGGAGATGCAGGTCCCGCAGTCCACCCTGTCCCGGGCCATGGTCCGCCTCGAACAGGACCTCGGCGTCGACCTGTTCGCCCGTCACGGCCGCACCGTCTCCCTCACCCCGGCCGGCCGCGCCTTCCTCGCCTCCGTCGAACGTGCCCTCGCCGAGATCGAGCGCGCCGCCGAAGAAGTGCGCGCCGACGCCGACCCCGCCACCGGCAAGGTCGCCTTCGGGTTCCTGCACACCATGGGCGCCGAGACCGTGCCCGGCCTGATCCACGCCTTCCGCGCGGACCACCCCCGCATCCGCTTCAGCCTGGTCCAGAACTACGGCGAGGCCATGCTGGAACGCCTCCGCGCGGGCGAACTCGACCTCTGCCTGACCTCCCCGGTCCCGGACGCCCCCGACCTCGTCGCCCGCCGTCTCGACGAACAGAAGCTGCGCCTGGTCGTCCCCGCCGACCACCGCCTCGCCGGCCGCCGCCGCATCCGCCTCGCCGAAGCCGCCGACGAGACGTTCGTGACCCTGGAACCCGGCTACGGCCTGCGCCGCATCACGGACGACCTCTGCAAGGAGGCCGGCTTCAAACCCCGCGTCGCCTTCGAGGGCGAGGAGGCGGAGACCCTGCGCGGCCTGGTGGCCGCCGGCCTGGGTGTCGCCCTCCTGCCGCCACCGGCCGTCCCCCGCCCCGGGGTCGTGGAACTGACGGTCACCTCCCCGAGAGCGGCCCGCGAGATCGGCGTGGCCTGGCCGGCGGGCCGCCCGGACACGCCCCCGGTGGCGGCCTTCAAGAAGTTCCTGCTCTCGAGACGGGGCAACCTGCTGCCCGGCTGAGGGAACACCGCGCCCCGAAGGGAGTCGTGGACCGGGCGGGCGACCGGAACCGCCCCGTCCCTACCGCCGCAGCGACTTCCCGAACCCCACGGCCAACGGCATCCGCAGCCCCAACGGCGGAGGCGCCGCCAGGGCGTCCTGCACCGGACGCGAGAAGGGCCTCCCGAACAGCACCCCCATCACGAAGTCCTCGGCCAGGGCGAGCACTTCGTCTCGGTACTGGTGCAAGCCGTGTCCGTCGGAGTGCACTTCGAACCGGCACACGTCCCGGTTCGCCTTCTTCGCCCGCGCCGCCAGCCGGAACGACAGCTCCGGATCGGTCCGCGCGTCGTTGGTGCCGTGCACGATCAGCACCCGCCGCCCGACGAGCTGCTTCACCGGTTCGGGTGGTGCCGCCACGTCGTCCTCCGGCAGCCAA
This sequence comes from Streptomyces sp. NPDC005931, assembly GCF_042871235.1. Lineage (NCBI taxonomy): Bacteria > Bacillati > Actinomycetota > Actinomycetes > Kitasatosporales > Streptomycetaceae > Streptomyces > Streptomyces sp. NPDC005931. Next base: position 454,707 of record NZ_JBIAIG010000004.1, read on the forward strand.
GGGGCAAGGGCCAGCACCGAGTTGACGGCCTCGTGCCCGGCCGCGCGCAGTGCGGCCCGGCCGCCCATGCCGAAGCCGGCGAGGCAGACGGGGACGTCCCCGTAGCGCCGTACGACCTCGTCGGCGGCCCAGGAGGCGTCACGGGCGAGATGCGCCTCGCTGCCGTTCCAGCCCCGGTAGCGGTAGTGGACGACATGGGTGACGAGACCCGCGTCCCGGCCCGCGCGGGTGAGCCGGCGCCCCAGGGCGCGTACGGAGGCGGTCGCCCACAGGGGGGACGGTCTGCGGCCGGAGACCTCCTCGCCGCCGGGGAGCAGCAGCACCACGCCGCTCACCGCCGTCGGCTCGGGACCGGGCGCCCTCCCCAGCCGGGCCCTGCGAACCGGCGTCGCTTGCTGTGCCATGACAGAACAGTGTCAGAAGCAAGGGTGTACTCCACCCGTCCGTGCGGTCACCGTTACGTATCGACGGATTCGTACACCGGGCGATCTACGCGCGTAGGAGTTAGAGTGCGGAAATGACGAGCCAGATGACCGCGAACACCCCGACAGCGGACCAGATCCGCCGGGCACCCAAGGTTCTGCTGCACGACCACCTCGACGGCGGGCTGCGCCCCGGCACCGTCGTCGACCTGGCCCGTGAGACCGGCTACGCACAGCTCCCCGAGACCGACCCCGGCAAGCTCGGACTCTGGTTCCGGGAGGCCGCCGACTCCGGCTCGCTGGAGCGCTATCTGGAGACCTTCTCGCACACCGTCGGCGTGATGCAGACCCGCGACGCGCTGTTCCGGGTCGCCGCCGAGTGCGCCGTCGACCTCGCCGAGGACGGCGTCGTCTACGCCGAGGTGCGCTACGCCCCCGAGCAGCATCTCCAGGGCGGGCTGAGCCTCGAGGAGGTCGTCGAGGCGGTCAACGAGGGCTTCCGGGAAGGGGAACGGCGCGCGAGGGAGCGGGGCCTGCGCATCCGCGTGGGCGCCCTGCTCACCGCGATGCGGCACGCCGCCCGCGCCCTGGAGATCGCCGAACTCGCCAACCGCTACCGCGACCTGGGTGTCGTCGGCTTCGACATCGCGGGCGCCGAGGCCGGTTACCCGCCCACCCGGCACCTCGACGCCTTCGAGTACCTCAAGCGGGAGAACAACCACTTCACGATCCACGCCGGGGAAGCGTTCGGACTGCCGTCCATCTGGCAGGCGCTCCAGTGGTGCGGAGCCGACCGGCTCGGGCACGGGGTGCGCATCATCGACGACATCCGGGTCCGCGAGGACGGCATGGTCGAGCTCGGGCGGCTCGCCTCCTATGTCCGGGACAAGCGGATCCCGCTGGAGCTGTGCCCCAGTTCCAACCTCCAGACCGGTGCCGCCAGCTCCTACGCCGAGCACCCCATCGGCCTGCTGCGCCGGCTGCACTTCCGGGCCACGGTGAACACCGACAACCGGCTCATGTCGCACACCAGCATGAGCCGGGAATTCGAGCACCTTGTCGACGCGTTCGGTTACACGCTCGACGACATGCAGTGGTTCTCCGTCAATGCGATGAAATCAGCGTTCATTCCTTTCGATGAACGACTGGCCATGATCAATGACGTGATCAAGCCCGGATACGCCGAGCTGAAATCCGAATGGCTGTTCCGTCAGACGGCTTCCACCAGCGGTTCCTCGGTCTCGGACGGCTGATCGGGGAGTTCACGCACACACGGAATGCGGGCGGCGTTCACTATCCGTCCGCATTTCGTTGTTTGCGGCGGGCGGTGTCGCGTGTTTACGGTCGCAGGACCGCTCACATTCCCTCATCCCCTTCAGAGGACGCATTTCATGAAGCAGTCTGCTGCCAAGACCCTCGGTGTCGCCGCCCTCGGTGCCGCCTTCGCCGCCGCCGGTGCGGGGGCCGCCAGCGCGGCTCCGGCGCTGCCGGACACCGCCCCGGCCCTGGACACCGTCAACCACGCCCTCCCCGCGGAGAACCTCCCCGGCGCGGTGCCCAGCACGGACCGCGTGCTGGAGCAGGGGCAGGACGTGGCCGGCGGTCTGACGGACGCTCGGTCGCAGGCCGAGGAGCTGGTTCCGGCGGGCACGACGGCGCCGGTCGCCGGTCTGCTCGGCGGCATGCCGGTCAACGGGCACTCGCTCGCCTGAGCCGGCCGGGCAGATACACGGGACCGATGGGGCGCCCCGAGCCCGGGGGCGCCCCATCGGCGTACCCGGGGAGGCGGGAGCGGTGCCACGCGCGGGGCCCGCGCCCCGGCCTCACCAGGCCGGTCGGCTCTTGTTCTCCGACGGCAGCAGGATCCACAGCGCTATGTAGAGCAGGAACTGCGGGCCGGGGAGCAGGCACGAGACGAGGAAGATCACCCGCATGGTCGTCGCGGAGGTGCCGAAGCGGCGGGCCAGGGCGGCACACACTCCGCCGATCATGCGGTCGTCGGTGGGGCGGGCGAGGCGGGTCATGTCGGCTCCTTCGAGAGCGGAAGCGAGGCCGCCCGTCCGGCTGCCTCATCTGCCCTCCACGTTACGGAGACGAAGGGGGCAAAGCATCACTCCACGGGGCGATCCCGACCCTGGCCATCGTCGGGGTCCGACCCTGAGTCGGCTCCGGGGGCGCGGGCGGGGTCACGGCCCGGCGCGCGGCCCGGCGGCGCAGCCAGGAACGGCCCGCGGGCACCAGGGCGAGGTGCGTGAGGGCCACGCCCGTCGTGTTCAGCAGCAGCGAGTCGATGTCGACGACCTGGCCGGGCACCGCGGTCTGGAGCAGCTCGATGCCCAGGGACAGCAGGGCGGCGGCGGCCGTCGTGCGGATCAGCGAGCCCAGCCGCGAGACGGCCAGCCGGCCACCGGCCATCGGGAGCAGCACGCCCAGCGGCGCGAGCAGGGCCATCGCCTCGGCCATCCGCCGGGCCCCCGCCATCCAGCCCAGCGCGAAGTCGGCGCGGATGCCGTCGAGCGGGCGCAGATTGGCCGGCATCACCCAGGGAACGTCCAGGGGGCGCAGCGTGAACCAGGCGACGAACGCCAGATGCGCGGCCAGGAGGAGACCTCCCGTGACACGGATGCGGAACGCGGCGGTGCCGCCGATGGGGCCTTGACGCTGCACGCCCCCCTAGACGCGGGCCCCGGCACGATCGGTTCCGGGTCGTCACGCGTTGTCCGGGTGAGGGATGCACCACACAACCCCGCACGGGGCGGCCGGCCGACCGCCCCCCCAGCGCGTCTCGCACCCGGCGGGACTCGTCGGGGGAAGCGTGCTCCTATCCCTCGGTCACCTTCCTCGACGGAGGCTCCTTGGTGCCGGGGCGGGCCCGGACCTCGTCCGTGCACTCGTAGCGGCGCGGCTCGTCGTCGGGGCCGCCCAGGACCACCGAGCCGTCGCCCTCGGCCGCGGCCGAGGCGGAGAACGTGCAGACGACCTGAGCGAGGGCGTACGAGGTGAGGCCGCTCGGGGCGGAGCTCAGCCGCAGGGCGTCCTCCGGGTCACCGGGCCGCGGACCCCGCACGGTCAGTCCGCCCCGCACGCTCGTGGTGTAGCCGGCCTGCTTCTCGTCGGCCGACGGGGGCACGGACAACTGGTCCAGCAGCCCCTGCGCCACCAGCAGGCGCCGCCCGGAGTCCGTGGCACCGTCCGGCACCCGCACGGTCCGGTCGACGGCCACCAGGGAGGATCCGCACAGCAGGAACACCTGCACGGGAAGGCCGCGCGCGGACTGCGTCGAGACGTCCGGCTCACCGAGCGTGCAGCGCACCCGTGACGGCGCCGGTCCGAAGTCCGTCGGCACCTCCGTGGCCCGGATCCCGCACCCGGCCAGCAGCACGGCGAGCACGGGCAGCCCGACCAGTCCCACGAGCCGCCGCACACCCGACGACGGCCCGCCCGACGACTGCGCGCCGGTCGGTCGCTCACCCGGGGCCCGGCCCCCGGCGGTCCGTCCCCCTGCGACCCGCGCTCCCTCGGGCCGCCGACCGGCGCTCGCCCGCGACCCGGCCGGCCGCTCGCCGGCGCGGAGCACGCCCACCGGTTCCTCGTCCGTCCGCCGTGCCCGCCGTACGTTCGTCCGCCGCACGTCCGTCCGCCGTACCTTCCGTCGTCCGTTGGTCTCTCGTGCGCCCGTCCGCCGTACGTTCATCAGGCGTCCTCCTCGGCGCCCTCGCCCTTGCGCCGGCCGGCGGTCCGGTCGGTCCGGCCCGCCGTGCGCTCCTCGTCCCCGGCGCCCCGCTCCGTCAGCGCGGACGCGTCACGGGGCAGCCGCAGCGTGAAGACCGCCCCGCCCTCGGGGGAGTTGGCCGCGGTGATCTCCCCGCCGTGGATGTGGGCGTTCTCCAGGGCGATGGACAGGCCCAGGCCGCTGCCCTCGGACCGCGGCCGGGAGGCGCTGGCCTTGTAGAAGCGGTCGAAGACGTGCGGCAGGACGTCCTCGGGGATGCCGGGTCCGTGGTCGCGCACCTCGATGACCACCTCGCCCCCGTCCTCGGCGCCCTCCTCGCGGGTCTCCCGCACCGCCACCCGCACCGGTGAACCCCCGTGCTTGAGCGCGTTGCCGATGAGGTTGGCCAGGATGACGTCCAGCCGCCGTGGGTCGATCCGGGCGTGGATGCCGCGCTCGGCGTCCAGGTCGACCGCGTCCAGCCAGGCCCGCGCGTCGATGCACGCGGTGATCTGGTCGGCGATGTCGACGTCGTCCAGCACCAGGCGCGCGGTGCCCGCGTCAAAACGGGTCACCTCCATCAGGTTCTCCACCAGGTCGTTCAGCCGCCGCGTCTCGCTGACCACCAGCCGGACCGCGGGCTCGATCATCGGGTCTATGCCGCCGCCCTCGAACTCCAGCTCCTCCTCCAGCACCTCGGTCACCGCGGTGATCGCGGTCAGCGGAGTGCGCAGCTCGTGGCTCATGTCGGCGACGAACCGGCGGGACGCCTCGTCGCGCGCGGCCATGTCGGCCACCCGTTTCTCCAGCGCCTCGGCCGCCTTGTTGAACGTCCTCGACAGATCCGCCAGTTCGTCCGTCCCCGACACCCTGAGCCGGGTGTCCAGCTTGCCCTCGCCGAGCCGCCGGGCGGCCACCCCGAGCCGCTGCACCGGCTTCAGCACGGTTGTCGCGGCGGCCTGCGCGAGCAGCGCGGAGCCGATCAGCGCGAGCCCGGTGGCGATCCCCAGCGACCAGGCCAGCGAGTTGAGGTCCTTGGCCTCCGGCTCCAGCGACTTCAGCATGTAGCCGGCCGGGCCGCCACCGATCATCCGGGTGCCCGCCACCAGGTAGGGGGTGTCGTCGTCGACCGTCCGCTGCCAGTAGAGGTGGTACGCGTGCTTGTTGTGCGAGGTGATCTTCTGCCGCTTGTCGACCGCCTCGCGCAGCGATCGGGGAACGTCCTGCAGGGAGAAGCCGTTCAGTCCGCCGGAACTGCCGTAGACCGTGCGGCCCTCGGGGTTCTCGGCGACCAGCAGCACCGTGAAGTGCTGGCCGCTGCCGGCCATCTGGCCGGCGGTGTGCTGGAGTTCGTCCTGCGTGGGGTGCTCGGGCAGCGCGCCCGCGCGGTTCTGCATCTCCTGCTCGAAGTCGCGCAACACCGCGTCCTGGGCGCGCGTGAGCACCGCCTCGCGGTTCAGCCAGTACGCGATCCCGGACGCCGACACCGCGGCGGTGAGCGCGACCAGGCCGAACACCAGGACCAGCCGCAGGCGCAGGCTCGTGAGGCGCAGCCGCGACCAGACTCCCGTGCGTGCCGCGGACCAGCCGCGGGACCCCCCTTGGTGCTCCTGTGTCACTGAGGCGGATCCAGCCGGTAGCCGACACCCCGCACGGTACGGATCAGCGTCGGGGACGACGGCACGTCCTCGACCTTGGCGCGCAGCCGCTGGACGCACGCGTCGACCAGGCGCGAGTCGCCGAGGTAGTCGTGCTCCCACACCAGCCGCAGCAGCTGCTGACGGGACAGTGCCTGCCCCGGCCGGCGGCTCAGTTCCAGCAGCAGCCGCAGCTCGGTCGGGGTGAGCTGGAGGTCCTCGCCGTTCTTGGTCACGGTCATCGCCGAGCGGTCGATGACCAGGCTGCCGAAGGCCGCCGAGTCGCTGGACTCCCGCTCGCCGCGCCGCAGCACCGCGCGGATCCGGGCGTCCAGCACCCGGCCCTGCACGGGCTTGACCACGTAGTCGTCGGCACCGGACTCCAGACCGACGACGACGTCGATGTCGTCGTTGCGCGCGGTCAGCAGGATGATCGGCAACTGGTCCGTGCGCCGGATGCGCCGGCACACCTCGAAGCCGTCGATGCCGGGCAGCATCACGTCCAGCACGATCAGATCCGGCCGCTGCTCGCGCAGCAGCTTCAGACCGTCCTCACCGCTGGCAGCGGTCGCCACCCGGTGTCCCTGGCGCGTGAGTGAGAGCTCCAGGGCCGTCCGGATGGCGTCGTCGTCCTCGATCAGCAACAGGGAAGGCACGCGCTCATTCTGGCCCATGGAGGGCCCCCCGGACGACCCGTGGAGGCAGATGCCCGTTGGGCCCGGATAAGGGCGGCTACGTGCACGGACGCCTGTGAACACTCTGTGCCCACGGTGTGCCGGACCCCTGTGACACGGCTGTGACAGTCGGCGGACACGGCCATGAAGTCGCCGCGGCAAGCTTTTCGGCACAGGCAGGACAGCAAGGAACACACACCGGAAGTCCACGACGGGGGGCGCGAGATGAACACGCTGCACGGCACCAGCACCAGCGCAGTGGTCACGCGTCTGCACGACGTGCACAGGGGCAGCGAGAAGTCCGGCGCTGACGGGGGGCCCTCCCGCGCGAGCGTTTTCGAGCGTGGGGGAGCGCGGGGGTGCGCTCGCAGCACCGGGCGTCAGCACACCGCCTACATGACGGTGGTTGACGCGCCCACGGGGGAAGCGCACGGGGGTACCGCGTACGGGGAGGGCACGGGGGAGCGCCGCTCGGTGTCGGAGGCGGAGTTCACCGCCTACGTCCAGGAGCGCCGCGCCTCCCTGTACGCCACCGCCTACCACCTGACCGGTGACCGCTTCGAGGCCGAGGACCTGCTCCAGAGCGCGCTGTTCTCGACCTACCGGGCATGGGACCGGATCAGCGACAAGGCCGCGGTCGGCGGGTACCTCCGCCGCACCATGACCAACCTGCACATCAGCGCCTGGCGGCGCCGCAAGCTCAACGAGTACCCGACCGAGGAACTGCCGGAGACGGCCGGTGACACGGACGCGATGCGCGGCACCGAGCTGCGCGCGGTCCTGTGGCAGGCGCTGGCCCGGCTGCCCGAGCTCCAGCGCACGATGCTGGTCCTGCGCTACTACGAGGGCCGCACCGACCCGGAGATCGCGGAGATCCTCGACATCAGTGTCGGCACGGTGAAGTCCAGCATCTGGCGGTCGCTCCGCCGGCTGCGCGAGGACGAGGTCCTCAGCTTCGGCCGTGACGAGGAGAACGCCTTCGGCGAACTGGTCGCCTGAGGCCGGGGGGACCCCGGGGGGGACACCCGGGGGGAACGGGGAGTCCCCTGAGGGGGAACGAGGTACGGGGGAACGGGGAACGGGGGACCGCGGCGGCGCTGGGGGGCGTCACCGCAACACGGGGGGGACCACGGGGGAGCACAAAGGAGCGGGACTGGAGGGCCGGGGGGCCCGTCCGGTCCCGCTTTCGTGCGGGTGGGCGGAACCGCTCCGGCGCTACGCGGGCGCGGTGGTCGTGCCCGTCACGGCCCGTCCGCGGACCGCCGCGGTGGCCAGCCGGCCCAGTGCCTCGTCCCGGTCGCAGGCGTAGGCACCCAGCGCCGTCTGGCGGGCGATGATCGACCGCTCCAGCCGCATCAGCCGCCAGCCGCGGCGGAGCAGGAACGGCACCGACTTGCGGCCCTCCTTCAGGTCCCGCACGAACCGGCGCCGGAACGTCTTCACCGGCCCCCGGCTCAGGCACAGCGCGTCGGCCAGCAGACCGAGTTCGCGGCACCGTGTGACGATCTCCGCGGCGAAGATCCCCTCGGCGATGAAGAGCGGGGTGGCGCCGATGTCGACGGTCGCCTCGCCGGTGCGGGCGCTGAGCGCGATGTCGTAGACGGGGACGGGTGTGCGGCCCGTACGGCACAGCCGCTCGATCGCGGCGACCGCGATGTCCGCGTCCCAGGAGCCGGGATGGTCCCAGTCGATGTCGGAACTGCCCGCCACCAGCGGCAGCGTCGGATCGTCGCCCTCCTTGTAGAAGTCGTCGAGGCGCAGCACCGGGAGGCCGGAGCGGGCCGCGAGGAGGGACTTGCCGGAGCCGGAGGGGCCGCAGAGCAGCACGACTCGCGCGGATATGGGCGACTGGGAACTCACGGAACACCAGTCTGAGGCATCGAACGGGTTCCGTACGACCCCGGACGCCGGCTTTGCCGCGCGCGTCACATCTCCGGCACGCCGCGCGTCGACCCGATCACCCACCGTATGCGCTGGGTGGCAGCGGCGGGGACCCGTCACGCCTGACGCGGGCCGCCGACGGCCCGACACGCCCTGGGCCGTCCTCGCGGCCGACGGGAGTGTGCTCGGGGCGGGTGCCACGGCGGCAGCAGCAGCGCGCACCGAGTCGGCCGGCACCACGTCCGGGCGACCGTGCCCGGCATCACGTCCGGGCACGGCGAGGCCGCCCCGCAGAGCCGGTGCGCAGCCGCGTCTCCCGGGGACGCCGAGCGCCGGTGTCGGCGAGGCCGGCCGTCCCCCACGCGGCGGGACGCCGGCCGGCAGGGCCGGTGAAGCCGGCACGATCGGCCGTTGTCCCGGACCCGGTCTCCGCCCGCGGGCCCGGCCCGGCCGCCCGAGCGCCGTCGGTGGGCGGCGCCACGCCGGGCGTCGGTGGGGCGGGGCGGCTGGGAGGCCGAGCACCGGCGCCGCCCGTGCGCTGGACGCCCGGGCGCCGAAACCCTCCCCGGTGCGGGAGGAGCGCGGCGCCCGGAGGTGCGCAGCGGTGGGACGGAGCGGTCAGTACGACGAGCCCGAGGCGCCCAGGGAGCCCGTCGGGTGCCAGACCGTCTTCGTCTCCAGGAAGGCCGTCATCCGGTCCGTGCCCGGAGCCGCCGACCAGTCGTCCACAGGCTGTGGACGCAGGACGCGCTTGAGGTTGTCCGCCGCCGCGATCTCCAGGTCCTTCGCGAGCGCCTCGTCGGCGCCCGCGAGGTCGATCGCGTTGACGTCCTGGTGCGCGGCGAGCGGTGCGGCGATCTCGGCCGTGCGGCCCGAGAGCACGTTGACCACACCGCCGGGCAGGTCGGAGGTGGCCAGCACCTCACCCAGCGACAGCGCCGGGAGCGGGGACCGCTCGCTCGCCACCACGACCGCCGTGTTGCCGGTCGCGATCACCGGGGCGACCACCGAGACCAGGCCCAGGAACGACGAGTCCTGCGGGGCCAGTACGGCCACCACGCCCGTCGGCTCGGGCGAGGAGAGGTTGAAGTACGGTCCCGCGACCGGGTTCCCGCCGCCCACGACCTGCGCGATCTTGTCGGTCCAGCCCGCGTACCAGACCCAGCGGTCGATCGCCGCGTCCACCTGGGCGGCGGCCTGCGGCACCGGCAGGCCCTCCGCGTCGGACACCTCCCGGACGAACTGTTCCCTGCGGCCCTCCAGCATCTCCGCGATGCGGTAGAGGATCTGCCCGCGGTTGTACGCCGTGGCGCCGGCCCACGCCCCGAACGCCTTGCGGGCGGCGACCACCGCGTCACGGGCGTCCTTGCGGGACGACAGCGGAGCGTTGGCGAGCCATGTGCCCTGTGAGTCCGTCACCTCGTACACCCGGCCGCTCTCGGAACGCGGGAACTTCCCGCCGACGTACAGCTTGTAGGTCTTGAAGACGGAGAGACGGGCGGTGCCGTCCGCGGGGCCGGGGCGGCCCGCCGAGCCGGTCCGGCCGGACTCAGCCGCCGGGTCCGGCTCGGCCGTCGGCTCCGGCTTGTTCGCCCTGCCGCTCTTCGCCGCCTTCTCGATCTTGCCGGCCTTCTCGGCCTTCTCGATCTTCTCGGACTTCTCAGACATCGAGGTACGCCTCCAAGCCGTGGCGGCCGCCCTCGCGGCCGAAGCCCGACTCCTTGTAGCCGCCGAAGGGCGAGGTCGGGTCGAACTTGTTGAACGTGTTGGACCAGACGACGCCCGCGCGGAGCTTGTTCGCCACGGCCAGGATCCGGGAGCCCTTCTCCGTCCAGACGCCCGCCGACAGGCCGTACGGCGTGTTGTTGGCCTTGGCCACCGCCTCGTCCGGGGTGCGGAAGGTGAGCACCGACAGCACCGGGCCGAAGATCTCGTCCCGGGCGACGGTGTGCGCCTGGGTGACGCCGGTGAACAGCGTCGGGGCGAACCAGTAACCCGCCTCGGGCAGTTCGCAGGCCGGGGACCAGCGCTCGGCGCCCTCGGCCTCACCCCGCTCGACCAGCGAGGTGATGCGGGTGAGCTGCTCCTCGGAGTTGATCGCGCCGATGTCGGTGTTCTTGTCCAGCGGGTCGCCGAGGCGCAGCGTGGAGAGCCGACGCTTGAGCGCGTCGAGCAGCTCGTCCTCGATCGACTCCTGGACCAGCAACCGGGAGCCCGCGCAGCAGACCTGGCCCTGGTTGAAGAAGATCCCGTTGACGATGCCCTCGACGGCCTGGTCGATCGGGGCGTCGTCGAAGACGATGTTGGCGCCCTTGCCGCCCAGCTCGAGCGTCAGCTTCTTGCGTGTGCCGGCGACGGTCCGCGCGATCTCCTTGCCGACGGCCGTGGACCCCGTGAACGCCACCTTGTCCACGTCCGGGTGGGCGACCAGCGCGGCGCCCGTGTCGCCGTAGCCCGGCAGGATGTTGACCACGCCCCTGGGCAGGCCCGCCTGGCGGCAGATGTCCGCGAAGAAGAGCGCCGAGAGGGGGGTCGTCTCGGCGGGCTTGAGGACCACCGTGTTGCCCGTCGCGAGCGCCGGGGCGATCTTCCACGCCAGCATCAGCAGCGGGAAGTTCCAGGGGATGACCTGGCCGGCGACGCCGAGGGGTCGCGGGCGGGCGCCGAAACCGGCGTGCTCCAGCTTGTCGGCCCAGCCCGCGTAGTAGAAGAAGTGCGCGGCGACCAGGGGCAGGTCGGCGTCGCGCGTCTCCCTGATCGGCTTGCCGTTGTCCAGCGTCTCCAGGACGGCCAGCTCACGGCTGCGCTCCTGGATGATCCGGGCAATGCGGAACAGGTACTTGGCGCGCTCGGAGCCGGGCAGCGCGGACCACCGCTCGAAGGCCTTGCGGGCGGCCGCCACGGCACGGTCGACGTCCGCCTCGCCCGCGCGGGCCACCTCGGCGAGAACCTCCTCGGAGGCGGGGCTGACGGTCTTGAAGACCCTGCCGTCGGCCGCGTCCGTGAACTCGCCGTCGATGAACAGGCCGTACGACGGCGCGATGTCGACGATCGACCGCGACTCGGGAGCGGGTGCGTATTCAAAGGCTGTCATCGTGATCAGTCCACCGTCACGTAATCGGGGCCGGAGTAGCGGCCGGTCGCCAGCTTCTGGCGCTGCATCAGCAGGTCGTTGAGCAGGCTCGACGCGCCGAACCTGAACCAGTGGTTGTCCAGCCAGTCCTCGCCGACGGTCTCGTTGACCAGGACGAGGAACTTGATCGCGTCCTTGGTCGTGCGGATGCCGCCGGCCGGCTTCACGCCGACCTGGACGCCGGTCTGGGCGCGGAAGTCGCGGACCGCCTCCAGCATGAGGAGCGTGTTCGCGGGGGTCGCGTTCACCGCGACCTTTCCGGTCGAGGTCTTGATGAAGTCCGCCCCGGCCAGCATGCCGAGCCAGCTGGCGCGGCGGATGTTGTCGTACGTCGAGAGCTCGCCCGTCTCGAAGATGACCTTCAGGCGGGCGCTCGTCCCGCAGGTCTCCTTCACGGCGGTGATCTCGTCGTACACCTTCATGTAGTTCCCGGCGAGGAACGCGCCGCGGTCGATGACCATGTCGATCTCGTCCGCGCCGGCGGCGACCGCCTCCCGGACGTCCGCCAGCTTGACCGCGAGCGCGGCCCGGCCCGCGGGGAAGGCGGTGGCGACCGAGGCGACCTTGACCGGGGAACCGGCGACGGCCGCCTTTGCGGTGGCCACCATGTCGGGGTAGACGCACACCGCGGCCGTGGCGGGCGTGGTGCGGTCGGTCGGGTCGGGGCGGACCGCCTTCGCGCCGAGCGCCCGGACCTTGCCCGGGGTGTCCGCGCCTTCCAGCGTCGTCAGGTCGACCATCGAGATGGCGAGGTCGATGGCGTACGCCTTCGCGGTGGTCTTGATCGAGCGCGTGCCGAGGGAGGCGGCACGCGCCTCCAGACCGACCGCGTCGACGCCGGGCAGCCCGTGGAGGAAGCGGCGCAGCGTGCTGTCGGACGCGGTGACGTCGCTGAGAGCGTGTGCAGGTGCAGTGGTGGGCATGGTCACAAGCCGAGCATATCTACGCGCGTAGCGGCTGTACAGGGCTCCCGGGTATCTCGTCGGTCCCGGTGGCCTCCACCGGTGGTTGCGGCAGACCCGTCCCTCGCGCGTCCGGTCGGCGGCGACCGGGTACGAGCGGGTGCCCGGGCGTCGTGCAGAATCGGGGGCATGACGTCCCCCGAGCACCAGTCGCCAGGTCTCCCGGAGCCCTCCTCGCAGCACAGGGACCGGATCCACCGGTCCGCCCCGGGCATCGCCGGAGGTGTGCTGCTGCTCGCCGTCGCCGGATGGCTCGGCGTCGACGCGGTGACCGCCGGGGAGGGGCGCGCCCCGTGGCTGGCGCTCGCCGCGCTGCTCCTCGTCGTGCCGCTGGTCGTGGCCTTCACCGTGCGCCCCGCCGTGTTCGTCGACGACGACCGGCTGCGCGTCCGCAATCCCTTCCGGGTGATCGTGCTGCCCTGGGGCCGGATCGCCGACCTGCGGTCCGGTTACTCGAACGAGGTCCTCACCGAGGCCGGTACCAAGTACCAACTGTGGGCCCTGCCCGTGTCACTGCGGGCCCGCAAGCGGGCGGCGCGGCAGGAGATGCGGGCGACGGGCGAACGCGCCCAGGGCGTCGACGTCGGCAGGGCGGGACGGCCGCCGAGTACGGGCGGGGCGTTCCGGCGCGGGGGCGCCTCGGCCTTCTCCGGTGGCGGCGACGGGCCGCTGCGGGCGCCGAACGACCGGGTCATGGACGAACTGCGCGGGCTGCACGAGGCGCGGCGCGGGGTGGAGTCGGCGCAGGGCGAGGTGAGCGTGCGGTGGGCCTACGAGGTGCTGGTCCCGGCGGCGGCGGGGGCCGTGTTGCTGGGGGTCCTGCTGGGGCTGGGGTGAGGGTTCCCCCGGGCTGAGGTTTCCGCCGGGTGCGGATTTCCCTCCGGGGGAGGCACCTTCGGCGGCGTTCGCGGGGGTGCCCGCTCGGGGCACCCCCGGGTGCTCGCGGTCAGATGCCGGCTGCCTCGGAGAGGTCCCGCTTGATCGCCGTCAGCAGCTCCGTCGCCTTCGCGCGGGCCGTGGGCAGGTCCGCCTTCGCCGCCACCGGGACCACGACCTCGAGGTAGCACTTCAGCTTCGGTTCGGTGCCGCTCGGGCGGACGATCACCCGGGCGCCGTCCAGGGTGTAGCGCAGGCCGTCCGTGGGCGGGAGCCGGTCCGTGCCCCGGGTGAGGTCCTCCGCGTTCGTGATCCGCAGGCCGGCCAGTTCGGTCGGGGGGTGCTCGCGCAGGCGGCGCATCGCGGACGCGATGAGGGACAGGTCCCGCACCCGCACCGAGAGCTGGTCGGTGGCGTGCAGGCCGTGCTCCACGGCGAGGTCGTCGAGGAGGTCCAGGAGGGTGCGGCCCTCCTCCTTGAGCTCGGAGGCCAGCTCCGTGAGCAGCAGGGCCGCGGTGATGCCGTCCTTGTCGCGCACGCCGTCGGGGTCCACGCAGTAGCCCAGCGCCTCCTCGTAGCCGTAGCGCAGGCCCTCGACGCGGGCGATCCACTTGAAGCCGGTCAGGGTCTCCTCGTAGGGGAGCCCGGCCCTCTCGGCGATGCGGCCGAGGAGCGAGGACGACACGATCGACTCGGCGAACGTGCCCGTCGCCCCGCGGCGGACCAGGTGGGCGGCGAGCAGGGCGCCGACCTCGTCACCGCGCAGCATGCGCCAGTCGGTGCCGTCCTTGACGGCCGCGGCGCAGCGGTCGGCGTCCGGGTCGTTGGCGATGACCAGGTCCGGGTCGGTCTCGTGGGCCCTGGCGAAGGCGAGGTCCATCGCCCCGGGCTCCTCCGGGTTGGGGAACGCGACGGTCGGGAACTCCGGGTCGGGCTCGGCCTGCTCGGCGACGAGGTCGGGGGCCGGGAAGCCGGCCCGGGCGAAGGCGGCGAGCAGGACGTCCTTGCCGACGCCGTGCATCGCCGTGTAGACCGTGCGGGCGGTGCGGGGGGAGTCCTTGGCCAGGACGGCGTCCGTGCGGGCGAGGTAGGCGTCCAGGACGGCCTCGTCGAGGACCTCCCAGCCCTCGGTGGGGCGGGGGACCGTGGTGAGGGACGGTACGGCGGCGATCTCCGCGGCAATCTCCGCGTCGGCCGGAGGGACGATCTGGGAGCCGTCGCCGAGGTAGACCTTGTAGCCGTTGTCGCGGGGCGGGTTGTGGCTGGCGGTGACCTCCACGCCGGCGACCGCGCCGAGGTGCCTGATGGCGAAGGCGAGGACGGGCGTGGGGAGGGGGCGCGGAAGCACGGCCGCCCTGAGGCCCGCGCCGGTCATCACGGCGGCGGTGTCGCGGGCGAAGTCCTCGGACTTGTGGCGGGCGTCGTAGCCGATGACGACGAGGCCGCCGGCGTGGCCGTTCCTGGTGAGGTACGCGGCGAGGCCGGCGGCGGCGCGGATGACGACGGAGCGGTTCATGCGCAGGGGGCCGGCGCCGAGCTCGCCGCGCAGGCCGGCGGTGCCGAACTGGAGGGTGCCGCTGAAGCGTGCGGCGAGTTCGGCGTGGTCCTCGGCGTCGATGAGGCGGGCGAGTTCGTCACGGGTGTCCGCGTCGGGGTCCTCGGCCAGCCAGGCCCGGGCCCGTGCGATGAGGTCGTCTTGCACGTTCGGTCAGCCTCTCGTTGTGTCTGCGGCGCCTGTGCGGGTCTGTGAGGTGCGTGTCCGTGCCTGCGGCGCCACCGCGGGTTCGGCGGGGCCGGTGCGGCGCCCACCGGGTCGTTCGGGGTCGGGCCGGGGTGTCCGTTCTCGGTCCGGCGCGGAACCCGGCCGGCGCCGAACCGGTCGGCGGGGGAGCGGGTGGCGTGGACGCGCCGGTCGCTGCGGGCGGACACCCCCGTCCCGTCCCCCTCCCGACGTGCGCGGCACCGCCGGTGCCCCCTGCGGAGGGGCGCCGAGCGCCGTGCGGCCGTCCCGTACCTCCTGTGCTTCCGTGCCGGGCGCGGGGACTACAGGCGGCCCAGGACCTGGGCCAGGAGAGCGCCCATGCGGGTGGCCGAGTCGCGGCCGGCCTGCAGGACCTCCTCGTGGTTGAGGGGTTCGCCGGTCATGCCGGCGGCCAGGTTGGTGACCAGAGAGATGCCCAGGATCTCGGCGCCCGCCTCACGCGCGGCGATGGCCTCGAGGACCGTGGACATGCCGACCAGGTCCGCGCCGATGACGCGGGCCATGCGGATCTCGGCCGGGGTCTCGTAGTGCGGGCCGGGGAACTGGGCGTAGACGCCCTCCTCCAGGGAGGGGTCGATCTCCTTGCACAGCGCCCGCAGCCGGGGGGAGTACAGGTCGGTGAGGTCGACGAAGTTGGCGCCGACGATGGGTGAGGTCGCCGTGAGGTTGATGTGGTCGCTGATCAGCACCGGCTGCCCGGGGCGCATGCCCGCGCGCAGACCGCCGCAGCCGTTGGTGAGGACCACGGTCTTGGCGCCGGCCGCCACGGCGGTGCGGACACCGTGGGCCACGGCCGCCACACCACGGCCTTCGTAGTAGTGGGTACGGCCCAGGAACACCAGGGCGCGCTTGGCGCCGATGCGGTACGAGCGGATCTTGCCCCCGTGGCCCTCGACCGCCGGCGGCGGAAAACCGGGCAGCTCGGTGACCTGGAACTCGGCCTCGGGGTCGCCCAGGGCGTCCACGGCCGGTGCCCAGCCGGAGCCCATCACGAGGGCGACGTCGTGGATCTCGGCGCCCGTGAGTTCGCGCAGGCGCGCGGCGGCGGCGTCGGCTGCGGCGTAGGGGTCGCCCTGGATGTCGTCCGGAAGAAGAGAAGCGTTCACGCGAACGAGAGTAGCCGGTCTTCGCCTACGCGCGTAGATGTCAGGGCGCACCGGGTGGCGATCGTTGTCTTGTCGTTTCCGACGAAGAGGACCGGCCGGGCGCCGTCAGCAGGGGCGTTTGCGCAGTTCCATGACGTAGTCGTGGGGTGCGCCGGCGGATTCCGCCGCGTCGGCGATCTCGCCCAGATAGCGGGCGGAGGGCAGGCCGCCTTCGTAGGTGTTCAGGACGTACGCCCAGGCCCGCTCCTCGCCGTCCAGGGTGTGGACGCGCACGCGGGTGCGGCGGTAGATGTCCAGGCCCGTGCCCTCCCAGCGGTCGAGGGAGTCCTCGTCCATGGGGGCGATGTCGTACAGCGCCACGAAGACCTGGGCCAGGGGGTCCTCGACGATCGTGGCCAGGGCGCCCGCCCGCGTGCCGGGCAGGCCCCAGTTCTCGCCGCCGAAGGTCAGTCGCCACCCGTTCAGCCAGCCGGTGGCGCGCAGCGGCGAGTGCGGGGCGCGGCGGGACATCAGCCGCGCGTCGAGGTTGCCGGCGTACGCGGCGTAGAGCGACATGGGGGAGAGGGTACGGCAGCCGCCGCACGGGCCACTCGGGTAACGCCGGGGCCACGGCCGGGGCCCCGGGGCGGGCGCTCGGTGAAGTGTGCGGGACAATGGAGTACGTGACTCGGATCGTGATCATCGGTGGCGGACCCGGCGGATACGAAGCGGCGCTGGTCGCCGCGCAGCTCGGTGCGGAGGTGACCGTCGTCGACTGCGACGGTCTGGGCGGGGCGTCGGTGCTCACCGACTGCGTACCGTCCAAGACATTGATCGCCACGGCCGAGGTGATGACCACCTTCGACTCCTCGTACGAGGAACTGGGGATCATCGTCGCCGACGACACCCCTCCCATGGAGCAGGCGGCCCGGGTGGTCGGGGTGGACCTGGGCAAGGTCAACCGGCGTGTGAAGCGGCTGGCGCTGGCGCAGTCGCACGACATCACCGCGTCCGTGACCCGCGCCGGTGCCCGCGTGCTGCGCGGGCGGGGGCGGCTGGAGGGCATGCAGGCCCTCGACGGCTCGCGCAAGGTCGTGGTGCGGGCCGCCGACGGCAGCGAGGAGACGCTGGTCGCGGACGCGGTCCTCATCGCCACGGGCGGCCACCCGCGCGAGCTGCCCGACGCCCGGCCCGACGGCGAGCGGATCCTGAACTGGACCCAGGTGTACGACCTCGACGAGCTCCCCGAGGAGCTCATCGTGGTCGGATCCGGTGTCACGGGCGCCGAGTTCGCCGGCGCCTACCAGGCCCTGGGCTCCAAGGTCACCCTCGTCTCGTCGCGGGACCGCGTGCTGCCGGGTGAGGACCCGGACGCCGCCGCGGTGCTGGAGGACGTGTTCCGGCGGCGCGGCATGAACGTCATGGCGCGCTCGCGGGCGCAGTCCGCCAAGCGGGTGGGGGACCGCGTCGAGGTCACCCTCGCCGACGGACGGGTCATCACCGGGTCGCACTGCCTGATGGCCGTCGGCGCCATCCCGAACTCCGCCGGCATGGGCCTGGAGGAGGCCGGGGTGCGGCTGCGGGAGTCCGGCCACATCTGGACCGACAAGGTCTCCCGGACGACGGCCCCGGGCGTGTACGCCGCCGGTGACGTCACCGGCGTGTTCGCGCTGGCGTCGGTGGCCGCCATGCAGGGGCGCATCGCCATGTACCACTTCCTGGGCGACGCGGTGGCACCCCTGAACCTGAAGACCGTCTCGTCCAACGTCTTCACCGATCCGGAGATCGCCACCGTCGGGTACACCCAGGCCGACGTCGACGCCGGCAAGATCGACGCGCGGGTCGTGAAGCTGCCGCTGCTGCGCAACCCCCGCGCGAAGATGCAGGGTATCCGCGACGGCTTCGTCAAGATCTTCTGCCGGCCCGGCACCGGGATCGTCGTCGGCGGCGTCGTCGTGGCGCCGCGCGCCTCCGAGCTGATCCATCCGATCTCGATCGCCGTCGACAACAATCTCACGGTCGAGCAGATCGCCAACGCCTTCACCGTCTACCCCTCGCTGTCCGGGTCTATCGCGGAGGTGGCGCGGCAGCTGCACACCCGCAAGACGGGCGCGGAGAGCTGAGCACCGGTCCTCGTGGCCTGCCGGGATTCCGGCAGGCCACGAGGACCTGGCGTCGCGCCGCCCGTGGCGGCCTGGTCGCGGTCTGTGCCCTATACCACTTCCTGTGCCGGGTTGCGAACAACATCTGCTATTCAGCGCAAACTGCTGAAACCAGACGGTCGTCGGCGTTACTGTCAGTTTCGTGTTCGCTGCAGAACGTCGCCAATTGATCCTCGAAATGGTGCGAGCGAACGGGGCCGTGTCGCTCCGTGAGCTCGCCCGCGTCGTCCAGACCTCCGAAGTGACCGTACGGCGGGACGTGCGCGCGCTGGAGGCAGAAGGACTCCTCGACCGCCGGCACGGCGGTGCGGTGCTGCCGGGCGGGTTCACGCGAGAGTCCGGCTTCCCGCAGAAGTCACATCTCGCGACCGCCGAGAAGACCGCCATCGCCGATCTCGCCGCGAACTTCGTGGAGGAGGGCGAGGCCATCGTGGTCGGCGCCGGTACCACCACGCAGGAGCTGGCGCGCCGGCTGGCCCGGGTGCCGGGGCTGACGGTGGTCACCAACTCCCTGCTGGTGGCGCAGGCCCTGGCCCACGCCAACCGGGTGGAGGTCGTGATGACCGGCGGCACGCTCCGCGGTTCGAACTACGCCCTCGTCGGTTCCGGCGCCGAGCAGTCGCTCCAGGGCCTGCGGGTCTCCCGTGCCTTCCTGTCCGGGAGCGGGCTGACAGCCGAGCGGGGGCTGTCCACGTCCAACATGCTGTCGGCGTCCGTGGACCGGGCGCTGGTGCAGGCCGCCGCGGAGGTCGTGGTCCTCGCCGACCACGGCAAGCTCGGCACGGACACCATGTTCCAGACCGTGCCGACGGACCTCATCACCCGGCTGGTGACCGACGAGCCGCCCGCCCACGACGACCGCGCGGCCACCGAGCTCCAGGCGCTCGCCGACCAGGGCGTGCAGATCGCCGTCGCCGGTGCACCGGGAGGGTCCACCGGCTCGGGGGGTGACGAGGGCCCGGCACGGCGGCAACGCCGGGACGTACCCCTCCCCGGCCCCCGCCGCCAGGGCCCCGGCCTCCGCTCGGCCGTCACCCTGAGCACCGATCAGATCCCGGCCGAACAGCGCGCACGGGTCGCGGACCTGCGGAGGCGGTGAAGGGGCGGGGCCTCATCAGGAGGTTTCCGGATCGGGAGGCCGCCGTCCGAGAGGGCGCGGGAGGGCCCCTGAACGGCTGTCGGCCGCACGGGTGATGCGCGGGCGCCGCGGCCGCCGTCCGGGGCGGTGAGCCCGGGTTCCGAGGCCCTACAGGAGTGAGCGGCCGGGCGGCGGGAGCGTCTGCCGAGCGGTGAGCGGCGCCGGTCCGGGCGCGGGGCGGCCGCCGACCGCGGGGCCGTGCGTGGGCCGTCGCCGGGTCGGAGGGGAGCGGCAGGCACCGGCCGGGCGGATTCCTCACCGGGTCGGTCCGGGGGCGAGGCGGCCGGCCGTCGGATCGGCCGATCGTCGCACCGGGGGCGTGGCGGGTGTGATCACCCGCCGCGGTCCCCGGCCGGCATCGCTCGCTTCGAGGTCGGCCGGAGTGCCCGAGGGGGAGTCGCAGAAGACGCGGACGCCCGGGGACCGGTCACCGGTCCCCGGGCGTCCTTCGTGCGTACGGGTCAGTCCTTGATCTCGCAGATCGCCGCGCCCGACGTGAGGGAGGCGCCGACCTCCGCGGTCAGGCCCTTGATGGTGCCGGCCTTGTGCGCGTTGAGGGGCTGCTCCATCTTCATGGCCTCCAGGACGACGACCAGGTCGCCCTCCTTGACCTCTTGGCCCTCCTCGACGGCGATCTTCACGATCGTGCCCTGCATCGGGGAGGCGAGGGTGTCACCGGAAGCGACGGGGCCGGACTTCTTCGCCGCGCGGCGCTTGGGCTTGGCGCCCGCCGCCAGGCCCGTACGGGCCAGGGACATGCCCAGGGACGCCGGGAGGGATACCTCCAGACGCTTGCCGCCGACCTCGACGACGACCGTCTCGCGGCCCGCCTCCTCGTCGGCCTCCGCGTCCGCGGGAGCGGCGAACGGCTTGATCTCGTTGACGAACTCCGTCTCGATCCAGCGGGTGTGGACCGTGAAGGGGTCCTGGGAGCCGGTGAGCTCCGGGGCGAACGCCGGGTCCCTCACCACCGCGCGGTGGAAGGGGATGGCGGTGGCCATGCCCTCGACCTGGAACTCCTCCAGGGCGCGGGCGGCACGCTGGAGGGCCTCCTTGCGGGTGCGGCCGGTGACGATCAGCTTGGCCAGCAGGGAGTCCCACGCCGGGCCGATGACCGAGCCGGACTCCACGCCCGCGTCCAGGCGGACGCCGGGGCCGGACGGCGGGGCGAAGGTGGTGACCGTGCCGGGGGCCGGGAGGAAGTTGCGGCCCGGGTCCTCGCCGTTGATGCGGAACTCGAAGGAGTGGCCGCGCAGCGGCGGATCGTCGTAGCCCAGTTCCTCGCCGTCGGCGATGCGGAACATCTCGCGGACCAGGTCGATGCCGGAGACCTCCTCGGTCACCGGGTGCTCCACCTGGAGGCGCGTGTTCACCTCGAGGAAGGAGATCGTGCCGTCCACACCGACGAGGAACTCCACGGTGCCGGCGCCGACGTAGCCGGCCTCCTTCAGGATCGCCTTCGAGGCGCGGTACAGCTCGGCGACCTGCTCCTCGGAGAGGAACGGCGCGGGGGCCTCCTCGACCAGCTTCTGGTGGCGGCGCTGGAGGGAGCAGTCACGGGTGGAGACCACGACCACGTTGCCGTGCCGGTCGGCCAGGCACTGGGTCTCCACGTGCCGCGGCTTGTCGAGGTAGCGCTCGACGAAGCACTCGCCGCGGCCGAAGGCGGCCACCGCCTCACGGACGGCGGAGTCGTAGAGCTCGGGGACCTCTTCCAGGGTGCGGGCGACCTTCAGGCCGCGTCCGCCGCCGCCGAAGGCGGCCTTGATGGCGATGGGCAGGCCGTGCTGCTCGGCGAAGGCCACCACCTCGTCGGCGCCGGACACCGGGTCCGGCGTGCCCGCCACCAGCGGCGCGCCGGCGCGCTGGGCGATGTGCCGGGCGGCGACCTTGTCGCCGAGGTCGCGGATGGCCTGCGGGGGCGGGCCGATCCAGATCAGGCCCGCGTCCAGGACCGCCTGGGCGAAGTCGGCGTTCTCGGAGAGGAAGCCGTAGCCCGGGTGGATGGCGTCCGCGCCGGACTCGCGGGCGGCGTTCAGGATCTTGTCGATGACCAGGTAGCTGGTGGCCGGAGTGTCACCGCCCAGGGCGAACGCCTCATCCGCTGCGCGGACATGCAGAGCGTCCCGGTCCGGGTCCGCGTAGACGGCCACGCTCGCGATCCCGGCGTCCCGGCAGGCCCGGGCCACGCGGACAGCGATTTCGCCACGGTTGGCGATGAGCACCTTGCGCACGATTGAGGCTCCCTCCTTGAAACAAGCCGAGTTTAGGGACTGCCGACACGGCACTTCGACCCGTCCCCGATGGTGAGCTTGCCCACACGGAGCGTGATTCGAGGCTCGCTCGACCCGCGAAATCCCATGTCGCACCACGGTACGCAAGACTCCTCCGCGAAACCCTAGCCCGCTCGTGTGGTCAAGGTCTCTGTGCGAGCGTGCTGCGGCCCACTCGGTTTCTTTGTGGAGTCCCTACGAATGGCCCAATGATTCTTTGCCCTCCCCCGAACCCTTGTCCCGTGGTTTACCCGTTAGTAGCGTTCGCGCTGTCCGGAAGGTACTCCGGGTAACCACAGTCGTGCTCGAAAGTGGGTGGGGGCCGGTGGCGCGCAGACCGGTGGCGTGGATCGTGGCGGTCGTGCTGTTCGCGGAGGCGCTGGGCGTCGCCGCCGTCAACTGGTTCCTCGGTGTCGTCGTCGACCGCCAGGACATGTCCCTGGCCGGCCTCGACCCGCACGTGATGTCCGTGTCGTCCAAGGCCGGGGGGATCGTCTTCGGCCTCTACTTCGCGCTGTGCGGCCTCGTGGCCCTGCTGGTCGCCCTGCGCGACCGCGCGCCGGCCGGGGCCGGCCGGATGCTGCTGATCAGCGCCGCGGTGGTGCACGGGCTGCTGGGCGCGTTCGCCTGGGGGCTGGTGGGCTGGAGCGCGTTCCTGTTCATGGTGCTGGTGCTCGGGCTGCTGGTCCTGCTCCTGATGACGTACGACCGTCCGGACGAGCCCGCCGACGCCGCTCCCGGCGGCGACGGGGCTCCTGGAAGCGGTGGCGAGGGGGCTCCGGTCAGCTCTCCCGCGGCGCCCACAGCTCCGTGATACCGACGCCCAGCTCGGCCAGCAGGCGGCGCACCAGCGGCAGGCTGATGCCGATCACGTTGCCGTGGTCGCCGTCGATGCCGTCGATGAACGGTGCCGAGCGCCCGTCCAGCGTGAACGCCCCCGCCACGTGGAGCGGCTCACCCGAGGCGACGTAGGCGGCGATCTCCTCGTCGGTGGGGTCGCCGAAACGGACGACGGTGGAGGCGGTGGCGGAGGCGTAGCGGCCGCTGAGGGTGTCGTAGACGCAGTGGCCGGTCTGGAGCGTGCCCGCGCGGCCCCGCATGCTCTTCCAGCGGGCGGTGGCCTCCTCGGCGTCCCCGGGCTTGCCCAGGGCCTGCCCGTCCAGCTCGAGCACCGAGTCGCAGCCGATCACCAGCGCGCCCTTGACCTCGGGCTTCGCGGCGACGACGGACGCCTTGGCCTCGGCGAGGGCGAGCGCCAGTTCGGCGGGGGTGGGTGCGGTGACGGCGTCCTCGTCGACTCCGCTGACGATCACCTCGGGGTCGAGACCTGCCTGGCGGAGCAGTCCGAGCCGGGCGGGTGACTGGGAGGCGAGCACGAGTCGGCGGCGCGGCTGATCTGTCATGCGGTCAGCGTATCGGCGTCGCCCGGACGGCTCACCTCACACCGATCACGAGCATCGCGAGCACCATCGCCAGCGCCATGAGAACCCCCAGCCGCCGCAACATCTCCTGCGTGTCCCGCAGTTCCTTGGGCGGCTCGTTCTCGGGGTCGGACCACAGCATGCCCCCAGCGTGGGGCTCGACCGGCTCGGGGCGCCTGAGTACGGGTACTCAAAAAACGCGCCCCGCGTTCCCCCTAGGGGGCGCGGAAGGCCCGCGCCCCCTAGGGACGGTGCTGCTCAGCCCGGCCAGAACGTACGCGCCCACGCCGTCGGGCCCGGCTGGGGCAGCCGGTGCGCGCCGATGCGGGCCGGGTCGGCCCACGCGTCCGGGAGGTCCGGTGCACCGGAGGGCGCCGCCGCTGCCGCCGCGGCGCGGGCCCGTACCACCGCCAGGGCGGCGGCCAGCTCCTCCGGGGTCGGGTTGCCCCGTACGACCTTGATCGTCATGTCCGCTCCCAAGGGTCGGCGTCCGGGGACTACAGGGGGATGTTGCCGTGCTTCTTGGGCGGCAGGGATTCCCGCTTGGTGCGCAGCTGGCGCAGGCCGCGGACGATGTGGCTGCGGGTGTCCGACGGCATGATCACCGCGTCGACGTAACCGCGTTCGGCCGCGACGTAGGGGTTGAGGAGGGTGTCCTCGTACTCCTGCATCAGCCGGGCGCGGGTGGCCTCCGGGTCGTCCGATTCGGCGATGGTGCGGCGGTGCAGGATGTTGACGGCGCCCTGCGCGCCCATCACCGCGATCTGCGCGGTCGGCCAGGCCAGATTCAGATCGGCGCCCAGGTGCTTGGAGCCCATGACGTCGTAGGCGCCGCCGAACGCCTTGCGGGTGATGACCGTGATCAGGGGGACGGTGGCCTCGGCGTAGGCGTAGATCAGCTTGGCGCCGCGGCGGATGATGCCGTCGTGCTCCTGGTCGACGCCGGGCAGGAAGCCGGGGACGTCGACGAAGGTCAGCACCGGGATGTTGAAGGCGTCGCAGGTGCGCACGAAGCGGGCCGCCTTCTCGCTGGCCTGGATGTCCAGGCAGCCGGCGAACTGCATCGGCTGGTTGGCGACGATGCCGACCGGGCGGCCCTCGACGCGTCCGTAGCCGGTGAGGATGTTCGGCGCGAACAGCGGCTGGGTCTCGAAGAACTCGCCGTCGTCGAGGACGTGCTCGATGACGGTGTGCATGTCGTAGGGCTGGTTCGCCGAGTCCGGGACGATCGTGTCCAGCTCGCGGTCCTCGTCGGTGACCGTGAGGTCGGCCTCCTCGGGGAAGGCCGGGGGCTCCGAGAGGTTGTTCGACGGCAGGTACGACAGGAGCTGCTTGACGTACTCGATGGCGTCCTTTTCGTCGCCGGCCATGTGGTGCGCGACGCCCGAGGCGGAGTTGTGGGTGCGGGCGCCGCCGAGCTCCTCGAAGCCGACGTCCTCGCCGGTGACCGTCTTGATGACGTCCGGTCCGGTGATGAACATGTGCGAGGTCTGGTCGACCATGATCGTGAAGTCGGTGATCGCGGGGGAGTACACCGCGCCGCCCGCGCACGGGCCGACGACCAGGCTGATCTGCGGGATCACGCCGGAGGCGTGGGTGTTGCGGCGGAAGATCTCGCCGTAGGCGCCGAGGGAGGCCACGCCCTCCTGGATCCGGGCACCGCCGGAGTCGTTGATGCCGATGACCGGGCAGCCGGTCTTCAGCGCGAAGTCCATGACCTTGACGATCTTCTGGCCGTAGACCTCACCGAGGGCTCCGCCGAAAACGGTGAAGTCCTGGGAGAAGACGGCCACGGGGCGGCCGTCGACGGTGCCGTATCCGGTCACGACGCCGTCGCCGTACGGGCGGTTCTTCTCCAGGCCGAAGTTGGTCGACCGGTGGCGCGCGAACTCGTCCAGCTCGACGAAGGACCCCTCGTCCAGCAGGAGGTCGATCCGTTCACGGGCCGTCAGCTTGCCCTTGGAATGCTGCTTCTCGACGGCGCGTGCGGAGCCGGCGTGCGTCGCTTCCTCGATACGGCGCTGAAGATCCGCGAGCTTGCCCGCGGTCGTGTGAATGTCAGGCTGCTGCTCTTCCGGCTCGGACATCGGGATGCGGCTCCCTGCCTGCTCAAAAGGGGGGACGGTTACTCATCCGTAGCGTAGTGGGGTGCCCTCCCTTCGGCAGTGCGGTGTTTACCACACCTAGGGTGGCTTGCATGACGCCGCAAGATGCATCAGACGCCAACGGCGGTCGCTGGTCCGACCTCGACCGCCCGCCCCTCAACGCCGCCGCCCTGCGCCGGGGTCTGGTACGCGAGGGAGCACTGTGGTCCCAGGTGGAGGTGGTGCAGCGCACCGGCTCCACGAACTCCGATCTCGTGGCGATGGCCGCGGAGGGGCGGGCGGCCGAGGGGGCGGTGCTGATCGCCGAGGAACAGACCGCCGGCCGCGGCCGTCTCGACCGGAGGTGGACGGCTCCGGCGCGGTCGGGACTGTTTTTCTCCGTCCTGCTGGACCCGGCGGAGGTGCCGGTGCACCACTGGGGGTGGCTGCCGCTGCTCACCGGGGTTGCCGTCGCCACGGGGCTGTCCCGCGCGGCCGGCGTCGACACGGCGCTCAAGTGGCCCAACGACGTGCTGGTCACCGTCGGCGGTGAGGAACGCAAGGCGGGCGGCATCCTCGCGGAGCGGGCCGGTGAGCGCGGTGTCGTCATCGGGGTCGGGATCAATGTCAGCCTGCGGGCCGACGAGCTGCCGGTGCCACAGGCGGGGTCGCTGGCGCTGGCCGGAGCGGTGAGCACGGATCGGGACCCGCTGCTCAGGGGCGTGCTGCGGGCCCTGGAGGAGTGGTACGTCAAGTGGCGGCGCGCGGGGGGTGACGCCGGGCTCTGCGGGCTGCAGGAGGCCTACGCGGCGGGGTGCGCAACGTTGGGCCGCACGGTGCGGGCGGAGCTTCCGGGGGACCGGTCCGTCACCGGTGAGGCGGTGGCCGTGGACGGGGACGGGCGGCTGGTGCTGGCCACGGCGGACGGGGTGCAGGAGCCGGTGGGGGCGGGGGACATCGTGCACCTGCGCAATGGTGGCGGCAGCGGGCGGTGACGACGCGCGCCGGTGGGGCGCGTGGTGCGCGTCCGGTGGGGTGCGCGGCCGGTGACCGCGGCTCCGGCGCGGGTCCGGACGGGTCCGGTGCGGCCCGGGCAGCGTCCACGCACCCCGTCCCGTCCTCCTCCCGCCGCGTGCGGCTTGTGCGCGTCGGGTGCGCGGGTGCGTACACCTGCCGCTCCCCGTCTGCTCCTGGGCGCGGCCGCGTTCGCTTCCCCAGGATGGGTACACGGGGTGCCGGCGCGCGGAGGCGCCGGTCACCTCGCCGGGTGGCTCGGGCGAACGGAGTGAGCTGGCGCACACCTGCCGTAGAGTTGAGGCCGGTCGATACATGGCCGTGGCAGATCGGAAGGGCAGCAACGCGTGACCGTCGACGACTCGGGTTCCGGCACGGACGCGCAGGGCCGGGTGGAGCCTCCCCCACCCTCGGCTTCGCTCGAGCGGGGGGACCCCGATCCCGCCGGCAACGGCGAGGATCCGCTGGCTCTGCGTCTCGAACAGCTCATCCTGGGTGCCGAACGCCGGTACACACCGTTTCAGGCGGCCCGCAGTGCCGGCGTCACCATGGAGCTGGCCACGCGGTTCTGGCGGGCCATGGGCTTCGCCGACGTCGGGCAGGCCAAGGCGCTCACGGAGGCGGACGTACTGGCGCTGCGGCGGCTGGCCGGTCTGGTGGAGGCCGGGCTGCTGAGCGAGGCCATGGCGGTGCAGGTGGCGCGGTCCACCGGGCAGACCACCGCCCGATTGGCCGAATGGCAGATCGATTCCTTCCTCGAGGGGCTGACCGAGCCGCCCGAGCCGGGCATGACCCGCACCGAGGTCACCTATCCGATCGTCGAGCTGCTCCTGCCCGAGCTGGAGGAGTTCCTGGTCTACGTCTGGCGGCGGCAGCTCGCCGCCTCGGCCGGGCGGGTGGTCCAGGGGGCCGACGACGAGGAGATGGTCGACCGGCGGCTCGCCGTGGCCTTCGCCGACCTCGTGGGTTTCACACGGTTGACCCGCCGGATGGAGGAGGAGGAGCTCGGCGAGCTCGTCGAGGCGTTCGAGACCACCGCCGCCGATCTGGTCGCCGCGCGCGGCGGGCGGCTCATCAAGACGCTGGGCGACGAGGTGCTGTACGCCGCCGACGACGCGGGCACCGCCGCCGAGATCGCGATGCGGCTGATCGAGACCATGGCGCACGACGAGACCATGCCGGAGCTGCGGGTGGGCATGGCCTTCGGCACGGTGACCACCCGGATGGGAGACGTCTTCGGGACCACCGTCAACCTGGCCTCCCGGCTGACCTCGATAGCTCCCCGGGACGCCGTGCTGGTGGACGCCGCGTTCGCCGAGGAGCTGATCCGCACGGGGGACGCCCCCGCCTCGGAGGCCGCCGCCGCCGAGGCCGCGGCCCATGCGGAGAAGGAGGGCGAGGAGCCGCCGACGTACCGGTTCGCGCTCCAGCCGATGTGGCAGCGGCCGGTACGTGGTCTGGGCGTGGTCGAGCCCTGGCTGCTCACCCGCAGGGACGGGGCTGCCTGAGTCAGCCCAGGCCCTCTACGCAGACGCCGATGACCGGCACGCACAGGGTGGGGGTGTCCGGTGCGTACGGCTGGGTCGGGGACGGAGGCGGCGGTGACGGGGCGCGGTCCCGGCTCGGGGCCGGGGCCGGGGACGAGGGCGCCACCGGCTCCGGGGCGCTCGTGGCCGGGCGGGGAGCGGGGGTGTTCGGCGCGGGCGGGGGGTCGTTCGGGGCCTGCGGGATCGTGGTCGCGTCCGGTTCGGCCGGGGTGCGGCGCGGGGTGGCCGCCGCGACCGGGGTGACCGGGGCCGTGCTCAGTCCGCCCTGCACGGTGGGGAGGGAACTGCCCGGGGCCGGTGCGGTGGCGGTTCCGGGCGCGGGGGTGGTGCTCGGTGTCGCGGCGGGGTCCGGGACGGGGCGGGGGCCGGCCTCGATGGTGCCGATGCCGCTGCCGCCCGGGTCCGACGCCAGGCGGACGAGGCTCAGAGCCGCGGCGGCCAGGGCCAGGCCGCCGGAGGCCAGCAGGAGTTTGCGCGGGCGGGGCCTGCGGTGACGGCCGCGGTGGCCGAAGAGGACGGTTCCGGCGCGGGTCAGTGCTCTCGGCGGCTCGGTGTCCTCCGGTGCGGTGCGCTGTGGCCTGGTGGGTGTGGCGGCCGTCATCGCGATCCCTCCCCTGCGCACGCGCCCCCGGGGCGCCGTGGCGTTGCGCACGTTATGCCTTCCCCGGGCGGTGCCGGGAGCGAGTCGGCGCGATATCACTCGAACGGGTGGGCGGGGGGTGACGAGGGAACCGGACGTACGCCCTTTTCCCCGGGGGGCCCGGCTGCGATGATCGGGGGCGAACGGAGTTAACCCGCGTTAACCGGAGGGTGTCATGAGTGAGGAACGGTTCGGGGAGTTCGTGCTGGTGCGCCGGCATGACGAGGGGCATGTCGCCGAGCTCGTCCTCGACCGGCCCAAGGCCATGAACGCGGTCTCGACCGAGATGGCCCGCTCCCTCTCGGCGGCCTGCGCGGCACTGGGGGAGGACCGCGGTGTGCGGGTGGTGGTGCTCACCTCGTCGCACGAGCGGGCGTTCTGCGTGGGGGCCGATCTGAAGGAGCGCAATTCCTTCAGCGACGCCGATCTGGTGCGCCAGCGCCCTGTCGCACGCGGGGCGTACACCGGGGTGCTCGAGCTGCCGGTGCCGACGGTCGCGGCGGTCCACGGGTTCGCGCTCGGGGGCGGCTTCGAGCTGGCCCTGTCGTGCGACGTGATCGTGGCCGACCGTACGGCCGTGGTCGGGCTGCCGGAGGTGTCGGTGGGGGTCATCCCCGGCGGCGGCGGTACGCAGTTGCTGCCCCGGCGGGTGGGGGCGGCCAGAGCGGCCGAGCTGATCTTCACGGCCCGCCGGGTGGAGGCCGTCGAGGCGCGTGAGCTGGGGCTCGTCGACCGGTTGGTGGAGGAGGGGCGGGACCGTGAGGAGGCCCTCGCCCTGGCGTCCAGGATCGCCGTGAACTCGCCCGTGGGGCTGCGGGCGGCCAAGCGGGCGCTGCGGCTCGGGCACGGGCTGGACCTGCCCGCCGGTCTGGAGGTCGAGGACGCCGCCTGGCGCTCGGTGGCCTTCTCGGGGGACCGTGCGGAGGGCGTGGCCGCGTTCAACGACAAGCGCAGGCCGAACTGGCCCGGGGAGTAGCGCACCGGCCGCCGGTCCGTCGTCCCGGCCCGGCGGCCGGGGGCGGGGGCGGGCGTCTCGCCCCGTTCGCATCGTTAATGTCCCGATTCGTACCGAACCTCCCTAGCCTGGAGGGATGGGTGAGGACAGCCGGCTGGCGGCGGTGGTGGCGCTGGCGCAGGGCATGGCGGCCGCGCACAGCGCGCGGGAGGCGTGGCGGGCCGCGGCCGGTGGGGCCCGCCACGCGCTGCACGGGAGCTTCGCCGCGCTGTCGGTCTGGGAGCGGGAGCTGGGGCGGCTGCGGGTCCTGGTGAACGTCGGGGAGCTGGCCGAGGGGGAGGAGGAGTTCCCCGACGACGAGTCGTACCCGGTGCACGAGTTCGCCGAGATCACCGAGTTCCTGCACGAGAGGTGGGCCGGTGGCGGCGAGCCCGACGCCTGGGTCGAGACCGCCGAGGGACCCGCGGCGGGGCGCCAGGGGTACTGCCATCGGCGCGTCGCGGCGCTGCGCCGGCGCGGGCGCGGGTGCTGTGTGGTCGCCCCGATCGTGCTGCACGGGCGAGCCTGGGGCGAGCTGTACGTGGCCCGCCCGGTCGGCGCGCCCGTGTTCGCCCGGGCCGACGCCGACTTCGCCACCGTCCTGGCGTCCGTCGTGGCCGCCGGGATCGCACAGGCCGAGCGGCTGGAGGAGGCCCGGCGCCTCGCGTACACGGACCCGCTGACCGGCTTGGCCAACCGCCGTGCCGTGGACGCGCGGCTCGACGAGGCCGTGGAACTGCATCGCAGGGGCGGTACCGTCGTCAGTCTCGTGGTGTGCGACGTCAACGGGCTCAAGCGGGTCAACGACACCCTGGGGCACGCCGTGGGGGACCGGCTGCTGGAGCGGTTCGGGACGGTGCTGTCGCTGTGCGGGGCGAGGCTGCCGGGGGCGCTGGCGGCGCGGCTGGGGGGAGACGAGTTCTGTCTGCTCGTCGTGGGTGCCCCCGCCGACCAGGTGGTGAAGGCGGCGGACGAACTGTGCCTGCGAGCGGCCGAGTTGGGGATCGGGGACGGCGTGGCCTGCGGGATCGCCTCCACGGAGGACCCCATCGGGTCCGTGCGCTCCGCCCGGCGGCTGTTCCGGCTGGCCGATGCGGCGCAGTACCGGGCCAAGGCCCAGCGGGCGGCGCATCCGGTCGTCGCCGGGCGGGAGGGCCCGGACGACCCCGTCGTACGGCTCGCGGACGAGCCGTCGCGGGCGGCGGACGCGGAGCGCCGCCGGTTCCGGGGGCGCCATTCGCCGTGAGGGGCGTGGGGAGCGGCAAAGCGGTAAGGGGCGGGGTGCGCTCCCAGGGGTGACATTGTTGAATTCACTGCGTACGCTCCTGAATATGGATATGCACACTGTGGTGGTGGGGACGTCCGGGGCGACCGCCTCCGACGTTCTCGCCGTGGCGCGCGGCGGTGCCCGCATCGAACTGTCCCCGGAGGCGCTGGCCGCCCTCGCCGCGTCCCGCGAGATCGTGGACGCGCTCGCGGCCAAGCCGGAGCCCGTGTACGGCGTCAGCACCGGCTTCGGCGCCCTGGCGACCCGGCACATCAGCCCGGAACTGCGTGCGCAACTCCAGCGCAACATCGTCCGCTCGCACGCCGCCGGGATGGGGCCGCGGGTGGAGCGTGAGGTCGTCCGCGCCCTGATGTTCCTGCGGCTGAAGACCGTCTGCTCCGGGCACACCGGCGTGCGGCCCGAGGTCGCGCAGACCATGGCCGACGTGCTGAACGCCGGGATCACACCGGTCGTGCACGAGTACGGCTCCCTCGGCTGCTCGGGCGACCTGGCCCCGCTGTCCCACTGCGCCCTCACGCTCATGGGGGAGGGGGAGGCCGAGGGCCCCGACGGGAGCCTGCGGCCCGCCGGTGAGCTGCTCGCCGAGCACGGGATCCGGCCCGTCGAACTGCGGGAGAAGGAGGGGCTGGCCCTCCTCAACGGCACCGACGGCATGCTCGGCATGCTGGTCATGGCCCTCGCCGACCTGGAGACCCTCTACAAGTCCGCCGACGTGACGGCCGCCCTCAGCCTCGAGGCGCTGCTCGGCACCGACAAGGTGCTCGCCCCCGAACTGCACGCCATCCGCCCGCACCCGGGCCAGGCGGCCAGCGCCGCCAACATGCTCGCGGTGCTGAAGGGTTCGGGCCTGACGGGACATCACCAGGACGACGCGCCCCGCGTCCAGGACGCCTACTCGGTGCGCTGCGCCCCGCAGGTCGCGGGCGCCGGACGGGACACCCTGGCCCACGCCAGGCTGGTCGCCGAGCGCGAACTCGCCTCCGCCGTCGACAATCCGGTGGTGCTGCCCGACGGGCGGGTCGAGTCCAACGGGAACTTCCACGGGGCCCCGGTGGCCTACGTCCTGGACTTCCTCGCCGTCGCCGCCGCCGACCTCGGCTCGATCGCCGAGCGCCGCACCGACCGGCTGCTGGACAAGAACCGCAGCCACGGACTCCCGCCGTTCCTCGCGGACGACGCCGGTGTCGACTCCGGGCTGATGATCGCCCAGTACACGCAGGCCGCGCTGGTGAGCGAGATGAAACGGCTCGCCGTGCCGGCGTCGGCCGACTCCATCCCGTCCTCCGCGATGCAGGAGGACCACGTGTCGATGGGCTGGTCGGCGGCGCGCAAGCTGCGCACGGCCGTCGGCAACCTCGCCCGGATCATCGCCGTCGAGCTCTACGCCGCCGCGCGGGCCGTGGAACTGCGTACCGGGCTGGCCCCGGCGCCCGCGACGCGCGCCGTCATCGAGGCCGCGCGGGCGGCGGGCGTGAACGGCCCGGGTCCGGACCGCTATCTGGCGCCCGACCTGGCGGCGGCGGAGGCGTTCGTCCGCGACGGGCGGCTGGTGGCGGCGGCCGAGACGGTCACCGGTCCGCTGCGCTGAACCCGCCCGGGCCCCGCGGCGCGACCCGCGGGGTCCGGGAAGGGCCGCCGCGAGGGTGGGCCGGAAGGCGTTCCGGCTGGGTCAGAAGCCCAGGCGTTCGCGGCGTACCGAGTAGACGACGAACCCGGCGCCGAGGGTGAGGCAGAACGTGCCGCCGACGAGGTACGGGGTGCTGTCGAAGCTGCCGGTGTCGGCGAGCCGGACATCGCCGCCGGTGCCGTCCGCGGAGGTGGACACCACGTCGGCGGTGACCCTCGCCTGCTCGGTGACCTGCACGGACGGCCCGGTCGAGGTGGTGCCTCTCGCCGGGTTATCCGAGGTCGCGTTCGCGGACGGGACGAACCACAGGGCGCACAGCAGCGTGCCCGCGGCGGTGGCGGTCAGCAACGGACGGCGAGCGGATGACACGGAATATCGATCCCCTTGTGGTGCTGGCGAATTGGCCGTGTGGGGCGATGTTAGTGAAAGGCGCGGGTCACAGGAAAGTCACGGGAGCCAGGGGCCGTACGCTCCGGACATGAGCACCCCTGAGACATCGCGATTCGTACGACTTCGCGTGGAGATCGTCCTCGAGGTCGGCGACGAGGAGGCGGTCGCCGAGGCCGCCCTGCGCAGGATCGCGGACGACATTGACATGCCCCCCGCGGAGCGGGTACATGCCGAGAGCGCCGTGAAGGAGGACTCCGCCGAGGCCCTCGCGTATCTCGTCGACCCCGTCACCCTGGTCGGCGACGTGCCCGGGGTGGATCTCGCACAGGCCTCCTGGAGCAGCGAGCGGATCGACTACGACCCCGACGCCCCGGAGTGGGACCTCGAGGAGGACGAGGCCGACGACCTCGACTGAGGCGGCTCGGGAAAACGTGACCCCGGACGGCAACCGCCGTCCGGGGTCACGGCGTCTCAAGCGGCGCACCGGCCGGTTGCCCGCCCACCGGCAACCGTCCGCCCCGGCGGACGTGGTGAGCCCCACACCCGCGGGCCATGGGGAACGGGATCAACCGGTCGTAGCGTTGAAGGTTATTGGCGAGGTCTCCGGCTTCGGCCGGCGGACTCGCGGGGTTTTGGGGAAATCGGCAATGATGGAGAAGCGTGTGATGACGGACAGTAAGCGGCGCAGGGGTCTGGCGGCCGCGTCCGCTCTGCTCGGCGGAGTGCTGGTGCTCTCGGCATGTTCCGGCGGTGACGACAACGCCTCCGCGGGAGACGGCGGGAAGGACTCGCAGGCCCAGGTCGACGAGGCGGCCGCCAAGAAGTCCTCCGAGGCCCAGATCAAGATCACGCCCAAGGACGGCTCCAACAACGCCTCCATCAACAACTCCGCCTCGGTGGCCGTGACCAAGGGCACGCTCACCGAGGTGAAGATGACGACCTCCGACGGCACCGTCGTCTCCGGCCAGATATCGGCCGACAAGAAGAGCTGGAAGCCCAGCGCCCAGCTGGAACGCGCCACCACCTACAAGCTGTCGGCGACCGCCGAGGACTCCCAGGGCCGAGCCGCCCACGAGAACGCCACGTTCACCACCGTCTCCCCGGCCAACAGCTTCATCGGCACCTTCACCCCGGACGACGGAACCACCGTGGGCGTCGGCATGCCGGTGTCGATCACCTTCGACAAGGCGATCACCAAGAAGGCCGAGGTCCAGAAGGGCATCACCGTCTCCACCACCAGCGGGCAGGAGGTGGCCTGCCACTGGTTCAACGCCAACCGCATGGACTGCCGGCCCGAGGAGTACTGGCAGGAGGGCGCCACGGTCACGCTGAAGCTGGCGCTCGACGGCGTCCAGGGCGCCGAGGGCGTCTACGGCGTGCAGCAGAAGACGGTCACCTTCAAGATCGGCCGCAACCAGGTCTCCTACGTCGACGCCAAGACCAAGCAGATGAAGATCACGCAGGACGGCAAGACCGTCCGCACCATCCCGATCTCCGCCGGGTCGCCCGAGAACAAGACGTACGAGGGTCAGATGGTGATCTCCGAGAAGTTCAGGGAGACCCGGATGAACGGCGCGACCGTCGGTTTCACCGACGACGACGGCGAGGGCGAGTACGACATCAAGGACGTGCCGCACGCCATGCGCCTGACCACCTCCGGCACCTTCATCCACGGCAACTACTGGGGCGCGAAGTCCATCTTCGGCAGCGTCAACACCAGCCACGGCTGCGTCGGCCTCCAGGACAAGAAGGGCGCGGACGACCCCGGCACGCCGGGCGCCTGGTTCTACGACAACTCGATGATCGGTGACGTGGTCGTCGTCCAGAACACCGGCGACCGGACCGTCTCGCCGGACAACGGCCTCAACGGCTGGAACATGAGCTGGGACCAGTGGAAGGCGGGCTCGGCCCTCTGACGCCCCCCGCCCCCACACGATGCCGCCCCCCGGGGGCGGCATCCGTCGTTCTTCCGGCGCTCCCGCGTCCTCCCAACCGCGCGATTCCGTAACGGATTTCCCGCGGCGGCGTAACAGTCACCCGTCGACTGTGCCCCCTTGGCCCCGGCTCCTTGAGCCCCTTGATCGCGCCTCGGCATACTGCGTGCTCCGGGGGGTGCGCGCGCGTGCGTACGAGACCACCCCCGGCCGGGTGACGGGTAACTCACCCGGCGACTCCGCTAGGGGGAGACTTGCGCAGACAAGTGAAGAGAGCATGCGCGGCCACGGTCGCCACGGCAGCCGCCGTGGCCCTCGCGGCGGGCATGACCGGGCCGGCGTCGGCGAACGGGGAGCCGATGTCCGCCGCCTCCGCGAACGCGCCCTCCAGTACGTCGTCCAAGGCCGCCGCGTTCAAGGCCAAGCACCGCATCACCCTCATCACCGGTGACCGCGTCGCCGTGGACGCCAAGGGCCGCGTCGTCGGCCTGGAGCGCGCCGAGGGCCGCGAGCACATACCCGTCCGGATCAGCAAGGTCGACGGGCACACCCTCGTGCTGCCCGCGGACGCCGCCCGGCTCGTCGCGAGCGGCAGGCTGGACCGGCGGCTCTTCGACGTCACCGAACTCAACAAGGCCACCACGCGCAGCTCCCAGAAGCGCGGCCTGAAGGTCATCGTCGGCTACAAGGGCAGCGCGGCCGGGACGAAGTCCGACGTCCGCGAGGCGGGCACGCTCCGCCAGACCCTCAAGACCCTGAACGCCGACGCGGTCCAGACCCCGCACGAGGACGCGCCCGAGCTGTGGGACGCGGTCACCAACGGGGACCGCACCGCCTCCGGCATCGCCCACGTCTGGCTGGACGGCGTCCGCCGGGCCGACCTCGACAAGTCCGTCCCGCAGATCGGCGCCCCCAAGGCGTGGTCCGCCGGCTACGACGGCAAGGGCGTCAGGATCGCCGTCCTGGACTCCGGTGTCGACGCGACCCACCCGGACCTGAAGAACCAGGTCGTCGGCGCCAAGAACTTCACCGCCTCGCCCGGCACCGGCGACAAGGTCGGCCACGGCACCCACGTCGCGTCCACCGCGGCCGGTACGGGCGCCAAGTCCGGCGGCAAGTTCAAGGGCGTCGCCCCCGGGGCGAAGATCCTCAACGGCAAGGTCCTCGGCGACGACGGTTACGGCGACGACTCCGGCATCCTCGCGGGCATGGAGTGGGCGGTCGCCCAGGGCGCCGACATCATCAACATGAGCCTGGGCGGCGGGGACACGCCGGAGACCGACCCGCTGGAGGCGGCGGTCGACAAGCTTTCCGCCGACAAGGGCGTGCTGTTCGCCATCGCCGCGGGCAACTCCGGGCCCGAGACGATCGGTTCGCCCGGCAGCGCGGACTCCGCGCTCACCGTCGGCGCCGTCGACGGCAAGGACCGCCTCGCCGAATTCTCCTCCACCGGCCCGCGCCTCGGCGACGGGGCGATCAAGCCCGACGTCACCGCCCCCGGCGTGGACATCACGGCCGCCGCGGCCAAGGGCAGCGACATCGCCGCGGAGGTCGGTGAGAAGCCGGCCGGCTACATGTCCATCTCGGGCACGTCGATGGCGACCCCGCACGTCGCGGGCGCGGCGGCGATCCTCAAGCAGCAGCACCCGGACTGGACGTACGCCGAACTGAAGGGCGCGCTCACCGGATCCACCAAGGGCGGCGCCTACACGCCGTTCGAGCAGGGCTCGGGCCGCGTCCAGGTCGACAAGGCCCTCAAGCAGACCGTGATCGCCGAGCCGGTCTCGGTGAGCTTCGGCGTCCAGCAGTGGCCGCACGCCGACGACAAGCCCGTCGTCAAGAAGCTGACCTACCGCAACCTCGGCACCAAGGACGTCACGCTGAAGCTGACGTCGGCCGCCACCAACCCCAAGGGCAAGGCGGTCCCGGCCGGCTTCTTCAAGCTGGGCGCCACCTCGGTGACCGTCCCGGCGGGCGGCCGGGCCTCCGTCGACTTCACCGCCGACACCCGGCTGGGGGGCACCGTCGACGGCGCGTACACCGCGTACGTCACCGCGACCGGCGGCGGCCAGACCGTCCGCACGGCCGCGGCGGTGCAGCGCGAGGTCGAGTCGTACGACGTGACCGTCAAGCACATCGGCCGCGACGGGCAGCCCACCGGTGACCACTTCACCGACCTGCTCGGCTACTCGGGCCTGGGCAACAACCGGGGCTTCGGCGTTCCGGTGAGCGAGACCGGCACCTCCACCCTGCGCGTGCCCAAGGGCACCTACCTGGTCGACGCGTGGATCGTCAAGGACCCCGAGACGCTCGAGGGCGGCCTGGACTGGCTGGTCCAGCCGAAGCTGAGCGTCACCAGGAACACCACGCTGACGATCGACGCCCGCAGGACCAAGGCGGCAGACATCACCGTGCCGGACGCCAAGGCCAAGCCCGCCACGGCGACGATCACCTACACCTACGACGACGCCGGCATCGCCGTCGGCGCGGGTGCGCGCTCCTTCGCCGACCTGCGGGTCGCCCACCTGGGCCCGGAGGTTCCGGGAGGCCTCCAGCAGACCTGGAACGGCCAGTGGACCAAGGGCGCCACCGCCGAGTACGGCGTGGCCACCACCGCGCGGGTGAAGAAGCTCCAGGGTGACAAGGTCCGCCACTTCAAGCGGGGCGAACTCGCCACCGTGAAGCACCACCTGGGCGCCGCGGCCGCCGGCAAGACCGGTGGCGTCTACGCCGTCGGCGAGTTCCCCGCGGACATCGCGTTCGGTGAGCTGATCGAGCAGAAGCTGCCCAGCTCGCGCACCATGTACCTGTCGACGTCGCAGAAGATCCGGTGGTCCTTCGACTTCGAGCAGCGCGCGGGCCGGACCGCCGAGGGCTTCCCGCTCGTCGACGCCTTCTACACGCAGGGCCGCACGCAGCTCCTCAAGCCAGGCAAGAAGTACACCAACACCTTCAACACGGCGGTCTTCGGCCCGGCGCTGGACTCCGAGTTCGGGCTCTACCGGGACGGCAACGTCATCTACGGCATGCTCCCGCTGTTCGCGGACCGCCACCGCAACCCCGGCTCCTCGCTGTTCACCTCGGTCGCCACCAGCCTGTACCGCAACGGCAAGAAGGTCGGCTCCCACACCGACCCGCTGTTCGGCGACGGCGAGTTCAAGGTGCCGTCGGGTGACGCCGAGTACCGGCTGACCACGTCGGTCAAGCGCAGCGTCAAGGTCGCCGCGGCCTCCACCCGCGTCGACGCCAGCTGGACCTTCCGCTCCAAGAAGACCAGCGACCTCAAGCAGCTGCCCGCGTCGACGGTCCGCTTCAACGCGGTCACCGGTCTGGACAGCAGGGTCGCGGCCGGCAAGAAGGTCACCTTCCCGGTCACCGTGGAGGGCGCGGCGGCGGGCCGCAACCTCAAGTCGCTGTCGGTGTGGGTCTCCTACGACTACGGCAAGACCTGGAAGAAGACGGAGGTCAAGAAGGGCAGCATCACCGTCAAGAACCCGGCGAAGGGGAAGGCCGTCTCCTTCCACGCCAAGATCGCCGACAAGAAGGGCAACAAGTCGACGATCTCGATCTACAACGCGTACTACGGCAAGTAGTCCGTGACGGCGCGGCCCGCCCGGAATCCAATGATTCGGGGCGGGCCGTCGTCGTGCGCCGTCGGCCCCCGTTCAACGGGGCGGGCGCCCGGCGGGCGTCACGCCGGCCGCTGCGACGCGGCGTCCGTCCCCCAGCTCGCCAGCAGCCGCAGCATCTCCGCCGACGGTGAGCCCGGCTCCGCGTGGTACGTGACCAGGGACTGCTCGGCGTCGTCGGCGACCTGGAAGGTCTCGAAGGACAGGGTCAGTTCACCGGCCAGCGGATGCCGGACGCGCTTGACGCCGTGGCTCTTCTCCTTGACGTCGTGCGCGGCCCACAGCCGCCGGAACTCCTCGCTCTTGACGGACAGTTCCCCCACCAGCGCGGACAGCCGGGGGTCGTCCGGGTGGCGGCCGGCGTCCATCCGCAGGTAACTGACGATGTCGGACGCCTTGCGGTCCCACTCCACGAACAGCTCGCGGTAGCCGGGGTCCAGGAACACCAGCCGCGCCCAGTTCCGCTCCTGCGGAGGCAGCTCGCCCCAGTCCCCGAACAGGGCCGCGGCCGTCCTGTTCCAGGCCAGGATGTCCGAACGCCGGCCCACGACGTACGCCGGGACGGTGTCGATGGTGTCCAGCAGCTGCCGCAGCGCGGGACGCGTCTGCTGGATCCGCGCGGCCGGTCGCTTGCGCTGCTGCCGGGGCTTGGCGAGATGCGTGAGGTGGGCCTGCTCGGCATCGGTGAGGCGCAGCGCGCGGGCGATCGCGTCCAGGACCTCCGCCGACACGTTCCGCCCGTTGCCCTGCTCCAGGCGCGTGTAGTACGCCACGGACACCCCGGCGAGCTGGGCCAGCTCCTCCCGGCGCAGTCCCGGCACGCGGCGGTGCCGTCCGAACGACGCCAGCCCCACGTCCTCCGGCTTCAGCCGGGCCCGCCGGGTGCGCAGGAACTCGCTCAGCTCGGCCCTCGGATCCAGTCCGCCGTCCACGCCGGCCACACCGGCGGTCGGGTCGCTCGCGCCGCCCGCGCCGGTGCCGTCGGCGGCAGGGTCGCTCGGGCCGCCCGCGCCGGTGCCGCCCGCGTCGCGTGCCCCGGGACGCGGTGCCGACGTCCGAGCCGGGTCGGTGTGCTCGTCCATGCTCCCCAGTATTCCCGGTCGTACGCACATCAGCCTGACCCCGCCAGTGGTACGCACAGCCAACGTAGGCAGAGCCGTGACCTGGGTAATCGCCGCCGCCTTCGCGAGGCTGGACGCCGTGCCCGGCCCGCAGAAGGCCCGCCGGGCGCACGACCACCCCACCCCTAGGAGACCCCGGCATGACCACTGTCGCCGCTTATGCCGCTCCCGCCGCCAAGGCACCCCTGGAGCGCACCACCATCGAGCGCCGCCCGGTCGGTGAGCACGACGTCCTGATCGACATCCAGTTCGCCGGCATCTGCCACTCCGACATCCACCAGGTCCGCGAGGGCTGGGGCGAGGCCATCTTCCCCATGGTCCCCGGCCACGAGATCGCCGGTGTGGTCGCCGAGACCGGGCCCGGAGTGACCCGCTTCCAGGTCGGTGACCGGGTCGGCGTCGGCTGCATGGTCGACTCCTGCCGCGAGTGCGACAACTGCCGCGCCGGCCTGGAGCAGTACTGCGAGAACGGTGCCGTGATGACCTACAACGGCATCGGCAGGGACGGCGAGCCGACCCACGGCGGCTATGCGCAGAAGATCGTCGTCGACGAGAACTACGTCGTCCGCATCCCCGACGGGCTGTCCCTCGACGTGGCCGCCCCGCTGCTGTGCGCCGGGATCACCACGTACTCCCCGCTGAAGCACTGGAACGCCGGGCCCGGCAAGAAGGTCGCGGTCGTCGGGCTCGGCGGGCTCGGCCACCTGGCCGTGAAGATCGCGCACACCCTCGGAGCCGAGGTGACGGTGCTGTCGCAGTCCCTGCGCAAGAAGGACGACGGTCTGCGGCTGGGCGCCGACCATTACCACGCGACCGCCGACCCGGCCACCTTCGCGGCTCTGCGGGGCACCTTCGACCTGATCGTCTCCACCGTGTCCGCGCCGCTCGACCTCGGCGCGTACCTGTCGCTGCTGCGCACCGACGGAGCCCTGGTGAACGTGGGCGCCCCGGAGGAGCCCGTGTCGCTCAACCTCTTCTCGGTGATCGCCGGCCGCAAGACGCTGGCCGGGTCGAGCATAGGCGGCATCCGGGAGACCCAGGAGATGCTCGACTTCTGCGCCGAGCACGGCATCGGCGCGGAGATCGAGATCATCGGCGCGGCAGAGATCAACGAGGCGTACGAACGGGTCCTGAACAGCGACGTCCGCTACCGCTTCGTCATCGACACCGCGACGATCTGAGACTCCGGGCCCGTCCCGGTCACATTCGCCCGGACCGTTCCGTCATACCGGCGCACGACGCACCCGCGCCGGGCGAGACGAGAACGGGAGAAGCGGCCATGACATCACCGATCCTGGTCACCGGAGGCACCGGCACCCTGGGCGGACACGTCGTCCCCCTGCTGCGCGAGGCGGGCCACGAGGTGCGCGTCCTCACCCGCCATCCCCGGCCGGCGGCGGACGGCGTCGAGTACGTCGCCGGGGACCTGCTGAAGGGCGAGGGCGTGGATGCGGCGGTCGCCGGCGTCGCGACGGTGCTGCACCTGGCGGGCGGGCCCAAGGGCGACGACGAGGCCACCCGCACGCTGGTGGGCGCCGCCTCCCGGGCCGGTGTGCGCCACCTGGTGTACATCTCGGTCGTCGGGGCGGACCGGGTGCCGCTGGCCTGGATGCGCACCAAGCGGGATGCGGAGCGGGCGGTCGCCGGGTCGGGCATCGGGTGGACGACCCTGCGGGCGGCGCAGTTCCACGACCTGGCGCTGGCCCTGGTGGAGAAGACGACCAGGCTCCCCGTGCTCCCGGCGCCGCGCGGGCTGCGCCTTCAGCCGGTCGACTCCGCCGAGGTCGCCGCCCGTCTGACCGAGCTGGCCCTGGGCGCGCCCGCCGGCCCGGTCCCCGACCTGACCGGCCCCCGCGTCTACGACCTCGTCGCCCTGGCCCGCCCCTACCTGGACCTGCGCGGCAGGCGCCGCCCCGTCCTGCCCGTCCCCCTCCCGGGCGCGGCGGGCCGCGCCTACCGCGCGGGCGCGAACCTGACGCTGCAGGGCGCACAGGTCGGGCACCGCACCTGGGAGGAGTTCCTCGAGGAGCGGCTGGGCGCGGCGCGGGCGGCCGCGGCCTGATCCGCGCGACGCCCCACCCGGGGCCGCCCGTCCTCCCCTGCGGCTCGGCGGCGCGGGGGCGTGGCAGGGAGCCGTGGCCGCGGGGAGGGGCGTCGGGCCGGGCGCCGTGAGCCGCGGCTCGGTGGCGGGACGCTCCGAAGGCCGTGGCTCAGTGGGGGAGCGTCGCAGGGCTGCCGCCGTTCGCCTCGTAGCCCGCCACCGCCAGGGCCCGGTAGACCGCGAACTCCGCGGCCGGGTCCGGGGAGAGGGTCCAGGGGAGGGCACCGACGTGCCCGTCGACGTGTATCAGCTGGCTCATGGCCTCGGCCCAGCGCTCGCTGCGGACCAGGAAGAACACCAGCATGTGCCGCACATGGCTCAGCATCGGGTCGTCGGGGCGGGCCGAGTGCACCGCGTGCAGCCCGCCGTGGATCGCCTTGGTGACGACCTCGCTCTGGTAGAAGCCGCGGACCAGGTTCACCTCGGGCAGGTGCTCGAACACCGCGAAGAGCGGCATCGCGGCCAGCAGCGAGCCCCGCGGTGCCCGCGCCGCCGCGGCCTCGGCGAACGCGTACGCCGTCCGGCGGGAGCCGTGCCACTTCTCGCACCAGTAGTGCAGCGCGGCCAGGTGCGCACCCATGTGGGCCGGGGCACGGTCGAGGATCTTCAGCCAGACCTGCTCGAAGTCCTTCTGCTCGTAGGCGAGCCCGCGCGCCACCGACAGCTCGACGATGTACGGGATGGGATCGCCCGGAGCCAGCAGCGCCGCCTCGTCGCACGCCGCCTTCGCCTCCTCCATGATGATCCGGAACTCGTCCGTCCCCGGCGCCGCCGTGCGCCACGCCTGCTGCACCAGGAACTCGGCGTGCACCGCCGCGCCGCCCGCGTCCTTGGGAGCCTCGGTCCGCCACACGCGCAGCCACTGCCCGCCCGGCGCCTCGCTCACCCCGCCGGGGCGCTGCGCCAGCTCCAGCGAGGCGGCACCGGCGAACGCCTGGACCCGCTGCCAGCGCTGCTCGCCCTGCGCCTCCGTGCCGGCCAGCAGCTGCTGCGCCGCGCGGTAGTCCTGCGTGCGCTGCACCAGGTCCAGGACCTCCAGCAGATCCTGGTCCGGGCCGGGCATGCGGACGTCCAGCTCCTCCTCGCGGGCGAAGCCGTAGTTCGCTGGGTCCGCCGCGTCCGGATGGCCCGGCGGGACCTGCTCGATCGTGCCCCGCCCGCGCCTGAGGAACGGCACCAGCACGAAGCCGAGCATGACCAGGGCGAGCAGGACCCACAGAATCTCCATGCGACAAGCGAACCAGACCGCGCCGACAATTGGCCAACCTGGTGCCGGAGCCTGTGGAAAACTCTCCGCGCAGCCGCAGGGACCGGCCCGGCGGGGCCCGTCCGCGGTCCGCCCCCGGTGACTCCGTGTCCCCTCCCCGGTGGGTCCGCGGTCCCGTCCGCGGTCCCTTCGTGGCCCGTTCGCGGCTGGTCGCGGACCCTGCCCGCTCCATGCCCGTCATCATCCCTCCGCGCGCACTACCCTCGGGCCCATGAGCGACAGGCACATCAGTCAGCACTTCGAGACGCTCGCGATCCACGCGGGCAACACCGCCGACCCCTTGACGGGCGCGGTCGTCCCGCCGATCTACCAGGTGTCCACCTACAAGCAGGACGGCGTCGGCGGCCTGCGCGGCGGTTACGAGTACAGCCGCAGCGCCAACCCCACCAGGACCGCGCTGGAGGAGAACCTCGCCGCTCTCGAGGGCGGCCGCCGCGGCCTCGCGTTCGCGTCCGGACTGGCGGCGGAGGACTGCCTGCTGCGTACGCTGCTCAGCCCCGGCGACCACGTGGTGATCCCGAACGACGCGTACGGCGGCACGTTCCGTCTCTTCGCCAAGGTCGTCGCCCGCTGGGGCGTGGAGTGGTCGGTCGCCGACAGCTCCGACCCCGCCGCCGTACGGGCCGCGATCACCCCGAAGACCAAGGTCGTCTGGGTGGAGACCCCCTCCAATCCGCTGCTCGGCATCACCGACGTCGCCGCCGTCGCCCAGGTCGCCCGCGACGCGGGCGCCCGCCTCGTCGTCGACAACACCTTCGCCACGCCGTACCTCCAGCAGCCGCTGGCGCTCGGCGCGGACGTCGTCGTC
This sequence comes from Streptomyces sp. NPDC005931, assembly GCF_042871235.1. Taxonomy (NCBI): domain Bacteria; kingdom Bacillati; phylum Actinomycetota; class Actinomycetes; order Kitasatosporales; family Streptomycetaceae; genus Streptomyces; species Streptomyces sp. NPDC005931. Next base: position 498,289 of record NZ_JBIAIG010000004.1, read on the forward strand.
CACTCCCTGACCAAGTACATGGGCGGCCACTCCGACGTGGTCGGCGGCGCGCTGATCACGAGCGACCCGGAGCTGGGCGAGGAACTGGCCTTCCACCAGAACGCCATGGGCGCGGTCGCCGGGCCGTTCGACTCCTGGCTGGTGCTGCGCGGCACCAAGACGCTCTCGGTGCGCATGGACCGGCACAGCGAGAACGCCACCAGGATCGCCGACATGCTCACCCGGCACCCGCGCGTGACGAGCGTGCTGTACCCGGGGCTGCCCGAGCACCCCGGTCACGAGGTGGCCGCCAAGCAGATGCGGGCCTTCGGCGGCATGGTCTCCTTCCGGGTCGAGGGCGGCGAGGAGGCGGCCGTCGAGGTCTGCAACCGCGCCAAGGTGTTCACGCTCGGCGAGTCGCTGGGTGGCGTCGAGTCGCTGATCGAGCACCCGGGCCGCATGACGCATGCCTCGGCGGCGGGCTCCGCCCTCGAGGTCCCGGCCGATCTGGTGCGCCTGTCCGTGGGCATCGAGAACGTCGACGACCTGCTCGAGGACCTTCAGCAGGCGCTCGACCGGTAGGGACCGCTCACCAGCCCGTCAGCGGTGGAGTCGTCTCCGAGGGCGGCTCCACCCAGGGGCGCGCGGTCAGCGCCCACACGACGAACGCCACCGTGGCCGCGAACGTCAGCAGCCACAGGGCGCGGCGGGCGAGTGTCCTGCGCCGCAGCATGCGGGCACCGCGCCGCACGGCCTCGGCGTGCAGGTCGGGCGGCACCTGCGGCGGCGTCCGCTCCAGCAGCCGCCGCACGGTCCCCTCACGGTCGAGCCGGCCCATCCGCGGTCACCTCCCGCCCGGGTACGCGCGGCGTGCCGTGCGCGGCTCCCGTACGGCACGGCGCGGCCTCATGACGGCACCGCCTCGACGTCCCCCACGGTCCCGGCGGATTGCCCCGGCCCGCGCAGTACGGCGGTCGTCGCGCGGTGGCAGATCGCGCGGACGCGGTCCGTGGACAGGCCGAGCAGGGCCGCGGTCTGTTCCTCGGCGACGCCCTCGTACAGGCGCAGGACCAGGATCAGGCGCTCCTGCGGGCCCAGCCGGGCCAGCGGGCTCCCGGGGTGCGGGCGGGAGCGGACCGGACCGCCGTACCGGTGCCAGGCGCCCCGCGCGAAGCGGATGGCCAGGTCCCGGCGTGTGCGGTCGTAGGGGTCCTCGTCGCGCAGCCGGTCCCAGGACGCGTAGGTATGGGCCAGCGACAGGGTCAGCAGGCGCCTCGCGCGCGGGTTGTCGTCCGGGGCCTCGGCCGTGAGCAGCGTGGCGGCGTGCAGCAGCCGCCCGGCCGCGCCCGCGACGAACGCCTCGAACTCGCGGGCCCGGCGGGCGTCCCGGGACGCGTGCCGCTGTCGCAACCGCACCCTCCGCCCGCGGCGATCGTCGGATCCGAGCCGGTCCCGGCCGCGCACGGGCACCTCGGCGGGCGCGGGTACGACGGGGACCCCGTCTCATGGGAGCCCGCGGCGGCCCAGGGGGTCAAGAGTCGCGCACGTCCGGAAACCGGCGGGCCACCGGCGCACCCGGTGATCGCCGGCCGCGGCGCCCGTCGGTTCACGAGGCCGGCTGTGTCTCCGCCCCGGCGACTCCGTGGGCCGCCATGCGGCTGGACAGCGCGCCGTTGAAGCGGGTGAGGAGCGTGCAGAACGCCTCGCGCTCCTCCGGCGTCCAGTCATGGGTCAGCTCGGCCATCAACTGGCGCCGGGAGGAGCGCACTTCCTCCAGCCGCGACTGCCCGCGCGGGGACAGCTGGAGCACCACGGCCCGCCCGTCCTCGGGGTGCGAGGTGCGCTTGACCAGGCCGGTGTCCACCAGGGGAGCCACCTGCCGGGTGACCGTCGAGGAGTCGATCCCCATGCTCGCGGCGAGCGCCTTGACGCCCATCGGGCCTTCCTTGTCGAGACGGTTGAGCAGCAGGTACGCGGCGCGGTCCATGGAGTTGCGCACCTGGCCGACCCCGCCCAGCCGGGTCTGTTCGGCACGGCGCGCGAACAGGGCGACCTCGTGCTGCAGCGTGTCGAGTAGACCGGTGTCACCGACGGTCGTCATGTCCATCGACATTTCAGGTGTTGTGGGCATGGCCGGGGGCTCACTTCGTGGAGGGCTGCTAATTGGGGGACAGGGTACGCGGCCGGGGGACGGGTCGTACCGGCGCTGCGCAAAGCCGAGTCCGCAGGTTGGTCACAGCGGTCGCCACCGCCCGTGAACTGCGATGCTGGAGTCATGAGCTACGGCACGGCTGACTCCTTGCACACCGTCACCCTCGACGACGTGCGCGGGGCCCAGAAGATGCTCTCGGGTGTCGCCCGGGTGACCGCGATGGAGGGCAGCAGGCACCTGTCGCAGATGGTGGGCGCGCCGGTGCACCTGAAGTGCGAGAACCTGCAGCGGACCGGATCGTTCAAGCTGCGGGGCGCCTACGTGCGCATCGCCGGGCTGCTGCCCGAGGAGCGGGCCGCCGGTGTCGTCGCGGCGAGCGCCGGCAACCACGCGCAGGGTGTCGCCCTCGCGTCCTCGCTGCTCGGGGTCCGCTCGACCGTGTTCATGCCCAAGGGCGCCCCGCTGCCGAAGATCAGCGCCACCCGGGACTACGGCGCCGAGGTGCGCCTGCACGGCCAGGTGGTCGACGAGACGCTGGCCGCCGCGACGCGCTACGCGCACGACACGGGTGCGGTGTTCATCCACCCCTTCGACCACGCCGACATCATCGCGGGTCAGGGCACGGTGGGTCTGGAGATCCTCGAGCAGTGCCCGGAGGTGCGCACGGTCGTCGTGGGCATCGGCGGGGGCGGGCTGGCCGCGGGGATCGCGGTCGCGGTGAAGTCGCTGCGGCCGGACGTACGGATCGTGGGCGTGCAGGCGGAGGGCGCGGCGGCGTATCCGCCCTCGCTGGCGGCCGGGCGCCCCGTGTCGGTGCAGCACCCGGCGACGATGGCCGACGGCATCAAGGTGGGCCGGCCCGGGGACGTGCCGTTCGCGATCGTGGACGAGCTGGTGGACGAGGTCCGCACGGTCAGCGAGGACGAGCTGTCCGCGGCGCTGCTGCTGTGTCTGGAGCGGGCCAAGCTGGTGGTGGAGCCGGCCGGGGCGAGCCCGGTCGCGGCGCTGCTGAGCCGGCCCGGGACCTTCGAGGGCCCGGTCGTGGCGGTGCTGTCCGGCGGCAACGTCGACCCGGTGCTGATGGAGCGCGTGCTGCGGCACGGCATGGCCGCGCAGGGCCGCTACCTGGCCGTCCGGCTCCGGCTGACGGACCGGCCCGGCGCCCTCGCGACGCTGCTCGGGGTGCTGTCGGCAGTGGACGCCAACGTCCTCGACGTGAGCCACGTGCGGACCGATCCGCGGCTCGGGCTCACGGAGGCGGAGGTCGAGCTGCACCTGGAGACCAAGGGTCCCGCGCACTGCGCCGAGGTCGGCGGGGCCCTGCGCGAGGCGGGCTACACGGTCATCGACTGACCTCCTCCCCGCTGCCTTTCGCGCGCCTGTTCGGGTATCGCGTCACTCGTTCGGGTAAGTTCGTTGAGAGACGCGATACATCGCGTTATGGTGTGTGGCGTGCCGCTTCTCCGTCCGCGTGGGCCCATGCCGACGCCGTGGCGGGCACGCGAAAAAAGCACGGCAGGGCGAAGCGTGCATCCCTAGGCTTTCCGAAGAATCCCTGACGACGTGGAGACTCATATGCCAGGCGCCATCTATGCCGAAGGTCTGGTGAAGACCTTCGGTGACGTAAGGGCTCTGGACGGCGTCGACCTCGATGTCCCCGAGGGCACCGTCCTGGGCCTGCTCGGGCCGAACGGCGCGGGCAAGACGACCACCGTCCGCTGTCTGACCACCCTGCTGCGGCCCGACAGCGGCAGAGCGGTGGTCGCCGGCCTCGACGTGCTCGCGCAGCCCGACGCCGTGCGCCGTTCCATCGGGCTGTCCGGCCAGTTCGCGGCGGTCGACGAGTATCTGACCGGGCGCGAGAACCTGGAGATGGTCGGCCGGCTCTACCAGATGCGGGCGAAGGCGGCGAAGGCGCGAGCGGACGAGTTGCTGGAGCAGTTCCATCTCGCCGACGCCGCCGACCGCACCGCCAAGACCTACTCCGGAGGCATGCGCCGCCGGCTCGACCTCGCGGCGGCCCTGGTCGTCTCACCGCCCGTGATGTTCATGGACGAGCCGACGACCGGCCTCGACCCACGCAACCGTCAGCAACTGTGGGACGTGATCAAGCAACTCGTCTCCGGCGGCACGACGCTGCTGCTGACCACGCAGTACTTGGAGGAGGCCGACCACCTGGCGCACGACATCGCGGTGGTGGACCACGGCCGGGTCATCGCCCAGGGCACCTCCGACCAGCTCAAGGCCCGCACCGGCGGTGAGCGCGTGGAGGTCGTGGTGCACGAGCGGGAGCACATACCGGAGGCCTCCGCCCTCCTCGACAGATTCAGCCTGCGCGGTCCCGGGAAGAGCGACACCACGGTCGAGGAGCACATGCGCAAGATCACCACACCGGTGTCCGGCGGAGCGAAACTCCTGGCCGAGATCATCCGCGAACTCGACGGCCGCGGTATCGAGATCGACGACATCGGTCTGCGCCGCCCCACCCTCGACGACGTGTTCCTGTCCCTCACCGGGCACGTCGCGGAGACCGAGGGGGAGGACGACGGCCGGCAGGACGCGAGAGGACACCGAGGGCCCCGAGGGCAGGGGACCCGCCACACGAAGGAGGCCGCGAAGTGAGTGCCGTCACCGACGCCGTGCGGGTCACCGCACCCGGCAACCCCATCGGCCAGTCGATCCGGGACTCCCTGATCGTCGCCAAGCGCAATCTGATCCGCATGGCCCGGATCCCCGAGGTCGTCATCTTCGGGCTCATCCAGCCGATCATGTTCGTGGTGCTGTTCTCCTACGTGTTCGGCGGCTCCATGAACATCGCGGGCTCCACCGACCCGAAGGTCTACCGCGAGTTCCTGATGGCAGGCATCTTCGCCCAGACCGTCACCTTCGCCACCGCCGGCGCGGGCGCGGGCATCGCCGAGGACATGCACAAGGGGCTCATCGACCGCTTCCGTTCCCTGCCCATGGCGCGCGGCGCGGTCCTCACCGGCCGCACCCTCGCCGACCTGGTGCAGACGGCGCTCACGCTGCTGGTGCTGGCCGCGGTCGCCCTGCTGGTCGGCTGGCGCACGCACACCAGCTTCGGGGAGGTGCTCGGCGCGTTCGGGCTGCTGCTCCTGACCGGATACGCCTTCACCTGGATCGGCGCGGTCATCGGGCTGTCGGTGCGCACCCCGGAGGCGGCCACGTCCGGCGGGCTGGTCTGGCTCTTCCCGGTCACGTTCGTCTCGAACGCCTTCGTCGACTCCGAGCAGATGACCCCCTGGCTGCGCCACATCGCCGAGTGGAACCCGTTCAGCGCCACCGTGCAGGCATGCCGTGAGCTCTTCGGCAACCCCGGGGTCTCGACCTCGGACGCCTGGCCGATGCAGCATCCGGTGTGGGCCTCGCTGATCTACTCGGTCCTGATCATCGCCCTCTTCAGGACGCTGGCCGTGCGCAAGTACCGCTCTGCGGCGGCATGACGAGGCCCCCGGCGCCACGGTGGGCGCCGGGGGCCGTCGGGGTCCCGGAGGCGCGGGTCAGCCGTTGTAGGGCTCGGCCTTGAGGATCTTCACCGAGGCCTTCTTGCCGTTCGGCAGCTCGTACTCCGCGTCCTCGCCGACCTTGTGGCCGATCACGCCGGAGCCCAGCGGGGACTGCGGGGAGTACGTCTCGATCTCCGTGCTCGCGTACTCGCGCGACGCGAGGAGGAAGGTCAGCGTGTCGTCCTCGTCGCCGTCGAAGGCGATCGTCACGACCATGCCGGGCGCCACCGCACCGTTGGCCGCCGGCGGCTCGCCGACCTTGGCGTTCTCGAGGAGCTGGGTGAGCTGGCGCACACGGAGCTCCTGCTTGCCCTGCTCCTCCTTGGCCGCGTGGTACCCGCCGTTCTCACGCAGGTCGCCCTCCTCGCGCGCTGCGGCGATCTTGGCGGCGATCTCCGTGCGCGCGGGACCAGTAAGGTATTCAAGCTCGTCCTTGAGCTTGTTGTACGCCTCCTGGGTCAGCCAGGTGACGTTCTCGCTGGTCTGGGTCACAGGTGCTCCTCGTAGGTACTGGGAAGACAAAGCATCGCCCTACCCAGAAGAATGTTCCTCCACGGATGGGCGAAACCACGAGCCTAACAATTCACGGGCGCAAGGGGGAGGACATAAGCCACCAGATTCCTGTCGCCGCAGGTCAGTGGCTATGTAATCCAGACGACATCAGTCGGCGTGGCAGCCGACCAGCTCGGCCGTCGTCCCCGGGGAGGTCGTACGCAGGGTGACGACCTCGTCGATGCGGGTGGCGTCCCCCTCGAAGCGGAAGTCCGCCCGGCCGACCTCGGCGCCGTTCTCGGCCTGGGAGCGCACCGTGCAGTAGCCCGTCACCCCGGCGTCCTTGTGGACCTCCAGGTGCACCTTCACCGCTTCCTTGGAGACGTCGAAGGTGATCACCTCGGCGCTGATGGAGCTCCGGGCGACGTAGTGGTAGCCGAACCAGCCGACGACCGCCAGCAGCACCGCGCCCAGGGCCACGCCGATGATCTTGAGCGTGCGGTCGGCGCGCTGGTCCGAGGTACGGCCGTAACGGCCCTCGGGCGGTCGCGTGCTCGCCGTGCTCATGATCGTCTCCTCGGCAGGGGCGGGACCGGCGGTCCCGTGCGGGGGACCGGAGCGGAACCCGGAATTATTCGCCCCCCGATTCGGTCACTATAGAAGCCTTCGATTGCGCCGACGCACACCGGGCGCCTACCGACTTGAGGATTGAGTCTTGACTGACCAGCTGCGACTGATGGCCGTCCACGCCCACCCCGACGACGAGTCGAGCAAGGGCGCGGCCACCATGGCGAAGTACGTGTCCGAGGGGGTGGACGTGCTGGTGGTGACCTGCACCGGCGGGGAGCGCGGCTCCATCCTCAATCCGAAACTCCAGGGCGACGCCTACATCGAGGAGCACATCCACGAGGTGCGCAAGAAGGAGATGGACGAGGCCCGCGAGATCCTCGGCGTGCAGCAGGAGTGGCTCGGCTTCGTGGACTCCGGCCTGCCCGAGGGTGACCCGCTGCCGCCGCTGCCGGAGGGCTGCTTCGCCCTCGAGGACGTCGACAAGGCGGCCGGCGAGCTGGTGCGCAAGATCCGCTCCTTCCGTCCCCAGGTGATCACCACCTACGACGAGAACGGCGGCTACCCGCACCCCGACCACATCATGACGCACAAGATCTCGATGGTGGCGTTCGAGGGCGCGGCGGACACCGAGAAGTACCCCGAGGACGAGTTCGGCCCGGCGTACCAGCCGCTGAAGCTGTACTACAACCAGGGCTTCAACCGCCCCCGCACCGAGGCGCTGCACCAGGCGATGCTGGACCGCGGGCTGGAGTCGCCCTACGGGGAGTGGCTGAAGCGCTGGAGCGAGTTCGAGCGCAAGGAGCGCACGCTCACCACGCACGTGCCGTGCGCCGACTTCTTCGAGATCCGCGACAAGGCGCTGATCGCGCACGCCACGCAGATCGACCCCGACGGCGGATGGTTCCGGGTGCCGATGGAGATCCAGAAGGAGGTCTGGCCGACGGAGGAGTACGAGCTCGCGAAGTCGCTCGTCGATACCTCCCTCCCCGAGGACGACCTCTTCGCGGGCATCCGGGACAATGACTGACATGAGCGCAAGCGCAAGCCTGGCACTGACGCACCTCGTCCCCCTCGCCAAGGAACTCGACAAGGACAAGGTCACCCCCGGAGTCCTCGGCTTCATCGTCTTCGCGGTGATGGCCCTGGCGGTGTGGGGTCTGATGAAGTCGATGAACCGCCACATGAACAAGGTCGACTTCGACCAGCCCGAGGACCCGCGGACGCGGTCCGGGGAGGACGTGGAGGCGGCGGCCTCCGGCGCGGAGCGGCGCAAGCAGGACTGAGCGGCACTGGCCTCCGGAGGCTCTCGGCGCTCCCCGGCTCCGGACTTCCGGCTCCGGGGCCCCAGGGCTCCCCGGCTTCGGCGCTCCCGGGTTCCTGCTCCGGGGCTCCGGAGGGCAGCGCACCGCTCGGCCATGAGCGGTGCGACGGGTCACGTCGTCGAGCTCGTCGAGCCCGAGGCCACCCCCACCACTTCCGCGCGTGCGGGCTCGGAGGTACGCGGTCGGCCCCTGGGCCGCGTGAGCGCCCGAAACGGCGGGTGGTGCGGTGTGCTGGGCCGGTCCCGGGCGGGTACTGCGGCAGGATGGACACCATGCCGAACCGACTGGCGCACGAGACGTCCCCGTACCTCCTCCAGCACGCCGACAACCCCGTCGGCTGGTGGCCCTGGACTCCCGGGGCCTTCGAGGAGGCACGCAAGCGGAACGTGCCCGTCCTGCTGAGCGTCGGCTACTCCAGCTGCCACTGGTGCCACGTGATGGCCCACGAGTCCTTCGAGGACCGGGACACCGCCGACTACCTGAACGCGCACTTCGTGAGCGTGAAGGTGGACCGCGAGGAGCGCCCCGACGTGGACGCCGTCTACATGGAGGCCGTGCAGGCGGCGACCGGGCAGGGCGGCTGGCCCATGACCGTGTTCCTCACCCCGGACGCCGAGCCGTTCTACTTCGGCACCTACTTCCCGCCCGCCCCCCGCCACGGCATGCCCTCCTTCCGGCAGGTCCTCCAGGGTGTCCACCAGGCGTGGGAGGAGCGGCGGGACGAGGTCGGCGAGGTCGCCGGGAAGATCGTGCGGGAGCTGGCGGCGCGGGAGCTGTCCTTCGGTGACGCCCGGGCGCCGGGCGAGCAGGAGCTCGCGCAGGCGCTGCTGGGGCTGACCCGGGAGTACGACCCGCAGCGCGGCGGATTCGGCGGGGCGCCGAAGTTCCCGCCGTCCATGGTGATCGAGTTCCTGCTCCGGCACCACGCCCGCACCGGCGCCGAGGGCGCCCTCCAGATGGCCCGCGACACGTGCGAGCGCATGGCCCGCGGCGGCCTCTACGACCAGCTCGGCGGCGGCTTCGCGCGCTACTCCGTCGACCGGGACTGGGTCGTGCCGCACTTCGAGAAGATGCTGTACGACAACGCCCTGCTGTGCCGCGTCTACACCCACCTGTGGCGGGCCACGGGCTCTGCGCTCGCGCGCCGGGTCGCTCTGGAGACCGCCGACTTCATGGTCCGCGAACTGCGCACGCCCGAGGGCGGCTTCGCCTCCGCGCTGGACGCCGACAGCGATGACGGAACCGGCCGGCACGTGGAGGGCGCCCACTACGTGTGGACGCCCGCCCAACTGCGCGAGGTGCTGGGCGAGCAGGACGCCGAGCTGGCCGCCCGGTACTTCGGGGTGACGCAGCAGGGCACCTTCGAGGAGGGTGCCTCGGTGCTGCAACTCCCGCAGGAGGAGGGCGTGTTCGACGCGGAGCGGGTCGAGTCCGTCCGGGCGCGGCTGTTCGCCGCGCGGGCCGCGCGGCCCGCACCCGGCCGGGACGACAAGGTGGTCGCCGCCTGGAACGGGCTCGCGATCGCCGCGCTCGCCGAGACCGGGGCCCTGTTCGAGCGGCCCGATCTGGTCGAGGCCGCCGTGGCCGCGGGCGACCTGCTGGTGCGGCTGCACCTCGACGAGCTGGGCCGCATCGCCCGCACCAGCAAGGACGGCCACGTCGGTGCCAACGCCGGGGTGCTCGAGGACTACGCCGACGTCGCCGAGGGCTTCCTCGCGCTGGCCTCGGTGACCGGGGAGGGGGTGTGGCTGGAGTTCGCCGGGCTGCTGCTCGACCACGTCCTCACCCGCTTCGCCGACCCGGAGTCGGGCACCCTGTACGACACCGCGGCCGACGCCGAACGGCTCATCCGGCGCCCGCAGGACCCCACCGACAACGCCACCCCCTCCGGCTGGACGGCCGCCGCGGGCGCCCTGCTGGGCTACGCCGCGCACACCGGCTCCGCACCCCACCGCACCGCCGCGGAAAGGGCGTTGGGCGTGGTGAAGGCGCTCGGACCACGGGTGCCGCGGTTCATCGGCTGGGGTCTCGCCGTGGCGGAGGCCGCGCTGGACGGGCCGCGCGAGGTCGCCGTCGTCGGTCCCGCCCTCGACGACCCGGGCACAAGGGCCCTGCACCGCACGGCACTTCTGGGCACCGCGCCCGGCGCGGTGGTGGCCGTGGGCACTCCGGAGAGTGACGAGTTCCCGCTGCTCGCCGACCGGCCGCTCGTCGGCGGTGAACCGGCCGCGTACGTCTGCCGTAATTTCACCTGTGACGCGCCGACGACCGATCCGGACCGGCTGCGCGTGGCGCTGGGCGGCTGAAACGGCAGCCGTACCAGGCGCTTCGCGCTGCCCGGACGTGGAACGGGAAGCGAAAGAATCCGGTCGGTTCCGGTCGGGTCATGCACCCGTCCGCAACAGGCTTTTTATCGGAACAGTCCCCGTGCTTCACAACTCCCCCTTAATCTCTGCACGGTGACGTGATGTCGGTGACGCAGTCCGGGTGACGCACCGTCACGTCGCGGGGGGTTCCAAAAGATCTGGGGGGATCTGTTTGCTCACGTCCGTGTTCATTGCTGTCGTTTCGCTGGCCCTTTTCTGGATGGCCGCGTTCACCCTGTGGTGGCAGATGCACGCCTGGCGTACGCCGGAGGTGCTGGCCTCCACCCGGTTCAGCAGCCCGGACGGCGGCGAGCACCTGTCGTTCTCGCTGCTGCTGCCGGCCCGGCACGAGCAGGCCGTGCTCGACCACACCATCCAGCGGCTGCTGGAATCCAGCCACACCGACTTCGAGATCATCGTCATCGTCGGCCACGACGACCCGGAGACCACCGCGGTCGCCGAGGCCGCGGCGGGCCGCGACCCACGGGTCCGGGTCGTCGTGGACACGCACGAGAAGAAGAACAAGCCGAAGGCCATGAACACGGCGCTGCCGCACTGCCGCGGCGACGTCGTCGGGGTCTTCGACGCCGAGGACCAGGTCCATCCCGAGCTGCTCGCCCACGTCGACCACGCCTTCCGCACCACGGGCGCCGACGTCGTGCAGGGCGGTGTGCAGCTGATCAACTTCCACTCCAGCTGGTACAGCCTGCGCAACTGCCTGGAGTACTTCTTCTGGTTCCGCTCCCGCCTCCACCTGCATGCGCAGAAAGGGTTCATCCCCCTCGGCGGCAACACCGTCTTCGTCCGCACCGCCGTGCTGCGCGAGGCCGACGGCTGGGACCCGGACTGCCTCGCCGAGGACTGCGACCTGGGCGTCCGGCTCTCCAGCGTCGGCAAGAAGGTCGTCGTCGCCTACGACTCCGACATGGTCACCCGGGAGGAGACGCCCGGCTCGCTGATGTCGCTGCTGAAGCAGCGCACCCGCTGGAACCAGGGCTTCCTCCAGGTCTACCGCAAGAGGGACTGGAAACAACTGCCCACGTTCGGGCAGCGGATGCTGGCCCGCTACACCCTGATGACGCCGTTCCTCCAGGCCTTCACCGGGATCATCATCCCGCTGAACGTGGCCATCGCCCTCTTCCTCGACGTGCCCGTCGGCATCGCCTTCGTCACGTTCCTGCCGGCCGTCACCGCCCTGGTCACCTTCGTCTTCGAGGTCGTCGGGCTGCACGACTTCGGCAAGCAGTACGGGCTGCGCGTCCGCCTCGTCCACTACCTCAAGCTCGTCGTGGGCGGGCCCTTCTACCAGGTGCTCCTCGCCGGCGCCGCGGTCCGCGCCGTCTGGCGCGAGCAGCGCGGCCGCAACGACTGGGAGCTGACCACGCATGTCGGCGCGCACCTGACGACCGCCGACGTGACCCGAGAGGACGTTCCCGCGTGACCTCCACCCTTCCCGCGGTGACCACGCCGAAGGTCCCCGCGCAGCGCCCCTCCGTGCCCCCGACCGGCCCGGCCGGCCGAACGCTCCCGCCGAGCCGGCTGCGCTCCTCCCGCGCCGACCTCCTCCTGTGCGGCGTGCTCCTGGTGGCGATCCTCGTCGTCCAGGGCTGGAACATCGCCGACTACCCCACCCTCAGCGACGACGAGGGCACCTACCTCGCCCAGGCCTGGGCCGTGCAGGAGGGCAGGGGACTGGCCCACTACACCTACTGGTACGACCATCCGCCGCTCGGCTGGATCCAGCTCGCCCTGCTGACCTGGATTCCCGCGATGCTCAGCCCCGAGTCGATGACCGTGGGCACCATGCGCGCCGTGATGCTGGTGGTCAGCGGTGTCAGCGCGGTCCTGGTGTTCGTCCTCGGACGGCGGCTCGCCCTGCCCCGCTGGGCCGCCGGGCTCGGCATGGTGCTCTTCGGGCTCTCCCCGCTGTCGGTGGTGCTCCAGCGGGAGATCTTCCTGGACAACCTCGCGGTGATGTGGACGCTGCTCGCCTTCACTCTCGCCGCCTCCCCGAGCCGCCATCTGTGGCACCATTTCGGTGCGGGGATCGCCGCCGCCACGGCGGTCCTCACCAAGGAGACGATGCTCGTCGTCCTGCCCGCCCTGTTCGTCACCATGTGGCGGCACAGCCACCGCGACACCCGCAAGTTCGCGCTGACCGGCGCCGTCACGGCGTGCGGCCTGATCGGGTTCTCCTACCCGCTGTTCGCCCTGCTGAAGGGCGAGCTGTTCCCCGGCGACGGGCACGTGTCGCTGTGGGACGGCATCACCTACCAGATGACCAGGCCCGGTTCGGGCTTCATCCTGGACGAGGGCTCCGGCTCCTGGGGCGTGCTCCAGTCCTGGCTGTACTACGACCGCATCCTGCCTCTCGGCGGGCTCGCGGGCGCCCTGCTGCTGCTCGCCACCTGGCGCTGGTCGGTCACCGCCCGCGCCCTGGCCGGTCCCGCCCTCACCGTGGCGATCCTGGCCGCCCTCGCGCTGCGCCCGAACGGCTACCTGCCCGCGATGTACGTCATTCAGGCGCTGCCGTTCCTCGCGCTGGTCCTGGCCGGCGGCACCGCGAGCGTCGCGCACGCCGTCCTGCGCCGCGGCCGTTCCGCGACCGAGCGCAGAGCCGTCGGCCGCGCCCGGTACGCGCTCGCCGGCGTGCTCGCCCTCGCCGCCTGCGCCTCCGTCGTGCCCCGCTGGTACGACGGTGCCCGCACCGCCGTCACCACCGACGCCAACGCCCCCTACAAGGCGGCCACGACCTGGCTGGCCACCGAGGTGGACGACCGGGCCGGCATCCGTGTGCTGGTCGACGACGCCATGTGGCTGGACCTGGTGCACGCCGGGTACCGGCCCGGCCTCGGCGTCATCTGGTTCTACAAGGCCGATCTCGACCCCGCGGTGACGAGGACGATGCCGCGCGGCTGGCGGGACATCGACTACGTGGTCGCCTCGCCGACGGTGCGGCGCGACGCGAAGGACCTGCCCACCGTCCGGGCCGCCATCGAGCACTCCGAGCCGGTCGCCGTGTTCGGCACCGGTGCGGACCGTATCGAGATACGTCGGGTCGAGACCGCCGGAGGCACCCGATGAGCCAGGAGTCCATGGTCCCCGGCGAACTGGGCGATCCGGCCCTCGAACCGGTCGAGGTGCCGGAGCCGGGCGCCGTCACCATCGTGGTGCCGACGTTCAACGAGTCGGCGAACGTACGGCAGTTGCTGCACCGCATCACCGAGTCGGTGCCCGCCCGGCTGCCCTGCGAGGTCGTCTTCGTGGACGACTCCACCGACGACACCCCCGAGGTCGTCCGCGAGGCGGCCCAGGACTGCCCCTTCCCGGTGACCGTGCTGCACCGCGAGGAGGCCGTGGGCGGCCTCGGCGGCGCGGTCGTCGAGGGCATCAAGGCCGCGTCCTCGGACTGGATCGTCGTCATGGACGGCGACTGCCAGCACCCACCGTCCCTGGTACCCGAGCTGGTGGCCACCGGAGAGCGGGCGGGTGCCCAACTGGTGGTGGCCTCCCGCTACATCGAGGGCGGCAGCCGGGCCGGGCTGGCCGGCGGCTACCGGGTGGCCGTGTCCCGTGGGGCGACCTGGCTCGCCAAGTCCCTCTTCCCGCGCCGACTGCACGGCATCAGCGACCCGATGAGCGGCTTCTTCGCCATCCGCCGCAGCGCCGTCTCCGCCGATGTCCTCAAGCCCCTCGGCTACAAGATCCTCCTCGAACTCGCCGTCCGCAGCCGCCCGCGCAAGGTCACCGAGGTGCCGTTCGTCTTCCAGGAGAGGTTCGCCGGGGAGTCCAAGTCCACCGCGCGGGAGGGGATGCGCTTCCTGCGGCACCTCGCCGGACTGCGCACCGCGTCGCCGCTGGCCCGCATGGTCGTCTTCGGGCTGATCGGGCTCACCGGATTCGTGCCCAACCTCGCCGCGCTGTGGGCGCTGACCGAGGCCGGGGTGCACTACCTGCCCGCCGAGATCGTCGCCAACCAGTTCGGGGTGGCCTGGAACTTCCTGCTCATCGAGAAGCTGCTGTTCCGCGAACGGCGGCGGCACCGGCACTGGGCCGACCGCACCGTGCGGTTCGCGCTGCTCGCCAATGCCGACCTGGTGCTGCGCCTGCCGCTGATCGCGCTGCTGGTCGGCCGGTTCGGGGTGGCCGCGCTGCCCGCCACCGCGCTGGCGCTCGTCATCACCTTCGTCCTGCGTTTCGTGGGAACCGAGGCGCTGGTGTATCTGCCTCGCAGGAGTCGCACCGCAAGGAGCACCGCATGAGAAAGCCCTCGCCGAGATCCGGACGCAGTACGGCCCTCCTCGCCGTCACCGCCCTCACCACCGGCCTCCTCCTCACCGCCCCGCAGCCCGCCTCCGCCGCCAACCTGATCAAGAACCCCGGCTTCGAGACCGCCGGCACCGGCGACATGCCGTACTGCTGGCAGAAGTCCGGCTGGGGCGACAACGACTTCACCTTCACCACCACCCCCGACGCCCACACCGGCGGCAAGGCCATGCGGGTGGAGCTGACCCGCCGGGTCGACGGCGACCGCAAGGCGCTGATCACCGAGTCCGCAGCATGCGCCCCGGTGGTGACGCCGGGCAAGCAGTACGACCTGGGCCTGTGGTACAAGACCACCACCCCGGACGCGGCCGTCACCCTGTTCCGGCACGACACCACCGCCGGCTGGCAGTACTGGACCGACCTCAAGACGCTGGAGATGCGGGGCGAGTGGACCGAGGCCACGGTCCGCACCCCCGAGGTGCCGGCCGGCACCGACCGCATCTCCTGGGGTGTGTCCGTCTACGGCACCGGCTCGGCCACCACCGACGACTACACGATGGAGCAGGTCGCCGAGCCGGTCCCGGAGCCGGGCTGCACCGGCACCGCGCGGGAGTGCGCCGACGGCAGCTGGGAGGTCCTGCCCGCGCAGAACCCGGTGCGCTCGATGCACTCCGTGGTCCTGCACAACGGCAAGGTGCTGCTGATCGCCGGTTCCGGCAACGACCCGGAGCGGTTCGAGGCGGGCACCTTCACCAGCGCCGTCTACGACCCGGAGAACGGCACCTACAAGGTCGTCCCGACCCCGGACGACATGTTCTGCGCCGGGCACGTCCAGCTCAAGGACGGCCGGGTCCTGGTCATGAGCGGCAACAAGGGCTATCCGTCCGCCGACGGCACGATCGGCTACCAGGGCTACAAGGACTCGTACGTCTTCGACCCGGAGACCGAGTCGTACACGAAGACCAACGACATGAACGACGGCCACTGGTACCCGTCGGCGACCGTCCTCGGCAACGGCGACGTGATCAGCTTCGGCGGTCTGCGCGAGGACTCCACCGGTTCGGTGACCGCCGACTTGTGGTCGGACGCCGAGCAGCGGTGGCTGCCGACCTGGAAGGTCAACCAGACCTGGTCCTACTGGGGCCTGTACCCGTCGATGATCCTCATGCAGGACGGCCGGCTCTTCTACTCCGGCAGTCACGTCTTCGGCAACAACATCCCGGGCACCGGCTCCGCGATCTACGACTACCAGGCCAACACCATCACCCAGGTCCCGGGCCTGCGGAACAAGGACGAGCGGGACCAGTCGGCGAGCGTGCTGCTGCCCCCGGCGCAGGACCAGAAGGTCCTCACCCTCGGCGGCGGCAACATCGACTCCAACCCGGACGCCAACCGGCTCACCGACATCATCGACCTCAAACAGCCGGACCCGTCCTACGTCGCCGGCCCGCCGATCCCGCAGGGCACCGTCGACTACGGCAACGGCCCGGTCCCGCAGACCGGCGGTCAGGGCAAGATGTACGTCTCCGCGGTCCTGCTGCCCGACGGCAAGGTGCTGGAGACCGGCGGCGCGCTGCACAACCGGGCCAACCCGGTCTTCGAGACGTCGGTCTTCGACCCGGCGTCGGAGACCTTCGACCCGGTGGCCGCCGACCCGGAGGCGCGCGGCTACCACTCCTCGGCGTTCCTGCTGCCCGACGGCCGGGTGATGACCACCGGCGACAACCCGGGCAACGGCTCCTGGAACCACAACGTGTCGATCTACAGCCCGCCCTACCTGTTCAAGGGCGAGCGGCCCACGATCACCTCGGTGATCGACACCGAGTGGAACTACGGAGACACCCAGCGGATCACCGTCGACCGGCCGATCGCCAAGGCCGAGCTGATCCGTCCGGCCGCCGTCACCCACTCCTCCGACCCCAACCAGCGGTTCGTGGACCTGCCCCTGTCGGTGGACGGCGGCACCGTGGACCTGAACGTGACGAGCAACCCCAACCTGGCCCCGCCCGGCTGGTACATGCTCTTCGCCGTCGATGCGAACGGGGTGCCGTCGGTGGCCCGTTGGGTGCACCTTCAGGGCCCGGCGGGGCTGACCGGGGCGGACGCCTCCGCCCACGTCCACGACTTCGCCGAGGCACCGCAGGGCGAGGTCACCGGACCCCGCAGGAAGCGCGCCTCCGAGCCGGTCGGCCCGGCGGTCTCCGGCTGCGACCGGCACTACGGCTCGGCCAACGTCTGCGTGCCGACCGTCTTCCCGGCGGAGGTCCGGGCGACCACCGCGGCCCGCTGCACCTGGCTGAAGCAGCACGACTACGGCCCGCTGAAGGTCAACGGCAGGGACGATCCGCTGCGGCTGGACCGCAACCGTGACGGCACCGCCTGCGGCAAGGGCGACGCCCGGCGCCGGTGAGACGACCGGCCGGGGTGCTCAGCCCCCCTGGACACCCCGGCTCAGGGCGCGCTCCACGATCGCCTCCAGCTGGTCGTGGTGCGCGCCCTTCCAGTAGGCACGCCCGCACGCGGAGCACTGGGCGAACACGTCGTAGGTGCGGTGCGTGCCGCCCTTGAGCTGGTCGGCGACCTGGTCCTTGGTGGCCCGGCGCAGCAGCCCGTTGCAGGCCGTGCAGCGGGTCCAGGGCCGCAGCTCGGGCCGGAACCGGTCCAGCACGTAGCGGAGTTGCTCGTCGGGCCGGGTGCTGTAGACGAACGCGCCCGCCCACAGTTCGCGGCGGCGCAGCAGGCCGCGGTCCCGGCTGAGCATGACCCGTTGCTCGGCGGCCGACCGGGCGGCCAGCGCGGGGTCGCCGATGTCCGTCGACTCGTACGCGGTGTCCACGCCCAGCAGGCGCAGCCGGCGGGCCAGCGTGCCCAGGTGCACGTCGAGCAGGAACCGCAGGGGCGCGCCCGGCACCCGCTGGGGGTGTGCGACGGGGCGCACGGTGACCGACTCGCCCGCGGCCGGGACGTGCGAGGCGGGGACCTCGCGGCCGTCCACGAGCAGCGCGCCGACCTCGGTCAGCGGGACGCCGAGCGACTCGATGACGTGACCGAGGCTGGAGACGCCGTCGGTGGCGGCCCTGGTCACGCCCGTGGGCCGGGCCTGCGGGACGAAGAGGAGCAGGTCGGGGGCGAACTCGACGTTGATCTCGGGACCGTTCACCCGGTCAGGATGTCACGGGGCGCTCGGCGTCGCGCGAGGGTTTCGTGCCGGGCAGGCCGTGCTCGAAGACGTCCAGGGCGCGGTCGATCAGGTCGGCGACGTCGTCCTCGTGGCCGTGTTCGGCCCAGTAGTTCGACACCTCCAGCATCCCGCCCATGAGGGACATGGTGCACACCCGCACCTCCAGCCCGTCCGGGTCGAGACCGGTGCGCGCGGCGATCGCCCCGGCGAGCAGGCGGCCGGTGGCGGACAGGCTCTCCAGCATCCGGGAGCGCACCGCGGGCACCTCGAGCATCAGCCGGGCCCGCAACAGCGTGACCTCGGGCTCCTCGGCCATGGCGAGGCCCACGGCGCGGCGCATCACGTACCGGACGGAGTCCAGCCAGGGTTCCTCGGCGGGCCGCGCGGCGAGTTCGGCGAGCAGCGGCTCGTCGTACTCGTCGGTGAGGACGATGTCCTCCTTGGTCGGGAAGTAGCGGAAGACGGTCGACGGCGACACCTCGGCGCGCTCCGCGATCTGCTCGATCGTCGTCGCCTCGTAGCCCTGCTCCCGGACCAGCGCGTAGGTCGCGCCCCGGATCGCCTGCCGGGTCTTGATCTTCTTGCGCTCACGCAGCCCCGGGCGGGGCGGTTCGGCGGGGTTCCCGGTGGGGTTCCCGGCGGGGACCGCGCCGGGTGTTCCCGAGGTGGTGAGGGGGGAGCGTGCGGCCGTCATGCGGGTCATTGTCGACCATCGGCCTCGGCGGCGGCCACGTCCGCGTCCGCGTCGGCCCGGGGCCCGGGGTCGGGCAGGTGGGCCGCGGCGAGCAGGGCGGCTGCGAGGGCCGTGACGCCGCAGGTCACGAGGGCCGTGGCCATGCCGTCGACATAGGCGGCGTCGGCGGAGCGGGCGAGGCCGGGAAGGCCGAGCCGGTCCGCGACGGTGTGGGCCGCGCTGAGGGACTCCCGGGCGGCCTCGGCGGCGGGGGCGGGCAGGAGCGAAGTGTCGAGGCGGGCGGGGTACGTGTCGGCGACCAGGCTGCCGAGCAGGGCGATGCCGAGGGCGCCGCCGCCTTGGCGCAGCGTCATCAGCGGTCCTGAGCCGCTGCCGGCCTCCTCGGGGGGCCGCCGAGCGCCGCGTCCCTCGCGGGCACCGTCGTCAGGCCGGAGCCCAGGCCCGCCAGAGTCAGCCACAGCGCGGTGAAGCCGTAGCCGCTGGCGGTCTCGGTGCGGGAGCCGGGCAGCGCGGCGAAGCACAGCACGGCCAGGCCCGCCGAGACCACCGGCCGCGGTCCCAGCCGGTCCGCCAGGGCGGTGCTCGCCCGTGCCGAGACCAGCAGGCCGCCCGTCGTCGCCGGCAGCCGCAGCCCGGTGCCGAACGCGTCACGGCCGCGCGTCCCCTGCCCGCGCACACGGAAAGGGCCGCGCACCAACGGGACAGGGCCGCGCACACACGCGAAAGGGCCGCGCACACACGCGAAAGGGCCGCGGCGTCCGTGCCGCGGCCCCGGGGTGGGTCGACTGCTCCTAGGCGTGCTGGTACGCCACCAGCGAGATCCCGACGTAGTGGGCGACGAACGCCGCCAGCGTGAAGGAGTGGAAGACCTCGTGGAAGCCGAACCAGCGCGGTGAGGGGTTGGGCCTCTTGATGCCGTAGACCACCCCGCCCGCGCTGTACAGCAGCCCGCCCACGATCACCAGGACCAGGACGGCGATGCCGCCGGTGCGCATGAAGTCGGGCAGGAAGAAGACGGCCGCCCAGCCCATGGCCAGGTAGCACGGGGTGTACAGCCAGCGCGGGGCGCCGACCCAGAAGACCCGGAAGACGATGCCGGCGGCCGCCGCCGCCCAGATGCCCCACAACAGCCACTGGCCCTTGGCGCCGGGCAGGAGCAGCATCGTCAGCGGGGTGTAGGTGCCGGCGATGATCAGGAAGATGTTGGCGTGGTCGAGGCGGCGCAGCACGCCGTCCATGCGGGGGCTCCAGTTGCCCCGGTGGTACAGCGCACTCACGCCGAAGAGCAGGCAGGCCGTGAGGGCGTAGATCCCGCAGGCGATGCGGCCGCGCGGGGAGTCGGCGAGGGCGGTGAGCACCAGTCCGGCGACGAGGGCGGCCGGGAACATGCCGAGGTGGAGCCACCCGCGGAGTTTGGGCTTGACCGGATGCGGCAGGGAGAGCGCCACCGGTCCGCGGCCGTCGGCCGGCGGCTCCGTGGGCGCGTCGGGGGCGAACGCAGTCATGTCCGCATCGTACCTACGGAACCGTAAGTTACGGGTCAGCGGGAAGAATTGGCGGCGCGGAGTGGCCATCGTCTCATGTCCGCCCTCGCGTGGTCACGCAAAGAATGCGTTATGTGAACCCAACGTGCACGTAAATCGCCACGAAAAACCGTGGCCATCATCACGTCGCTCACCTGTGCGCTCCTCTGGACAGATGGGCATGGGCGTCGGATGATCAAATGAGTGCGGTCGGCACCGGATGAGCGCGCAAGATCCAGCATCCGGGTCGCAGCCCCCACGGGGCCTGTCAACACAAAACCCCTCATTTAGGAGCAATCGTGGCGCGCGACATCGCGGCTCCCAACGTCCCCACCACCCATCAGGGACTGATCTCCTGGGTCAACGAGATCGCGGAACTGACCCAGCCGGACCACGTGGTCTGGTGCGACGGCTCCGAGGCCGAGTACGACCGGCTGTGCGAGGAGCTCGTCGCCAAGGGCACCTTCAGGAAACTCGACCCGATCAAGCGCCCCAACTCCTACTACGCCGCCTCCGACCCCACCGACGTCGCCCGGGTCGAGGACCGGACGTTCATCTGCTCCGAGAAGGAGGAGGACGCCGGCCCGACCAACCACTGGAAGGCCCCCGCCGAGATGCGGGAGGTCTTCACCGGTGAGAAGGGCCTGTTCCGCGGCTCCATGCGCGGCCGCACGATGTACGTCGTGCCCTTCTGCATGGGCCCGCTCGGCTCGCCGCTGTCCGCGCTCGGCGTCGAGATCACCGACTCGGCGTACGTCGCCGTGTCCATGCGCACCATGACCCGCATGGGCCGGGCGGTCCTCGACGAGCTCGGCTCCGAGGGCTTCTTCGTCAAGGCCGTGCACTCCCTGGGCGCCCCGCTGGAGCCCGGTCAGGCGGACGTGCCGTGGCCGTGCAACTCCACCAAGTACATCTCGCACTTCCCCGAGGACCGCGAGATCTGGTCCTACGGCTCCGGCTACGGCGGCAACGCCCTGCTCGGCAAGAAGTGCTACGCCCTGCGCATCGCCTCCGTCATGGCCCGCGACGAGGGCTGGCTCGCCGAGCACATGCTCATCCTGAAGCTGACCCCGCCGCAGGGCGAGTCCAAGTACGTCGCCGCCGCCTTCCCGTCCGCCTGCGGCAAGACCAACCTGGCCATGCTGGAGCCCACGATCTCCGGCTGGACGGTCGAGACGATCGGCGACGACATTGCCTGGATGCGCTTCGGCGAGGACGGCCGCCTCTACGCGATCAACCCCGAGGCCGGCTTCTTCGGCGTCGCGCCGGGCACCGGTGAGCACACCAACGCCAACGCCATGAAGACCCTGTGGGGCAACTCGGTCTTCACCAACGTCGCCCTCACCGACGACGGCGACGTGTGGTGGGAGGGCATGACCGAGGAGCCCCCGGCCCACCTGACGGACTGGAAGGGCAACGACTGGACGCCCGAGTCGGGCACCCCGGCCGCGCACCCCAATGCCCGCTTCACCGTCCCGGCCTCGCAGTGCCCGATCATCGCGCCCGAGTGGGAGGACCCCAAGGGCGTGCCGATCTCCGCGATCCTCTTCGGCGGGCGCCGCGCCAGCGCCGTACCGCTGGTGACCGAGTCCTTCGACTGGAACCACGGCGTGTTCCTCGGCGCCAACGTGGCCTCCGAGAAGACCGCCGCCGCCGAGGGCAAGGTCGGCGAGCTGCGCCGCGACCCGTTCGCGATGCTGCCGTTCTGCGGCTACAACATGGGCGACTACATGGCCCACTGGATCGACGTGGCCAAGGACAAGGACCAGTCCAAGCTCCCGAAGATCTACTACGTCAACTGGTTCCGGAAGAACGACGAGGGCCAATTCGTCTGGCCCGGCTTCGGCGAGAACAGCCGTGTGCTCAAGTGGATCGTGGAGCGCCTGGAGGGCAGGGCCGAGGGCGTCGAGACCCCGATCGGCGTCCTGCCGGCCAAGGAGGCGCTCGACACGGAGGGCCTGGACCTGTCCGACTCCGACCTCGACTTCCTGCTCACCGTCGACAAGGACGTGTGGCGCGAGGAGGCCGCACTGGTCCCCGAGCACCTCAACACCTTCGGCGACCACACGCCCAAGGAGCTGTGGGCCCAGTACCGCGCGCTGGTGGAGCGCCTGGGCTGAGGCCCGTACAGACTCCGCGGCCGGTCACGGATGCCCTGACCAGCGATCGTCACGGCCGGCCGCGGAACTCACCGGCGGGACCCCGCACAACGGCGTGCGGGGCGACGGGCCTGTCGCCGTCCCTCCGTCCGCCCCGACGGACCGGACGGCGACAGGCCCCCCGCCTGCTGTTCCGCCCCCGGCCGCTCCCGCCCGTCACACGCCGGTGTAGCGCCCCGGCCGGTGGTTGAAGGCGAGCACGACGTTCAGGACCACGGCGCCCGCGGTGGACAGGAGGACCTCCGCCGGGGACACCACCGCGAGAGACGCGACCACGATGGCGACGTCGAGCACCATCTGCACGTACCCGGCGCGCAGCCCCAGGCGTTCCTGGAGCACCAGGGCGAGGATGTTGAAGCCGCCGAGGCTGGACCGGTGCCGGAAGAGGACCAGCAGTCCGATCCCGGCGAGCAGGTTGCCGGCGAGCGCGGCGTAGACCGGGTCGATGTCGATGCGGGCGATCTCCACCGGGTGGAGCGAGGTCATCAGCGAGAAGAGACCGATCGACAGTCCGGTGCGGATCATGAAGCTCCAGCCCTTCTTCGCGACGGCGAGTGCGAAGAACGGCAGGTTGACCGCGACGAAGACCACGCCGAACGGCACGTCCACCGCGTAGCCGAGCAGGAGCGCGAGGCCGGCCGTGCCGCCGGTGACCGTCCCGCTGGTCTGCACGAGGAAGAGCCCGAGGGACGCGACGAAGGTTCCGGTGAGGATCGCCAGCAGATCCTCGAACCCGCTGTGCTTCTGCGGCTCCACGGCCGGGGTCGTCAGGGTGCCGGTCACTCCACTGGTCATGGTCACGATGGTCGAAGCGCCGCGCACGGAATTTCAAGCTCCGGCCCTTTCGGTGGGACAGATGCACAACGGGGCCCCGAAAGCGCGGCAGAATGACAAGCATGCGCGCGATCGACCCGCTCGACGCCCGGATCCTGCTCGCTCTCGACGACGACCCCGGCGCGACGATCCTCCAGCTGGCGAAGGTCCTCGGCGTGTCCCGCAACACGGTGCACGCCCGACTCCAGCGGATGGACCGGGCCGGTGTGCTGCTCGGCTTCAGCCAGCGCGTGTCCCCGGCGACCCTGGGCTACACCCTCGTGGCGTTCGTGTCCCTCGCCATCGGCCAGCGCGAGGGGGCCGGCGCGCTGCGCCTGCTGGAGGGCATCCCGGAGGTCGTCGAGGTGCACGCGACCACCGGCGAGGCCGACCTGCTCGTCAAGGTCGTGGCCCGGGACACGGCGGACCTGCACCGCATCACCACCGCCATCCTCGACATCGAGGGCGTGGTCCGCACGAGCACCGCCGTCTCGCTCTTCCAGGCGATGCCCAACCGGACCCGCGCCCTGCTCGAGTCGCTGGCCGTCGACGGCACCTGAGCGCGCCGCTGCCCGCGCGGGTCTTCGCCGTGCCGCAGCGCCGCCGCTCGCGCGGGGTCCGCCGTGCCTCAGCGCCGCCGCAGCAGCCGTCGGCGGACGCCGCGTCCCAGGGCGCGGCCGTCCGCGACGACCAGCGTCACGCTCCCGTTCCGCTCCTGCCGCAGCCGCGCCGCCAACGGCCGGGTGCCGTACACGGACAGCCGCCGGGCGCCCGCCCGCTGGGGGAGGGGAGACGGCCTCCCGCCCGCGGCGGGCTCCGGGAACCGCAGGGGGACGTCGTGGCGGAGCCTTCCGTCGGGCGACGTCACCCGCAGCAGCAGCTCCCACCGGCCGGACCGGTGCGCGTACCGGCGGACAGCGCCCAGGTCGAGGACCGTCCGGGCGGTCAACGGGGCATCGGTGGCGCTCGCCGTCCCGGCCGGAACCTGCACCTCGTGACCGTCGGCGTGGCGCAGCACGACGTAGTGCCCGGCCCTGCGGAAGCCGGTGCCGCGGTAGTGCCCACTGCGCACCAGCACGGCCAGCCGCCGCCCGTCGTCGAGCCACTCCAGGGCGCGGGCGCCGGGTTCGAGCTCGGCCCAGGAGAGCTTGTCGTGCCGGGACAGCGAGAGCAGTTCGCCGATCCGTCCCCCCTCGCGCAGCAGCCGCGCGCGGAGCTGGTCGAGCGGCGAGAAGGAGTCCATGACCTCCGGCGGGACGAACTCGCGCAGCACCTCGCCGGCGAGACGGGCGTACGACTCCTGACGTTCGGCGGAATCCCAGCGGTGATAGTTCGGGCCGAACTTCGCCAGCAGCTCCACCCTGACGAAGCGCACGAGCAGTTCGTTGCGCCGCTCACCGGGCTCGGTCAGATCCACGACCGACCGCAGAGCCGCACGCACCGCGGAGTAGAACGACTCGGCCGGCGGCTGTTGCTTGGTCAGATGGGGGTACCCCTCCCGGTTCACCAGGTAGTAGCAGTCGTAGTCGGCCACCACCGAGATCGCCCGTGCCCTGAGGTAGGCGGGCACGATGAACGGCTGCTCCTCGGCCAGCCGCACCCCCTCGGCGAACCGCAGCCCGTGCTCGACCACCAGGGAGCGCCGGAAGAGCTTGTGCGGGGTCAGGCTGAACATCGCCCTCGTCGACCACACGTCCCCCCGCTCGACGGTGGCGGCGAACGGCTCGGTCGGCACGCCCCGGCCGACGCCGCGCATCCGGCCCAGCACCACGTCCGAGCCGTTGCGCTCGGCGGCCTCCACCATGCGCCGCAGGGCGTCCAGGCCGAGGCGGTCGTCCGGGTCGGCGAAGAAGAGGAACTCGCCCCGGGCCAGGTCGATGCCCCGATTGCGGGGCCCGCCGGGCGCCCCGGAATTCTCCTGGTGCACGACTACGAGGTTCGGGTGCCGCCGCGCCCACCGGTCCAGCAGGTCGCCGCTGCCGTCGGTGGACCCGTCGTCCACGGCCACGACCTCGATGTGCTCGAATCCCAGGGTCTGTGCGACGACCGACTCCAGGCACTCGTCCAGGAAACGCTCCGCGTTGTAGACCGGGATGATCACGGTGACCGCCACGTCGCTCATGCCGACCCCTCCCCTTCCGGTGTCATGACACCGGTCAGACCACCGGGGACGCCGTGCCGGTTGTGCCGCTTCCGGAGATGCGCGCCCTGTTGGTGCGATCGCCCTCGCGCCGTCCCGAGGTGTTCACCGAGCCCTTCCCCGAACTCGGGCAAACGGGGCATGCCGGGTGAGCGGCATCGTCCCCCTCGTCATCCGCGTCCCCGGTCCTCCAGATACCGGGTGTGCGACTCCTGCCGCCGCGCCTCCGTTGGCGGTGGGCAGGTCCCGCGGATCCAGGTCCTCCACCACCCGGCGGAGTTCCACGAGCGTGCCCGCGACCCGCGACGGGGCGTCGCCGCCCCGGGCCGGGAGGCTGCTGACCGTCCGCTCCAGCATGCGGTTGGACTGGGCAGCCGCGGTGCGCATCTCGTCGGCGCCCAGGGTGGTGATCTCGGCGACCTTGCCGGAGAACTCGGGGGAGCGGGCGTCCAGGGCGGCGAGTCCCCGGACGTACTCGGCCGCCTTGCGCTCCAGGTCCCCGCGGACGGCGTCGTCGACGGGGACGAGCCCGCCGGCCCTCTCCCGGGGCACGGGGGCCACCGCCTCCGGCGGGGTGGACGTGAAGGCGTCCTGGTCGGTGGTCATGTCCTGTTCCCCCGTCATCCGCGGGCCCTGCGGGCGGGGTTCGCGCAGTACCGCGGAGGTGGGCACGGGCGCCTGCCGGACACCGGTTCAGTCCCTGGTTGAGGTAGGTGTCGCGGTCGGCCGCGGCCGGTGCGAAGCCGGCGGAGCCGCCCCGCGGCTGGCCGGGCCGCCGCACCTCCCGATGACGTCCTCGCACCGCACGGCCCTGCCGCCGCCCCGCCCCGCCCCCGCCGCCCCCTGCCTCACTCGCCTCCTGCCTCACCCGCCCCCTGCCTCACTCGGCCACCGCGGCACCGGTGCGTCGGGCAGCGCGGGCCCCCGGCCCGTCGTCGATGCCGACCGCCGCGTGCGGGGGCCGGCGCGACCGCCCCACCCGGACGTCGTACGTCACGTCCCCGCGCGTCGGCGCCGCGACGGACGGTCGCGTCCTTCATCGTCCTCCGGTTGTGAAGTGCTGGTGAACGAACCGAGGTCGTTCTCCGCTGGGTACAACCCCGGACCGACCACGGCCGTCGTGCAAGCGGCCCCCCACGCCTCACCCGTTCTCCGAACTGGAGCAATCTTGCGCATACGTACCATGGCGGCCGCGACGGCGGTCGTCACGGCAACCGCGGCCCTGTCCCTCGCACTCGCCCCCACAGCGAGCGCGGTCACGCCCGTGGCCGACGACTTCAACGGCGACGGGGTCGCCGACCTCGTCGTGGCCACCCCCAACGCTCCCGTCGACGGCCACATCAGCGCGGGTTCGGTCACGGTCCTCTACGGGTCCGCGGACGGCGTCTCGCCCGCCCGCTCGACCACCCTCACCCAGAGCTCACCGGGCGTCCCCGGGGACGTCCGCTCGCACGACCTGTTCGGTGCCACCCACGCCGCCGGCGACCTGGACGCCGACGGTTACACCGACCTCGTCGTCGGCACGCCGGGCGACTCGGTGCCGTACAGCAGCTCCTACGGCACGGTCACCGTGCTGTGGGGTGGCGCGAACGGCCTGACCGGCGACGGCGTGTCGATCGCCAGCCCGTACGCCACCAGCGAGTGGTCGTCCGAGAAGGACTACGGCAAGAAGGTCGTCGTCGCCGACCTGGACGGCGACGGCGTCCCGCAGATCGCCACGCTCAGCCGCACCAACCTGTGGGTGTACGACGACCTGGTGGGCCCCACGGCACCCACCGATGTGCGGTACTTCCAGAACTACAACGCCTACATACAGCCGCGCACCCTCACCGCCGGCAGCTTCACCGGCGCCGGGCGTGCCCAGCTCGTCGTCACCGGGCCGGAGAACTGCGGCGGGACGACGGGTGGCTGCCAGTACACCGCCGTCTACACCTGGGGCGACAGCGGGCTGCAGGAGACCTCGGTCCAGGACCCCGGTGCCGACGCCACCGGTGCGAACGAGGCGCCCACGGTGGCGGCCGCCGCCGGGGACATCGACCGTGACGGCTACGCCGACCTCGTCACCGGCCACGTCCCGGCGACGGCGACGACCTCGGGCGAGTACTCGGACGCCGCCGGCTTCGTCCACGTCCGCTACGGCAGCGCGCAGGGCCTCGGCGCCCAGCGCACCGTCACGCTCGACCAGGACACGCCCGACGTCCCGGGCACCGACCGGGCCGGCGACAACTTCGGCGCGTCCGTCGCGGTCGGCGACGTCACGGGTGACGGCTACGCGGACGTGGCCGTCGGGGTGCCGGGCAAGACGGTCCGCGGTGCCTCGCAGACCGGCGCGGCGGTGCTGCTCAAGGGCACGGCCACCGGACTGACCGGCAGCGGCGCCCAGGCGTTCGACCAGACGACGGCCGGTGTGCCCGACACCGCGGAGGCGGACGACTGGTTCGGCTCCGCCGTGGCCGTCACCGACCTCGACGGTGACGGCACGGCGGACGTCACGGTCGCGGCGAAGGGCGAGGACGTCGCCGCCGGCTCGTCGCGCGACGGCGGTGACTGGGTGCTGCGCGGCTCGGCGGACGGTCTCACGACGACCGGCGCGACGTGGTTCGACGCGGCGTCCCTCGGCCTCACCTACCCGAACGCCGAGTTCGGCTCGGTCCTGGGCGGCTGATTCCGGGCCGGCCGCTTCGCCGCAGTCCCCGCCGCAGTCGCAGTCCCTGACGCAGTCGTGGTCGCTGTCGTCCGGACGGTGGCGACCGCGACAGCGGCGGGTGAGCGGCACGCGGCACCACCGGAGCTCCGCCGCATTGCGGGCGCGCCGGTATACGCTCACTGCGTTTTGCACGACCCGAACGGCCGTTCCCCGCCTGTCGGTTGGTGGGCAGCGGCCGTTTCGCGCGGGTCGCCGACACAGCCTGTGGGGGGCACAGTTGAATACAGCACGACGATCCAGACGTCTCGCGGCCACGCTGCTCGCCGCCACGCTCACCGGCGGCGGCCTGACGCTCGCCGCCGCACCCGCCGCGCACGCGGCGGCCGCCGACCTCGTCGCCAAGCTGCCGATCTCCTCGTTCTCGGCACTGGCCGTCGACTCGGCGCACCAGCGGGTGTACGTCGCCGACAGCAATCTGGGCAGCTCCTACAACAGCGGACTCGTCGCCGTCTACGACTTCTCCGGCGAGCGCGTCACCACCATCACCACCCAGCGCCACGTCTCCGGCCTCGCGCTGAACGCCGAGGGCACCACCCTCTACGTCGGCGGACGCGAGGGGATCCTCCGCTACGACACGTCCACCCACCAGCCGCAGGGCGGGCTGCTGGTGTCCACGGACACCTGCGGTCGCAGCCTGGCGTACGCGGGCGGCACGGTCTACCACACCGCGCCGTACGCGTACTACACCTCGGAGTGCGACACGACGCTCACGTACCTGGACTCCTACCACTCCGACAACACCTGGCAGCGCACCGGCTGGCAGGACCACGGCCGGCTCCAGCTGGAGGCGGGCCCGGGCGACCGGCTGATGATGGGTCAGCCCCTCAACGCCAAGGCCGCCGACCCGTTCCTCGCGGTGTACGACGCGAGCGGGGCGACCCCGGTGCGCACCGCCGGCCGCCGCTTCGCCGACGCCGACGGCAAGGGCGCGCTGAACCTGAAGGACATGGCGTTCTCCCCGGACGGCACCAAGGTGGCCGTCGCCGACGGCACCGCCGGCACCCGGTTGCTCAACACCACGGACCTGTCCGACGCCGGTACCGGCTACCCGCCGCTGCCGGCCGGCGCCTCCGCCTCCGCGGTCGCCTTCAGCGGGGACGGGAAGTACCTGGCACGCGGCGCCTCCGCCTCCGGTGCGACGCCCGACCTGCTGCTCCCGCCCGCCGACCCGGCGGACGCGACCCCGCCGCTGGAGTTCGCCTTCGAGGGCAGCCTCGACGGCGACCGGGTGGCGCCGCGCGGGCTGGAGTGGTCCGCCGACGGCTCGCGGTTGTTCGCTGTCACCACCAACGCCTCGGGGAACCAGTACTGGCTGCACGTCATCCAGCCCCCGGCCGTCCAGTACGACGCCCGCTTCACCGGCGGGCTGACCCACAGCCCCGCCCAGGCGGTCGCGGGCGAGGCGCTGGCGGTGCGCGGCAGACTGGAGTTCGACGGTCCGGCCCCCACCGAGCCGCTGAAGGTCACGGCGACCCGCACGGACGCGGGCGGCACGCACCAGCTCGGCACCGCGACCGTCCGGGCGGACGGCACGTTCACCGTCCTCGACGAACCGGACCTGGTCGGCGAGGCCACGTACACGGTGTCCTTCCTCGGCGACCTCACGCACCGTCCGGCCACCGACGTCACCCACACCGTGTCCGTCGGCAAGGCGGCCAGCTCCCTCGCGCTCACCGCCCCGGCGGAGGCGTCGATGAGCACCGGTGTGCGCATCGCCGGCACGTTCACCGCGCAGGGGAAGACGCCGGCCGAGCGGCCGACGCTGAAGGTGGAGCGCACCGACCGGCTCGGCACCGGCACGCTGTCGTCGGTGACGGTCGCCGCGGACGGCACCTTCACCATCGACGACCTTCCGCGCACCCGTCGGGAGACGACCTACACCGTGAGCTGGGCCGGCGACGACCTGCACGAGGGGTCCACGGCGTCGGCGACGGTGTACGTGACCCGCTGATCCGCTGCGGAGACCGACCACTACCGCACCCCCGTGCGGGGTGACCGGCGCTTCCTTCCGGCAGACCCGCGCGGCCCCGGGAGAGGGTCGCGCGGGTCGTGCCGGGACGCCGTCCGGGGGCGTCGGGCGAGGTGCAGGGCGAGGAACCGTACGCCGCTGTCGGGTGCGTGGTCCGGGATCCCCGCTGCGTGGTCCGGGATCCCGGTGCGCGCACCGGGGCCCGCGTTCAGGGCCCCGGCCCGACATCCGTCCTCGCATCCCTCGAGCGGGACGGGATCAGTGCTGGTTCACCGGAATGCCAGGACGGTCCGGCTGATCAGGGGCCGTCGTCCGGGGGCGAGGAGCTCACCCGACCCGCCTGTCCCGGCGCGCCGCCGGGGCTCCGCGTCAGGGCACGGCGAGTACGCAGAACTCGTGCCCCTCCGGGTCGGCGAGGCACGTCCACGGGACGTCACCCTGGCCGACGTCGAGGTCGGTGGCGCCGAGCGCCCGCAGCCGGGCCACCTCCACCGCCCTGTCGTCACCGGGGTACGGCAGCAGGTCGAGATGGACGCGGTCCGGCACGGTCCTCCGGCCGGGCGTGCGCAGGAACTCGAGGTACGGCCCGACGCCCCGGGCGGAGCGCAGCACCGCGTGATCGCCCGTGGCCTCGTGCAGGGTCCAGTCCACTGCCGCACCCCAGAACCGGGCCATCGCCCGCGGATCCGCGCAGTCGACCACCACCGCGGCGATCGGCCCGGTGTCCCGGTAGGTCTCCCGGGGCTCCAGCACGCAGAACTCGTTGCCCTCCGGGTCGGCGAGGACCGTCCACGGCACAGTTCCCTGGCCCACGTCGACGGGCTTCGCGCCGAGCGTCTTCAGGCGTGCGACCAACTCCGCCTGGTGGGCCGCGGAGGTGGTGGTGAGGTCGAGGTGCACACGGTTCTTGGCCGTCGTCTTGGACTCCGCGACGGGTACGACGTCGATGCCGAGGGCGACCGGGTCCGGCCAGACGAGGCCGCCGGGCGGTCCGACGTAGGTGGTCACGCCGGGGCTGTAGGCACTCCAGCCGAGCGCCTCCGCCCAGAACCGGCCGACCGCCGGCGGGTCAAGGGCTTTGATGTTCACCTGAACAGGTCGCAGCGCCATGCCGGTGATCCTATGTCCCCGTGCCGCGCGCGGCGGGCGCGGTCGAGCGGGTACAGGTACGGCAGCGGCGGCCGCGGTGCCCGCCTCGACATCTGCGACGATGCGGCGCTCCTCGGGCGACAACCAGCCACATTCACACAGGTGTCCGAGTCGCCCCCGGCCCTGTCGCACCGAGCAAGTCCCTTGCGGCGTCCGGCGGGCAACGGTCAGCGGTCCGACCCCGCACCGTCCCTGGAGGCCACGGTCACGGCCGCTTCGGCCCCGTCGTACGCCTCGTTCATGCTGCACAGCAGGATCGACGAGTCCGGCATCCCGGACGAGGACACACGGCGGCAGAAGATCCTGGCCTGCGGGGCCGGGATCACCGACCCGGGGTGCCGGATCACGGAGAACCCGGACGGCTCGTACACGGTGGAGGCCGTGGGCGTGCCGCCTCCCGATCACCCCTACCGCGTACTGTACGTGCAGTGGGCACCGGACCGTCCCGGCGCCGAGGAGACCTGGGCATCATGGCAACTACCCACTGGTTGGGCGACCCGCCCGCGGACCACGAACCGCTGATCGCCTGGGCGTTGTCCCGGATCGGCGCGACGGTCGCCGAGGACGCGGTGGTCGACGTCGCGTACGCGGCACGGGATGCCGACGCGGATCTCGGTGGGCGGTTCGGTGCCCGGGTGGCCGGGGAACCGCAGTCGCCGCGGCACGGAAGGACGCAGACCTTCCGGCTGGACGGCGTCGCGCCCGCGCGCCTCCGGGAGGAGGATCCCGACGAGCCGTGGGCCGTCCTGTTCGACCCCGCCCGCCTGATCCGCGGGATCGGGACGGTGACCGGGGCCGTGCGCGGTGAGAACTGGGTCGAACTCTCCCTCGCGCCCCACGCGTCGTTCGCCGACCCCGCGGACGCGTGGCTGCCGCCCGGTGCCCGCGGCCTGGTCGTGCGGCTCGATCCGGTCACCGGATTCCTCCGGTCCGCCACGCTCCACGACGATCAGGGACTCCTGGCAACGGCCAGGACCGGCGAGCTGAACGTCCGTGGCGCGCGGTCGTCGGCGGAGGCGGGGCGGGTGGCGGCGCGCATGGCCAGGACCCTGGTGGAGCCCGTCCGGCTGACGGCCGGCGTCGACGTCGAGGCCGACCCGCACGACGACTACTCCTTCACGTCCGTGCCGTCGGCCCGTTCCTGGACGGTCTCGGTCGGCGGGCAGTGCCTGACGCTCACGGGCGACTACGCACCGGACCGGACGAGCCCGGTGGCCGCCCGGCTGGCCGAACTGCTCGCACCGGCCCGCATCGTGTCCCACCTGGCCCATGTCACGGCCGTGTCGGCGACCTCCGTCCGGGCCGGCGTCCGTCCGCTGCGTACCTTCCCGTTCAGCGCCTGGGCTCCGGACGAGGCCCTGACGTGCGGCTTCACCATCGACATGGAGACGGGCGTCCTGGTGCGTGCCGAGGCGGAGGCGGACGACCGCGTGGTCTTCCGGCACGTCGTCACCGCTCTCGGCGCTCCGGCCGGCCCCGTCCTCCCCGCCCGTGCACAGCCGTCCCGGTGACCGCCGGCATCACCGGTGTACGGGACAGCGCCGAGCGGGCATCGCCGAACACCGTTCCCGGTCGGCGTGGCGGCTGCGCCGCTCCGTGCCCGGGAGCACGCTCCAACCGGTGCTCGTCGAGACCCGCCGCACGGCGGGTCGCGACGGTGTACGCGCGCCGACCGGGGGGTGGCTGAGGGCACCCGGTCCGCGCGTCGCTGCGGGTGCGCGCGGACCGGGGCCGTCGAGGGGAGCCCCGCGGGGCTCAGTGGGACGCGAGGGCGCGCGGCTGCTGGGCCGCGGCGTGGGCGTCCATCCGTTCGGCGGCGAGGATCGCCACCGCCGTGTCGGCGCGGGAGGCGGCGACCACCAGGGCGCGGCCCGCGAGGGCGTGCGCCCGCCGGTGCAGGGCCGCCGCGTGCGGCTCGCGGCCCGTCGTGGTCGCCGACGCGCGGGCCGGCGTACGTCCTCCCCGCAGCCTGGCCACCTGCTCGGCGAGCCGTTCGGCCGCGGTGTCCAGATCGGCCGAGGGCGCCACCAGGCGCAGCTCGTCGGTGACGGCGAGCAGCGCCGCGAGGTGGCCGGCGAGCTGGATGTCCAGCTCTTCCTCACGGGAGCGGTGGGGGAAGTCCTGGGGGGTGCCGGCCATCGTGCTGTGGACCGACTTGGTGCGGATCGGTTCGTACATGGACGGCCTCCTGAGTGCTGGCAGGAAGCCATCCTAGCTTAGATTTCGTCTAAAGTTGAGTTGTTCACAAAATCGGATGCACGGATCACAGCGGGTGAGCGCGCGGCCCGGGGCGTCGGCCGGTCAGAGCTGGGTGTAGCCGTCGAGGAACCGTGCGATCCGGCCCATCGCGTCCCGCAGATCGGTGACCGTGGGCAGCGTGACCACGCGGAAGTGGTCCGGTTCCGGCCAGTTGAAGCCGGTGCCCTGCACGACCATGATCTTCTCGCGGCGCAGCAGGTCCAGCACCATCCTCCGGTCGTCCTTGATCTTGAAGACGGCGGGGTCGAGCCGCGGGAAGAGGTACAGCGCCCCCTTCGGCTTCACGCAGCTCACCCCGGGGATCCGGGTCAGCAGCTCGTACGCCGTGTCCCGCTGCTCGCGCAGCCTCCCGCCCGGCAGTACGAGGTCGTTGATCGTCTGGCGCCCGCTGAGTGCCGCGACCACGCCGTGCTGCCCCGGCATGTTCGCGCACAGCCGCATGTTCGCCAGGATCGTCAGGCCCTCGATGTAGGAGTCGGCGTGGGCGCGCGGGCCGGAGATCGACATCCAGCCCACCCGGTAGCCCGCCACCCGGTACGCCTTCGACATGCCGTTGAAGGTGAGCGTGAGCAGATCGGGCGCGACGGAGGCGGTGGGGACGTGCCTGGCGTCGTCGTAGAGGATCTTGTCGTAGATCTCGTCCGAGCAGACCAGCAGGTTGTGGCGGCGGGCGATGTCCGTCAGGCCCTTGAGCACCGCCTCGTCGTAGACCGCGCCGGTCGGGTTGTTCGGGTTGATGATCACGATCGCCTTGGTGCGGTCGGTGACCTTGCGCTCCACGTCGGCGAGGTCCGGCATCCAGTCGGACTGCTCGTCGCAGCGGTAGTGCACCGCCGTGCCGCCGGACAGGGAGACGGCGGCCGTCCACAGCGGGTAGTCCGGGGCCGGGACGAGCACCTCGTCGCCGTCGTCCAGCAGTCCCTGCATCGCCATCACGATCAGCTCGGAGACGCCGTTGCCGATGAAGACGTGCTCGACGTCGGTCTCGATGCCGAGGGTCTGGTTGTGCATCACGACCGCCCGGCGTGCCGCCAGCAGGCCCTTCGCGTCTCCGTAGCCGTGCGCCGACGAGACGTTGCGGAGGATGTCCTCCAGGATCTCGGGCGGGCACTCGAAGCCGAACGCCGCCGGGTTGCCGGTGTTCAGCTTGAGGATCCGGTGACCGGCCGCTTCCAGCCGCATCGCCTCCTCGAGCACCGGGCCCCGGATCTCGTAACAGACGTTGGCGAGCTTGGTCGACTGGATCACCTGCATGCAAGGGAGCTTACGGCCCAGTAATGCCCTTTGGGCCGTGTTTTCCGCCACGTGAGACGCGGCGGTTCGGGTGGGTATGTCCATTCGCTGTCCCCGCAGCCCTCGCGTCTCTACAATGCGTCGCCATGTCCAGGCCATCCCGGTACTCCGACGAGGGGCACGAGGCGCGCGAGCACCAGGGCCCGCCGAATGTGTACCTCCCGCAGACCGCCCCACCTCCGGCGTACGACGAGTACGCGGATCCGGCGGCCGCCCACGGCTGGCAGAACGCGTACGACGAGACGCGGGAGCTGCCGCCGGTCGTGGCCGACGCCGCGCATCCGGTGCAGGGAGCCGCGCTGTCCGCGGCGGAGACGGGCACGGTACCGCCGCCGGGCGGCGGCGTGCCGTACCCGGGCGACGGCGTGCCGTACCCGGGCGACGGCGGCGCGGTGCCCCCGCCGGGCCACCCGCCCGCCGTGGGACACGGTGAGGGCGTGGGGTACGGCGACGGCGAGGGGCCCGAGGGCGCCTGGGCCGACGACGACGCCGGACGTGCCGCCCGCCGACGCGCCCGGCGCCGGCCCAGCCCCTGGCGCTCGCGCCGGGTCGCGGTGGCCGCCGGGGCCCTGGGCGCCGTCTCGGCGGCGGCGCTGATGGCCGGGTTCGCCTTCTCGGGGTCGCCGTCCGACACCGAGGGCAAGGACGAGCGCACCGGAACGACGACCGGGGATTCCGCGAGCCCGGACGATCCGGCCACCGCTCCTTCCACCGCCGACGCCGCCTCCGACCACCCCACGCCGCGCGAGTCGCCCTCCGCCGGCTCCACCGGCACCGCGAGCGCGAGCCCCTCCCCGCCCGGCTCCGGCTCCGGCTCCCGTCCCCCGGCCACGACCACGCCCACCACCACCGCGGCCCCGGAGCCGGTGGACGACCACCCGGGACGCGGGCAGGGAGGCCCGAAGCGGCCCAGGTGACGCCGGGGCCGGGCGTCCCGACCGACGGTGACGACCGACCGGCACGCGGAGCGTGATCGGGGCGGGCACACCGGGTCCGGTTGCCGCGCCCCGGTGACAACCGTGCCCGCACCTGCGTGTGGCCTGCCGCGCCGGGCCAATCGGTGCCGGGAGCGCGAGCC
Source organism: Streptomyces sp. NPDC005931 (assembly GCF_042871235.1). NCBI lineage: Bacteria > Bacillati > Actinomycetota > Actinomycetes > Kitasatosporales > Streptomycetaceae > Streptomyces > Streptomyces sp. NPDC005931. The sequence goes on from NZ_JBIAIG010000004.1 coordinate 533,928, forward strand.
CCTGCGCGTCGACTTGGCTCCGACGGATCGGCTCCGCGCGCGTCGCCACGACCGCGACACCCGACCTGGTGGACGACCTCCGGGATGCGGCGAGGCGGGTCCGAAGTGGTTCGAGTGGCGCTGCTGTGTGGTTTCTTGGTCGGCGAGGTCGATTCGATCGACCGGCACGCGGAGCGTGCTCGGGACCGGCGCGGTCGTTCGGCTTGCGTCCGGTGGCCGCGGTCGTGCCCGTGCCCCGCGGCCGCACGCCCGGGCCGCCCCGGTCGGCCGCGCGCGTGGCGGGTCCCTCCGTGGCGGCTCCGGTCCCGTGCCCACCGCAGCGTGGGGCGGGCGTTCAGCGGGGCGTTCGGCGGACCGCCCGGCCCGGCAGGGCGTCCGTGCGCCGTGCGTCCTCGATCACGAACCGTCCGTCGACCAGCACGTGGGGGATGCCCGTCGGCGGCGTCCGGGGCTCCTCGAAGGTGGCGCCCGCGGCCACCGTCGCCGGGTCGAAGAGGACGAGGTCGGCCTTGTACCCCTCGCGCACCAGTCCCCGGTCCGGCAGCCGCAGCCGCGCCGCCGGACGCCCGGTCAGACGCGCCACGCACTCCTCCAGCGACAGCACCCCCAACTCCCGTACGTACCGGCCCAGGTACCGCGGGAACGTGCCGTGGGCCCGCGGATGCGGCCGGGCGCCCTGGAGGATGCCGTCCGAGCCGCCGGTGTGCACCCGGTGCCGCATGACCGCCCGGACGTTCTCCTCGTGACCGACGTGCTGGAGGATCGTCGGGGCCAGCCGATCCTCGAGCAGCAGCCCCCGCGCGACCGCCCACGGCGTCTCGCCGCGCGCCCGCGCCGACTCCAGCACCGTACGGCCCACGTACTCGGCCAGCGCCGGGTCGCCCGTGCCCGAGACCTCGACGGTCCCCCAGTCCACGGGCACCCCGTGGCAGCCGTCCGAGCCGATGACCTCCAGGTGGTGGCGGATCCGCTCGGCCGTGTCCTCGTCGGCGAGCCGGCGCAGGGTCTCCTCCGGCCCGCCCTCGCCCGCCCAGCTCGGCAGCAGCGCCACGAGGGTCGTGCAGCCCGGCGTGTACGGGTAGGTGTCGAGGCTGATGTCCGCTCCCGCGTCCAGCGCCTCGTCCAGCAGCGCCAGCAGTTCCGGCGCCCGCCCCTTGTTCACCCCGAAGTTCATCGTCGCGTGCGCCAGGTGCAGTGGGCAGCCCGCCTCCCGGGCCAGCGCGATCATCTCCTGGTACGCCTCCAGCGCGCCCGCGCCGTAGGAGCGGTGGTGCGGGCAGTAGTAGCCGCCGTACTCGGCCACCACCCGGCACAGTTCCGTCAGTTCGGCGTCGTCGGCGTACATCCCCGGCGGGTACGTCAGCCCGGACGACATGCCGACCGCGCCCTGCTCCAGGCCGTCGGCGACCAGCCGCCGCATCCGGTCCAGCTCCGCGGGCGTGGCCGCCCGGTCCTCCCAGCCGACCACGAGCGCGCGGACCGTGCCCTGCGGGACGAGATAGGCGGCGTTGACCGCGACGCCCCGGTCCAGGCGGTCCAGGTACTCGCCCACCGACCGCCAGTCGAAGTCGATGTCGTCCCCGGAGCCGTTCCAGCCGGCGATCGCCCGGCGCACCTCCCCGAGCGTGCGGTCGTCGACCGGCGCGTACGACAGCCCGTCCTGGCCCAGCACCTCCAGGGTGACGCCCTGCGCGGCCTTGGCGCTGTGGTCGGGGTCGCGCAGCAGCGCCAGATCGCTGTGGGCGTGCATGTCGATGAACCCGGGGGAGAGGACCAGCCCCTCGGCGTCCAGTTCCCGGCGGGCCTTCGGCCGCTGGCAGCCCGCTGCCGCCGCCTCCTTCACGACGGACACGATCCGGCCGCTGTCGACGACCACGTCCGCCCGGTAGGACGGCTCCCCGGAACCGTCCACGACGTCCGCGTCCCGGATGACGAGCTCTTCCACGCGGGCCTCCTAGAAGAACGTACGGACGTAGTCGACCACCGTGCCGTCCGCCTCCGCCACGGGTATGAGCACCCATTTGTCGAAGGAGGTGCACGGGTGGGACAGCCCGAGGCCCACCCAGTCGCCGACCTCCAGATCGGCCTCCCCGGTGGTGCGCAGCCAGGCGTGCTGGTCGGACAGGGCGGTCACCGAGATGCCGGTGGCCGGCCGCTCGGCACCGTCCCGGCGCACCACCTGGGCGCACGGCAGATCCAGGTCGTAGGCCGCGTCCCGCTTCCCCGCGTTGACGAAGGCCTGCTCGGCGGAGGGCCGGGACACCACCTGCGTCCACAGCCGGAACGCCGGTTCCAGCGCGCCCTCCCGCGGCACCCGGTTGAACGGGGTCAGCCTGCGGTAGTGGCCGTCGTCGTGCGAGACGTACGCCCCCGAGCGCAGCAGCTTCAGCACCGGCGCGGAGAGTTCCGGGATCCCGGCGAAGACGTCGGCCACCGCGTCGAACCAGGCGCTGCCGCCGGCGCTCACCACGATCCCGTCCACCCCCGTGAAGCGCCCCGCCGCGTCGAACTCGACGGCCAGTGCCACCAGCCGCCGCAGCCAGGCCCGCACCCGCTCCGGATCGGCCCGCGGTACCTCGCCCTCGTAACCGGCCACCCCGACCAGTCGCAGCCGTCGCGCGTCGGCCACGGCGTCGGCGACCGCCGCGCACTCCGCCTCGGTGCGCACCCCCGTGCGGGCACCGTCCCCGGCGGCCAGTTCCACCACCACGTCCACCGGGCGGACGGCGTCCGCGAGGGCCGCGTCCATCAGTTCGACGCCGCGCACGGAGTCGACGCAGCAGACGAAGCGGAACTCGCCGTCGGCCTCCAGTTCGTCCGCGATCCAGCGCAGGGCTGCCGGGTCGACCAGCTCGTTTGCCAGGAACACCCGCCGCACCCCGAACGCCCGCGCCACCCGCACCTGGTGCGGCACCGCGAGGGTGATGCCCCAGGCGCCGTGCTCGATCTGCCGCTGGAAGAGCTGCGGGGCCATGGTGGTCTTGCCGTGCGGCGCGAAGGCGAGGCCGTGCCGGTCCGCGTAGGTCTCCATCAGCCGCAGGTTGTGCTCCAGGCGCTCGGCGGAGAGCACGAGCACGGGTGTGGTGAAGCCACCGGTGAAGAGGTTGCGGCGCTGCGCGGCCAGCTCACCGACGGTCAGGCCCTCGGCGTCCGGCGGGAGGCCCTTGAAGCGGTGGTCGACCCGTTCCTCCGCGAGTCGGGCGAGCCGGGCGAGCGCGCCGGAGCCGGGGTCCATGACCATCAGAGCCTCCCTCGACGGAGGTGTTGCATAACGTGCAACACCCGTTGCGTATGTCGCTCAGCGCTGTCTAACATCTCGGCCACGCGGGGGTCAACGCACCTCCGCGTCCCGAGCAGTCCCGAGCAGTCCAGGGCCGCCCACGGGCGGCCGACGAGGAGCCACCCCATCGTGACCGTCACCGGACCCCGCGACGCTCCCGGCGTGGTGGACGTCGTCGCGCTCGGCGAGTCCATGGTGACGTTCCTTCCCACCCGGCCGGGCCGCCTCGCCGACGTGCCCTCGTTCGAGCGGGGGATCGGGGGCGCGGAGTCGAACGTGGCCTGCGTGCTGGCCGCCGCCGGGCACACGACGCGGTGGGTCGGCAGGGTCGGCGCGGACGGCTTCGGCGACCACCTCGTCGAGGCGATCGGCGGATACGGCGTCGACGTGACCCACGTCCGCCGTGACCCCGACCGCCCCACCGGCGTCTACTTCCGCACGGCCGGCGACCGGGGCACCGACGCCCACGAGGTCGCCTACTACCGGGCGGGCTCCGCGGCCTCCGCGATGACCCCGGACACCGTGGACCTCGACGCCGTGCGCGCGGGGCGGGTCCTGCACCTGTCCGGCATCACCGCAGCGCTCTCCTCCGGCTGCCTGGACCTGCTGCGCGAACTGACCGCACCCCGCCCCGGACGCCCCCTGGTCTCCTTCGACGTCAACCACCGGCCCGGCCTGTGGCGCGACGCCACCGGCCCCGGCATCCTGCTGGACCTGGCCCGGGGCGCGGACCTCGTCTTCGTGGGCGAGGACGAGGCCGAGACGGTCTGGGGCATCACCGGCGGCCCGGAGCCGATCCGTGAGGCGCTGCCGGAGCCGGAGCTCCTGGTGGTCAAGCAGGGGGAACGCGGGGCGACAGCCTTCCGTGGGGCCCCGGGCCGTCGTGCCTCCGCCCGCGCCTCGAGCGCCTGGGAGGAGCCCCACGGCCTGCTGCGGGTGGCCCCGTGCGAGCGAGGCGCAGCGAGGGGGAGGGCGGGCGCCGCCGGCGGCCCGTCGGCGCCGGACCCCGCGACCCGTCCCGGGCTTGCCACGGCACCGCCCGTCCATCAACCCGCCCCGCACGTCGACGTCGTGGCACCCGTCGGCGCCGGCGACGCCTTCGCCGCCGGCTTCCTCTCCGCCACCCTGCGCGGCCTCCCGCTGCGCGACCGCCTGCGCCACGGCCACCTCATGGCCGCCGCCGCCCTCACCGCCCCCGGCGATCTCGCCGCACCCCCCGCCCGCCACCTCGCCGACCGGCTGGCCGCCCTGGACGACACCGCGTGGGGGAGACTGCGTCTCGGGCCCGGCTGGACAGCCCTGGACGGCAACCGGGCCGACGAGGAGGCACGCACCCCATGAGCCAGACCGTAGACCGCGCGCTGAGCATCCTGCCGCTGCTCGCCGAGGGCCCCGCCGACCTGGGACAGGTCGCCGACCGCCTCGGCGTGCACAAGTCCACGGCCCTGCGCCTGCTGCGCACCCTGCACGCGCACGGCCTGGTCTACCGCCAGTCCGACCAGCGCTACCGCCTCGGCGCCCGCCTGTTCGCGCTGGCCCAGGAGGCCATGGAGAACCTCGACGTCCGCGAGATCGCCCACCCCCACCTGGTACGCCTCAACGAGCGGTGCGGGCACACCGTGCACCTCGCCGTGTACGAGGAGAACGAGGTCCTCTACATCGACAAGGTGGAGAGCCGCTACCCGGTGCGCATGTACTCGCGGATCGGCAAGCCCGTCGCCATCACCGTCGCCGCCGTGGCCAAGCTGCTCCTGGCCGACCTGCCCGAGCACGAGCGGCGCGCCGTCGCCGAGCAGCTCGACTACCCCATGTACACGCCCCGTTCGACGCCCAACGCCGCCGCGTTCCTGCGCGAACTGGCCACGGTGCGCGAACAGGGCTGGGCCACCGACCTCGGCGGCCACGAGGAGTCCATCAACTGCGTCGCCGCGCCGATCCGCGGCGCCGACGGCCGGGTGGTCGCCGCGATGTCGGTGTCCGCGCCGAACGTCGTCGTCACCGCCGACGAACTCCTCACCCTGCTCCCGCTGGTGCGCCGTACGGCGGACGCGGTCAGCGGCGAGTACTCCGGCAGGACGCCCGTGCACCACTCCGACGAGGACACCGCATGACCGAGAGCACCGAGAAGCGCGGACGGGCCGAGCAGGCCGCCGACCGGACCGAGAAGACGGCGCTCACCCCGCCGACCCACAGCACACCGCCCGCACGGTTCTCCCACGGCGTGCGCAAGGGCAACATCCTCCAGGTCGCCGGTCAGGTCGGCTTCCTGCCCGCCGTCGAGGGGCAGCCCCCGACGCCCGCCGGCCCCACCCTGCGCGAGCAGACCCTCCAGACCCTCGCCAACGTCAACGCGATCCTGGAGGAGGGCGGCGCCACCTGGGACGACGTCATGATGATCCGCGTCTATCTCACCGACGTCGGCCACTTCGCCGAGTTCAACGAGATCTACAACGCCTACTTCGAGGCCCAGGGCCTCACCCAGCCGCCCGCCGCGCGCACGACGGTCTACGTCGGTTTGCCCGCCGGTCTCCTCGTCGAGATCGACGCCCTCGCCGTCCTCGGCTGACGCCGGCGGTGCGTGTGTTGGCGTCTGATAACGAACTCGGGGTCGGCTGTGCCCGGCACAGGTTCGTCGACCATACTGCTCCGCTGTGGAGCAGCGCATAGGTTCGAGCAGCAAGCCCCTGGAGGGCGCCGGATTCGACCCGGCCTTCATCCCCGGACTCACCGCACCCGCTTCCGGCAAGGACGCCACGCCGGACGGGGCCGCGGACGCCGAGGACGCCGCGGCCGACCGGGAGGAGGGTGAGGAACCCGAGGCCACCGCCCCGGAAACGGAGGAGCCGGCCCCCTCGGAGGAGGAGGCCGACCCCGACGGACCCGTCTTCGAGGCGTCCGACTTCCGTGCCCGGATCGTCGCCGACCACAGGGGCGTACGCCTGCGGCTCGACGACCAGGAGTGCGACTTCCGCTGGGACGAGATCGGCGCCGTGGAGACGGAGTCGGCCCGCTTCGGCAAGCGGTTCACCGTCACGGTCCACACCCCCGACCGCCGCTGGTACCCGATCGAGGTCCTCGCCAGGTCCCGTTCCCAGCACAAGGATTGGGACGAGCAGCTGGACAAGGTCCTGGACGCGTACTTCGAGGAGGACCCCGCCGGCGACTGACGGTTCACGGCGCGCCGGAGCGTGGTACCGGCGCGCCGCACCGCGGTACCGGCGCGCCTAACTGCAGTACTGGGCGCCCTTGCCGATCGACCGGTACATGCAGTCCGCGTTCTCCAGCAACTGGAGCACCGCGTCCCGGTTGCGGGACGTCTCCCGCTCGATGACCTCGTCGGGCGGATAGAAGCCGCCGCCCGACGACGACCTCGGGTACATCTCGAAGGTGTACCCGAAGATCTTGTGCGCGCCCCAGAGGTAGTCGTCGATCGACCCGTCCGTGATGTACAGGTCGCTGGACTGCTCGGGGGTGTAGCCGTTGCTCGCGGCCATCTTCTGCCCGACCGCCTTGAAGGCCGCGTTGTCGTCGGCCGTCATCCCGGTGGTGGTGTCGGAGTAGGTGTAACCGAACGGCCAGAGCACCAGCTCGCTGTAGGTGTGGAAGTCGATGCCGGCCTTGATCTGCTGCACCCCGCCCACGACCCGGCTGCGCACGAAGTCGGCGACGACCCTCACCTCGGGTGCGGACTCCGGGGCCGAGCCCCGGTAGGTGTCGGAGCTCGTGGAGCCGGAGGACCCGCCGCAGCAGCCCCAGCGGTAGTTCCAGTTGCGGTTCAGGTCGGTTCCGACGTACGACGAACCCGAGTTGGGCTGACGGTTCTTGCGCCAGGAGCGGTAGGAGCCGGAGGCGATGTCGTACTCGCCGCCGTCCGGGTTGAGGTCGGGGATGATCCAGATCTCGCGGTTGTTCACCATGTTGGTGACGCGGGAGTCGCTGCCGTAGCCCGCGCCGAGTTCGCGCAGCAGGTACAGCGCCATCTCCACGGTCAGGTGCTCACGGGCGTGCTGGTGGTGGGTGAACAGCACCTCCGGTTCGTTCTCGTCGGTGGCCACGTTGTCGCTGATCTTGATGGCCACGATGTCCCGGCCCTGGTAGGACTTGCCGATCACCCGCTTGCTCATGATGTTCGGGTACGCCGACAGCCGCTGGGTGATCTCCGCGTTCATCTCGGCGTAGTTGTGGTAACGGGAGTCGGCCGAGGGGAAGTCGTACAGACGCGTCCCGCCGGACCCGGCGGAGCGGTCGGGCGCCGCGCCCAGCGGCGTGACCTCGTAGCCCTGTCGGCGCAGTGTGCGGATCTGGTCGACGCGGCCGGAGACGACCACGGTCTCCTCGTCGGCCTCGTCCACGGTGACGCCGGAGCGCTGGATCGCCGTACGGGTCACGGGAGTCGTGTGCTGGTGGATCTCGTACTGGCGGACGTCGTCGGCGGCGGGCGCCGCCCGGCCGGCGCTGTCGGCGGTGGCGTCGGTCGCCGTCGAGGAGAGCGGTGCGGCGAGGGCCAGGGCGAGGAGTGCGGCGAGCGCGGCGGACCGTCTGCCGCGGATGCGGAGTCGCATGAAGTCTCCTTGTGGGAGGTGGGGTTGTTCAGTGCGACGTACGGTGCACGACGTGTCGAGCACGACGTGCGTGGTGCGGTGCCGTCATCGTGGACGTCTGGCATGGCCAGGTCAAGCAGGCAGGGCCGGTCGGCCCCTCGACCAGGTGCATCCCGTGCGGATCCCCGCACGCCCCCTTGTCCCACGGGTGCCGTTCCGCTTTCTTGAGCCCATGGCGGACACCACGGGAAAGACCCAGGACACCGGAGCACCACACGAGCCCGGCTCCCAGCCCCGCAGGTCCAGTTGGCGGCACATCGGTCCCGGCATCGTGGTCGCGGCGACCGGTGTGGGCGCCGGTGACCTGGTCGCCACGCTCATCGCGGGCAGCAACTTCGGCTACACGCTGCTGTGGGCGGCCGTCGTCGGCTGCCTGGTGAAGATCTCCCTCGCCGAGGCGGCCGGACGCTGGCATCTGGCCACCGGCCGCACCCTGTTCGACGGCTGGGCGAGCCTCGGCCGCTGGACCACGTACTTCTTCGGCGTCTACGTCGTCGTCTGGGGCTTCGTCTACGGAGCCGCGGCGATGTCGTCCAGCGCGCTGCCGCTCCAGGCGCTGTTCCCGGACGTGATGGACCTGAAGTGGTGGGGCATCGCCTGCGGTCTGGTGGGCCTGGTCTTCGTCTGGTTCAACAAGTACGCGGTCTTCGAGAAGGTCATGACCGTCCTGGTGGGAGTCATGTTCGTGGTGACGGTCTACCTGGCGGTCCGTGTCACCCCGAACCTCGCGGACGCCTTCGCCGGCCTTCTGCCGGTCCTCCCCGACGAGAAGGACTCGGTCCTCAACACCCTCGGCCTGATCGGCGGCGTCGGCGGCACCATCACGCTCGCGGCCTACGGCTACTGGGTCAACGCCAAGGGCTGGACCGACGCCGGCTGGATGAAGGTCATGCGCCTGGACAACCGCGTCGCCTACCTCACCACCGGCGTCTTCGTCGTCGCCATGCTCTTCGTCGGCGCGGAGCTGCTGCACTCCGCCGGGATCGCCCTCGCGAGCGGCGACAAGGGGCTCGTCCAGCTCGGTGACGTCCTGGCGGACGAGTACGGCACGGCCACCGCGAAGTTCTTCCTGATCGGTTTCTTCGCCACCGCCTTCACCTCGCTGATCGGCGTGTGGCACGGAGTGAGCCTGATGTTCGCCGACTTCGTGACCCGGATCCGCGGAAGGGCCGCCGCGTCCAGGGCCGAGGAGATCGCCTCCGGACAGCGGGAGCGGTCCTGGCCGTTCCGCGCCTATCTGCTCTGGCTGACCTTCCCGCCGATGATCCTGCTCTTCGAGGGCCAGCCGTTCCGCCTCGTCATCGTCTACGGCGTCCTGGGCGCCGCGTTCATGCCCTTCCTGGCCCTCACCCTGGTCCGGCTCCTCAACTCCGACCGCACGCCCCGCGAGTGGCGCAACGGTGCGCTCAGCAACGCGATGCTCGCCGTCGCGGGGCTGCTGTTCCTGGTGCTGTGCGTCAAACAGGTGTGGGACCAGCCCTGGTCGGAGTTCTTCTAGGGACCACGGGTCACGGGCCACGGGCCGGCGGCGAGCGGACACGGGACACGCGGCACCGACGGGCAGGCGAGCCCCGCTCACATGACCGTGAGCGGGGCCCTCCTGCCGTGCGTGACGTGCCGAGTCGCGCGCTACGGCAGCGCGTGCACGTGCGGGCCCACCGCGTTGGACCAGGCGTTGCCCGCCGTCGCGTCCCAGTTGGTGGACCAGGTCATCGCGCCCCGCAGGCCCGGGTAGGTCTTCGCCGGCTTGAAGGTGCCGCAGTTGGTGCCCCTCGTCAGGCAGTCCAGCGCGTTGTTGACCACGGAGGGAGCGACATGGCCGCTGCCCGCGCCGCGGGTCGAGGCGGGCAGGCCCAGGCCCACCTGGGACGGGTCGAGGCCGCCCTCGAGCTGGATGCAGGCCAGCGCGGTGAGGAAGTCCACCGAGCCCTGGCTGTAGACCTTACCGTCACAGCCCAGCATCGAACCGCTGTTGTAGTACTGCATGTTGACGACCGTGAGGATGTCCTTCACGTTCAGCGCCGTCCTGAAGTACGCGTTCGACGTGGACTGCATGTCGATCGTCTGCGGCGCCATCGTGAGGACCATCGACGGCCCGGCCTTCGCGGACAGCGCGCGGAGCGCCTGGGTCATGTAGGTCGCGTCGAGGCCGTTCTCCAGGTCGATGTCGACACCGTCGAAGCCGTACTCCCGCATCAGCGCGTACACGGAGTCGGCGAAGCTGGTCGCCGAGGCGGAGTCGTTCACCGTGACGGTGCCCTTCTCGCCGCCGACCGAGATGATGACCTTCTTTCCGGCCGCCTGCTTGGCCCGGACGTCGGCCTTGAACTGGTCGACCGTGTAGCCGTTGAGACCCGCGCTGTCGAGGTGGAAGGTGACCGCGCCGGGCGTGGCGGTGGCGTCCGCGAAGGCGACGGCGATGATGTCGTACTGGGCGGGCACGTCGGAGATCCTCTGGACCGTCGCACCGTTGTTGAAGTTCTGCCAGTAACCCGTCACCGCGTGCTTGGGCAGGTCGCCGCCGCCCCCGCTGCCGCTGTCCTTGGTCCGGGCCGTGACCGCCGTCGACTTCGACGACTCGCCCGCCGCGTTGGTCGCCGCGACCTGGAAGGAGTAGGAGGTGGCGGACGACAGCCCGGTCACCGTGGCCGAGGTGCCCGAGACCGCCGTGACCTTCGTGCCGTCGCGGTAGAGGGTGTAACCGGTCGCGCCCGAGACCGCGTTCCAGGCCAGCGACACCGACGAGGACGTCGTGCCGGAGACGGTCAGGCCGCCCGGCGTGCCCGGGACCGTGGGCTCCGGGTCACCGCCGCCGCCCCCGTCGGGTCCGAACACCGACAGGTCGTCCGCGTAGTAGGCCGCCTGGCCGTACCAGCCGTGGGTGTAGACCGTGACCGAGGTGGTGGAGGAGCCGGTGGTGAAGCGCGTGGACAGCTGCTTCCAGCTGCTGGACTCCGGCGTCCAGGTGGACACGTCCGTCGTCCCGGTGCCGGTCACGCCCAGGTACGCGTAACCGCCCTGCACCCATGTGCTCAACCGGTACGTGGAGCTGGGCTTGACCGCGACTGTCTGCGAGCAGCGGGCGTTGTCCTGCCCGGACGGGGTCGCCTTGAGCGCGGCCGTACCGCCGTGCACCGGGGAGGAGACGGTCGTGCCACTGTTCGCGGAGCAGGTCCAGCCGCTCAGACCCGCTTCGAAACCCGCGTTCCTGGCGTTGTTCACGTCCGCCGCGACCGCCTGCCCCGCTCCGGCGAAGGTGAGGGCGAGGGCGGAGACGAGGACTCCGGCCCAGATGCGTCTGCGTCCGGTCTTGCCTGATGCGCGGTCCACTGGGGCCTCCGGTGGGGGAGAGGGGAGGAGGGAGAACGGTGGCCACCGTCGGACCTACAAGGTGGTCCAGACCAATCGAGTTGTCAATAGGTACAGACCACACGTGGTCCGCTGAACTGCCGGACGGGGAGCGGCGGTTACACCCGCCGCGGCGCCGTCTCCCGCCATCCGTCCGGCAGCACCCCCAGCGCGCACCCCGCCAGCAGGACCCCCGTCGACATCCAGCACGCGAGCGTGGTGAAGCCCGCGCGGTCCCAGGTCAAGCACAGGGTGAGCACCTGGGCCGCCGTCGGCACCGTGCAGCACGCCGCCGCGTGGCGGACCGGCGAGTTCCGCCACGGCTCCGGATGCGCGCGGGACGCCGCCCAGGCCGCCAGGGTCACGCACACCAGATCCGGCAGGTGCACCAGGGCCAGGGCCGCGCCGAAGGACCGCACCCCCTCGGGCCCCACCAGCCGGTCCCGCACCAGGGTCGTCAGCACCAGCTGGGTGACGACCAGGACGACCGCCGCGACCGCCCAGACCCGCACCAGGCACAGCGCGGGCGTGCCGGCCCCGGACGGGGCGCCGTGGTGGTGCGGCATCAGAGGCCTCCCCGGATGCCGGACCACAGCAGTGCCGCGAACCCCAGCGCCGCCAGGCCGCAGCCCGCGGTCAGCGCGAGCGACTGGAGCACCGGGGACCACGTGCCCCGGCCCGCCACCGTCGCCGTGCCCGCCGGGTCCCGCGGATCGTAGGTGACCGTCACCGGTGTGCCCTCCTTCATGGCCCAGCCCGCCAGGTCCTCGAACTCCACCCGCGCGCCCTCGGCCGTATGGAAGGCGAAGAAGTGCCGCCGTGCCTCCGAGCGGTGGTACGGCTCGGAGTCCACCCGCACGCACTCGCCGCCCGCGCGCACCCCGCGCCGCAGCACCCGCGTCACGGTCACCAGCCGTCGGGCGGACGACACCGCCAGCCACCCGAACAGCGCCACGAGCAGCGGGAGTACGACATAACCGGCCCCCGGTACCTCCATGGTCCCCGCACCTCCACGGCTAACGCACCTCCACCGACGCGACGATCCGCTGAAGATCGGCGTCCGAGAGCTTCCCCCGCTGCGCGTCGATACGCACCGCGAAGGTCTGTTCGGAGGAGTCCAGCCCGGTCAGGACGACGCCCTCCACGCGCGCCCCCTCGGGCGGGCCGTCCCCCTCGCCCGTCGCCTCGAACGTGAAGTCCATCCGCCGGGCGTCGTCCGTGCCGGACAGCTCCACCTCCCGCTGTCCCCCCACGTCCGCGCCCACCTGGATGCCCGCCTCCGCCGCGATGGCCGCCTGCTCCGCGGACCGCGCCTCGGTGAAGCCGAGCTGCACCGTGATCAGGGCGACGGTCCTGCCGGCCTCCTCTCCCCGGCCGCCACGGTTTTCGGACGGCGAGCGTAGGTACGGGCCCGGCCGGGAAGCGTGGGCCCGGGGACCCAAACCGGGGCCCAGCGTCAAGCGGTCGCCCCCGGCCCCACCCCCGCGCGGCCACATCCGCCCCGGCAAGTTGCTCAAACCTGCCCCGTTTTGGCGCACCTTGTGCGACGGCAGTTGCTCACCAGCTACAGAAACGCTGTTCTCCGGTCACAGAGCCGTGGATACAGTGCTGAGGAAGTCACGCAGTGAAGTCATCAGGGTGCACGGGAGTAACGCCCGGCGGACCGACGGGCATGGGGAGAACGGGGAGCTGCGCGTGCCAACTGCCATTGCCGTGACCAGCGCCGACATGGCGCTGCCGGCGCAGGACGAACGGACCCTGCCCGCCGTCGTGCTCCGGGACGTCGCCACCCGCCCGCTCGAACAGGTGCTGACCGAACTCCAGACGATCGTCGAACAGCACGGCCACGTCATCGTGGTCTGCTCCCCGGCCGCGCCCACCGCCGTCCAGCGGCGGCTGCACACCCTGCGCTCGCTGCTGGAGAGCGACCGCATCGCGCTCTTCCGGCCCGACCTGCCGCCGCTCGGACTGGCCGTGCTGGTACGCCAGTTACGCCAGCTCGCCTCCTGCGACCTCGGCCCCGGCGTGCTCGCCTCGGCCGGGCGCCTGCTCACCCACTACATCCACGCCGGAGCGCTGCTGGGCTCGGTCGCCCGGCTCGACCGGGTGCCCGTGAACCTGAAGCAGCACGCCAAGTCCTGGATGCCGGGCAGCCAGTTCGCGGTCCTCGCCCACCCGCAGCCCCAGCTGGTCCGCCTCGGGCCCGAGGCGTCCCTGGACGGGCCGGAGTTCGGCACCTGGATGCTGCTCGCCAAGGGCCAGCTCCAGTCTGACTGGGTCAGCGCCACCCTGGCCCCGTCCTGGAAGGTGCAGGGGCTGCGCGAGAGCCCGCTTCCGGCCGCATCACCGGGCTGGTGGGGGACCGGCAGACTCATCGAGTTCTGCAGCTATCTGCCCGACCTGTCGGTGCTGTACCAGCTGGTCACGTCCGTGCGGCGCAGTACCTGCCACTGGTGCGGCATCGACGTCATCGGCGACCGGTGCGTGTTCTGTTCGGCCACACCGCCCGCCCCCGACGGACCGCCCCGGCCCCGGCCCGAGAACAGGGCGGTCGTCGGTTGAGTCCTGAACCACGGGGCACGCCACGGGACCCGCGCCCGGGCCGTCCCGCTCCGACCCGCACGGACCACCGCTCACCGCTACCGATCCCGCTCGTTCCCGCCCGACCGATCGCCCCAATGAGGTTGTACGGTTCATGAACTCCCGTCAGCGCCGCGGCGTGATACTCCTGCTCCTGTCGGTCCTGTGCGCCCTGGGTGCCTTCGCCGGCGTGCTGTCCGTCATCGGCGACGTCAAGTCCAAGGTCGGCCCCGAGGTCACCGCGTACCGGGTGAAGTCCAACGTGGCGCCCTACACCGCGCTCAGCACGGGCCAGTTCGAGAAGACCCGCATGCCCGAGCGGTGGCTGCCGGAGACCGCGGTCACCGATCTCGCCGACATTCAGGGCAAGATCGCCGTCACCACCCTGAAAGAGGGCTCCCTGCTGCAGAGCGACATGATCGTCAATCAGCCCGCCCTGCAGCCGGGGCAGCAGGAGGTCGCCATCATGATCGATGCGGCGACCGGCGTCGCCGGCAAGATCACGCCGGGCTCGACCGTCAACGTCTACGCCACCTTCGAGGGAGAGCGTGAGGGTGACTCCGCTCAGTCCAAGATCATTGTAACGAACGCCAAGGTCCTGGACGTCGGCCGGATCACCGCCCTCGATCCCGACGAGAGCGACCGCACCCGCCGGCCCACCGACGGCGTGCCGATCACCTTCGCACTGTCCACCCTCGACGCCCAGCGCATCACCTACGCCGAGTCGTTCGCCCAGCGGGTACGGCTCGCGCTGGTCGCCCCGGGCAGCGACACCAGCGTCCCCGAACAGCAGCGGACGTACGAACTCGCGAAGGACAAGTGAGAGGCCCGCATGCCCACGAGGATCCTCCCGGCAGTCGGCGACGCGGACGCGGTCCGTTCCCTCACCACACTGCTCAGCCAGCTGCCGGACGCCGAGCCGGTGGCCCCGGTGGTCGACTCCACCCAGCTCGTCGACACCCTCGCGCGCCTGGCCGCCGAGTCGGTCGACGAACTGCCGGAGGTTGTGGTGGTGCACGAGCGGATCGGCCCGGTCCCCGCACTGGAGCTGATCCGTGAGGTCGCCCTGCGCTTCCCGGCCGTCGGCGTCATCCTCGTCACCTCCGACGCGAGCCCCGGCCTCTTCCAGGCCGCCATGGACTACGGCGCCCGCGGCCTGGTCGCCCTGCCGCTCAGCTACGAGGAACTCGCCAGCCGCGTCCAGGCGGTCGCCCAGTGGTCGGTCGGCGTACGCCGCCACCTCGGCTCGGGCGGCGACGTGTTCACCGGCGTCGGCGGCACGGTGGTCACCGTCAGCGGGGCCAAGGGCGGCGTGGGGACCACTCTGACCGCGATCCAGCTCGCCCTCGCCGCCCAGGCGTCCGGCCGGGCCACCGCCCTGGTCGACATGGATCTCCAGGCCGGCGACATCGCCTCCTACCTGGACGTCCAGTTCCGCCGCTCGGTCGTCGACCTCGCCGCGATCAGCGACATCTCCCCGCGGGTCCTGGCCGACGCGGTCTTCCGCCACGACACCGGCGTCTCGCTGCTGCTCGCCCCCGCGGAGGGCGAACGCGGCGAGGACGTCACCGACCGGGCCGCCCGCCAGATCGTCAGCGCCCTGCGCTCGCGCTACGAGATCGTCGTCATCGACTGCGGCGCCCAGCTGAGCGGCGCCGGCGCGGCGGCCGTGGAGATGGCCGACACCGCCCTGCTCGTCACCACCCCGGACGTGATCGCCGTACGGGGCGCCAAGCGGGCCGTGCGCATGTGGGACCGGCTCCAGATCCGCAAGGCCGAGGAGACCACGGTCGTCGTCAACCGCCACACCCGGGCCACGGAGATCCAGCCCCCGCTCATCCGGAAGATCACCGGGACGGCCGTCGCCGGCACCGCGGTCCCCGCCGGCTTCAAGGAACTCCAGTCGGTCGTGGACGCGGGCCGGCTGCACGAACTCGAGAGCAGGAGCGCGGTGAAACAGGCCCTGTGGGCGCTGGCCGGCGAACTCGCCCTGGTCAAGCCCGCCGAGGGCGCCCACAAGGCGAGCCGGCTGCGCGGCGACCGCGGGTCGGCCGGCTTCCGGCGGAGGAAGGACGGAGGGGGATGACCATGCGACCGTTACGGGACCTCCCACGGCGTCGGCGGCCCGTCGCGCCGACACGCACCCGGCAGAGCCGGGACCGCGGCCAGGTCACCATCGAGTTCCTCGGCATGACACCCACGATTCTCGTGACGCTGGTGGTGCTGTGGCAGCTCGTACTGGTGGGATACACGTTCGTTCTCGCGGGGAATGCTGCCGACGAGGCGGTACGGGCGGGCACCGCCACGGCGCCGGGCGGGCGCCAGGGCGCCTGCCAGGAGGCCGGGCTCGACAAGCTGCCCGGCGCGTGGGAGGGGGACGCGGCGGTGGACTGCGGCACGGCGGACGGCCTGGTCACGGCCGATGTGAGACTCGGCGTCCCCGTCCTCTTCCCGGGCACGGCGAACTTCCCCTTCGAGGTGCACGGCCACGCGGGTGCGGTCGAGGAGGAGACGGACTGACATGCCGTACGACATGCCGTACCGGAGGAAGGACCGCGACCGCGGCCAGGCCGCCCTCGAGTACCTCGGCTTCATCCCGGTCCTGATCATCGTCGCCATGGCCGCCGTACAACTCGGCCTCATCGCCTACACCGCCCAGCAGGCCGGCACCGCCGCCCGCGCCGGCGCCCGCAGCGCCTCGCTCGACCAGGGCGCCCAACAGGCCTGCGCCGCGGCGGTCAGCGACTGGCTGGCCGACGCGACCGCCTGCGAGCCGGCGCAGGGCGGCGACGAGGTCACCGTCACCGCCGAGATCGCCATCCCCTCGATCGTGCCGGGCTGGGACTTCGACCCCGCCCGGAAGACCGCCACGATGCCGCTCGACCACTGAACGAGGAACGAGGAGCACCGGACTCATGAGCCTGCGGGCACGCATCAACTCCCCCGAGGAGACGGGAAGCCGGGGCGAGGACGGCCACCTGGTCGCCTCCTACCGCGCCAAACTCCTCGAGGAGATCGACCTCGCGGAGATGAGTTCGCTGGCCGCGGCAGAACGCCGGGCCAGGCTGGAGCGCGTCCTCGGGCACATCATCAGCCGCGAAGGCCCCGTCCTGTCGACGGTGGAGCGGTCCCAGCTGATCCGCCGGGTCGTCGACGAGGCGCTCGGCCTCGGCATCCTGGAACCCCTCCTGGAGGACGCGTCGATCACCGAGATCATGGTGAACGGCCCCGACGCCATCTTCGTGGAGCGCGCCGGCCGGGTCGAGCAACTCCCCCTGCGCTTCGCCTCCAACGACCAGCTGATGCAAACCATCGAGCGCATCGTCTCCACGGTCAACCGCCGCGTGGACGAGTCCAACCCGATGGTCGACGCCCGCCTCCCCTCCGGGGAGCGCGTCAACGTCATCATCCCGCCGCTGTCCCTGACCGGGGCGACCCTGACCATCCGCCGCTTCCCGCGCTCCTTCACCCTCCAGGAGCTGATCGGCCTCGGCTCCCTCGACGAGCAGATGCTGTACCTGCTGGCCGGTCTGGTGCAGGCCAGGTTCAACATCATCGTCTCGGGCGCCACCGGCACCGGGAAGACCACCCTGCTGAACGCCCTGTCGGGCCTCATCCCCGAGGGCGAGCGGATCATCACCATCGAGGACTCCGCCGAACTGCAGCTCCAGCAGCCGCACGTCATCCGCCTGGAGTCCCGCCCGCCGAACGTCGAGGGCAAGGGCCAGGTCACCATCCGCGACCTGGTCCGCAACTCCCTGCGCATGCGCCCCGACCGCATCGTCGTCGGCGAGGTCCGCGGCGGAGAGTCCCTGGACATGCTCCAGGCCATGTCCACCGGCCACGACGGCTCCCTCGCCACCGTCCACGCCAACAGCGCCGAGGACGCGCTGATGCGGCTGCAGACCCTCGCCTCCATGTCCGACGTCGAGATCCCCTTCGTCGCGCTGCACGACCAGATCAACAGCGCCGTCGACGTCATCGTCCAGCTCACCCGCTTCGCCGACGGTGCCCGCCGCATCACCGAGATCGCGATGCTGGAGAGCCACGGCGGCGAACCGTACCGGCTGGCCACGGTCGCCCGCTTCCACGCCCAGCCGATGGCCGCCGACGGCCGCGTCTACGGCGCCTTCGAGTACCACCCCCTCCCGCGCCGCACCGCCGACCGCCTCTACATGGCGAGCCAGCCCATCCCGCAGGCCTTCGGCGTCGCCCACTCCGCCGACCAGCTCGCCACCCGAGAAGCCAGGTAGGACCGTCCCATGGATCTGCATAACCTGATCACGCTGACCACCGGCATCACCCTGCTGACCTGCGTCCTCGCGGTCGTGGGCGTGCACTCCTACGCCATGGGCAAAGCACAGCGCCAGGTACTGGTGGACCGCCTGTCGGCCACCGGCCAGATCCCCGTCGTCGGCCGCCGCCGCCACTTCCACGGCCTGGACCGCCGCCTGCGCGGTACCAAACCCGGCCGGAAGCTGGAACTGCGCCTGGCGGCGACCGGCCTGGACATCACCCCCGGCGAGTTCTTCGTCTACATGCTGGCCACGGTCGCCGGCCTCTGGCTCGTCGGCCAGGCCACCCTGGCCCCCTTCTTCGGGCCGCTGGCCGGCCTCCTCGGCATCTGGGTGGCCCTCCAGTTCCTGAACTGGCAGCGCCAGAAGCGCATCGAGAAGTTCATCAACCAACTCCCTGAACTGGCCCGCATCCTGGCCAACGCCACTCAGGCCGGCCTGGCGCTGCGCACGGCCATCGGCATGGCGGCGGAGGAGCTGGAGGCGCCCGCGGGCGAGGAATTGTCGAAGGTCGCCAACCAGCTGGCGGTCGGCGCGTCGATGGACGACGCCCTGGGCGAACTCGCCGACCGCCTCCCCTCCCGCGAACTGGTCGTCCTCGTCACCACCCTGGTGCTCTCCAACCGGGCGGGCGGCCAGGTGGTGAGCGCGCTGCGCAACCTCACCGAGACGCTGGAGGAACGCAAGGAGACCAGGAGGGAAGTGCGGACCCAGCTCTCCCAGGTGAACATGACGTCGTACGCCGTCCCCGTACTGGGCGTCGGCTCCCTGTTCCTCATGAACGGCGTCAAGGACGGCGCCCTGGAGCGCATGACCGGCTCCCCCGCCGGCCAGGCCGCGGTGATCATCGCGTTCGCGCTCTACGCCGTCGGCTTCGTCCTCATCCGCCGTCTGTCCCGCATCGACGTCTGATCCGGCGAGAAGGGACTGGGAACATCATGGGACTCCTCCTGGCACTGGCCATGGGCCTCGCCGTCTGGGGCATCTTCGCCGGCATCCGCATGTACCGGGCCGAGGCGAAACTCCCCGGCGACCTCGTCCTCGCGCTCGAGGTCGGCTCCACCCGCACCGGCGCGGTCGACTCGCTGGTCGACCGCATGGGCATGCGCTACGCCCCCGCCGTACTGCGCCTCATGGGCCCCAAGCAGGTCGCCAAGTACCGCCGCAAGATCGACCTGGCGGGCAACCCCGGCGGTCTCACCATCGACCGCTACGCCGCGCGCCGCGCGGTCTACGGCGCCCTCGGCGGCGTCGGCTTCCTGGTCTTCCTCATGCGGGGCCAGCTGTTCGTGGCGCTGCTGCTGCTCGCCTTCGGCGCGTTCTGGACGGAGGTCGGCATCTGGTCGGCGATCCGCATCCGCAAGGACGTCATCGAGCGGACCCTGCCGGACTTCCTGGACGTCCTGGCGGTCGTGGTGAGCGCGGGCCTGGGCTTCCGCCAGGCCCTCGACCGGGTCGCCTCCAAGTACGAGGGCCCGTGGGCCGACGAACTGAGCATCACGCTGCGCCAGATGGACCTGGGCATGAGCCGCCGCCAGGCCTTCGCGGAACTGCGCCGGCGCAACGACTCGGAGCAGGTCGCCATGTTCGTCACCGCCCTCCAGCAGGGCGAGGAACTGGGCGCCCCCATCGTCGACACGCTGGTCGCCCTCGCGAAGGACATGCGCCGCACCGACGCGCAGAACGCCCGACGCAAGGCCGCGCGGGCGGTTCCCAAGGCCACGATGATGATCACGACGTTCATGGTCCCGGCGACGATGATCCTGTTGGGCGCGGGCCTGATCCTGGGCTCGGGCACCGACTTCGGCTCGATCACGGGCGAGTAGGACGGAGGTGGGGGGTGCGATGGCGATGACGAGGGAACGCACGGGCGGGGAGCGTACGGGCGGGCGGCGTACGGGCGGGCGGCTTCCGGACGGGCGGCTTCCGGACGGGGAGCGGGCCGGGCTGCTCCGCCGCCGCCCCAGGCCGGCCGAGATCACCACCCCTCCGGCGGGCACGGTCCTGCCGGACCACGTCCGCACGGGCGCCCCGGACATCCCGGTGACGTCGGTGACCCCGGCGCTGCCGCCGGGCTGGGACCCCGCGCCGGCCGGGCACCCGCCCGACCGGGCGGCCACCGACGGTGCTCGGGCCCGCGTCCCGCGGGAGCCGTCGGCCGGTGACGGTGCTGCGGCTCGGGGTCCTCGGGAGCCGTCGGCCGGCGACGGTGCTGCGGCCGGGGTTCCTCGGGAGCCGGTGGCCGGTGACGGTGCTGCGGCCGGGTCCCCGCAGGAGCCGACCGCACCCGGCAACGAGAGCGGCACGGCCGGCGCGGGCGGGTACGCGGCCGAGAACCGGACGCACCCCACCCAAGCCGCACCCGACGTACTGATCCAGATCAACGCCTTACAGGCCCTGTGCCGCCAGGTCTTCGGCTTCCGCCTGGCGATGATCGCCCTCGCCGCCCCCGCCGCCCTCCTCAACGCGGGCCCCGGCTGGGGCACCCGCCTGGTCGGCATCGCGGTGGTGGTCACCTTCATGGCGTCCTACGTCCTCTTCCGGGACTGGGAACGCTTCGGCCCCCTCCTGCTGCGCCACCCCGTCCTCCTGGCGCTGGACACCCTCTTCGGCGCCCTGCTGCTGATCTCGGCGGGCCCGGACACCACCCTCGCCTACGTCAGCGTCTGCACCCCGCTCCTCGCGGGCCTGGTCTACGGCTGGCGCGGCGCCGCGGGGTTTGCCTCCCTCCAGGGCCTGATCCTGCTCCTGGTCTACGCGGCCCTGGAGGGCCCGCGCCCGGACCTGGCGGAGGTGTCGTTGCTCCCCGGCCTCTGCGTGGTCGCGGGCGCGGTCGGCTCCAGCCTCCGCAATCTGATGCTCCGCTTCGGCGAGGCGACCCGGGCCCTGACGACGGTCCAGGCCCGCCTCGCCGTCACGGAGGCGGTCGGCGCGGAACGCACCCGGCTGGCCCGCGAGATGCACGACTCGGTGGCCAAGACGCTGCACGGCGTCGCCCTGGCCGCGGACGGACTGGCCGGTTCGGCGGGCTCGGACCGCATGGATCCGGCACTGGTGAGGCAACAGGCGGAACTGGTCGCCCGCTCGGCCCGCCGCGCCGCGGCGGAGTCCCGTGAACTCCTCGCCGACCTGCGCCGCGAGTCGGACCCGGCCCACGGCACGGACGTCCTGGTGGAACTGGCGGCGCGCACACGGGACTTCAGCACCCGGACCGGTCTGCCGGCGGCCTACCGCCCCACCGGCGACCCCGCGGTGCCGCCCGTGCCCCCCGCCGTGGCCCGCCAGTTGCTCACCATCGCCTCCGAGGCCATGGAGAACGCGCACCGCCACGCGGAGCCGACCCGGGTCGACGTCCGGGCCGGCGTCCACGGCGACCTGCTGCGCATCAGCGTCCACGACGACGGCCGGGGCCTGCCACCCGGCACCAACCTGGAACAGCTGCGCCGGGCCGGCCACTTCGGCCTGGTCGGCATGGTCGAGCGCGCGGCCTCGGTCGGCGCCCGCATCCGCATCGGCCGGGGCACACAGGCACGCGGCACAGAGGTCCGCCTGGAACTCCCGCTGGCGGCCGTGACGACGCAGGCTCCCTTGGAGGCGACCCCATGACGCCGACCTCGTCCCCGTCCCCGTTCCCTTCTCCGTTCCCTTCTCCGTCCCCGTCTCCGTCCCCGTTCCGTCCCTCGCCGAGAGGAGGCCGCCCGATGCCGGACCGGACACATCCCCACCCCGGCCCACCGCAGCCGCCGCCCAACCCCTTCGGGCACGCGTCCCCGCCCACCGCGCTCCGGGTGGTGGTGGCCGACGACAACCCGGTGGTCCGGGCCGGCCTGACCGCCCTGCTCTCCGGCCGCCAGGACATCACGGTGGTGGCGGAGGCGGCGGACGGCAGGGAGGCGTACGAGGCCGCCCACGAACACCGCCCCGACGTGGTCCTCCTGGACGTCCGCATGCCCGGCGTGGACGGCCTCTCGGCATTGCCCTACCTGGTGCAGATCGCCCCCGTCGTGATGCTGACCTACAGCAGGGAGTCGGAGATCGTCCAGGAGGCCCTGCGCAGGGGAGCGGGCGGCTACCTGGTGCACGGCGAGTTCACCGCGGACCAGCTGGTGTCGGCCGTACGCGACATCAAACAGGGACGCCCGCACTTCACGCCGACGGCTGCGGGGGCGCTGCTGGCGCAGTTGCGGCAGGGCGGTGGCGGCGGTGCGGTGCTGCCGGACGGACTGGGGACGGCGGATGCGAGTGCACACGGAGCTGCTGTGCCGACCCAGGCCCACAGGGATGGCCAAGGTTCCCTTGCCCCGGATCCTTTGGGCGCGCCCTCCGTCTCGAATCCACCTACTTCTTCAGAAAACCTTTCGCAACTGCAACCGGGTGTGGCACAGTTTTCGTCTGGGTGGACAAGCGGCCGCCCGGCCGCTCCCGACAGGTCGAGATTCCAACTGAGCACCAGGGAGGCGGAGATCATGGACCTCATCGCGTCCGGCATGAACAACCAGCAGATCGCCGCCACCTGCTTCATCAGCGAGAAGACGGTCAAGAATCACATCAACCGCATCTTCGCCAAGCTCCACAGCACGAGCCGCTCCGAGGCCGCCGCGAAGTGGCTCGGCACGGCACCGGGTTCGGGCCGAGGGGTGGGGTGACCTGCGGTGAGGGCGTGGGACAAGCGCGAGAAGAGGAACTGGGCCTGCCGTTGGGCCCGGGATTGGGCCCACGGGCCCTCCGTCCGGCGGGGGTTACGGCCCTACGTTGCTCATGTCGAAAGCGGCCCCGCGGAGGAGGCCGCAACCGCGTCAGCCGGAGGGGAACACCATGAGCAACTGGATCAACACGACGGTCACGTACCTCCAGTCCCGCGCCGCCCGCAACGACAAGGGCCAGACCGCGGTGGAGTACCTGGGGATCATCGCGGTTGTGGTGGCGATCGTGCTGGCCATCACGGGGACGGACATCGGCACCTCGATCTACGACGCGATCACGGAGCAGATCGCGAACGTCACCGGCGGCTGATGCGGCCCCGTAGGTACGGCGACGCAGGGCAGGCCTTCCCCATCTACATCACGGTGGTGGGGGGCCTGCTCTTCCTCGCGTTCGCGTACTTTGCGGTCGGCCAGGCCGCGGCGAATCGGAACGACGCGCAGACTGCTGCCGACGCCGCTGCTCTGGCAGCTGCCCAGGACCGGCGGGAGCAACTTGCCGGTGCATGGGTTCAGAACGTCTTGGATCCGGCCAAGTGGGAGGCCATCTTCGGCGGCGTAGCGGAGGGGCTCGACGACTCGTGCTGGCGAGCGTACGAGCTTGCAGCGCAGAACGACGCCGAAGTGGTGAACTGCGGCGGAGACGGACCGCTGGACTACACGGTTGAGGTGAAGACAAACGACACGGTGGGCGACTCCATCGTGCCCGGTACGGAAGAGATGAAGTCCAAGGAATTCGCCACAGCCGTGATCGAGCCGCGCTGCACGTTCGACCTTCTGGGTGAGGGTGGGGGAAGGGACACGCTGCCTCTACTCACCTGCAAGGACAGGGAATGGGAGTTGGACCCGAAGGGTCCCGAGGACCTGCTCCCGGAGCCCGAAGACCTGTTTGACGTCCATCTGGCCGACTGACAAGCGAACGACGAGTGACTAAGGAAACAGGGCATGAGCATTCGGTTCACAACGACGGCCCGCAGGGGGATGGTCGCCTTGACCGTTGCGGCCGGACTGGCCCTCGGCGTGGCCGGCTGCGGTGGTGGTGGCGAAGATGATAAAAAGCCGAAGGATTCGGCAGCTGCGTCCAAGGGCGGTGGATCCGGCCCGAGCGCTCAGGAGGGCCAGTCTACTGAGCCATTGGCGGAACTAAGGGGACAAGACGGTCTGCTTCTGCGGCTCACAAGTGCCGAACGTGATGCAGGCGGCTTCCTAACGGTGAATGGCGAGCTCAAGAACGACGGGGCAAAGCGGATCACGGTGCCGGGGGTAGTCAGGGGGAATGAGACAGAGATCATCAAGCACGGTCGGACGCTCGGTGGAGCCACGCTTGTGGACTCGAAAGGAAAGAAGCGGTACTACGTGCTCCGCGACACGGACGGGCGCCCCCTGACTACAACAGATTTGGGCATCATCAAGTCGGGGGAGACCGTCCCGGTCTTCATGCAGTTCCCGGCGCCGCCAACTACTACGACGGAGGTTGCCTTCCAGTTGCCGACCTTCTCGAGTGCGACGATCGAAATCTCCGGGTGAGGCAGAGGATGACCCACACTCGCCTGATTCTCGTGGGGACTGTCGCCGCTGTCGTCTTCACCAGCACTGGAGTGGTTCACGCCGACGATGGCCCCAGTGTCCCCCCCGGCACCGAAGCGACAGTCGCCGCACCCGTAGAGGTGGATGGCAATGATCCCGACCTCAAGCTCCCGGAAGGTGCCACTCTTGCCGCCGCCAAGGTCCTCGACATCAAGACAGTCGTCGAAGACCAAAGCGGTGACGAACGCCGCGAGGACACCAACTCCGACGTCAAGTTCGCCCTCCAGGCCGAGGTGCTGTTCCCCAAGGACAGCGCGAAACTCAGCTCCCAGGCGAGGTCCCGTATCTCCACGATCGCGCAGGAGATCAAGACCCAGAACGCGACGAAGATCCGCGTCTTCGGCTTCACGGACAACCTGGGCTCCTCGGCCCACGGCGACGTGCTCTCCAGGAAGCGCGCCAACGCGGTGCAGAGCATCCTCGACCAAGAGCTGAACGACTCCAACGTCACGTACGAGGTGCGCGGCTACGGCGAGCAGTACCCGATCGCCGACAATTCGACGGAAGCGGGCAGGAAGAAGAACCGCAGGGTCGAGGTCTCCTTCCCGCGCTCCGAAAGCTGAGCGAGCCGACTGCAGCAGATGATCGGCCTTGCCCGCCTTGATCTCAAGGATCAGGGCGCGCAGGGCCTCTCTGCTGTCGGTGAGGGGATGGTCCTCCTGCCCGGCGACGGCGAAGCAGGCGTTGCCGTGAGGAGGCGGCCGCCGAATCCCACCTGACCACGCTGGTCGCGCACTTGCACCACCGCTGGGGCCCGCGGATTCCGCCTTTGGGCTCCGCTTTGGGCCCAGGGGCCCATGTCGCCCCCGAGCCCCCTCCCTAGGCTCGCGACGACGTGCACGAGGTCTCCCGCGCGGGGGAGTTGAGGGGGGAGTGGACATGGCGTCGCTCGGGGGAGCAGGGGCGGCCGGAGGAGCCGGCGGGGGCATACCCGTGGCCGGCCCGGCGTGGCCGTCGGGTCCGGCCGGCCGCCGGGACATGCCGAGGCCGCTCGCGACGGCCTTGGTCCTGGTACACGCCCTGTTCGTGGTCACCGTGGCGGGCGGTCTGGGCCTGCTCCTCACGGCGGGTTCGTACGACGAACTCGACGGCGGCGTGCTCGCCCTGACGGCCTACGCCGCCGCGCCCGGTGTGCTGGGCTGGTGGCTGGCCCGCCGGACCTGGGCGGGCGGGCCCAGGACGTGGGCCGCCCTGACGGCCGTGCAGGCATGGCTGGTCCTCGGCGCGATGTCCAACATCGCCGACGGATCCGCGAGGGGCTACACCCAACTGTTCCTCCCGCTCCTGGTCCTGTACTTCCTCACCCGTCGCGAGAGCCGCGACTGGTACCGCACCCCCGAGTTCGAGCGCGCGGCACGCCGCCCCTTCTCCCTCTCCCGGATGATTCGCCGGCGTCGGGACGAGGGCCAGACGGCGGTTGAATACGCGGGCCTGATAGCCGTGGTGGCCGCACTGGTCGTCGGCCTCACGGTCAGTGGCCTGGGCGCGCAGATCTTCGGCGGCATCCAGTCGGCGGTCTGCGAGATCACGGGCACGGCATGCCCGGCAACGGCACCGGCCACCGCGGACGACCGCCCGGACGCGGTCGCGGAGGACGACACTGCCGCCGACCCGGGCCCCGACAGTGCCCCCGCTCCCGAAGGAGAGCAGCCCCCACGCGGCGACGCGGCCGAGCCCGGAGACGGCGACGCAGCCGGGCCCGGAGACGGCAGCGAGGCCGGGCCCGCGTCCGGAGACGACGAAGGGAATCCGGGCGACCAAGGCTCAGCCCCCGAAGCCGGCACCGAACCCCCCGGTGACGCGGGCAACCAAGAAGACGAGAGCGACCGGAACCAAGCAGACGAGGGCGACGACGGCGACGAGGGCTGTTTCTCCGGCTTCGGTTCCTTCTTCGGCTGCGCCGGAGACCAGCTCAAGCAGGTCGGCGAGGGCCTCTTCGTCGACGGCATCTGGGGCGACCTCACCGACATGTGGGACCTCGTCACCAACCCGCTGGAGTCCCTGGAGGGCATCAAGGACTACGGGGGAGTCATCGCCGACCAGTGGTCCGAGGACGCCAAGGACGCCGGCCGCAAGTGGGAGAACGGTGACTACCTCGACGCCCTCACCGACTGGGGCGGCGCGACGGTGAACTCGGGCGGCAAGATCCTCGACGACATGTTCATCGGGGACGACGTCCGCGACCAGTGGAACCAGGGCAACGAAACCCGCGCCGTCACCACCGTCGTCTGGAACGTCGGCTCCCTCTTCATCCCCGGTTACGGCGAGGCCAAGGTCGCCCAGAAGCTCGGCAAGGTCGGGAAACTCGGAAAGCTGGGCAAGCTCACCGACAAGGCCACCGACGCCGCCGCGGACGCGAGGAAGGCCGCGGAGGCGGGCGACGCGAAGGGCGCCCGGGAGGCGGCGAAGGAGGCCGACGAGGCCGCGGACGAGGCGGAGCAGAAGGCCCGCGAGTCCGGCTGCACGATCGCCGCACCTCTGCGACGGTCCCCGTTCGGCGGACCGGGCACGGGGACCACGGTCCTGGCGGCGGCCCTGGCGGGCCCCTCCGCCGACGCCCCCTACGTCGTCCTCGCCCAGGAGGAGTGCGACGAGGAGGCGAAGCAGCAGGCCCGAGAGGCCCGTGAACAGGCCGACGACGCGGACAAGGCAGCCGACGAGGCCGAACGCAAGGCCCGCCCCGCCAACGAGTGGCAGGCGAGGGACGACATCGCGGGCCCGGCCCGCGGCAAACTCCTGAAGTTCCCGAACAAGCGGCACACCGTCGGCGGCGCGGCGGGCGGCCAGGTCAAGGAGCGCAACACCATCATCCTGCGCGGCAACGAAGACCTGGTCCGGGGCGACATCGAGGCCATCGCGGACGGCCGCGCCACCCTCTCACCCGACGGCAACACCTACGAGATCAACGGCCGCACCTACGAGGTGGAAGGCAACGGCACCGTCTTCCCGAAATCGGGCCCCGGCCTGGCCCAGCTCGACCGGATCGAATACGCAGCTCTGAAGGAGATCGCCCGCAACAAGGGTGACGTCGGCGCATCGAAGCAATTGCAGCGCGATCCCAAATTCGTCAACAATCCGGAGAAGGTCGAGAAGGCCAAGCAGATCTACGACGGGACGTACAAGTGATCGCGAACCTCCTCACCGTCGCGGACCTGCCCGCGGCGACCATCAGAGCCGCGCTGGCCGAGTCGCTGGCGGTCCCGGAGGAGACGATCGACGTGGCGGACACGGAGGCGGAGCAGGACCACCGCGACTGGGAGGCCCCCGTCCTCTGCACGTACACCCGCCTGCCGCCCGGCGACCTGTGCCTCTCCCTGGACATCTGGACCGACGACGACAGGACGCCGCCGCTCACGGAACCGCGCCTGGCCCGGGCCCTGGCCACCACCTGCGCCACCCCCGTCCTCCACCCCTCCGACCTGGACCTCCCCAGCGCGTACTGGCTCGCCGCACCGGACGGCCGCACGATCCGATGCCGCGTGGAGGAGACCGACCTGGACGACGAGGGGACGACGTCGTACAGGGTGGACGCCCTGGAGGCCCCCGTCGCGGACCTGCCGGCGGCCAGGGTCGGTCCCCTCCCGGAAGCCCTGGACCACTACCCCCTGCCCACCCCCGTCACCCAGCGATTCCTGGCCGCCCACCCGAACGCCGATTCCGCGAGCGCCGAAGGCCGCACGCACTACGCCCTGCACGTGTGGGAACGCCTCATCCGCCGCCTGGAGTCGAACGACTGGAGCCCCTCGGGCCGCTACCCGGAGGACCTCTACGCCCGCGACCTGAAGGCCCGGGACGACCTGGCCGGCCTGATGGAAGAACTGGACCCCCCGTCGGCCGCGAACCTCCGCGCGGACCTCATCTCCCTGGACGAATCCTTCAAGGCCCACACCCGCGGCAACGACCCCACGGCCCCGTCCGCCCCCGACGACCACTGGTGGCACCACCGCACCCCGAACCGCCCCCCGTGGTGACCCGGCTCCCGCCTCACCGCTCCCCTTCCCCCGGCGCCCCTTCCCCCTGTCCTCCTCCACCCCACACCACGTCCACCCGCGCCCCCGCGGCCAGTCCCCACCCGGCCATCGCCCCGGCCTCGGCCTCCAGCACATGCCGAGCCCGCCAGCGCGGCAACCCCAGCCGCCCCGGCGGCATGGTCCGCACGGCCACGACCCGCATCCGCCGGTCCACGTAGGCCACGTCGATGGCCATCCGCATCCGGAACGTGTGCACACTGTTGGCGGGCGACAGCAGCAGCGCCCCGTCGAGCGAGGTCCGCCCCAACAACCCCTTGGTCCGCGCCCGGTAGGAAGAAGCGACCTCCAAAGGCACCCGGACCTCGCCGCCTCCTTCCCCCCTCCGCACAACCAACTCCCCACGCCCGTCGGGCCAACGCGCCACAGCAGCCCCCTCCACCCGTCCCCCGCCGGGGGATGTAACCGTTGCGAATCAACTGCCCGAACAGGCACGCCTCTTACCCCTGTCCGCGTCGCAACTTGACTATCGTCACGTTGGTGTTGCCACGCAACGCTGGATAGCTTGTGTTCGCTCAAGAGAAGCCTCGCCCCACCGGGAGCCGACCGTGAACCGCCGCCCGACCCTCCTCGCAGCGCTCGCCCTGACCGCCACCGCGGCCCTGACGCTGTCCGCGTGCGGCAGCAGCGACGACAGCTCCTCCGAGGACAGCGACAAGATCGCGGGAGCCGATACGGGTAACGAGTCCTCGCCTTCACCGAGCGAGTCGGCCCCGGCCACCAAGGGCCGCCCAAAGGTCAAGCTTCCGCCGGATCTCACATTGGTCTTCGAGGACTCCAAGACGGGGGATCCGGTCAAGAACGAGGTCCTGGCCGACAGTGCGGAACGGATGCGTGCTGTCAACGCTGCGATCACCGGTACCGACCCTAAGGGCGACGCACTCGCTTACTACAACACGGGCAAGGCACTGGAAGCCGCTCTGTCCTGGGTCGCCCAGTTCCGTGAGGCCGGAGCCACCTTGACAGGTGAGGCTCGCTACTACGACCACAAGGTCACGCTCAAGTCCGAGAAGTCCGCCGCTCTCACCTTCTGCGCAGACGAGAGCAAGGGCTTCAGCAAGGACAAGAAGACGAACAAGGTCGCGAAGACGCCCGTCACGGAGAACAGCTACGTCCTGTACAACACCAGGCTCGACAAGAACGCCGAAGGTGTCTGGCAAACGTCTCAAATCATCTCCACGAGGGGGGCCGCTCAGTGCCAGCCGTAGGGAGGATGTCGGTAGGGGCGGCTATTGTCGCAGCCGCCAGTGTGCTGGCCTCCGGCACAGCTGCCTGGGCCGATTTCGTGCCTGGAGGCAGCGGCACGGGATCCGAGACTCAGGTCGACGGTGGCCAGAAGGGGGGCGAGATTTCGGCTACGGCCGGTGTCGTCGTCTTCAATCGTTCTGGAAACGGCTCGGGTCAGGGAGCAGGCCCGGTGACTGCTGCCACGAACTGGAGTCCGCCCGCCTGTTACTACGCCCCCAAGTACACCCCTGAGCAGCTGCAGAAGTACCTGGAGCCCATTTGGGCAGCCGAGTCGACGGGGTATCAGTGGGACGCCGAGCAGCGGAAGAAGTACCTCGACCCGGAGGATTCCAAGAAGGACTTCAACAAGCACAAGACTGGCAAGGGGTACTGGTGGGACTCCTATGTCACACCCGGCCGGGAAGGCGACCCGGGCGCTCTCGAATGTGACAAGCCCGTGTTCTGGGTGGATGAAAACGACGACCCGCCGGCCGACATCCCGCAGGCGATCACCACCGAGGTCCTGGCCCAGCTTGCTTACGCCGAACTCCGAGTTCCACCGACACAAGTAGACCTTGCCCCTGAAGGCACCACGAAGGTGAACCTCCCCACGTGGGCGTGGCTGGACGGGGCGGAGTTCAACACGGTGTCGGTGACGGCATCTGTGCCACTTCTGGGCATCAAGGCGACCACCACGGCCGAACCAGTCTCCGTGCAGATCGAGCCCGGTACCGCGGACGCCGAGAGGTACCCAGGGTCCGGAGTGTGCGAACTCCGGAACGATCGCATCGGCGAGCCGTACGCCAGGGGCAAAGCAGACCGAATCCCTCCGTGCGGCGTGAAATACCTGCGCTCGTCGGGTGACGGTTCATACCAGCTCAAAGCCACGGTCACCTGGAAGATCCACTGGACCGGCACGGGGGTCGACGGCGAACAGCTTCTGCCTGATGGCACCTTCGGCGCGACCCAGGACGTGGTCGTCCAGGAAATCCAGGCCGTCAACCGCTGATCTGCGCACGGGCGCGCAGGCGCACGAGGACGGAGTGTCCAGCCGCTGCGCATCCCCGTAGGCGCTCACCTCGAAGAGGGGCTTCCTTTCGTACGCGCGACGAAAGGGAGCCTCTCTCGTTGCCCTCTCTGGGCGGATGGGCCAGGAGAGGGGACGCATGCATGGCAGCGCAGAGGTTGACCGTTGACGGGGACGAGCTCGGAAGGTTCATGAAGTCGTTGCGCAGGTCGTCGAGTTCGCTCGGCGGCGTGCGCAGGGCCTTGGCCGACGTGACGGTCACCGGCCTGGGCACCGATGACCTCGACTCTGCGTGCGAGGCGTTCCAGGAGGACTGGAAGTACGGTGCCGAGGAGATCGGCAAGCAGACCGAGGACCTCGCGGAAATCATCGGCAAGAGCAGGGACAGCTACCTCGAGGTCGACAAGGCCCTCGAGGAGGCGGTGCGGAAGGCCCGGGACGGCAAGGCCGGCGGCGCGGGTGGTGAGAAGTGAGCCTCGTTCCGGGAACCGACGGGACGGGCGCGGCCCTCGACCCCGAGTCCCGGGCGGACCTCGGCAAGCCTCAGGGGCTCAAGTCGGCACCGCCCATCGCGAACCCCGAGTACCCGCACCTGGGGTTCAATCCGGTTCCGGGCGACACGGAGACCGTGCGGGGGCTGCACAGGAAGCTGAGCGGCTGCGCGAAGGTCCTCCAGGACACGTACGACGTGGTCACCAAGCTGCTGGACGGCAGCCACTGGAAGGGCGACGCCGCAGTCGCCTTCCGGGAGCAGCTCCACGACGGGCCGTTGCCGCTGAACCTGAAGAACGCGGCGCATTCCCTTCGCAAGGCCGCCCGGCAACTGAGCCGGTGGGAGAGCGAGCTGGACGATCTCCAACGGCGTGCCAAACGGCTGGAGGACGACGCGAGGGAGGCGCGGACCGAGGTCGACCGGGCGAAGGGTCGGGCGGCGAGGGCGGGGGAGCACCCCGATCTGGAGAAGGGCGACGATCAGGATGCGGCACGGCGTGCGCTGACCCGGGCTGAGGGGGAGGTCGACGAGGCACAGGCCGAGCTGGAGAAAGTGATCGGCAAGGCGAAGCGACTGGCGGAGGAGCATGAGCGCGTGGCGCAGCGCCGTGCGGAAAAGATCCGCGAGGCTACGAAGAAGCTCGCCCCGCAGGAGCCCGGCTGGTTCGACGAGGCCCTCGACTGGCTGGGCGACAACCTGCCGGACGTCCTGAGCTTCACGGCGGGCCTCATCGCCGTCGCGGCCCTCCTTCTGGCGGGTCCGCTGGGGTGGAGTCTCGCGACTGTGGCGACACTGATGCTCACCAGCTCGACGATCAGCGTCACCGCGTTCGGCCTGCGGCTCTCCGACCCTGAGGTGCGAGCGTCTCTGTTGGACGGTTTCCGTCATGGTGAATTGGACGCGAATTTTTGGAGCAACGCGGTTTCCGTCGGTGCTGATTTCGTGGGATCGCTTCCGGGAGTGGGAGCCGTGGTCAAGGGCGGTTACGCGGGAGTCCGCGCCGCCCTGCGCAGTACGACGGCAGTCACCCTCAGCGACAGAGCGGTCCTGGTCCGGTCCAACACCATGGACGAGGCGAGGGCTGTGGCGGGCCTTGGGAACTCATTCGTGGCCCGAGCCGTGCGGGGAGCCAACAATCCGGATGCGGCTGCCAAGCTCGTGGAAGGGACCGCGGGCGTGGCCGGCGTCGGCACCGCTGGCTTCGGTCTCCACAACAAACTCGTGGATGCGGACGACGACGGAATCAAGGACGGCACCGTCGCAGGTATCGATGGCAGTCGTCTCGTCCTGGACACCGGCGTCATCTATGGCCTCGCCCGACATGCCTTCTGATGTGTCACGAGGGAAGGAAGCTGTGAAGAGCACCGACTACCCCACCGCTTGGGAACACCCACCCAGCCGCTGGGCATGGGTGAAGCACATGACCATGAACACCATTGGGCTGGTCGGCTGGGGTGGTGGCTGGGTGTTGTTGCTGGGTATTTCGACCGAAGCTCCGAACTGGTTCGTCTGGGTCTTCATGCCCTACTTCCTTTATGGCGCCTATCGAGTGACGGTTCAACTAATTTACTTTCCGTCAGCCCTCCATATGCTTCGAGTGCTGCGTGCATACCCATGGCAGGTGCTTCACGGCAGTCCGCGCGGAATTGATCAGCATCCCGATGCGGAGGATCGCGGAATCTGGATCATGTTTCCCGATCCTTCGGGCGGTTCGCAGACCGGTATTCCTCTGACCTTCGTCAAACACCACCGCTCGTACTGGTGGCTGCGCCGCATCGGTGGCCCTCGGACGAAGGTGGAGTTGAAGCGGCAGTTGGAGCCTCTGTGGTTCGCTGGTGATCCGCGCTTCCTCGGGGTGGTGGCCGTGCCTGCCGGGAACGGCAGGACGCCCAGACGGCTGCACTTCCTCTATCAGCCGTCCGCCCTAGATCCGCGCGCCCCACGCAGGCACTGGGACGGCCTGAACCCGGCCGACCTCGAACGCGCCCGTCGTGCGGGGGCTCGATTCGTCGTCGCTGTGCCTCCCGCCGTGACCGGCCGAAGTGGCAGGGAAGGGACCGAATCATGAGCGTTCCCGTGGTCGTCCTTGATCCTTCGCTCAGGGATCCGCACGCGGAGTTGTGGTTCGTGGAGCCTCCCGGCTTCGTCCCCCTGCCCTTGGATGCCCTGCTGCCCGAGCCCGGCTCAATGGCGGCGGACAGCCTGCGCACCGCAGCCGTGCCGTTTCTGAACGCCGCGCCGGACGAGGAGGCCCGCAGGCAGTTCATCACTGTGTTCGCCGCGGGCCAGCAACTCCTCGCCGCCCTCCGCGACGCCGGCACCGTCCACTGCTCCCTGGGCGTCCACCGTGACGACATCGGCGAGTTGGGCCCGGAGTGTGGCGCGGCGAACGTGTTGGTCTCCGTGTTCACCGTGTCGTGGCGGGACGTCGCCGTCGCCCCCAGGGGCGTCACCGCCGCCCGGGCCGTGACGGGCGGGGGTGGGCACTCGGGTGTCGAGTTCGCCGAGCTTCCGTGTGGGCCCGCCACGTTCAGTGAGACCACGGTCGCGCCCACGCCCGGCAGCGGTCTGCCGCAGCGACCGCTGCTGCAGGTGCACGCCCACCTGCCGCACCCGGACTGCAGACGCCTGGCCGTACTCAGCCTCACCACCACCGCCCCGGTCCGAAGGCAGGAGTACCGGGCGCTTCTGCGGCTGATCGCCGAGAGCGTCGGTTTCGAGGATCCGAGGCAGGAGGGGGAAGAAAGGAGAGAAGGGAGTGGCCGGAGAGACGTTTGCCCGGTCACCTCCCCGTGGGTGGGGACACCTCCATGACCACACTCGGCGCCGTCTTCCGACCGCAGCTCGCCCCCGAGCGACTTCGTTCCGTGGCCCGGCTCGCGGATGAAGCCGGGCTCGAGGAGTTGTGGCTGTGGGAGGACTGCTTCCGCGAGGGCGGGATCTCCAGTGCCGCCGCCGCACTCGCGTGGACGGAGCGGGTACGGGTCGGTGTCGGGCTGTTGCCGGTGCCACTGCGGAACGTTGCCATCACGGCCATGGAGACCGCCACCCTGCACCGCATGTTCCCCGGCCGCGCCCTCCTCGGCGTCGGACACGGCGTGCAGGAGTGGATGGGACAGTCGGGGCGCGGGCCGAGTCGCCGGTGACCTTGCTGGAGCATCTCGACGCGCTGCGTGCCCTGTTGCGCGGGGAGCGGCTCACGACCCGGGGGCGGTACGTCAGGCTCGACGACGTCGCCCTCGACTGGCCGCCGGCCGGAGGCGCCCGGGTGTTCGCCGGCGCCACCGGACCCCGCACCCTCCGCCTCACCGGTGAGGCCGCGGACGGGACGATCCTCACGGCCTCCACCTCGCCCGACGGGGTGCGGCACGCGTGTCGGCTCGTCGACGAGGGGCGGGCGGCGGCCGGGCGGGAGGCCGTGGAGCACACGGTGGTCGTCCATCTGCTCACGGCCACCGGTCCCGATGCCGACGCACGCCTGCGTGCCGAACTGGCCGCCGGGTGAGTGGGCTCCGTGCCGGGCCTCGGGGTGGCCGGGGACGCCGGCGCCGTCGCCAAGGCGGTGCGGGGCTCGCCGAGGCCGGGGCCGACTCCGTGACTCTCCAGCCCACGGGGGACGAGCCCGACCCGGAGGGATTCGTGTGGTTCGCGGCGGAGGAGGTACGGCCCCTGGTGCCGGTAGTCCGGCAGGCCGGCCCTCCCACAGCACACAGCACCCGTCATCCCCTCGACGCGCGCAAACGCGGCAGCCGGTGACGGTGGGGCGGCGGACTACGCGTGCGGGCCCACCGCGACCTCGCCGATCCTCCACTGCGTCCGCGCCTCCAGCACCTCCCCGACCCGCTCCGCCTGCTCGCCCACCTCCCGTTCCTGCCGCGCCGTCAGGCGTCCGAGCGGTTCCACCGTGATCGTCGTACGGCGGCCGGCGCGTCGCTGGTGCCAGACGCCCGCGACGACGCCGTCCACCAGCAGGACCGGGTGGTTGCCCGCCTGGCCGCCCGCCAGGGCGCGGTGGTACGCGGCACCGGGGAAGAGCAGTTCGCGGGGCTGGGCCGCGATGACGTAGGCGTCGAAGTAGGGCAGGAGGCGTACGCCACGGGGCGGGTCCGACGGGAAATCCGTGTCCCCGGCGACCACCCACCAGCCCCCGTCCCCGCTCCACCCGGACCCGCCGCCCCCGCTCTTCCCGACCCCGCCGCCCCCGGCCTCGACCCGAGCGTCGTCCCCGGCCTCGACCCGGGCCTCGGTCTCGGCCGTGGTCCCGGCCTCGAACGCGACCTCCTCGATCCATCCCCCGGCGGCCAGCTCCCGGAACACCCCTTCCGCCCACCCCACGGGCGCCGCCAGCCACTTCGCGAAGTGCCGCGGGGCCGCCGGGCCGTAGGCGTGCAGATAGCGGCGCACGAAGGTGCGCAGTGCCTCCTCCGGTACGGGTGGGGTGGTGCCGGTGACCGGCGGGCGGGTGTACGTGACCCGGCGGCCCCGGTTGGGGCCGAAAACCAGCGCGCCGGACCAGCCCGCCCGGTGCAGCACCTGGCGCCAGCGCGGCCACATCCCCTGGAACGCGGGCATCACCAGGTCACCGGCCCAGGGACCGGTACGGGCCACGACCTCCTCGTTCAGCTCCTCCATGGTCAGGCACACGCCCTCGAGCGCGTCCCCGATCGCCGCCACTACCTGCCGTTCCTGCTCACCGGTGAGCAGGACGTCGGGCGGGAAGGGACTGCGGCCCCGTGGCACCGCGCTGAGCGCGGCACACCACACGGGGAGGTCGCGCGCCGGGAGGAGATGGACGGTTCCCCGTGGGCCGTACGTCTTCACCAGGCCCGCCTTCGTCCGCGTCCTCGCCTCCGGCGTCCCCGCCTTCGTTGGCGCGGCCGCCTCCGACGACACACCCGCCGAGCCGTCCGTATCACCAGAGTCGGCCCCCGAGCCGCTCCCCGGCCCGTCCGCGCCCGAGCCCGGCCCCCACAGGGCCGCGCGTACGTCCGACCGCGTGGTCCCGGCCCAGCGCAGCCCCACCGACACCTCCGCCGCCGACATGACCTGGGCGTGGGCGCCGAGCATCGCGGCCACCACGTCGGCCGGCGCGGTGGCCCGCGGGGCCGGTGCGGACAAGAACTGCCGTTCCGCCCGCCGAGCGCTCGCCGCAAGCCACGCGATCTTCGGGATCGTCGTCATGGGTCCGACGGTAGAGAACGAGGAGGACAGGACCTGTCCTCTTCCGGGTTCGCTGCCCTGCAGGCTGCAGCCTGCAGCCTGCGTCTACCGCCTGCGCCTGCCGTCTGCCCCCTGCCGGTTGCCGGTTGCGTGCCCGCGTGCCCGCGTGCCACGACGGTCCGTCGTCCCGGTCCGTCGTCCGTCGTCGTCCCGGTCCGTCGTCCTTCTCCTGCGGCGACGGTGACAGCGTGTCGTCCTTCTCTTGCCGCCCGTGTCCCCTGGGGCTCCTGTGGTTCCAGAGTTTCCGCATCGTTATGGGCAGGGGCTCGCCTCCGGGGCAGGATCCGACGTAAGTTCGGACCAAGGTTATTCGCGTAAGCAAAGCTGCGCGGGCGGTACCGCGCAGTGGAGGGGGCTGCGCGGTGCCCGAACCCCTTTTCCGGTCAAGCGCGCGTTCCTTGACGTATCACCCGTCCAGGGGGCGGCCGGAAGGGTTGTCGTGATGTGGCCCCTCTGGGGTTACTGCTTCCGCAGGGCCCCCTCACCGCCTGTTTTTGCCCAGGAAAGCGCCTGATTCCAGCCATGCATGCGCCCTGAATCCTGCCTTCCCCGCGTCTCGGGGCGTTGTCGGCCGGTTCCGGAGAGTAGTTGTGGCACGCCGATGGACGCGTCATCCCTTACGAAGGGTTATGGTGGAAACCCCCCCTCGGGCCGGTCCGTCTCCCCCCCACGGACCGGCCCGTTTTCTTGTGGCTCTGGCTAGAGTCCGGGGTATGTCGAACGAGCATCCGACACCGCACCCCCACGAGCCCGGCCATCAGCCCGGCCATCAGCCCGGTCCGCACGCGGGTCCGTACCCGGGCCACCAGCCCCCTGCCCACCCGGGCCCCGGCCATCAGCCCGGCCCCTACGGTCAGCGGCCCCCCGCCGGGTACGGCCCCCCGCCCGGACCCGCCGGCCCCTTCGCCGCTCCCGCGGCTCCCGCCACTCCGGCCACCCCTTACGCCGCCCCCACCCCGCCGCCGCCCGGCGCGTACTCGCCGCATCCGCACCCCCACCCCCCGGCCCCCTCCCCCTACTACGGCTACGGCTACGGCCCCACCCCGCCCCTCGCCATGCCCGCCTCCGTCCGCGCCGCGCAGGTCGTCGTCTTCGTGATGGCGGGACTCGGGCTGCTGCTCACCCTCGTCGTCGGGGCCGCCGCCGGTGCCGAGGCCGCCGGGCGGTCCTTCGCGCCGTATCTGATGACCTGTGTCCTCTTCGTGCTGGCCTTCCTGTATCCCAGGGTGGGCAGCGGCGTGCGGGTCACCTCGATCGTGCTGGCGTCGGTGCAGATCCTGCTCGCGCTCGGCGCGACCGCGAACCGCACCCCGTTCGGCATCCTTCCCCTCGCCGGCGCCATCACCGTCGTCGTCCTGCTGAGTCAGGGCTCCGCCGGCGACTGGTTCCGCCGCGACAGCGCGAACGGGCTTCCGCCGCAGCATTCCTGAGGCGTCCCACCCGGGCCTTTGGGGACCCCGGCCCCCGCGGGGGTAGGCTTCGCCCCCGGGGACCGCCATACGGACAGGACCCGCTCGCGGCCGGGACGGGGCCGCATCCCGCGGACCGCGGCGGACGCCGCACTGTCCGATCCGCACGGAGGGGCTGACGATCACGTGAACCTGCGCGACAAGCTGCGCGGCCTGCTGGTCAGGCTGTACGCACGCCGGGTGGAAGGCCACCTGGACCACGCTCAGGTGCCCAAGCACATCGGCGTCATCATGGACGGCAACCGCCGCTGGGCGAAGGCCGCGGGTTCCAGCCCCGCGCAGGGTCACCGGGCCGGCGCCGACAAGATCGAGGAGTTCCTCGGCTGGTGCAGTGAGACGGACGTCGAGGTCGTCACCCTCTGGCTGCTGTCGACGGACAACTTCGACCGGCCGAAGGACGAACTCGTCCCCCTGCTCGGCATCATCGAGGACGTCGTGCGCACCCTCGCCGCCGACGGCCGCTGGCGGGTGCACCACGTCGGCACGCTCGACCTGCTGCCCCCCGGGATGCAGACCACCCTCAAGGAGGCCGAGGAGGCCACGGCCCACGTCGACGGGATACTGGTCAACGTCGCCATCGGCTACGGCGGCCGCCAGGAGATCGCCGACGCGGTGCGCTCCATGCTGCTCGACGCCCACGAGAAGGGCACCTCGATGCAGGAGCTCGCGGAGGCCGTCGACGTCGACATGATCGGACGTCACCTCTACACCGGTGCCCAGCCCGACCCGGACCTCGTCATCCGCACCAGCGGCGAACAGCGGCTGTCCGGATTCATGCTCTGGCAGACCGCCCACTCGGAGTACTACTTCTGCGAGGTCTTCTGGCCGGCCTTCCGCAAGGTCGACTTCCTGCGCGCACTGCGCGACTACGCCGCCCGCCACCGGCGTTACGGCGGCTGAGCAGCCGTAACGCCGACCTTCGCGGCGCCCGCCGGCCCGGAGCGGAAGGGGGCTCGGAGGCCCCGCGTACCCCATATGGAGCAGGAAGCGACACCGGGCGCCCGCCCGTCGTCGCACGGAGTTCACCGGCGCGCCGTCCTGTGCCGTGGCATGGCGGCGCTCTTTCGAGGGCATAAGCCAGACAGGTCGACACCCGAACCACGGGTGTCGGATCTCAGCGGACGGCCCGGGGCCGTCCGCCCGGGAGGCCCTTTGCACCAGCCCGACCGTGCGGTCACGGCACGGAAGACGCAGCGGAGGGCCGGTTCCCGGCCCCCTGTGCAGGGGGGCCGTCGACCGGCCGCGTTGTTCTCGCCCGCCCGGCCCAGCATCCACTCCGTCGCTCCCCGACCTCATCCGAGGGGGTACGTCCTTCCGTGGTGACCAGCGCAAAGCGCCACAAGCCAGACCGGCGCACCTATGTCCTCGACACCAGCGTTCTGCTGGCCGACCCGCACGCCCTGAGCCGCTTCGACGAGCACGAGGTCGTGCTTCCCGTCGTCGTGGTGACGGAACTGGAGGCCAAGCGGCACCATCCCGAACTCGGCTACTTCGCCCGGCAGGCCCTGCGCCTGCTCGACGACTACCGGGTGCGGCACGGCCGTCTCGACGCCCCCATCCCGATCGGGGACCTCGGCGGCACCGTGCGTGTCGAGCTCAACCACTCGGACCCCAGCGTGCTGCCCAGCGGCTACCGCCTGGGGGACAACGACTCCCGCATCCTCGCGGTCGCCCGCAACCTCCAGGCGGAGGGGTTCGACGTCACCGTCGTGTCGAAGGACCTCCCGCTCAGGATCAAGGCGTCCTCCGTGGGTCTCCTCGCCGAGGAGTACCGCGCGGAGCTCGCCATCACGGACGCCTCCGGCTGGACCGGAATGTCCGAACTGACCCTGCCCGGGGAGCAGGTGGACATCCTCTTCGAGGAGGGGCACGTGTACGTGCCCGAGGCCGCGGACCTGCCCGTGCACACGGGACTGACCATCCAGTCCGAGCGCGGCAAGGCGCTCGGCCGGGTCACGGCCGACGGCAACGTCCGGCTGGTGCGCGGCGACCGGGAGGCGTTCGGCATCAAGGGCCGCAGTGCCGAGCAGCGCATCGCGCTGGACCTGCTGCTCGATCCGGACGTCGGGATCGTGTCCATGGGCGGCCGAGCCGGCACCGGCAAGTCGGCGCTGGCGCTGTGCGCGGGCCTGGAGGCCGTACTGGAGCGCCGACAGCACCAGAAGGTCATGGTCTTCCGCCCGCTGTACGCGGTGGGCGGGCAGGAGCTCGGCTACCTGCCGGGCAGCGAGGCCGAGAAGATGAGCCCCTGGGCGCAGGCCGTCTTCGACACGCTGTCGGCGGTCACCAGCCGTGAGGTCATCGAGGAGGTCACCGCGCGCGGCATGCTCGAGGTCCTGCCGCTCACGCACATCCGGGGCCGCTCGCTGCACGACGCGTTCGTGATCGTGGACGAGGCACAGTCGCTGGAACGGAACGTACTGCTGACCGTTCTGTCCCGGATCGGGGCCAATTCGCGGGTCGTGCTCACCCACGATGTCGCCCAGCGGGACAATCTGAGGGTCGGTCGATATGACGGTGTCGTCGCCGTCGTCGAGAAACTGAAGGGGCATCCGCTCTTCGCGCACGTCACCCTGAACCGGTCCGAGAGGTCCCAGATCGCGGCCCTTGTGACCGAAATGCTCGAAGACGGTCAGGTCTGACCCACCCGCACCGAAACAAGGCGGTTACTTGGTAGTTGGCGCCGTCCGGGAAAGGCGTAGAGCCTAGCCGGGCGGCGCCTGCGCGCGTGCCGCTTTCCGGGAAACCCCTGGGGCGAACGAGGTGTGAGCTTTCACACGCAACGCAGAATTGCCTTGCGGCGTCGGATTACGGCAGAGTCTCACTCCTGTCAGGCCCCGCATACGACACAGCTGTACCCCCAGCGGTACGGCGACCCGAAAGCACCAGGCCAACTGCATAGCGTCGTCGTATGCCGCCCGAGCATCACGCGGCGCTCCCGTCGAGGGAGTTGCCCACCGGGCCCGCGCCTCCCGTGACCCGCAGTTGGGGAGGCCAGTGTCAGGGGCACGATTGCGTCCGCAAGGGTCACCGAAGCGGGCGATGCTGGAAGGAAACCGTGTGAGCCGGATCTCGGTCCGGGGATTCGCAGTGGCCTCGGCCACGGCGGTCACCGCTGTCGGAAGCGTCGTCGGCGTTGCCTCGGGCAGCACCGCGCAGAACAACGACGCCGAAGCGACGGCAAGCGGCACCACGCTGCTCGCGGACATCCCCGCGGGCCAGCAGGCCCAGGTGCAGACCGCGTCCCTGACGCAGCAGGCCGAAACGATGGCCATCGCGGCGGACGCGAGCGCCAAGAAGGACGCGGAGGAGGCCGCCCGCAAGGCAGCCGCCGAAACGGCCATCGCCAAGAAGGCGGCCGCCGAGAAGGCGGAGAAGGAAGCGAAGGAGCGCGCGGAGGCCAAGGCCGCCGCCGCCAGCCGGAGCAGCGTCCGGGAAGCCTCCGACTTCGCGGTCAAGTCCTCCTACTCCATCGCCGAGATCCAGGCGATGGCACGGCAGATGGTCCCTTCCGGCCAGTGGCAGTGCTTCAGCAACATCGTGGACCACGAGTCCAGCTGGAACTACAAGGCCGTCAACCCCTCCTCCGGGGCCTACGGTCTCTTCCAGGCACTGCCGGCCTCCAAGTACTCGTCCGTCGGGTCCGACTGGCAGACCAACCCGGCCACGCAGATCAAGTGGGGCCTGAACTACATGAACGAGCGCTACGGCAGCCCCTGCGAGGCGTGGACGTTCTGGCAGGCCAACCGCTGGTACTAGGAACACCGGAGCGCCGGTGGCCCACCGGGCCGCCCCCTCCCGCTCGACCTCGGCGCAGCCCCGCACCGTCCTACGGTGCGGGGCTTTCGCCATGTACGGTCTGAGCGACGACTCCAGGGGGGAGTGGTGGGGAGATACGGGGGAAGAGGACGGATCATGTCGCGAGTGCCAGGGTGGCTCGGCCGGGTCGGGACCCGGCTGACCGAGGTGAGCAGACGGCTGGACGAGCGCCGTGCCGAGGTGGAGCGGGAGAACCGGGAGGGCGAGCCGTCCGACGGACGGGCCGCACCCGCCGACCTCGTGTTCCCGCCGCCCGATGACGCCGCGGTCGTCCCGCCCCGGCCCGACCCGGCGCAGGCCGTGCCGTGGGGGGTGCGGGTGGCGGCCGAGGCCGGCTGGCGGCTGCTGGTGCTCGCGGGCACGGTCTGGGTCCTCATGCGGGTCATCAGCGCGGTCCAGTTGGTGGTCCTGGCATTCGTCTCCGCGCTGCTGATCACGGCGCTGCTCCAGCCGACGGTGGCGCGGCTGCGGCGGATCGGCGTGCCGCGGGGCCCGGCCACGGCGCTGACGGCGCTGTTCGGCTTCGTCGTCATCGGTCTCATCGGCTGGTTCGTGACCTGGCAGGTCATGGAGAACATCGACAACCTCTCCGACCAGATCCAGGACGGCATCGACGAGTTGCGCAAGTGGCTGCTCAACAGCCCCTTCCACGTCACCGACAAGCAGATCAACGAGATCGCCAAGAACCTGCGCGAGGCGGTCGGCGCGAACACCGAGCAGATCACCTCCGCGGGCCTGGAGGGCGTGACGGTCGTCGTCGAGGCGCTCACCGGGATCCTGCTGGCCGTGTTCTCGACCCTGTTCCTGCTCTACGACGGCAAGCGCATCTGGGAGTGGTCGCTGAGGCTCGTCCCGGCCGCGGCCCGTCCGGGTGTCGCCGGTGCGGGCCCCGCCGCGTGGCGCACGCTGACGGCGTACGTGCGCGGCACGGTGATCGTGGCCCTGATCGACGCGATCTTCATCGGCCTGGGCATCTACTTCCTGGACGTGCCGATGGCGGTTCCGCTCGCCGTGTTCATCTTCCTGTTCTCGTTCATCCCGCTCGTCGGCGCGGTGGTGTCGGGGGCCCTGGCGGTGGTCGTCGCGCTGGTCACCCAGGGCGTGTTCACGGGCGTCATGACGCTGGCGGTGGTGCTGGCGGTGCAGCAGATCGAGGGCCACATCCTCCAGCCGTTCATCCTGGGCCGCGCGGTCCGGGTGCACCCGCTCGCCGTCGTCCTGGCGGTCGCCACGGGCGGCATGGTGGCCGGCATCGGGGGTGCGGTGGTCGCCGTACCGCTGGTCGCGGTCACCAACACGGTCGCGGGCTATCTGCGCGCCTACTCCCAGGAGGCGTCGGTACGCACCGCCCCGAAGCCCCGGGGAGCCACGGCGGTGTCCTCCGCCCCGGCACCGGCCCCCGCGGTGCCCGAGGCGGCACCGCCGCCACCGGACGCGGGACCCGAGCAGACCCCGAAGACGTAGGGCGGCGAGCGGTCGCCGGACACGACACCGGGCCCGTCCACCTCGTGGGTGGACGGGCCCGGGGCTTCGCGGGGCGCGGAGTCACTCCGCGAGGGCAGCCTCCGCGTCGAGCGTCGCGGCGACCGCCTGGATCACCGAGGCGATCTTGAACGCCTCCTGCACGACCTCTCGCTCCACGCCGGCCTTGCGCAGCACCTGCTCGTGGGAGTCGAGGCACAGGCCGCAGCCGTTGATCGCCGAGACCGCGAAGGACCAGAACTCGAAGTCGACCTTGTCGACGCCCGGGTTGCCGATGACGTTCATCCGCAGACCGGCGCGCAGATTGCCGTACTCGTGGTCCGACAACAGGTGGCGCGTGCGGTAGAAGACGTTGTTCATCGCCATCACCGCGGCCGCGGCCTTCGCCGCCGTGTACGCCTCCGGTGACAGGTTCGCCTTCGCCTCCGGCTCCAGCTCGCGCAGCACGATGGCCGAGCGCGAGGCGATGGCCGTCGACAGGACCGTGCCCCACAGCTGCTGGGCCGGCAGGTCGGAGTTGCCGATGACCGAACCGAGGTTCAGCTTCAAGTCCTTGGCGTAGTCCGGTATGCGGGACTTCAGGGAGTCGAGCGACATGTCAGGTCACTCCCCGGCCAGCAGCGCGACCGGGTCCAGGGTCTCGTCGCCCTTGGTCCAGTTGCACGGGCAGAGTTCGTCGGTCTGGAGGGCGTCCAGGACCCGCAGGACCTCCTTGGGGTTACGGCCCACGGAGCCGGCGGTCACCATCGTGAACTGGATCTCGTTGTTCTGGTCGACGATGAACACCGCGCGCTTGGCGAAGCCGTCCTCGCCCTCGATGCCGAGGGCACGCATCAGCTCGTGCTTGGAGTCGGCCAGCATCGGGAACGGCAGGTCGCGCAGGTCGTCGTGGTCCTTGCGCCAGGCGTGGTGGACGAACTCGGAGTCACCGGAGAAGCCG
Organism: Streptomyces sp. NPDC005931; assembly: GCF_042871235.1. Classification (NCBI taxonomy): domain Bacteria; kingdom Bacillati; phylum Actinomycetota; class Actinomycetes; order Kitasatosporales; family Streptomycetaceae; genus Streptomyces; species Streptomyces sp. NPDC005931. The sequence continues at coordinate 578,024 of NZ_JBIAIG010000004.1, forward strand.
AGGACCTGGGCGTCGCGGTCGGCGAACTCGTCGTTCAGCTTGCCGAAGGCCGCGATCTCGGTCGGGCACACGAAGGTGAAGTCCTTGGGCCACGCGAAAACGATCTTCCACTTGCCCTCGTAGGTCTTGTGGTTGATCGTCTCGAACTCCTTGCCCTTCTCCAGCGAGACGCAGGCGGTCAGTTCGAACTCGGGGAACTTGTCACCGACAGTGAGCACGCGCTCTCCTTGCAGCGAAGAAACACCCATTGTGTGGGGGTTACCCATGGGTTGGACGTTCTTGATGTTGGCACAGGGCCCATTGATTAGTGAAATAGCTACACTTGGTCATGTTGATCGGAGGTAGCTATTAGTGACTGTGGGTAACAGGCGCAGGCAGCCCAGCCTGGCGCAGCTGCGGGCGTTCGCCGCCGTGGCCGAGCATCTGCACTTCCGGGACGCCGCCGCGGCGATCGGGATGAGCCAGCCCGCGCTGTCGGGGGCCGTGTCGGCGCTGGAGGAGACACTCGGAGTGACCCTCCTGGAGCGTACGACGCGCAAGGTGCTGCTCTCGCCCGCCGGTGAGCGGCTCTCCGTCCGGGCCAAGGCGGTACTGGAGGAGGTCGGCACGCTGATGGAGGAGGCGGACGCGCTGCGGGCACCGTTCACCGGGGTGCTGCGCCTAGGGGTGATCCCGACGGTCGCGCCGTACCTCCTGCCGACGGTGCTGCGGCTGGTCCACGAGCGCTATCCGCACCTCGACCTCCAGGTGCACGAGGAGCAGACCGCCAACCTGCTGGACGGCCTGGCCGGCGGTCGCCTCGACCTGCTGCTGCTCGCGGTGCCGCTCGGCGTCCCCGGGGTGGTCGAACTCCCCCTGTTCGACGAGGACTTCGTGCTCGTCACGCCGCTGGACCACTGGCTCGGCGGTCGGGAGGGGATCCCTCGCGAGGCGCTGCGCGAGCTGAACCTGCTGCTGCTGGACGAGGGGCACTGCCTGCGCGACCAGGCGCTCGACATCTGCCGCGAGGCCGGCCGCGCGGACGTCCCGGCCACCACCACGGCGGCGGGACTGTCCACGCTGGTCCAGCTGGTGGCGGGCGGTCTCGGGGTGACCCTGCTGCCGCGCACCGCCGTCGACGTCGAGACCACCCGTTCCAGACGGCTCCTCACCGGCTGCTTCGCCGACCCGGCCCCCAGCCGCCGCATCGCCCTCGCCATGCGCACGGGCACGGCCCGCGCGGCGGAGTACGAGGAACTGGCCGCGGCCCTCCGGGAGGCGATGCGGGACCTGCCGGTCCGCGTGGTGGAGGGCTGAGGACCGTCCCCCGGGTACCGGGGTGCGGCTGAGGACCGTCCCCGGGCACCGGGGTGGCTTTCCGGTGCTGGTCCGCGTCCCGCGGGCGGGTGGCGGTCCGCCCCGGTGCCCGGCTCGCGGCGGAGGCGGTGCGCCGCTGTGCCGTTCGTCGCCGTCGGGTGAGGGCGGGCCTTTGTCGCTCCGCGGACCGGGGCCGAGGCCGGAGCAGGGACCGGGGGCGTGCCGTGCCGGTGGCCCGGCGTGTCGTCTCCCGCGGGGAGGCTTCCCGCCGGGCGACTCGGGTGAGTCAGCCCGCCGTTGTTCACCGGGTCGGCGGTTCCCGCGCGGGGACCGCTGCTGGTCCCGGCGCGCGGCTTCCCGGGCGGCAGGTCTCCGGGCGGGGGCCCTGCCTTTCCGCGCCGGCGGGTTTCCCTGCCCCGGGTTTCCGGGCCGGAGGGTTTCCCTGCCCCGGGTTTCCGGGCCGGAGGGTTTCCCTGCCCCGGGTTTCCGGGCCGGCGGGTTTCCCCGCCCCGGGTTTCCGGGCCGGCGGGTTTCCCCGCCCCGGGATTGCGTGCCGGCGGGCTTGCCGCGCCGCGGGCCCGCCTCCCGCGTCCCGCTACTCCGTGCGCAATCCGTCCGGGCGCATCATGCGCAGCAGCGGAGGCAGGCTCAGCAGGGTCACCACCAGGACGACCGCCGCGCCGATGCCGGTCATCTGGAGGACGCTCGGCCAGTCCACCCGTACCGGGGTCGAGGTCATCCGCAGGAGCACCCCGCCCAGGGTCATGCCGACCACCGAGGCCAGCAGCAGGCCCAGGCCGATCGGGATCGCCGTCTGCCACAGGACCGACAGGCTCAGCGTGCGCCGCCGGGTGCCGAAGGCGACCAGGGCCGACAGCAGCTTGCGGCGTTCGCGCAACTGCTCCAGCTGGGAGACCAGCAGACTCGCGCCGATCAGCGCCAGGACACAGGAGGCGCCGACGAGCAGACCGGTGCGGATGGAGTCGAAGCGGTCGGAGCGCTCGGTGGCGTACCAGGTCGTGGGACGGGCCGTCTGGTCGAGGGCGGCGGCCGTGTTGCGCAGGTACTCGCGGGCGTCCGGCACCGAGTTGTCCACCGCCAGGTACAGCTGACCGTTGATCGCCCTCGCGATGTCCGGCGGCACCGCCCCCGGCGTCATCAGGAAGCCGCCGCGCTTGTATCCGGTGGGGTCCGGAACCGAGGTGGCCCGCTTCAGTCCCTCGGGGACGGTCCACACGACGTCCTCCCGCTTGCCGGAGTCGGAGGACAGCTCGAGGTACAGCTTCCGGCCGGGCCTGTCCAGCACCGCCGTGTCGGTGTCGTACTCGCCGCCGGAGAGCGAGAAGGCGTCACCGTCCCGGCAGGACGGCAGCTTCGCCACCTCCCGCAGGGTCGCGCAGTCGGCCACGGTCAGCGCGGCGGTGCGCCCCGGGCCCTTCGACCAGGGCAGGTCGCCGAAGTAGCCCTCGGACAGCGCGTGGACCTTCCGTACCCCCCGGGTGTCCTCGAACCTGCCGACGGCCGCCGCGAGTCCGACGCCCTCCGGCAGTTGGACCTGCATCTGCGCCCGTGACACGTCGTAACCGGTCTCCTCGGTGTAGTCGCCCTCGACGCCGACGAACAGCATCTGGAGCGCGATCGCCCCGGCCACCGCCACCGCGATGCCGTTGACCATGCGCGCCGCCGCGCCGCTACTCAACTGGAGCCTCCGTACCGCCAGTTGCCAGGACACGCTGCCGGAGCCGAGCCGGGCGACGACCGTCTCCACGATCCACGGCAGCAGCGCGGTCACCCCGACCAGCAGCAGCATCACGCCGCCGACGACGAGGTACTGGTTGAAGTCCCCGGCGTCGCGGCCCTGGCCGAGCATCGGGACGAGCAGCGCCACCCCGGCCAGCGGCAGCAGCAGCCGCCACCACAGCCGGCGCCGCGACGGCCGCGCCGTACGCACCACACCCAGCGGTTCGATGACGACCCCGCGCAGCGCGAGCAGCGTCACCAGCACCGCGGCCGCCGGAACCGCCACCGCGACCAGCAGGGCGAGCAGCGGCGAGGGGTTCAGATAGCTCGGGAAGACACTGACGCCGAACACCTCGAAGGATGCGGCCACTTGTCGCCCGATCAGGAAGAACACCGTGCCGAGCACCAGCCCGAGCAGCGCCCCGGCCAGCGCCTCGCCCGCGGCGATGCGCCGGGTCGCGGCTCCGTCGGAGCCCACCAGCCGCAGCGCCGCCAGCCTGCGGTCGCGCCGCTCGCCGCCGAATCGCACGGCCGCGGCGATGAACACGGCGACCGGCATCAGCAGCACCACGAACACGACCAGCACCAGCAGCACGAGCACCGGATCGGTCGGCTCGGGCCTCGTCTCGGGCGGGCCGAACGAGTCGATGCGCGCCACCGACGAGCCGTCGATCCGTTCCGCGAGGTTCCTTCCTCCCGCGTAGTAGGCGAGTTCCTGTGAGCCGATGAGTCCCTGCTCGCCGATCTCGCCGACGATGTCGTACGGCAGCCGTTCGCGCAGCAGCTCGCCCTCGTCGGACTCCAGCAGGTCCCGCAGCGCGGGGGAGACCACCATGTCCCCCACGGCCGGGTACTCCTTCAGGCCCGGCGGCAGCGGGGCGTGCGGTCCGTCCGGTTCGGTCACCCGGCCGCGGACGCCCCGGTCCCGGAACTCGGTGTCGATGTCCGCGATGACCAGGGTGTCGTCGGCCTTCGGGACCGACTGGCCGTAGGTGTAGTCGAGGCGGGCCTCCTCGCGCCGGTGCCGTTCCGCCAGCGCGTTCGGCAGGGCGGTGGTCAGCAGCAGCAGCGCCACCCCGAGCCCCACCCCCACGGCGGTGAGCAGCGCGCGGACCCACCCCTCGCGCCCGCCGGCCAAGGCGAACCGGGTGCCCATGGCCAGATCCCGGCCCCACTGCCGTAGGTTCATACGACCCGCTCCATGTCCCGGGACCGTCCGTCGCGCACGACGATCTCGCGGTCGGAGTAGGCCGCCACCCGTGCTTCGTGGGTGACCAGGACGACGGCCGCGTTGCTCGACCGGGCCGCGTCGGTGAGCAGCTCCATCACGCGCTCGCCGTTGAGCGAGTCGAGCGCGCCGGTCGGCTCGTCGGCGAAGAGCACCCGGGGGTTCGTGACCAGGGCCCGGGCGACCGCGACCCGCTGCCCCTGGCCGCCGGAGACCTCACCGGGCCGCTTCTTGCGGACGTCGTCCACCTCCAGCCGCTCCAGCCAGGTCAGCGCGGCCCGTTCCGCCTCCTTGCGGGGCGTGCCGTTCAGCCGCAGCGGCAGGGCGACGTTCTCCACACAGGTGAGTTCGGGCACCAACTGGCCGAACTGGAACACGAACCCGAAGTCCGAGCGTCGCAGGGCGCTGCGCTCGGCGTCGTTCATCGCGGTCAGCTCGCGCCCGTCGTACCTGATCGAGCCGGAGTCGGGCGTGACGATGCCGGCGAGGCAGTGCAACAGGGTCGACTTGCCCGAGCCGGAGGGGCCCATCACGGCGACGACCTCGCCCGGGTGGATGGAGAAGGCGGCGCCGTCCAGCGCCGTGGTCGGACCGTACGCCTTGCGCAGGTCCTCGGCCGCGAGCAGCGAGCCGGCGGGTATCGCGCTCATCGGGTCACCGCCTCACGGAGCTTGTCGAGGCGTGCGGCGGTCAGTTCCAGCCAGCGCAGGTCGGCCTCGAGGTGGAACAGGGCGTGGTCGCAGATCAGCTGGTCGGCGAGATCGCCCTTGCGCTTGCGGTCGGTGAGGATCCGCATGCTGCGCAGGTGCTCGGAGCGCTGCGTGTCGAGGATGTCGGCGGCGTCGCGGCGGGTGAGCAGCGCCAGGACGACCTTGGTGTACAGCGTCGACTGGAGGTACGGCTCCGGCTTCTCCGGCGTGGCGAGCCAGCGCTCGACGTCGGTGATGCCGGCCTCGGTGATCGCGTACCGCTTGCGCTCGGGGCCGCCGCCGGCCTCGATGCCGTCGACCTCGACCAGCCCGTTCTTCAGCAGGCGGGACATCGTCGAGTAGACCTGGCCGTAATGCAGCGGCCGGTCGTGACCGAACTTCTCGTCGAAGGCCCGCTTCAGGTCGTAACCATGACGCGGACCCGACTCCAGGAGCCCCAGAAGGGTGTGACCGATGGACATGCCGAGGACTCTACACACGGTGTATACGCCCCATGTATACGCCGAGTGTGCAGTTCGTGGCGGGGCGTGCGGCCGCCCAGGTGGCGGGCGATTGTCACGGTTCCGTCACGGCGGTCCCGGCGTGTCGCCGGGCGGCTGCGCCGGCGGCCGGCCGCGGCGGGGCAGCGGGCCCGCGCCACCGGGCAGGCGGCCCGACTCGGCCAGGGCCCGGCGCAGGAGGAACTCGATCTGGGCGTTGGCCGAGCGCAGCTCGTCGTTGGCCCAGCGGGCCAGGGCCTCGTACACCAGCGGGTCGAGCCGCAGCAGCACCTGCTTGCGCTGCTGCGGCCGGCGCCGGGGGGCGGTGCCCTCCGGGGGGTCCGAGGGGGCCGTCACTGGTAGAGGGTCCCGGTGTTGAGGACCGGCTGCGCGGAACGGTCCCCGCACAGCACCACCATCAGATTCGACACCATCGCCGCCTTGCGCTCGGAGTCCAGTTCCACGATGTCCTGCTCGGCGATCCGGGTCAGCGCCGTCTCGACCATCCCCACGGCGCCCTCCACGATGAGCTGCCGCGCCGCCACGACCGCCCCGGCCTGCTGCCGCTGGAGCATCGCCGAGGCGATCTCCGGAGCGTACGCGAGGTGGGTGAAGCGGGACTCGATGATCTGCACACCGGCCGCCTCCACGCGCGCGTGCAGCTCGAGGGCGAGCTTCTCGGTGATCTCCTCCGCGTTGCCACGCAGCGACAGGCCGTCCTCGTCGTGGGCGTCGTAGGGGTACTCGATGGCGATGTGGCGCACGGCCGCCTCGGTCTGGGTGGAGACGAACTCGACGTAGTCGTCCACCTCGAAGGTCGCCTGCGCGGTGTCCTCCACCCGCCACACCACGACCGCGGCGAGCTCGATCGGGTTGCCGTAGGCGTCGTTGACCTTCAGCACGGCGGTCTCGTGGTTGCGCACCCGGGTCGAGATCTTGGTGCGCGAGGTGAAGGGGTTGACCCACCGCAGGCCGTCCTGGCGGATCGTGCCCCGGTAGCGGCCGAAGAGCTGCACCACCCGGGCCTCGCCCGGAGCCACCATGTTCAGCCCGCACATCGCCAGGAAGGAGGCGAGCGCGACCAGGATGCCGCCGATGATCAGCACGGCCTTGACGCCGGTGGCGGCGACCGCCGTGGCGGCGGCGATCGTCCCGGCGCCCAGTAGCAGTCCGGTCAGTCCCAGCAGCAGGGCCAGGCCGCCGCCGATGCTGCGCGCCGCGAACTCCCGCACGCGCGGGGCCGGCATCTCCGGCACGTCGGCCGTGACCTGCGAGTCGTGTGTGGACATGGAGGGTCCCCCGTCTTCTCCGGACGCCTTCCGCGCGGGACGCGTGGCTAGCGCCTGTCTAGCTAAGTGATATCACTTTACCCCGCGGCGGCAACCTCGCACACCTCCCGGACGTCGGTTTCGGTGGGGCGGGTGCTGATTGTCACGTCCGTAAAGACCGGATCGGCGGCCCTTTGTCATAGCTCCCGGTGTTAGCTTTCGGAGCCGACCGGAGCGGCGAACCGGTGTGGCTGCCGAGCACACCTGAGCGAAGCGGAGCGGAAGCGGACCCATGGGACGAGCGGAAGAAAGACGCGCACGAGAGCGCGGCGGGCGCCGAACCGCGCCCCGCGGCCGCCGTTCGTCGCGCGCCGCCGGCCGCAGCGGCATACGCGGCCTCTTCACCTGGAAGAAGATCCTCGGCACCTTCCTCGGACTCTGCCTCCTCGGCATGGGTGCCTTCATCGTGCTGTACATGGTGATCGACATCCCCGAGGGGAACGCCGACGCCAAACGGCAGAGCAACGTCTACAAGTACAGCGACGGCACGATCATGGCCCGCGACGGCGAGGTCAACCGCGAGGTCGTCGACCTGGCGAAGATCTCCAAGCCGGTCCGGCTGGCCTTCGTCGCCGCCGAGAACAAGACCTTCTACAAGGACGCCGGCGTCGACCTCAAGGGCACCGCGCGCGGCCTGTTCAAAACCCTCTCCGGCAAGGGCGCGCAGGGCGGATCGACGATCACCCAGCAGTACGTCAAGAACTACTACCTGACGCAGGAACAGACCGTCACGCGCAAGCTGAAGGAACTGGTCATCTCGCTGAAGCTGGACCGGGAGAAGTCCAAGGACGACATCCTCGCCGGCTACATCAACACCAGTTACTACGGCCGCAACGCCTACGGCATCCAGGCCGCCGCCCGCGCCTACTACCGCGTGGACGCCGAGGACCTCACCGTCGAGCAGGGCGCCTACCTCGCCGCGCTGCTCCAGGCGCCCAGCCAGTACGACTGGGCGGTCGCCTCGGACCAGGGCAAGCGGCTGGTCGAGCAGCGCTGGAACTACGTCCTGGACAACATGGTCGAGGAGGGCTGGCTCGACGCGTCCGAGCGGGCCGGGATGACGTTCCCCGAGCCGGAGGAACCGCGCGGCGACCCCGGCCTGAAGGGGCAGGCCGGCTACATCGTCACGGCGGCCAACGACGCCCTGAAGCAGCAACTCGTCGCCGACGGCACCGCCGAGGACGACAAGCAGGCCGACGCCCTGGTTGACGCCGGTGGCTGGACCGTCACGCTCACCATCGACAGGAAGAAGCAGGCGGCCCTGGAGAAGGCCGTCCGCACCCGGCTCACCGACGAGTTGGACCCGAAGGAACGCGAGGTCGACGCGGACGTCCAGGCCGGTGCCGTGTCGGTGGACCCGAAGACGGGCTCGGTCGTGGCGATGTACGGCGGCGTCGACTACCTCAAGCACTACTACAACAACGCCACCCGCACCGACTACCAGCCCGCCTCCACCTTCAAGCCGGTGATCCTGGCCGCCGCCCTCGAGGAGGCGGCCAGGACCCAGGCCGGCAGGCCCATCACGGCCCGCACCCTCTACGACGGCACCAGCGAACGTCCGGTCGTGGCGAACGGCCGGAAGGTCGGCTTCGCCCCGGAGAACGAGGACGACCGCAACTACGGCGACATCACCGTCCAGACGGCGATGAACAAGTCCGTCAACTCCGTCTTCGCGCAGATGGGCGTCGACGTCGGCATGCCGAAGGTGATGGAGACCGCGGGCCGGCTCGGCATGGCCGTCGAGGACCTCGAGGCCGTGCCCGCCCAGACCCTCGGCTCCATGGGGGCGAGCCCCCTGCAGATGGCCGGCGTCTACGCCACCCTCGCCAACCACGGCAAGAAGACCAGCCCGACCGTCATCGAGTCGGCGGAGCACATGAGCCGCTCGGTCACCATGCCCGAGGCGATCGGCGACGAGGTCATCGGCCGCGAGACCGCCGACACCGTGACCTCGGTGCTCACCGGCGTGGTCGACGACGGCACCGCCCGCGAGGCCGTCCGGAACAACCCGCTGCGCGGCGGGCAGCAGGTCGCCGGCAAGACCGGCACCTCCGACGACAACAAGTCGGCCTGGTTCACCGGCTTCACGCCCGACCTGGTCACCTCCGTCGGCCTGTTCGGCGAGGACGACGAGCCCCCGCACAAGCAGGTCGCGATGTACGGCGCGGCCGGCAAGCCCCGCGTCGACGGTGGCGGCTTCCCGGCGAAGATCTGGGCCGCGTACACCTTCGGCGTGCTGGACGGGACCAGCAGGTTCGACCTGGAGACCGACCAGGGCGCGGCCGTCGAGCCGAGCCGGCCCCCGAAGCCGTCGGCGACCCCGTCCCGGACGCCGACCCGGGAGCCCACGACCCCGCCGCCCACCACCGCGCCACCGACCGCGAGCCCGTCCCGGACGCCCACCACCGAGCCGCCCACCACCGGGACCCCGACGACCGAGCCGCCGGCGGACACCACCCCCTCGGACCCGCCGACCTTCGGCATCCCGGAGGACTCCGCCGAACCGGTGGAGCCGTAGCACGAGGACTCCGCCGAACCGGTGGAGCCGTAGCACGGTGTGAGGGGCGCCCGGTGTGCATCACCGGGCGCCCCTCACACCGTGCCGGTGCTCAGCCGTGGTTCAGTTCGAACCACACCACCTTGCCCGTGCTCAGCCGAGTCGCACCCCAGCGCCGGGCCAGCCGGTTCACCAGGTACAGCCCGCGCCCGCCCTCGTCCGTCGCGCGCGCCTGCCGAAGCCGCGGCAGCTGCGGCACGTCGTCGCCGACCTCGCAGCGCAGCACGTCGGTGCGCAGCAGCCGCAGCGTGACCGGCCGGGTGGCATAGCGCACGGCATTCGTCACCACCTCGCTGACCAGCAGCTCCACCGAGTCGCTCAGGTCCTCCATGCCCCAGCGGGACAGCGCCCGCCGGGCCAGCCGCCGGGCCCGGCCTGGGGCGGCGTCCTCCGGCTCCAGGAACCAGTACGCCACGTCGCTCGGCGCGATCCCGTCGAAGCGGGCGGCGAGCAGCGCGATGTCGTCGTCCCGGTCACCCGGGCCGAGCATGTCCAGCACCTCGTCGCACAGCGCCTCCAGCGGCGGCGGATGGTCCGGCCCGGTGAGCTGCGCGGTCGCGGCGAGCTTCTCGCGCAGCTGCTCGATGCCGGTCCACACGTCCCGCAGCCGCGACTCCACCAGCCCGTCGGTGTACAGCAGCAGGGTCGCCCCCGCGGGCGCATCCAGCTCGACGGCCTCGAAGTCGACCCCTCCCACGCCGATCGGGGCGCCCGCCGGCACCCGCAGCACCTCGGCCCGGCCGCCCAGCTGGAGCAGGATGGGCGGCGGGTGTCCGGCGTTGGCGATGGTGATGCGGTGCGCGACCGGGTCGTAGACCGCGTACAGACAGGTCGCCATGCGGTCCACACCCAGCCGCTGCGCCTGCTCGTCCAGGTGGTGCAGCACCTCCTGCGGCGGCAGGTCCAGCCCGGCCAGGGTCTGCGCGGTGGTGCGCAACTGGCCCATGATCGCGGCGGAGTCATGGAGTGGCCCATGACGTCACCGACGACCAGCGCCACCCGGCTGCCGGGCAGCGGGATGGCGTCGTACCAGTCGCCGCCGACCCGCGCGGTCTCCGCAGCCGGCAGGTACCGGGAGGCCAGCCGCACGCCGGTGCAGCGGGGCAGGTTCTCCGGCAGCATGGTGCGCTGCAACTCGTCGGCGATGTAGGCCTCGCGGCCGTACAGCACGGCCTTGTCGATGCCCAGGGCGCTGTGCGTGGCGAGCTGCGCGGCCACCAGCAGGTCGTCGGCCTCGAACGGGATGCGCTCCGGGCGACGCAGGAACAGCGCCGCGCCGATCACCCGGCGCCGGCCGCGCAGCGGTGCCAGGATCGCGCGCTGACCGTCGGGCACCGCCGACTCCCCCTCCTCGCCGAGGAGTTCGGGCAGCGCGGCACGGGCGGCCGGGGCGTCGGTGAACACCGGCCGTACGCCGCGCAGCACTTCCGCGAGGGCACTGCCCGGCCGGACCGTGCACAGCTCCTCGCCGACCGAGTCCAGCTCGTGCGGCTCCGGCTGGGCGGCCGGCGTGAATCCGCCGCCCTCGGTGTCGCGTTCGGCCGGGATCCGGTCCGTGCGGCGCAGCCGCAGCACCAGCGGCCCGGTCGGCCGCTCGTCGCCGACCGGCAGCGGATCGCGCAGGTACACCAGTATCGCGTCGGAGAAGGTCGGCACGGTCGCCCGGCACAGCCCCATGACGATCTCGTCCAGGTCGATGCCGCGGGCGATCCGCCGGGTCGCGGCGCCGACGAACCGCAGCCGGTCCCCGTCCCGCCGCATCGGCGTGGGCCGTCCGGGCGGCGTGACCTGACCGCTCCGGCGCTCCAGGCCGCCGGGACCCCGCTCCTCCGCGCCCTGGCCCGCGTCGGGCTGCACCGGGATGCCCTCGGTCACGGGCCGCGGCCGGTGCGGATCGGGCTCGGCGCTCTGGTCGGCACCCGGCTGGGAGTGCTCGCAGCACGGGCCCGACGCCGGGTCCTGACCGGTGCCGCCGGGGGCGACGGTGCCCGGTGACGTGGTGCCCGGTGACGCGGTGCCCGAGGCGGCCGTCCCCGGGCCTGCGCTCCCGGACCCGGCGGGCTCACCGCCCGGGCGGCCCTGTACCGGTAAGGCGGCCGCCGTGCCGGACACGTGGGCCGGTGCCGGGGTGCGCAGGAGCGCCCCGTGGGGATCCACGGGGTCGGCGCCCGGCTGCGGGCGTTCGAAGGAGGTCGGCTGCTCCGTCACGCGTGTCGAGTCCATCCGTCCGGGGCCACGGCCCTGCCCTCATGATCCCGCCCGGCCGGCCGAGCCCGGCGCGCGGTCCGCCCTCGGGGCGGACGACGGGAGTACGGGGACCGGGCTGTGGGCCACGCGTGCAGTTCCTCCCGCCGAAACTCCGATACCCGCAATACGTGCTCCGGGAACGGGATTCCCGCGTGATCGGAGGTCGTTCCCGTGCCGCCGGCGGACCGTGCCCGGCCCGTACCGGTGTTGCCCTCGTGCCCCTCGCTCACGTCCTGCCGCCCCTCGGTGACGATCGGTCAAGCCCAGCGTGTGCTCCGGTAGTTGCCGCCCCACGCCCTTGCGGAGGACGATCCTACGTTTCTTGCCCGGGGGCGCATCAAGGGTCTCATGAGGACAGATGCGCGGGCGTACGGTCCCAGTCCTGTGGCAGTGACGGTACCGCCCAGGACGGATCCGGGCGCCAGTTCTGCCAGCCGTCCGAGAACGGAGCCTCCCAGGCGCCGATCACCTCGACCACGGCCCGCCCGGCCTCCCGCACCCGCTCGGCCAGCGCGGGGCCCACCAGCCCGTCCCGCTGGGCCTGCGCGAACTCGTCCTCGTCACGCCAGTGCCAACTGCGGTCGGCGTGCACGGAGATGTCCAGAAAATGGTCCTCGGAGTCGACCCCGCCCGACCAGCGGGCCAGTGGCTCCTCCAGGTTCACGTACCAGTTCTTGAACCGCCACCCCGGCTCCCAGAAGAGCCACACCGACCACGGTTCGCCGGGCCGCGCCAGCTTCAGCACCCCGCTGCCGAACCACCGGTCCCGACGCACCGTCCGCGGCTTGGTGTACCGGGTGGCGAGCGGCTCCTGATGGACGGGCGTGCCGTCGGCGAGCACCGGCTTCACGCACTCGGTGCCGGGCGCCATCCACACGGCGAGCAGGTCCGGGTCGTCGCGCACGACCGTGACGGGGCGCGCGATGTGTATGCGCGCGCCGCCGTTCTCCCGGTACCGCCACAGGACCTGGGTCCCGGGCGCCCAGGGGCCCGCCGCACCGTCCGTCTCCCCGCGCTCCACGCCTCTCACCGCTCCGCCGTCTGCCATGTACAGATATTAGGTGCCCCAGGCATACGACGGTGCGGGGACCGGCGCGGTTCACACCCGGGGCCCGTCCGTCACGGGCGCGTCATCCGCAGGACGTCCAGGGCCCGGTCGAGCTGCTCCAGGGTGAGGTCGCCCCGGTCGACGTACCCGCTCTCCAGGACCACCTGCCGGATCGTCTTCCGCTCGGCCAGTGCCTTCTTGGCGACCTTGGCGGCCTCCTCGTAACCGATGTACCGGTTCAGCGGGGTGACGACGGACGGCGAGGACTCGGCGTACTCGCGGGCCCGCTCGCGATGGGCGACGATGCCGTCGACGGTGCGGTCGGCGAGGAGCCGCGAGACGTTGGCCAGCAGACGGATCGACTCCAGCACGTTCTTCGCGATGACCGGCAGCATCACGTTGAGCTCGAAGTTGCCGGAGGCGCCGGCCGCGGCGACGGTCGCGTCGTTCCCGGTGACCTGCGCGCACACCATGAGCACGGCCTCCGGGACGACCGGGTTGACCTTGCCGGGCATGATGGAGGAGCCGGGCTGGAGGTCGGGCAGGCTGATCTCCGCGAGGCCGGTGCGCGGCCCGGAGGACATCCACCGCAGATCGTTGGCGATCTTCGTCAGCCCGACGGCGATCGTCCGCAGCTGTCCGCTGGTCTCCACGATGCCGTCCCGGGCACCCTGCGCCTCGAAGTGGTCGCGCGCCTCGGTGAGCGGCAGCCCGGTGACCCGGGCGACCTCCTCGATCACGGCCGCGGAGAACCCGGGCGGGGTGTTGATGCCGGTGCCGACGGCGGTCCCGCCCAGCGGCAGCTCGGCCAGCCGCGGCAGGGAGGCGTGCAGCCGCTCGATCCCGTACCGCACCTGGGCCGCGTACCCGCCGAACTCCTGGCCGAGCGTCACCGGGGTCGCGTCCATGAGGTGGGTGCGCCCGGACTTGACCACGTCGGCGAACTCCACGGCCTTGCGCTCGAGCGAGGCGGCGAGGTGGTCCAGCGCGGGGATCAGATCACGGGTGACGGTGGCGGTGGCGGCGATGTGGATCGAGGAGGGGAAGACGTCGTTGGACGACTGGGAGGCGTTGACGTGGTCGTTCGGGTGCACGTCCCGGCCCAGACGCTCGCTCGCCAGGGTGGCGATCACCTCGTTGGCGTTCATGTTGGACGAGGTCCCGGACCCGGTCTGGAAGACGTCCACGGGGAAGTGCTCGTCCCAGTCACCCCGCGCCACCTCGTCCGCCGCGCCCTCGATGGCCTCGGCGACGTCCCGGTCCAGCACGCCCAGCCGTGCGTTCACCCTGGCCGCGGCGCCCTTGACGCGCGCCAGCGCCTCGATGTGGGCCCGTTCCAGGCGCTGACCGGAGACCGGGAAGTTCTCCACGGCCCGCTGGGTCTGGGCGCGCCACTTGGCGTGGGCCGGCACCTTCACCTCCCCCATGGAGTCGTGCTCGATGCGGTGGTTCCGGTCGTCGTCCGTGGTCGTCATCGTCGTACCTCCACAGGTGCTCAGCAGCGGTTCCGGCCGGGCGTATTCCCCTGCTCGGTACCCCGCCGCCAGCATCCCCTGCCCGCGGGCCGGACGGCTCCCGCCCCGCCGCAGGGAACACGGCGGGGCGGGGCGCCCGTGGGGGGAGGCGGCCGGGGCGGTCAGGCGCCCTGCAGGGTCACGTCGTCGACGACGAAGCTGGTCTGCAGCGAGGAGTCCTCGGCCGCGGTGAACGTCACCGTCACCTGCCGGCCGGCGTACGCCGTCAGGTCGACGGAGCGCTGGACGTAGCCGCTGCGGGCGTCGGCGTTGCTCAGCGTGGTGAGCGTGCTGCCGTCCACCTTCACCTTGAACGTGTCGTAGGGCGTCGAGCCGGACTCGGCTGTGTCGATGTGCAGCCAGTAGCCCAGCGTCACCCTGGCGCACCCGGACGGGACGGTCACCGTCTGGTTGATCGTCTCGGTGCGGGTGGAGCCGTAGCCGCCGAGCCAGGCGAACCGGGTGCCGGTGTGGGCGGACTGGCCCGCCTGGGCGCCGATGGACCCGGTGTCCCCGGTCCACGGCGAGGTGCCGTTCTCGAAACCGCCGTTGACCATGACGTCGCGCGTGTCGCACCCGCCGGTGCCGGTCCCCACGGCCTGCTGCCACAGCGTGTGGGCGATGCCGTCGGACGCGCGGTCCAGACCCGTGGTGTTGATGTTGGTGAGGGTGTCGCAGGAGCGGTGGTAGCAGGGGTCGTAGGCGGACCCGGCCGTCCCGCCCCACTTCGCGGCCTGTGCGGAGGTCTTGCGGGCGCTGGCCCCCATCGCGTAGCCGGAGGTGGCGATGCCGTACTGCTCGAAGGAGTAGTCGTCGCTGCGTCCGGCGCCCTCGGTGTTCTCCTCGGGCTGCAGGCCCAGCGAGTCCCAGTACGCCTTCATCGGCGCGGCGGCCGACGAGGTGATGTGGTTGATGAAGTAACCGCCGTTGGTGGAGGCGATCATGTCGAAGTTGTAGTACGCCCTGATCCTGGACCGTTCGGTGGAGGACAGCGAACGGACGTAGAAGTCGGAGCCGTTGAGGCCCTGCTCCTCGTCGGTCCACCAGCCGAAGCGGACCCGGTTGCGCAGGGTGGGGTTCTGCTGCGCCAGGGTCAGGGCGGTCTCCAGCAGGGCGGCCGAGCCGGAGCCGTTGTCGTTCATGCCGGGGCCCGCCGAGACGCTGTCGAGGTGGGCGCCGAACATGTAGACGTTGGCGGTGTCGCCGTGCGGCCACTCGGCGATCAGGTTGGGGCCGGCGCCGCTGGTGCAGCCGGAGGTGCAGGGCTGCTCGGTCACGGTGTAACCGGCCGCCTGCAGCTTGCCCTTCACGTAGGCGACCGAGTCGCGGTAGCCCTGGCCGGTGGAGCGGCGGTTGCCGCCGTTGCGGCCGGCGATGGCGCTGAGTTCGTTCAGGTGCGCCTTCACCTTGGTCACGTCGACGTCGGGTGCCGCGCTCGCGGCGGTGGTGTACTCGGCGGTGCGGTGCTGTGTCCGCTGGGCGGGCGTCGCGTCGGCCGCGATGGCGGTGGGCGTCGCGACGCCGAGCACGACGGCGAGGGAGAGGCTCGCCATGGCGAGTCTTCGTTTCACCTTGTCTCCTCGGGGAGTGGCGGTGGGGTGCGCCAATGGCATGTTCATGCCGAGAGGAAGGGTCACAGCGATTGTTGAGCGCGTCAACGGAATCGACGCCCGCGCGGGCCGGTTGTCCGAAGACCGCTCATGCCGTCCGCAATCCGGACGCCGGAGGGAGCGGGGAGCGGGGTGGCGGGCGACGGCGGGGCGAAGGGGGCAGCGGGGCGAAGGGGGCAGCGGGGCGTCACGACGGTGGGGCGAAGGGGGCGGCAGGGCGTCAGGACGGCGGGCGCGGGAACGCGGAGATGAACTGCGGGACGGGGCGGTGGATTCGGAGCCGGACCGCCCACCCGGACGGTGGGAACGGTCGCGGGGTGATACCCCAGCCACGGTCTACCGGCGCTTCGCCCAGGGGAGCCGGGAGCGGGTCCGAGCCCGCCCAGGGCGTGATCCTCGACGGACTCGGCGCCCGGGGCGAACCGGACCGGCTGCGGCGCGCGATCGGCTCAGTCGGCGTCCGCGCGGCAAAGGGGGCTGCTGACCCCGCCTTCCGCGGTGGCCGTGGGCGGAACCGCGCTGCCACGCTGCCCTGAACACACACGAAAGCCCCGGAACTCGTCCGGGGCCTCCGCCCTCGCTTCGCAACTCCCCAGCCATCCGATGCACACCGTCGCCACGATCGCGGCCCAGGTGCCCACCGCGGCCAGGGCATCCCATGACCAGAAACCCGCTGACTCAACCACCAGGCTCAACACGGCTGTCGTGATACATGGTTCCTCGGAGCCACATGGTCACGTCATGCGCCGCTCCCCGGGTGCGGGGAGGCACCGGTACGCGCTGCGGCCTCCTCGCACGGCAGGCGAGGATCATTTTCGTGGGGAGCTGGGGTGGCTCAGGACAGGCCGGGACCCCGGACCGGGATCGACGTGAACGTGGGCTGAGGGGCCGGGTCCTGGAAGAAGTCGTTGCCCTTGTCGTCGACCACGATGAACGCCGGGAAGTCCTCGACCTCGATCTTCCAGACGGCCTCCATGCCGAGCTCCTCGTACTCGACGACCTCGACCTTCTTGATGCAGTCCTGGGCGAGCCGGGCGGCCGGGCCGCCGATCGAGCCGAGGTAGAAACCGCCGTGCGTCGCGCACGCGTCGGTGACCTGCTTGCTGCGGTTGCCCTTGGCCAGCATCACCTTGGAGCCGCCCGCCGCCTGGAACTGCTCGACGTAGGAGTCCATGCGGCCCGCCGTGGTGGGGCCGAAGGAGCCGGACGCGTAGCCCTCGGGCGTCTTGGCCGGGCCGGCGTAGTACACCGGGTGGTCCTTCAGGTACTGCGGCATCTCCTCGCCGGCGTCCAGCCGCTCCTTGATCTTGGCGTGCGCGATGTCGCGCGCCACGACCAGCGGGCCGGTGAGGGACAGCCGCGTCTTGACCGGGTACTTGGTCAGCTCGGCGAGGATCGTCTCCATCGGCTGGTTCAGGTCGATCTTCACGACGTCGCCCGACTCGTCCAGGTGCTCGTCCGTGGTGTCGGGCAGGAACCGCGCCGGGTCCCGCTCCAGCTGCTCCAGGAACACGCCCTCGGCGGTGATCTTCGCGACGGCCTGGCGGTCGGCGGAGCAGGACACGGCGATGGCGACCGGGCAGGACGCGCCGTGCCGCGGGAGGCGGATCACGCGGACGTCGTGGCAGAAGTACTTGCCGCCGAACTGCGCGCCGATGCCGATCTTCTGCGTGAGCTCGAAGACCTTCTGCTCCAGCTCCTCGTCCCGGAAGCCGTGGCCGAGCGGCGAGCCCTCGGTCGGCATGGTGTCCAGGTAGTGGGCGGAGGCGTACTTCGCGGTCTTCAGCGCGTACTCGGCCGACGTGCCGCCGACGACGATCGCCAGGTGGTACGGCGGGCAGGCGGCCGTGCCCAGCGAGCGGATCTTCTCCTCCAGGAACTTCATCATGGAGGACTCGTTCAGGACCGCCTTGGTCTCCTGGTAGAGGAAGCTCTTGTTGGCCGAGCCGCCGCCCTTGGCCATGAACAGGAACTTGTAGGCGCCGCCGTCGGTGGCGTACAGCTCGATCTGGGCGGGGAGGTTGGTGCCGGTGTTCTTCTCCTCCCACATGGTGAGGGGAGCCATCTGCGAGTAGCGCAGGTTCAGCCGGGTGTATGCGTCGTAGATGCCCCGGGACAGGGCCTCCTCGTCCCTGCCCTCGGTCAGCACGTTCTGGCCGCGCTTGCCCATGACGATCGCCGTGCCGGTGTCCTGGCACATGGGCAGCACGCCGGCCGCCGCGATGTTCGCGTTCTTCAGCAGGTCCAGGGCGACGAACTTGTCGTTGGCGCTGGCCTCCGGGTCGTCGATGATCCGGCGCAGCTGGGCGAGGTGGGCGGGGCGCAGATAGTGCTGGATGTCGTGGATGGCCTCCTCGGCGAGCTTGCGCAGCGCCTCCGGCTCCACCTTGAGGAAGGTCCGCCCGTCGGCCTCGAAGGTGGAGACACCTTCGGAGGTCACCAGCCGGTAGGGGGTGGTGTCCTCTCCCATGGGGAGCAGATCGGCGTACTCGAACTCAGGCATCTCGCCCATTCCTCACTCGACAGACGGCCGCCCGCCGACGTTGGCGGGCGCCCCCAGCGTAGAACCTGGGGCCGGGCGGGCACCTGTGAGGTTGTCCTCAGTGGTTCTCCGGCGAAGCGCGTCGAGGGGTAGTCGCGATCTATCGCGTTTGGGTACGCTGCTGCCGTGGACCTTCAGAAGCACGCCCAGCAGCGCGACGGGGCGGCTCCGGCCGCCGAGCTGCGGGCCTCGGACGCCGACCGTGACCGCATCGCCGACCTCCTGCGCGACGCCCTCGCCGAAGGCCGCCTGACCGCCGACGAGCACGCCGAGCGGGTCGAGGGCGTGCTGGCCGCGAGGACGGTGGGCGAGCTGGACGCCTTCGTCCGGGACCTGCCGGCCGCTCACGAGCGTCGTCGTGCGGCGGCCCCTGCCCCGGTGCCCGGTCGCCCCGCCGCCGGCACCGTTCCCGTCGACCCCGACGACAACGTGGTCGCGGTCTTCAGCGCCGCGGTCCGCAAGGGCCGCCGGCGGGCCGGGCGCCGGATCCACGCGTACGCGGTCTTCGGCAGCGTGGAGATCGACCTCAGTGAGGCCCTCTTCGACCACCAGCAGGTCGTGGTCAAGGCCTTCTCCGTCTGCGGCAGCGTCGAGATCCGCGTCCCGGAGAACGTGTCGCTGCGCGGCATGGGCGGCGGCGTGCTCGGCAGCTTCGAGGTGGACACCCTCGACGCCGACGACCCCGAGGCCCCGGTCGTCTACGTGGACGGCTGGGCGGTGCTCGGCAGCATCGAGGCGCGGCCCCGCCGCGGCAGGCTGGTCGCGGACATCCTCGACCGGGTGCAGCGCTCCGTCGACGGGGGTTTGCGCAAGCGCCTGGACCGTTGACGCCTGCGAACCCGCGTGAACCCACGGTGAAACGGAGTCGGCGGGTCCGTCGCGGGTCCGGTCCGCGGCTGCCGAAGTGGGTTGCCGCGAACGGCGGTTGGGGACTCAGTGCATAGGCGCGCGTACAGCGGGTAGGCCTTGACGCATCGTCTCTCGCTCGCGAAGCCGTCGTCAGGAGTAGACCGTGCTGCAACCGCCGCGTTCGTCCCTGCAGGTAGCTGCCGTTCCGGTTCAGCGGGTGCCGGCGCGCGACAGGGACCAAGACGCCCCCTGGCACACCGAGGCGGTGTGCCGTCGTGACGAGGCCGGCCTGTTCTTCGCACCCTCGAAGGAACCCACCGCAGCCCGGCTCTCCCGCGAGGAGGCGGCCAAGCGGGTCTGTGCACGCTGTCCGGTGATGGTCGAGTGCCGTGAGCACGCTCTCCTCCAGCCCGAGCCCTATGGCGTCTGGGGCGGCCTGACGGCGGCCGAGCGCCGTGTGGTGCTGGCCCGGCGCCGGCGCCGCGAGATGGAGCTGAAGAAGACGGCCCGTGCCACCGGACCCGTCGCGGCGGCCGGCTGACACCGCCCCCGGACACGCGAAAGGGCGCCCCCTCCGCACAGGGGGCGCCCTTTCGGCGCCCTGGACGGTCCGTACCGTCCCGGCGCCGTGGCGCTACCGCGCGACCGCCGAGGTCACTTGGCCCGGTCGAAGTCGATCGCGCTGTAGGCGCGCAGCTTGCTCAGGCGGTGCTCGGAGTCGATCCGGCGGACCGTGCCCGACTTGGACCGCATCACGATCGAGTCGGTCGTGGCCGTCTCGGAGCGGTAGCGCACGCCGCGCAGCAGCTCGCCGTCGGTGATGCCGGTGGCCACGAAGAACACGTTGTCGCCGGAGACCAGGTCGTCCGTGGTCAGCACGCGGTCGAGGTCGTGGCCGGCGTCGATCGCCCGCCGGCGCTCCTCGTCGTCCTTCGGCCACAGCTTGCCCTGGATGGTGCCGCCCAGGCACTTCACGGCACAGGCCGAGATGATGCCCTCGGGGGTGCCGCCGATGCCGAGCAGCAGGTCGATGCCGGTGCCCTCGCGCAGGGCGAGGATCGAGCCGGCCACGTCACCGTCGGTGATGAGCTTGATGCGGGCACCGGTCTCGCGGATCTCCTTGATGATGCCCTCGTGCCGCGGCCGGTCGAGGATCACCACCGTGACGTCCTCGGGGGTGACCCGCTTGGCCTTGGCGACCCGGCGGATGTTCACCGACACCGGAGCGTTGATGTCGACGAAGTCGGCGGCCTCCGGGCCGGTGACCAGCTTGTCCATGTAGAACACGGCCGACGGGTCGAACATCGACCCGCGCTCGGCGGCGGCCAGCACGGCGATGGCGTTGGTCATGCCCTTGGCGGTCAGCGTGGTGCCGTCGATCGGGTCGACGGCGATGTCGCACTCGGGCCCGGTACCGTCGCCCACGCGCTCCCCGTTGAAGAGCATCGGGGCCTCGTCCTTCTCGCCCTCGCCGATGACGACGACGCCGTTCATCGAGACGGTCGAGACGAGGGTCCGCATGGCGCGCACCGCGGCACCGTCGGCGCCGTTCTTGTCCCCGCGCCCGACCCAGCGGCCGGCGGCCATCGCCGCGGCCTCGGTCACCCGGACCAGCTCGAGGGCGAGGTTGCGGTCGGGTGCCTCGGAGGGCACATCGAGCTCGGACGGCAGATGATGATGCTCGGTCATCGGAGCGCACCTTTCTGTACGACGACGGCCGGATGAGGGTGTGGGCACGACTCTATCGTTAGGCAGACAAAATGAGCAGTGGCCCCCACGGATGAGCGCAGCAGGGACCTGCGACGATAGGGGGCGTGGCAGGAAGCAACAGCATGCGGAAGTCGGCCCGGGACATGATCCTCTCCCTGGTCCTCGTCGGGCTCGCCGCAGGGGTGGTCTGGCTCTTCATCCCGCACGACGACAGCGAGCCGGAGATCAGGCGGGTCGACTACCGGGTCGAGCTGCTCACGGCCCGGCGTGCCGCCGCCTACCCGGTGGCCGCGCCCGAGGGCCTGCCCCGGTCCTGGAAGCCCACCTCGGTCCGCTTCCAGGGCGAGGAGTCCGATGCCTGGCACCTCGGCTACCACACCAGCGCGGGGGAGTACGTGGCCCTCGAGCAGTCCGCGGCCAAGCGGATGGCGTTCATAGACGACGTGACCCAGGGCGCGGAGAACACGGGGGCGACACAGCAGATCGACGGCCGTACCTGGACCCGCTACGAGGGCGAGCGCTACGACGCCCTGGTGCTGGAGGGCACCGAGGGCTCCACCACGGTGGTGACCGGCTCGGCGTCCTTCGGCACGCTGACGAAGATGGCGCAGTCACTGCGCACGGAGTGACCGCGGGGCGGCCTGGTCCCGCGCCGCTCCGGTCCCCCCGCCTGCGCCTGCCCGGGCGCCCGCCGAGGCGGGGATCGAACCGGGGCCGGCCGCGCGCGGTGCCGGGCTCGACGTGCGGCGCCGGACTCGACGTGCGCGCACTCGCGTATGCAGAGGGCATGGCCCGAAGGCGCTGGGGCTCGGCCGTGGCGCCGCTCCCTCCGCATGCGGAGACCGGCTCGCCGCACCGCCGCTGACCGCGCCTGAGCAGCACCCCGCCCAGACGCCGGGACGCCGCACCGACCGCCGCCCTACCGGAGCGCCCGCCCGCGGAGTCGGGCGGAGGTGCCGGGTCGGTGCCGCAGTCGCCCGGGGTCGGTCGGTGCGTGTGGGAGTGACGGCCGCGTGGGAGTCGAGTCGGATCGTGCCGTGGGGCCCGCGGGGTGGGCGCCGGGCCGGAGCCGTGGGCGTCCAAGGGCCGGGCCGGTCGGTGCCGCAGTCGTCGGGGGTCGGTCGGTGCGTGTGGGAGTGACGGCCGCGTGGGAGTCGGGTCGGATCGTGCCGTGGGGCCCGCGGGGTGGGCGCCGGGCCGGAGCCGTGGGCGTCCATGGGCCGGGCCGGTCGGTGCCGCAGTCGTCCGGGGTCGGTCGGTGCCGAGCGCCGGCCCGCGTGGCCGGAGCCGTGGGCGTCCATGGGCCGGGCCGGTCGGTGCCGCAGTCGTCCGGGGTCGGTCGGTGCCGAGCGCCCGCCCGCGGGGCCGGAACCGGGACGGAGTGACGGCCGCCCGGTGGCCCCTGTCCCCGTGCCTACCCGGACTCCGCGTCCCCCGTCGCCGACTCCTCCGCCAGGGCCGCGTCCAGGCGGGCGCGGGCGCCGTCCAGGCGGCGGCGGCAGAGCTTGGCGAGCTCCTCGCCGCGTTCCCACAGTGCCAGGGACTCCTCCAGCGTCGTACCGCCCGCCTCCAGCCGCCGCACGACCTCGATCAGCTCGTCCCGCGCCTGCTCGTACCCGAGCGCCTCGGCCTCGGCCGTCGTCTCCGTGGATTCCTTCACGTTGCCGGTCATCCACCCACCCTACGCATCGACTCGAACAGTGAACTCGCCCTCGGACACCCGCGCCCGCAGCGCCTCGCCGGCCTCGACCTCGCCCGGGGCGCGCACGGCGTGCCCGTCGGCCCGCTGGAGCACGGCGTAACCGCGCTTCAGGGTCGCGGCGGGGGAGAGGGCGACCACGCGCGCGTGCGTGTTCGTCAGCTCGGAGTCCGCGCGGTCGAGCTGGTGCCGCAGACAGCGCCGGGCCCGTTCCAGCAGCGACGTGACCTCCTCGGCGCGACCGTCGATCATCCGGTGCGGATCCTCCATCGCGGGCCGGGCCAGCGCATGGGCCAGCCCCCGCTCCTCCCGGTCCACGAGCGCCCGGACGCACCGCCGCGCCCGGTCCCGCAGTTGCCGCACGCGCTCGTACTCCTCGCCGACGTCCGGCACGATCTTCTTCGCGGCGTCCGTCGGCGTGGAGGCACGCACGTCGGCGACGTAGTCCAGCAGCGGGGTGTCCGGCTCGTGTCCGATCGCGGAGACCACCGGCGTCCGGCAGGCCGCCACCGTCCGCACCAGCTGCTCGTCGGAGAAGGGCAGCAGGTCCTCCACGCTGCCGCCGCCCCGCGCGACGACGATCACGTCCACGTCGTCCATCGCGTCCAGCTCCTTCACGGCCTGCACGACCTGCGGCACCGCGTGCACGCCCTGCACCGCCACGTTGCGCACCTCGAAGCGGACGGCCGGCCAGCGGTGCCGGGCGTTCTCCAGGACGTCCCGCTCCGCCGCCGAGGCGCGCCCGCACACCAGCCCCACCAGATGCGGCAGGAACGGCAGCGGCTTCTTGCGCTCGCTCGCGAACAGGCCCTCCCCCGCGAGCGACTTCTTCAGCTGCTCGAGCCGCGCCAGCAGCTCCCCGACCCCGACCGGCCTTATCTCCGCGGCCCGCAGCGACAGCTGCCCGCGCGGGGCGTACCACTCGGGCTTGGCGTGCACCACCACCCGCGCGCCCTCGCTCACCACGTCGGCCACGGCGTCGAACACCTGCCGGTAGCAGGTGACGCCCACGGAGATGTCGTACGAGGGGTCCCGCAGCGTCAGGAACACCACCCCGGCGCCGGGCCGCCGCGACAGCTGGGTGATCTGCCCCTCCACCCACACCGCGCCGAGCCGGTCGATCCACCCTCCGATCAGCCGCGACACCTCACCGACGGGCAGGGGCGTTTCCGCAGACGTGTTGACAGCCATGCCGCGAGCGTAGTGCGCCGCACCGACAACACCGGGCCGGCGGGCCCCCAGGTGTGCGAACGGCCGGTGCCGCGCGGGCGCGCCCCGCGCGGAGGCGATCATCGCCCGGCCCGGCCCGGCCTTACGATGGTTCGCATGACTGCTTCGCCTGGCCGCCGTGTCCTGCTCGCCGCCCCCCGGGGCTACTGCGCGGGTGTGGACCGCGCCGTGATCGCCGTCGAGAAGGCCCTGGAACAGTACGGTGCCCCCGTCTACGTCCGGCACGAGATCGTGCACAACAAGTACGTCGTGCAGACCCTGGAGAAGAAGGGCGCGATCTTCGTCGAACGAACGGAGGAGGTGCCGCCGGGCAACATCGTCATGTTCTCCGCGCACGGTGTGGCCCCCGTCGTCCACGAGGAGGCCAGGCAGGGCCGCCTCGCCACGATCGACGCGACCTGCCCGCTGGTCACCAAGGTGCACAAGGAAGCGGTCCGCTTCGCCAACGAGGACTACGACATCCTCCTGATCGGGCACGAGGGTCACGAGGAGGTCATCGGTACCTCCGGCGAGGCCCCCGACCACATCCAGCTGGTCGACGGCCCCGGGGACGTCGCCAAGGTCGAGGTGCGCGACCCGTCCAAGGTCGTCTGGCTGTCCCAGACCACCCTGTCGGTCGACGAGACCATGGAGACCGTCGACGCCCTGAAGGAGAAGTTCCCCCAGCTCCTCTCCCCGCCCAGCGACGACATCTGCTATGCCACGCAGAACCGTCAGCTCGCGGTGAAGCAGATGGGCGCCGAGTCCGACCTGGTGATCGTGGTCGGCTCCCGCAACTCCTCCAACTCCAAGCGGCTGGTCGAGGTCGCCAAGCTCGCGGGTGCCCGCGCCGCGTACCTCGTGGACTTCGCCGACGAGATCGACGAGGCGTGGCTCGAGGGTGTCTCCACGGTCGGCGTGACCTCGGGCGCCTCGGTGCCGGAGGTGCTGGTCGAGCAGGTGCTCGCCTGGCTGTCCGGGCGGGGCTTCGAGGACGTGGAGATCGTCAAGGCGGCGGAGGAGTCCATCACCTTCTCGCTGCCCAAGGAGCTGCGCCGCGACCTGCGCGAGGAGGCGGCGTCGCTGGTGGCGCAGCGCGGTGGCACCGGGGCCGGTTCCGCCGAGTAGGGCGTGGCGGTGCGGTGACGATCCACTCCGTGACCGTGCGCCGTCGGTCGTCCGTCGTACCGTAGGGCCATGCAGATCTTCGGCGTGGACATCGGCGGATCCGGGATCAAGGGCGCCCCGGTCGACCTGGACCGGGGGGACCTGGCGCAGGAGCGCCACAAGGTCCTCACGCCCCAGCCGGCCACGCCGGACGCCGTGGCCGACGGCGTGAAGCAGGTCGTCGACCACTTCGGCTGGAACGGACCGGTCGGGATCACCTTTCCCGGTGTGGTCACCGGCGGCAGCACGATCCGCACGGCGGCCAACGTCGACAAGAGCTGGATCGACACCGACGCGCGCGTGCTGCTCGGCGACCGGCTGGGCGGCCTGCCGGTGACCGTGGTCAACGACGCGGACGCGGCGGGCGTCGCGGAGATGCACTTCGGCGCGGGCCGCCACCGCCGGGGCACGGTGATCCTGCTGACGTTCGGCACGGGCATCGGCAGTGCCCTGTTCGTGGACGGCCTCCTCGTCCCCAACACCGAGCTGGGCCACCTGGAACTGCACGGTCACGACGCGGAGAAGCGCGCGTCCAGCAAGGCGCGGGAGGACCACGACCTGTCGTGGGAGGAGTGGGCGCTGCGGGTGCAGAAGTACCTGGCCCACGTGGAGATGCTGTTCTCACCCGAACTGTTCGTGATCGGCGGCGGCGTCAGCCGCAAGGCCCAAAAGTTCCTCCCCCACATCCAGGGCGTCAAGGCCGAGATCGTCCCGGCCCAGCTCCAGAACAACGCCGGCATCGTCGGAGCGGCGATGCGGGCGGCGACGGGGGCGGAGGGGTAGCCGGACGCACGGCGGGCGTCCTGGTGGCCGAGCAGGGGATCGTGCCACCCGGGACCGTGCCCGCGACCTCCCTCACCACCGGGATCGCCGGTCCCTCCGACCGGACCGACCGGCAGCGAGCAAGGCGGGAGGAGCGAGGCGGGGCTGATCGAGGCGGAGGTCACCGGTCCGCCCGCGCTTCGGTGTCGTGCCGGGGTGTGGACGGGCCCGCGTCGGCTCAGGCCTGGGCCCGGTTCCTGGCCGTGCGCCTGGAGATCATGCGGATCCGCCGGACGATCACGATCGCACCGGTGGTGAGCGTGCCCGCGTACAGCCAGCCCGCCTGGGTGGCCAGGCCCGTGACCAGGCCCATCAGCCGGCCGCTGGTGCCCTCGCTGCCGTCGGCGACCGGCACCAGACCCACCGCGAAGGCGATCGGCACGACCACCGGCGCGGTCAGCAGGTCCCCGCGGCGCACCCACACCGCGGTGAGGACGCACACCGGCAGGAACAGCACCCCGTACGCCGTCTGCGAGGCCCCGAACAGCAGCGCGATCAGGCAGCCGAGCGCGAACATCACCGCCGTGCAGAACAGCCCGCTGCCCAGTCCCGTGAGCCGGGGGTCCGGCAGCCGTCGGACGGCCGGGGGAGCGGACCCCCGCCGTTCGGCTGCCGGGCGCCGCCGGGCGGGTGTGTTCACCGCCGACCGCGCGCCGGCGCCGGCCGGTGCACGCGACGACCGGGCAGCCGCGCCGGGCGGCCGGGCGGGGCGGGCGACGCCGCCGCCGGCCCCGCGCCCCGCCTGCGGGGGCAGAGGGGGTTTCGAGGGCTTGTCGCGTCGCGCTGCGTACGGGACGGGTCGCTTCGTGTAGTGCTCCACTCGACCAACTTAGGTGTGTTTATGTGCTGAATAGCCCGTTCGACACGCCGGGACGTCGCACGGGGCAGGTGTTCGACGCGTCGCCGGGGCGGGCGCGGGCACGCCGTAGACTGGTGGATCGGCCCACGCAGCCCAGTCGGGCGGGTCCTCGTCACCCCACCTCACGTACGGGAAGTCGCAACGTGTCGCTCACGATCGGAATCGTCGGTCTGCCGAATGTCGGCAAGTCGACCCTGTTCAACGCCCTGACCAAGAACGACGTGCTGGCGGCCAACTACCCGTTCGCCACGATCGAGCCGAACGTCGGCGTCGTCGGTGTCCCCGACGCCCGTCTGGCCAAGCTGGCCGAGATCTTCGGCTCGCAGCGGATCCTCCCGGCCACGGTCGACTTCGTCGACATCGCGGGCATCGTGCGCGGCGCGTCCGAGGGCGAGGGCCTGGGCAACAAGTTCCTGGCCAACATCCGTGAGTCCGACGCGATCTGCCAGGTCATCCGCGCCTTCAAGGACGAGAACGTCGTACACGTCGACGGCAAGGTCTCACCCAAGGACGACATCGAGACGATCAACACCGAGCTGATCCTCGCCGACCTCCAGACCATCGAGAAGGTCCTGCCGCGCCTCCAGAAGGAGTCCCGGATCAAGAAGGACGTCGCGCCGAAGGTCAAGGCGGTCGAGGAGGCGAAGGAGATCCTGGAGAAGGGCGACACGCTCTTCGCGCACGGCATCGTCCAGGGCAGCGAGCGCGCCGAGCCGCTGCACGACCTGCACCTGCTCACCACCAAGCCCTTCCTCTACGTCTTCAACGTCGACGAGGACGAGCTGGTCGACGAGGACTTCAAGAACGAGCAGCGCGCCCTGGTCGCCCCCGCCGAGGCGATCTTCCTCAACGCCAAGCTGGAGGCGGACCTCGCCGAGCTGGACGAGGAGGACGCGATGGAGCTGCTGGAGTCGGTCGGCGCCGAGGAGCCGGGCCTGGCCACCCTCGCGCGCGTCGGCTTCAACACTCTCGGCCTCCAGACCTACCTCACGGCCGGCCCCAAGGAGTCGCGCGCCTGGACGATCAAGAGGGGCGCCACCGCCCCCGAGGCCGCCGGCGTCATCCACACGGACTTCCAGAAGGGTTTCATCAAGGCCGAGGTGATCTCCTTCGCCGACCTGGTCGAGGCCGGCTCGGTCGCCGAGGCCCGTGCGAAGGGCAAGGCCCGCATGGAGGGCAAGGACTACGTGATGCAGGACGGGGACGTCGTGGAGTTCCGCTTCAACGTGTGAGCGGATGAGCCGACGCCACGTCGCCGGCGTGGTCAACACACCGTCAGAGGGGGCCGGGCTCGTGGAGCCCGGCCCCCTGGCCGGTCCCGCGCCGGCTCGGTGCCGGCGAGTCGCTCTCCAGCCCGGCCGGCCTGCTCGGGAAATGCCAAGAGCCATGCGGGGCGGGACCTTGCGGCGCTCGGCCTGAGCCTCGGGCCGGAAGACGGTGCGGTACTTGCTCACTGCGCGCCGGCGTCTCCCTCATGACGTCCTCGATGGATGCCGGGTGCCGGGTCGGCCATGCGCTCGTCGAACCGAGTGCCGCATGGGTACGCAACGGCTCATTGATGCATTCCGGGTGCCGGGGTCCGGCACGCGGCCGGCCGTCCTGACCCGCGACCTGTTGGTTCGCGGCGGTGCGTGGCCGGCCGTCAGGCCCCGGCGTCGGCGAAGAGCTGTTGCAGTGAGGTGCACGCGCCGTCGAGGTGGGCCCGCATGCGGTGGACCGCCTCGTCCGCGTCGCCGGCGCGCAGGGCCTGCAGGACCGCCCCGTGCTCGGCGACGATGCGCTCGCGGCCCAGCGTGTGCCGGGTCTGCACCATGCACAGGTGCATCTCGCCCTTGATGCCCCGGTAGAGCCGGCTGAGCCGAGGGCTGCCGACCGCGTCCACCAGCGACTGGTGGAAGCGCAGGTCCGATTCGACGAAGGTGCTGTGCGGTGCGTCGGGGCCCAGCCGGTCCAGATCCGCGATGGCCCGCTCGGCGGCGGTCACGGGTACCGTCCCGCGCTCGACGAGCACCCGGACGACCTGCGTCTCCAGCGGGGTGCGGACCAGGAACAGGTCGTCGACGTCGGCGCGCGTGAGGTGGGGCACGTAGGCGGGCTTGTTGGCGTCCCGGTGCAGGAGTCCCTCATGAACCAGGGCGGTCACCGCGCTGCGGGCGGTGGGCCGGGAGACGCCGTAGCCGGCCGCGATCTCGGTCTCCGCGAAGGTCGTTCCCGGTGGCAGCTGACCGTCCAGAACACGGTCGCGCAGGGATGCGGCGAGTGCCTCGACGACCGAGACGGTGGACAGCCGGATGGCGGCGTCCTGAGCCATGAACACCTCCGTGGGGGACACCGCCATTCTCGCACGCGCCCTTGCGCGAACCATTGACAGGCATGTGCGGTTGTCTGACAATCGACCAATCCCGCGAGTGGGAGTGACGGGGGTCACACTGCACACCGGACTTTGAGGCAAGGACGCGTCATGGCTGCTTATCAACAGGTCTTCGACCCCGTGTGGGGATCCCTCGGATGGAGCGCGCTCTTCGCCGCGCTGCCCCTGATCACGCTCTTCGTGCTGCTGGGCGGACTGCGCTGGAAGGCGTGGAAGGCGTCGCTGGTCTCTCTGGCGGTGGCCCTGGGAGTGGCCGTTCTCGCCTACTCGATGCCCGTGGGCCAGGCGGCGCTGGCCGCGACCGAGGGCGCCGCGTTCGGCCTGTTCCCGATCATCTTCATCGTGCTGAACGCCCTCTGGATCTACAAGCTGACCGAGATCACCGGCTGGGACGCGGTCCTGCGCCGGGCGTTCGGATCGCTCTCGAGCGACCAGCGGGTCCAGGCCGTGATCATCGCGTTCTGCTTCGGTGCGCTCCTCGAGGCGCTCGCCGGGTTCGGCACCCCGGTCGCCGTCTCCTCGGTGATGCTGATGGCCGTCGGCCTGCGGCCGATGAAGGCCGCCGCCGTGTCCCTCGTCGCCAATACCGCCCCGGTCGCCTTCGGCGCCATCGCGGTTCCGATCACCACCCTCGGCAAGATCACCGGGATGGACGCCGCCGACCTCGGCGCCATGGTCGGACGCCAGACCCCGCTGCTCGCCCTGTTCGTACCGCTGGTCCTCGTCTTCATGGTGGACGGCCGGCGCGGTGTGCGGCAGACCTGGCCGATCGCCCTGGTCGGCGGATTCGCCTTCGCGGCCGCCCAGTTCGTCAGCGCCAACTACATCTCGTACGAGATCGCCGACATCGTGGCCGCCTTCGCGGGCGCCCTGGCCGTCGTGGGCATGCTGCGCGTCTGGCAGCCCAGGGAGGTGCTGGCCGCACAGGGCCAGGTCCCGATCATCGCCGGCGGGTCCATCGCCGACGACCGGTCGGACGCCGTGCTGCGGCGTCGGCAGACCGGCGAGGGCTCCGCGCTCAAGGCCTTCGCCCCGTACCTGATCGTCGTGGCGCTCTTCGCCGTGGCCACCGCCGGGCCGGTCAAGACCTGGCTGGAGGCGCACTCCGGCTGGAAGTTCTCCTGGCCCGGTCTGGACGTCGTCAACGCCAAGGGCGAGCCGCTGTCCTCCGTCACCTACAACCTCAACGTCTTCAACGCGGGCGGAACGATCCTGCTGCTGGCCGGTGTGCTCACCGCCGTGCTGTACGGCATCGGCGTCCGGCGCACCACGGGTGCCTACGCCGACACGGTCCGGCAGTTCCGGTGGACGATCGTCACCGTCATGGCGGTGCTCGCCCTGGCCTACGTGATGAACCTGTCCGGCCAGACCGTCACCCTGGGCCTCTTCCTGGCACAGACCGGCGGCGCGTTCGCCCTGCTCTCCCCGGTGGTCGGCTGGCTCGGTGTGGCCGTCACCGGCTCCGACACCTCCTCCAACTCCCTGTTCGGCATGCTCCAGGTCACCGCTGCCGAGAAGACCGGCATCTCCGCCTATCTCCTCGGTGCGGCCAACACCACCGGCGGGGTGCTGGGCAAGATGATCTCCCCGCAGAACCTGGCCATCGCTGCCGCCGTCGTCGGCCTCGAGGGCCGCGAGGGCGAACTGTTCCGCAAGGTCGTCGGCTGGGGCCTCGGCATGCTCGTCGCGGTCTGCGCGCTCGTCTACCTCCAGTCGACGCCGGTCCTGGACTGGATGGTGGTGCGCTGATGGCCCCCGGTACGGAACTGGCCAGGGACCTGGCCGCCATCGTGGGGGAGGAGCACGTACGCGTCGACGACGGCGCCCTCGCCGCCTACGCCCGCGACGCCACCCCGCTGTTCCACGCCCGGCCCCAGGCGGTCGTCCTGCCCGGCAGCACCGAGGAGGTCGCGGCGGTCCTGCGCCACGCCACCGCCCGCGGCATCCCCGTGGTGCCGCGGGGCGCCGGCTCCAACCTGTGCGCCGGAACCGTCCCGCTGACCGGTGGCATCGTCCTGGTCCTGACCCGCCTGAACAAACTGCTCGAGATCAGTCCCGACGAGCTGCTGGCCCGCGCGCAGACCGGTGTCTCCACCGCCACCCTGGCCGACGCGGCCGCCGCCCGGGGCCTGCTCTACGCCCCCGACCCGGGCAGCCGCACCGTCTCCACCATCGGCGGCAACGTGGCAACCTGCGCCGGGGGCCTGCGGGGCCTGAAGTACGGCGTCACCCGCAACTACGTCCTCGGGCTCGAGGCGGTCCTGCCCACCGGCGAGGTCATCCGCACCGGCGGCCGGCTGTGGAAGGACGTCGCCGGCTACGACCTGACCCGGCTCCTCACCGGCTCCGAGGGCACCCTCGCGGTGATCACCGAGGCCACCCTGGCCCTGCTCCCGGCGCCGGCCGAAACCGGCACGGGAGTGGCGTACTTCGACACCCTCGCCGAGGCCTCCCGCGCGGTGGCGGCCGTCATCGCCTCCGGCATCGTCCCGGCCACCCTGGAGTTCCTCGACCGCAAGTGCATCGACGCCGTGGAGGAGTTCGCCGGTCTCGGCCTGCGCCGGGACGCCGGCGCGCTGCTGCTGTTCGGCGACGACGGCTCGGCGGCGAACGTCGCGGGCAACCTGGCCAGGATCGGCGACGTCTGCCGGGAGAACGGGGCGCTGGACGTCACGCTCGCCGAGGACGTGGCCCGCGCCGACGCCCTGCTCGCCGCCCGCCGCTGCTCCCTGCCGGCCCTGTCCCGGCTCGGCTCGCTGACGATCCTCGAGGACGCCACGGTGCCCCGGCACCGCATGGCCGAGATGGTCGACCGCATCGACAAGATCGCCGACACGTACGACCTGCGGATCGCCACTTTCGGCCATGCCGGGGACGGCAACCTGCACCCCACCTGCGTGCTCGATCCCGACGACGGCGAGGGCGCCGACCGCGCCCACCGGGCCTTCGCCGAGATCTTCGCCGCCGCGATCGCCATGGACGGCACGATCACCGGCGAACACGGCGTGGGCGCCGCCAAGTTGCCGTACCTGGCCGACCGGCTCGGGGACGACCAGGTCGCGCTGCTGCGCCGGATCAAGAAGGCCTTCGACCCCGCAGGCATCCTCAACCCCGGAAAGCTCGGATCATGACCGACCACGACGCCGTGGACCACTCCGGGCCGTGCGGCCCCTCCGGTGCCGGGTGCGCCGGAGGGGCCTGCGGGCCCGCCCCCGCGGCTCCCTCCGCCCCCGTCCCGCCCGGCCCCGCCGCCGGTCCGGGCCTCGGGATCTTCGACAAGGAACTGCTGGACCGCTGCATCTCCTGCGGCTTCTGTCTGCCCGCCTGCCCCACCTACGCGCTCACCGGCGAGGAGACCTCCTCCCCGCGCGGGCGCATCACGCTGATGCGGGCCCTGGAGGCCGGCGACCTGGCGCCCGACGACCCCACGCTCGCCGAGGAGTCGTCCTTCTGCCTGGGCTGCCGTGCGTGCGAGACGGTGTGCCCGGCGGGCGTGGAGTACGGCCAGTTGCTGGAGCAGTGGCGCGACCACCAGTGGAGCGGCCCGAGCCGGCCCTGGATCGCGCGGGCCCTGATGGCGCTGGTCTCCCGGCCCGGCCTGTTGCGACTCCAGGGGCTCGTACGACGCCACGCCCGCGGCCCGGGCAGGACGGCGGCGCCGGACGCACCCGTACCGGCACCCGGGTCCGAACGCCCCGCGGACACACCCGAGCGGCCGGCCGCGCCGGCCGCAGCCCCGTCGACCGCCGGGGACGCGTCGACCGCCACGGGCCCGGCGGCCGCGCCGGGGCGCCCCGTGTCCCTGATGCTGGGGTGCGTCGAACGCGGGCTGTACCCCAAGGTCTCGCGCGCCGTGAGGCAGTTGTGCCCGGAGGCCGACGTGCCCGCCACGCAGGGCTGCTGCGGCGCGCTGCACGCGCACAACGGAGACTCCCGGACCGGTGCGGAACTCGCCCGTACGCTCGGCGAGCAGCTGCCCGGCACCATCCTGACCACGGCGGGCGGCTGCGCCGCGCACCTGGCGCACCACCTGGGCCGCGACCGGGTGCGGGAGCTGAGCGAGTACCTCGACGAGCGGGGGCACAGCCCGGCCGGACAGGTCACGGTCGACGGCCGCAGGGCGCGGGCCGCGCTCCAGGACTCCTGCCACCTGCGCAACGGCCTGGGCGTGACCCGTCCGCCCAGGGAACTGATCGCCGAGGTCGCCGACTACGTGGAACTCCCCGGCGCGGGCAAGTGCTGCGGCGCGGCCGGCACGTACGCGATGCTGCGGCCGGCCGACAGCAGGAAGGTGCTGGACCCGAAGCTGGAGGAGGTGGAGGCGGCGGACGTGGACTACGTCGTGGCGGTCAACCCGGGCTGTCTGCGCCAGCTCGAACAGGGCCTGCGCCGTGTCCGCTCCCGGGCCAGGGCCATCCACCTGGCCGAATTCCTCGCCCTGGCGGAACGCCCGTCGCGGGGCCGGAAGGACGCCGGCCCGAGGGAGTCGTGAGATCCTATGCCCACGGATCACGCCTGCCAGTCGGCTGCGGACGAGGTCGCGCGCGGCCTGACCCCGCTCCGGGACCGGCTGGGCGCCTCCCACGGTTCCGGCGGCGGACTCGGGCGGCACCACGCCGCCCCGGCCGACGGCGCGGCGGCGCTGCTGACGTTCCTCGACGGTCTGTGCGCCGAACTGAACGGCGGCCTGACCGGCTGGCACGCCACGGCCGGCCACCGGCTCCTCGACGCCCTCGGCCTGCCCCGGGCGGGAGTCGCACCCCCCGCCGCAGGGGGGCGCTCCGCCGCGGGGGGTCCGTACGGCTGGGACGCCCTCGCCCTGGTCCGGCACAGGGCGGAGGAGATCCTCACCGCCCTGTCCGACCGGTCGCGCGCCGGGCCGGCCGGTGGGCCGATCGGCGGGGCGCACCTGCCCAGCCGCCTGGACGTGGTGCAGGACGCCCTGGCCGGAGCCCTGCACCGGCTGGGCGTCCCCCCGGCCGACTCGGCGCACTGCGCCGGTGAACTGGCCACCGCCGCCGGCTCGCTCTTCGGTGTGCACCCCGTTCCCCGGCGCGGTGTTCCGGAACCCCCACCCACGACGCGGACCGAGCCTCCCGCACCACCGGTCGTGGCGATGCCCGGGATGGGCGACTGGGCCGGGGGCGGCATGCCCTGACGCGGGCCGGTGGCGGACCGTCCCGCCCCGGTGCGGTTCCGTCCGCCCGCCCCCTCCGGGGTTCGGCCCTCGTTTGCGGATGACGTCCACGCCCGCCTCCGGCGCCTCGGTTCGCCCCTCGAACGGGCCGAGCAGGTGCTGAGCGCGACGAAGGCCGTGGCGCCGGGGCCGGCCGGCCCGACCGTCGCCCGGTACCCGGGGCTGCCGGGTCTCGCCGGGAGCCCGGGCAATCCGCGGCAGCCCTCGCGGCTGTGCGGGGTCATGCTTCCGGCCATGAAAGCGTCCTGAAGAGCCTTCAGGACCGTGCGCTCATCGAGCGGACCCCGCACGCATGCCACCGGACGGTCCTCGAGCCCCCGTTGACCGACGAGGGTCGTGCGGTCCTCGCCGACGCGGACGCACGGGAGCCGTCCGGGTGGAGCGGGCGCCCTGCCGCCGAGTTCCCCCACGAGGAACGGGAAGTGCTGGTCGGGCTGTTGGGGCGGTGCGTCGCCCTGCGGGAGAAGGAGCGGCCGTAAGAGCCCGCGGTGACCGTACGGGGTGGTCAGGTCGCGGTGCGTGGGCGTCGGGTCCCTGCGGGACCCCTTGTGCAATTCCTCTGGAAGCCTCAATCTTTCGGCTGACGGACGGCGCGGTCGCGGGGTGCGTTGACATGCCCCTGCCATTCCAGCCGGTCCGTCGTGCGCGACGCACCATCCCCACACCAGCGCACCACCGACTGAGGAGGACCCCTCACATGGCAGTGATGCGTCACCCCCGGCGAAGACTGGCCACCCTCGGCGCCGCCACCACCGCGGCGCTCGTCGCGGGCCTCGTCTCCGCCCTCCCCGCGGGTGCGGCCCCCACCGCACCCGAAGGTCGCATCCAGTACGCGGGCGCCGCGAACGCCGTCGCCGACAGTTACGTCATCACCCTCAAGGGAGCCCGGGCCGGTTCCGCCGAGGGGCGGGCCGTGGCGAAGAAGTACGGCGCCGAGATCGAGCGGACGTACACCAAGGCCCTGAACGGCTACGAGATCGAGGCCACCGAGGCCGAGGCGGAGCGCCTCGCCGCCGACCCGGCCGTCGCCTCCGTGGTACAAAACCGTACCTTCCGCATCACCGGCACCCAGCCCAGCCCGCCCTCCTGGGGCCTGGACCGCATCGACCAGAAGAGCCTCCCGCTGAACAACTCGTACACCTACCCGGACTCCGCCGGGCAGGGCGTGACGGCGTACGTCATCGACACCGGCGTCCGCGTCACGCACAGCGACTTCGGGGGCCGCGCCTCCGACGGCTACGACGCGGTCGACAACGACAACACCGCCCAGGACGGCCACGGCCACGGCACCCATGTCGCCGGCACCGTCGCGGGCAGCGCCTACGGCGTGGCCAAGAAGGCGAAGATCGTCGGTGTGCGGGTGCTGAACAACTCCGGCTCCGGCACCACCGCCCAGGTCGTTGCCGGCATCGACTGGGTCGCCCGCAACGCGGTCAAGCCGGCCGTCGCCAACATGTCCCTCGGCGGCAGCGCCGACAGCGCGATCGACACGGCCGTGCGCAACGCCATCGCCACCGGCGTCACCTTCGTCGTCGCGGCCGGCAACGAGTCCACCAACGCCTCCACCAAGTCCCCGGCCCGCGTCACCGAGGCGATCACCGTCGGCGCCACCACCTCCAGCGACGCCCGCGCCAGCTACTCCAACTACGGTTCGGTGCTGGACCTGTTCGCGCCCGGCTCCTCCATCACCTCCGCCTGGCGCACCAGCGACACGGCCACCAACACCATCTCCGGTACGTCCATGGCGAGCCCGCACGTCGCCGGAGCGGCCGCGCTCCACCTGGCCGACAACCCCTCGGCCACGCCCGCCCAGGTCTCCTCCGCGCTGACCACCGCCGCCACCAGCGGCGTCGTCGGCAACCCGGGCACCGGATCGCCCAACCGGCTGCTGTACGTCGGGAGCGGGGGCACCACACCTCCCCCCGGTGACCGCTTCGAGAACACCGCCGACTACGCGATCGCCGACAACTCCACCGTCGAGTCCCCGGTGACCGTCTCCGGCGTCTCGGGCAACGCGCCCGGCGACCTGGCCGTCGAGGTCGACATCACCCACACCTACATCGGTGACCTCCAGGTCCAGCTGATCGCTCCCGACGGCACGGCGTACACGCTGAAGTCGTACGGCACCGGCGGCAGCGCGGACGACATCAGGACCACGTACACGGTCGACGCCTCCTCGGAGACGGCCAACGGCACGTGGAAGCTGAGGGTCAGCGACAACGCGCGGTACGACACCGGTCGGATCAACGGCTGGGCGCTCCAGTTCTGACGCCCGGGACCTGACGTCGGGTCATATCGCCTGCGTCCGGGCGTTCTCGTCCTCGCGGCAGGGCTTCGGGTCGGTGACCCAGCCCGCCGCGAGGACGAGGCGCGTCTCCCGGTGGACGGCGAGGGAGGCGAAGGGGCGGTCCACGACGGCGTACGCCGTGAGCGTCTCGTACGCGGGCTCGGGCGGCGGCATGTCCCTCCAGGCCACGTCCACGGGCGTCACGGGGGCGGCCCGGAACCCCCGTGCGCCGAACGTGGCCGTCACCGACTGGCGTCCGTCCCCGAGGCCCAGCGGGGCGGGGCCGATGCCGGGGAAGTGACCGGGGAGGCCGTCGGCGGCCGTGGTCAGGCAGAAGAGCGCGGGCCGGGCCAGGAGGTCGTGGTCGGCGTGGAGCGTGAACTCCACGGTGGACAGCGCCACGGACGGCGGCACCGGCTCGACGTCGCGGGCCCTCTCCAGCCGCAGGCCCGGGCCCGCCGCCCCGAGCGGCAGCCGGCTCCCGGGCACCGCCGTCACCTCGCCGGTGAGGACCCCCGCACCGGCGGCCGGCACCTCCCCGGGGCTCATCCGCTCCTCGCCGAGCAACAGATGGACGTCGACGCCGTCCGTCCCGCGCGCCCGCACCCCGGTCACCGCGCCCGCGGACGTCCGCGCCACGGCCACGTCGTCCAGCCCGCGGCGGACCGGGTCAGCGCCCGGCGGCGCCGGCCGTCGGCCCACGGGACGAGGGCGGGCCGCAACGGCACCTCCCAGTCCGCACGGCCGGCGCGCCGGTCGGCAGCAGAACCGTGTCCGGCCGGAGCGTCACCGGCATGCTTCTCGATCAGCCCGTCGGTCGCCTTCGCGGCCCACGCGTCCAGGGTCCGGCGGTCGGCGTCCGCGTCCCCGGTGAGCATCCCGTGCGTCCCCGCCGGCAGCCCGCCCGCCACGCCTCCCGCAGCCGGAGCGCCCGCGCCGTCCACAGCCCGAGCCCGCAGTCGAGCCCCGGAACGCGGGCCGGCGTCGCCGGCAGCTCCCGTGCGGCCCCCGCCGCCCGGTCCGCCGGCACCCCGGAGCGGCCTCGAGCTCCGCACGAGCCGCGCCGCCCGCCCCGTCCGTCAGGAAGGCCGGCAGTGGCCACACCCCCGCGGCCGAGAACACGGTGCCCCGGACACGTCCGAAGCCCACTGGGCCGTAAGGCGGTTGACCGCCCGGATCGCCGGTTTCGTCACCCGCGTACCTCCCCCGCGCTCCCCGCGCCTACGATGCGCGCAGCCGCACACCGGCCCCGCGCCCACGCGCGCCACCGCCGAACCAGGAGCACGGTACCCGTGTCCATACCCCCGCCCGCCGGTACCCCTCAACCGCAGGACCCCCTGGGCCAGTACCCGGCTGCCGAGCCCCAAGGGCCTTATGTGCCACCGCAGTTCCCCTACGGCGGCGGGCCGGGGCAGGCCCCGTACGGGCTCTACGGGCCGTACGGACCCAGGCCGCCGGCCGCCGTGAACGGGGTCGCCGTCGCCGCGCTGGTCTTCGGCGTGCTGTGCTTCCTGCCGGCCGTGGGTCTCGTGCTGGGCCTGATCGCTCTGCGGCAGATCGCGCGGCGCCGGGAGCGGGGCAGGGGCATGGCGGTCGCCGGGGCCCTGCTGTCCTCGGCGGGGCTGGCCCTGTGGACGGTGTCGCTGGCCACCGGCTTCGCGGGCGACGTCCGGGCGAAGGTCGAGAAGGCCACCCGCGGCGACGCGATCACCGCGCTGCGCAAGGGCGACTGCTTCGACTCGCCGGGCGGCCTGGCGGGCTCGGCGGCCACGGCCGACCGGGTGCCGTGCGCGGGGGAGCACGACGGCGAGGTGTTCGCCCTGGTCACCCTGCCCGAGGGCCCCTTCCCGGGTGACGGCGGGCTCACCGGCATCGCCGACGACCGCTGCTACGCCCTCCAGGAGACCTACGCCATGGACGGCTGGGCCCTGCCGGACCACCTGGACGTCTACTACCTCGTGCCCTCCCGCGGGAGCTGGCGCTTCGGCGACCGCGAGATCACCTGCGTCTTCGGCAACGAGGACGCCAGGGCCGGCCTCACCGGGTCGCTGCGCCGGGACGAGACCACACTGAACCCGCACCAGCTCGCCTACCTGAAGGCCGCGCGCGTGCTCGACACGGCGCTCGACGGGGCACCCGGGGCCGAGGCCGTGGAGGACGACCTGCCCGGCCACAAGGAATGGGCCGGGCAGGTCTCCGAGGCACTCGCCGAGCAGGCCGGGATGCTGCGCGAGCACACGTGGCCCGCCGACGCCGAGGGCCCGGTGACCGAACTGGTCTCCGTGCTGGAGAAGGCCGGGGCGGAGTGGGCGAGGGCCGCCGGGGCCGACGGCGTGGACACCTTCTACGAGCACTACGCCCGGGGCTGGGGGCTGATCGACCCGCACCGCTCGGTCACCGCGCGCAAGGCTCTGGGCCTGGCCACCTCCCCGCCCGCATACGAGGAGGAGCCCGGCGGCGGGGGTGACACGGGCGGCATGGAGGTGTGACGGCCGCTATAGCGGGGAGAAAGTGCCTGCGTAAAGCCCTCGGCGGTCACATGTCATCACATCGAGTGATTCTCTGGCCTTCGCTTGCCTGGACAACCTACGGTTGCCACGCTGTTGCTGTCTGTACAACCTGATGGGAGTGGCCCGTGACATTCGGTGAGCAGCCGGCGTACCTGCGCGTCGCGGGTGATCTCCGCAAGAAGATCGTCGACGGCCTGCTGCCACCGCACACCCGCCTCCCCTCCCAGGCCCGGATCCGCGAGGAGTACGGGGTCTCCGACACGGTGGCCCTGGAGGCGCGCAAGGTGCTCATGGCCGAGGGGCTCGTCGAGGGGCGCTCCGGGTCGGGCACCTATGTGCGCGAGCGGCCCGTGCCCCGGCGCGTGGCCCGCTCCGGGTTCCGGCCCGACCGCGGGGCCACGCCCTTCCGTCAGGAACAGGCCGACCCGAGCGTGCGGGGCACCTGGGAGTCCAGCAGCGAGCAGACCGAGGCGGGCGGCGCCGTCGCCGAGCGCCTG
Source organism: Streptomyces sp. NPDC005931 (assembly GCF_042871235.1). Classification (NCBI taxonomy): domain Bacteria; kingdom Bacillati; phylum Actinomycetota; class Actinomycetes; order Kitasatosporales; family Streptomycetaceae; genus Streptomyces; species Streptomyces sp. NPDC005931. Next base: position 617,500 of record NZ_JBIAIG010000004.1, read on the forward strand.
GGCATCGAGCCCGGCGACCGCGTGATGCGCAGCAAGTACCTCTTCCGGGAGGGCGGCGAGCCCGTGATGCTGTCCACGTCGTGGGAGCCGCTCGCCCTGACCGGCCGGACGCCCGTGATGCTGCCCGAGGAGGGCCCGCTCGGGGGCATGGGGGTCGTCGAGCGGATGCGCGCCATCGACGTCATCGTGGACAACGTCACGGAGGAGGTCGGCGCCCGCCCCGGCCTCGCCGAGGAGCTGGTCCTGCTGGGTGGCGTCCCCGGCCATGTCGTCCTCGTCATCCAGCGCACCTACTACGCCTCGGGCCGCCCCGTGGAGACGGCGGACGTGGTGATCCCCGCCGACCGGTACCGGGCCGCGTACCACCTTCCGGTCAGATGACCGGGCCGGTGGCGACCACCGGGCCGCCGTCGCACGACCGCCTCCGCTGCCCGACGAGCCGTCGCACTCCCCACGCGCCCCCATGCCCCCTTCCGCTCCGGGCGCGCGGTGTGGTCGCCTCCGCCCGGACGCCGTAGCAATCTGGCCGTTTTCGCAGGTCGTCCGGGAGCGAGGGGGGAGCGGCGGTATGCCGCTGACCGGACGCGTCGGGGACCGCGCACGGCGCATTCACTACCGTGCGCCCCTTCGTTACTGGCCGGTTGCCTACCTCTTCGTGAAAAGGCGTATTCGCTGCGTGAAGGTAAGGCGTAGGCTCGGGCATATGCGGACTGCGGTTTCCTTATCGGGCGGGGCGCGGCACAGGCCGCGGGCGGGAAGTGGAGGGGCGCGATGAGCGACGGCACGGCCACGCTTCCGTGGCTCGTCATTCGACGGGACGACAACGGCAATCGCTACCGCGTGGGCCGGTACGCCACCCGGGCCGAGGCCCAGAAGATCGCGGACAGCCTCGACGGCCGCGGAGTCGAGCGGCTCTACTGGGTCGAGCGGATCGGCCAGAACGGCACGGCACCCGACTGACGCCGCTGCAGGGTAGGGTCCCCTTCCGCGGGCATGCCGGCGAGCGGGGACGAGCGGGAACGGGACGTTGTCAGTGCTGATCGACACGGTGGCGTGGGTGCGGATCGAGAACGGCCGGATCCTGTGCGCGCGTCCGCGCGGCAAGGACGTCTTCTACATCCCCGGCGGCAAGCGCGAAGGCGCGGAGAGCGACGTCGAGACCCTGTTGCGCGAGATCGAGGAGGAGCTCACGGTCCCGCTCGACCCGGACACCGTCGTCCACGTCGGCACCTACGAGGCGGGCGGCCCCGGGCTGCCCGAGGGCGCCGTCGTGCGGATGGCCTGCTACACCGCCGAGTACCGGGGGCGGTTGGCGCCGAGCGCCGAGATCGAGGAGACGGCCTGGTTCTCGTACGCGGACCGCGACCGGGTGCCGCCCGTCGACCAGTTGCTCTTCGACGACCTGCTGGCCGCCGGCGAACTGGTGCGGCGATAGGCCGCCGCGCCCCCGTACCGCCTCAGGGCCCCACTGCTCCCGCAGTGGGGCCCTTCGGCGTTGCGCGTCGGGCGCCACCGGTGCCGGGACCCCCGGGTGCACACGCCTACCTACGGTGCCGTAGGTTACGGAACCGAAGGTTGGCTTCCACGGCACTGCGGCGAACGCGGCGAACGTTAGTGAGGACCCATGAGCGCACCCCGGACAACTACCGGACTCCCCTGGCTGATTCAGGGAGGAATGGGCGTGGGCGTGTCCGGGTGGCGGCTCGCCCGGGCCGTCGCGCGGACCGGGCAGCTGGGGGTCGTCTCCGGCACGGCCCTCGACACGCTGCTGATCCGGGGACTCCAGTCCGGCGACCCGCACGGGCACCTCAGGCGGGCACTGGCGGCCTTCCCCGTGCCCGAGCTCGCCGAGGCCGTCCGGGACCGGTACTTCGTCGAGGGCGGGATACGGGAGGGTCGGCGGTTCGCGGCCACCCCGCGGCTGACGGTCGACGAGGCGTGCCCGTCCCGGTCGCTGACCGTCGTCGCCAACTTCTGCGAGGTGTGGCTCGCCAAGGAGGGGCACGACGGCCCCGTCGGCATCAACTACCTGGAAAAGGTCCAGCTGGCCACCCTCCCGGCCATGTTCGGGGCGATCCTGGCGGGCGTCGACCACGTCCTGGTCGGGGCCGGCATCCCCGCGCAGATCCCCCGGATCGCCGACGGGCTCGCTCGGAAGGAGCCGGTGGTCGCGCGGGTCGATGTGGAGGGCGACGACCAGCCCTACGAGCTCCGCTTCGACCCGGCCTCGGTGCTGGGCGGCACCGACCCGGGCCCGCTGCGCCGCCCCCGCGTCCTGGCCATCGTCTCGCTGCCGGCCCTGGCCGCGTACCTGAACCGCGACGAGGAGACCCGGCCGGACGGATTCGTCGTCGAGGGCCACACCGCGGGCGGGCACAGCGCACCGCCGCGCGGGCCGCTGCGCCTCGACGAGCGCGGGGAGCCGGTCTACGGCCCTCGTGACACACCCGACTTCGGGAAGATGGCCGCCCTCGGCCTGCCGTTCTGGATCGCCGGCGGGCAGGCCGGCCCGGAACAGGTCCGACGGGCCCGGGCGGCGGGCGCGGCGGGCGTCCAGCTCGGCAGCGTCTTCGCGCTGTGCGAGGAGTCGGGCATGGACGAGCGGCTGCGCCGGGAACTGGTCGGACGCGAACTCGCCGGCGAGCTGACGGTGCGCAACGACCCGGCGGCCTCCCCGACCACCTTCCCGTTCAAGGTCGCCGACCTGCCCGGCACCCTGGCCGACCCGAAGACGGGCGCCGCCCGCGCCCGTGTCTGCGACCTCGGCTATCTGCGGACCCCGTACCGGACCGACCGCGGCGCCATCGGCTACCGCTGCCCGGCGGAGCCCACCGCGGCCTACGTCCGCAAGGGCGGGACCGCCGAGCAGACGGAGGGGCGGCAGTGTCTGTGCAACGGGCTGGTCGCGGCCGTCGGGCTGGGTCAGCGCCGCCCCCGGGGCGCGGTGGAGGCGCCCATCGTCACCATCGGCCAGGACCTGGGCTTCCTGCGGCGCGTCACCCCGGACGGCGGCCCGTACACGGCCGAGACGGTGGTGCGCTGGCTGTCCGCCGGGCTGGAGGCCGAGACCCCCGCCCCGGCGTGAGGGACGCGGTGGTGCGGGAGGGCCCATGGGGACGCCGCGCGGGGGCACCCGGGGTGTGCGTGCGGCGGGTTCCGTCACGCGGGCGCGCGGCGGACGGGCGGGAGCGCAGGCCGGCGCCGGAAATGCCACGATGCGCCGTCGCGCGCGGTACCCGGCACCGGATACCGGGTATGGGCCCAATAACCCCATGAAATGGGATATGAGTGGACGCACTGGGCGGGAAGTGATCCGCGTGATCGAGACCGAGGGCGACCGCGCCGCGTGGACCTTCCCCGCGGACCCCGGGGCCGTGCGCGCCGCCCGTGCCGCCGTCCGGAGCCGCCTGCGCGGCTGGGGCCTGGAGAGCGTCGGTGACATCGCCGCCCTGCTCGTCAGTGAGCTCGTCACCAACGCCCTGCGGCACGCCACCGGCCCCATCGACGTGCGTCTGGTCCGCCCCACCGAACCGGGCGGCGTCCTCCTGGTCGAGGTCTCCGACCCGCTGCCCGACTTCCCTCACGAGCGCGTCGCCCGCCCGGAGGACGAGAGCGGACGCGGACTGCAACTCGTCGCCTCCGCCACCCGTCGCTGGGGCACCCGGCCCGGCGGTGTCGGCAAGACCGTGTGGTTCGAACTGGCCGTTCCCCAGTGAGGGTTCGTACCCCGCGCGCCGGTGTACGCGCCCGCCGCCGCTGTCGAACGGCCGGAACGAGCCGGTGACGGTTGCCGACGTGGGGGATTCGACGAGGTGTCCGCTGGTTAGAAGACTGGAAGTGTTCTCACGGCACGGACCGAAAAGCATCGGGACCGTGCTGTGATCGTGAACACCGTGTTGTGCGGCACCGTAGTGCTGGATACTGCGGGCAGCCGCCCCCGGTGACCGGTGCCGGACGCGGTGAGCTGGAGGGGACGGTTCGCGTGAGCGAGATACCAGCGAAGGCCACGGAGTCCGAGGACCCGTCGGGCGGCGCGAGGGCAGGGGCCGCCGACGGCCCGGTCCCCGGCGACGCCCCGTCCGCCGACGCGATGTGGCAGAGCAGTCCGCCCGGCTCCATGTACGACTACATCAAGGTCGCGTCCTTCTCCATCGGCCCCGACGGGCTGGTCGACCAGTGGAGCCTGCGCGCCGAACAGCTCTTCGGCATCCCGGCCGAACGCGCCGTCGGCGTCGACCCCATCGCCGCCTTCGTGGACTCCGACCGGCGTGAGCAGGGCCAGCGCAAGATGGCCGAGATCCTCGACGGCCGGGAGTGGACCGGCGTGGTCCCGTTCCGGCTGCCGGACTCGGCCGAACCGGACGAGCGCGACCGGGAGGGGCTCGCCGAGGTCTACGTCATGCCGACGCGCACCGAGGACGGCGAGAAGGCCGCCGTCTGCGTCGTCGTCGACGTGCGCACCCTGCGCCGGATCGAGACCGACCTCGCCGCCTCGCAGGCCATATTCGGCCAATCCCCCTTCGGATTCCTGCTGATCGACCCCGACCTGCGGGTACGCCGCGCCAACCAGCGGTTCGCGTCCGTCTTCGGCGGCACCCCCGACGACCACCGCGGCAAGGGCGTCCACGACTACCTGCCGCGCGGGGAGGCGGACCGGGTCGCCGCGACCCTGCGCCGGGTGCTGGAGACCGGCGACTCCATCACGGACATGCACGTCACCGGTTTCGTGCCGGGCTCCGAGGAGCGCCGCCACTGGTCCGTCAACCTCTACCGCGTGCACAGCGGCAGCGGCCGGCCCATCGGCATCGCCTGGCTCGGGACCGACATCACCGCCCGGCGCGCCGCCGCCCGGGAGGCCGCCGCCGCCCGGCGCAACCTCGCCCTGCTCAACGAGGCCGGGGCCCGCATCGGCAACTCCCTCGACCTGGAGACCACCGCCCGCGAACTCCTCGACGTCGTCGTCCCCGGCTTCTGCGACCTGGCCACCGTCGACCTCTACCAGGGGCTGCTGGCCGGCGACGAGACCCCGCCGGGCCTGGCCGACGGCAGCGCCGAGGTGCGCCGTGTCGCCTTCGCCAGCGCGGTGTCCGACGCGCCGTTCATCGGCACCGGCGAGCCCGTCAAGCTGGGCGCCGTCCACCACTACGCCTTCAACTCGCCCTGCGCGGACGCCCTGCGCACCGCCCGCCCGCAGACCGTCCCCGGCGAGGACGGCGGGCTCGTGCAGTCCACGCTCGCCGTGCCGATGGTCGCCCACGACACGGTGGTGGGGCTCGCCCAGTTCGCCCGCACGAAGGGCAGCGAGCCGTTCGGGGACCGGGACCGGGACCTCGCCGTGGAACTGGCGGCGCGGGCGGCCGTCTGCATCGACAACGCCCGCCTGTACCGGCGCGAGCACGAACGCGCGTTGATACTGCAACGGTCACTGCTCCCCCCTGGCGACCCGGAGGCGTCCGGCCTCGACATCGCCTGCCGGTACTTGCCCGGCAGCGCCTCCACCGGCCGGCCCAGCGAGGTCGGCGGCGACTGGTTCGACGTCATCGAACTGCCCGGCCACCGCACCGCGCTGGTCGTCGGCGACGTCATGGGGCGGGGCCTGCGGGCCGCCGTGGCCATGGGAGAACTGCGTACCGCGGTCCGCACCCTGGCCCAGCTCGACCTCGAACCGGCCGAGGTGCTCAGCCAACTGGACGAGATCGCCCGCGGCCTCGGCGCGCCCGGCGGGGTGCAGCAGGCGACCCGGGCGGCCCGCCGCCCCCGCGAGGCCGACCTGTCCGAGGTGTACTTGGCGACCTGCGTCTACGCCGTCTACGACTCGGTGACCCGGCGCTGCACCTTCGCCAACGCGGGCCATCTGCCGCCCGTGCTGGTCGAGCCCGGTGAGTCCGCGCTGATGCTGGACGTGCCGCCCGGCATGCCGCTGGGCGTCGGCGGGGAGCCCTTCGAGGAGGTCGAGGTCGAACTGCCGGAGGGCGCGCTGCTCGCGCTCTACACGGATGGACTGGTCGAAAGCCGCGACCATCCCCTGGACGAGGGCCTCCAGGCCTTCGTGGGGGCGCTGACCGAGCCCGCCCGCCCGACGCCGGTGGGGGTGGCGCGCACCGACGCCCACCGGGACCTGGAGGACGTCTGCGACCACGTCCTCGCCACCCTCGACACCCACCACGGCGAGGACGACATCGCGCTGCTGATGGCGCGCGTCCAGGGGCTCCCCGCGGATTCCGTCGGCGACTGGACGCTGCCGCGCGAGCCCCGCAGTGTGGGGCGGGCCCGCGAGTACGCCCGTGGGCAGCTGCTCAGCTGGGACATGGAGCCCCTGGTCGACACCACGGAGCTGCTGGTCAGCGAACTGGTCACCAACGCCCTGCGGTACGGCGAGGGTGAGATCAGACTCCGACTGCTCCTCGACCGCACCCTGGTCTGCGAGGTATGGGACTCCGGCCTGGTCCAGCCCCGGCGCCGGCGGGCCCGGGACACCGACGAGGGCGGGCGCGGTCTCCAGCTCGTCGGCCTCCTGAGCGCGGCCTGGGGCTCGCGCCGTACACCGCGCGGCAAGACGGTCTGGTTCGAACTCCCGTTGCCCGGAGGGGAGACGGGACTCACCGACCCGGCGGAGGCCCTGCTGAGCCTCTTCTGACCCCCTGCGCGCACCACCGTCCTGCGCTCGCCGCGTGCGTGGCATTCCGACGAGCCGGACGGCCGGTTCCCGCACCCTGCGGCCCTGGAGCCGCGCGGACGCCCCGGCCCGGCCGAGCCGTCCGAGGACGACGCCCTGCACCGCTGGACGGGCACGGGCGTACGGGACGGAGGCGAGGGCGGTGCGCCGGCCGGCCGAGCAGGCGCGTGGCCGGCGGACGGGGAACCGCTTCGCGCTCGTGGCCGAGGAGGACACCCGGCTGGTCGGCCACGTGGTCCTCAAGTACCCCGCATGCGGCGCCGGCCCGGCGGGGGTCGGCTACTGGACCCTGCCGCACGCGCGGGGGTGCGGGGTGGCCACGCGGCAGCTGGACGCCCTGACCGACCGGGCCTTCACCACGTTCGCCCAGGAGTCGCCGACCCGCCTCGAGTTGCTGCACCGGGCCGACAACACGGCGTCCTGCCGCGTCGCCACCAGGAGCGGCTTGGCCCCGACGTCCGCGGTCCGCCCTGCCCGCGTCCCCGCCCATCTTTCCCCGCGACGGCCACCTGCACCTGCGGCACGCGCCCACCACCACGTGATCGCAACCGCGCCGGAGCCTACGGTCGTCCTCCCCCTCAACATCACCCACACGGCTGAGGGGACCCACCATGCGACGCACGGGACCGGAGGAACCGGAGGCCGGGGGGACGGGGGATCCCTCGCCGGAGCCGACCGGAACTCCTCCCGCGGAGGCCGGTGACGGGCACCCGCGCGAGCGGGAGTCCCCCCGCACCGGCACCGACGCCCCGCACGAGCCCTCCGACACCCGTACCGACGCGCCCCGGGACCCGTCCGCTCCCGACGCCGACACGGACGCCGACACGGACACAGACGCAGACACAGAAGCCGACGCCGGCGCAGATGCCGGTGCCGACACCCCGGCCGGGCACGACCCCGCCCCCACCAAGACCCGGAGTCCCTGGCCCCGTCGGGTGGGGCGGGGTGTACTCGCGCTCGTGCTCGTTCTGCTCCTGCCCGTACTCGCCGCCCAGGCCGCCCTGCGGATCAACTACACCGGTGACCCCGCCGACGGCACCCGCACCCGTGACCGCGACGCCCTCTGGCTCGGGCACGCCTGGGTCGACGGGCGCAAGACGGACGTCGACGTCACCGCGCTGGCCCGGCAGTTGCGCGGCACCGGGATCCGGGACCTCTACGTCCACTCCGGGCCGCTGGAGCACGACGGGAGCCTGCCGAAGTCGGCGTACCCCCGGGCCCGTTGGCTGATCGAGGCCGTGCACCGGGAGATACCGGGGGTCCGGGTCCAGGCATGGCTCGGCGACATCCTCGCCCCGGAGCACCCCGAGGCGCTGCACCTGGAGCGTGCCGCGTCACGTGCCGCCATCCTCCGCTCAACCCGGGAGGTCCTGGACACCGGCTACGACGGCGTCCACTTCGACCTGGAGCCGCTGCACTCCGGCGACCGCGACTTCCTCGCGCTCCTGGACGCCCTGCACCGCGAGACCCGGTCCCGCGACGTGCCGCTCTCCGTCGCCGCCCACCAGATCGACCCGCTGCCCGCCTTCCACTCCTTCTGGGGCACGCTGACCGGACACCCCAAGTGGTGGTCGCAGGAGTACTTCGGGCAGGTCGCCCGGCGCGTCGACCAGATCGCCCTGATGTCGTACGACACCATCCAGCCGCTGGAGAGCACCTACGGCGGCTACGTCGCCCAGCAGACCGCCCTCGCCCTGGAGGTCACCCCGCCGTCCACCGACCTGCTGATGGGCCTGCCCTTCTTCAAGGAGAACCGCTTCGGTCACTGGGCGCACGCCGAGACCGTCCCCGCCGCCGTCCGTGGCGTCCGCCTCGGCCTGTCCCGCACCGACGCCGACCGCGCCCGCTTCGGCGTCGCCCTCTACGTCGACTTCGCCGCGACGGAGGCCGACTGGGCCGCGTACCGCAGGGACTGGGTGAACCGGCGGTGAGCCCGCCGGCCCCGGTCACCCCGTCCGCCGCCGGATCCGGTTCCCCAGCCACACCAGCGGGTCGTACTTGCGGTCCACCGCCCGCTCCTTCAGCGGGATCAGCGCGTTGTCCGTGATCCGGATGCCCTCGGGGCACACCTCCGTGCAGCACTTGGTGATGTTGCAGTAGCCGAGTCCGTGTTCGTCCTGGGCCGTGCGCTCGCGGTCGAGGCCCGTGTCCCCGGCCGCGTCGAGCGGATGCATGTCCAGCTCCGCGACGCGCATCAGGAAGCGGGGCCCCGCGAACGCCTCCTTGTTCTCCTCGTGGTCGCGCACCACGTGGCAGGTGTCCTGGCACAGGAAGCACTCGATGCACTTGCGGAACTCCTGCGACCGGTCCACGTCCTCCTGCATCATCCGGTACTCGCCGGGAGCGAGGTCCGCGGGCGGTACGAAGGCCGGGATCTCCCGGGCCTTCGCGTAGTTGAAGCCGACGTCCGTCACCAGGTCCCGGATCACGGGGAACGCCCGCAGCGGTGTCACGGTGATCGTCTCGTCCCGGCCGAAGACCGACATGCGGGTCATGCACATCAGCCGGGGCCGCCCGTTGATCTCCGCCGAGCACGAACCGCACTTGCCGGCCTTGCAGTTCCAGCGCACGGCGAGGTCGGGGACCTGGGTGGCCTGGAGGCGGTGGACGATGTCGAGGACCACCTCGCCGTCGTTCACCTCGACGGCGAAGTCCTCCAGGCCGCCGCCCTCCGCGTCCCCGCGCCACACCCTGAAGCGGGCCTCGTAGCTGCTCACTCGTACAGCTCCTCTTCGGCGAGGTACTTGACCAGCTCCTCCTTCTCGAAGAGGGCGAGCAGGTCGGGGCGGATGGGTTCGGTGGTCTCGCGGCTCAGGGAGATCCGGCCGCTCACCGGGTCGGCGGCCGGGAGCCCGCCGGTGGGGTCGGTCAGCCGGCACAGCAGGTTGACGTTGCGCCACGCGCGGTCCATTGCCGCGTGGTCCTCGCGGGTGTGCCCGCCGCGCGACTCGGTGCGCTCCAGCGCGGCCCGTGCCACGCACTCGCTGACCAGCAGCATGTTCCTGAGGTCCAGCGCCAGGTGCCAGCCCGGGTTGAACTGCCGGTGCCCCTCGACCCCGGCCCGGCGGGCCCGCACCGTCAGCTCGCCCAGCTTCTGGAGGGCCTGCTTCATCTCGGGCTCGCGGCGGATGATGCCGACCAGGTCGTTCATCGTCTGCTGGAGTTCCTGGTGCAGGGTGTACGGGTTCTCCGGCGGGCCGGCGGCCGCATCGTCGTTCTCCGCGGAGAACGGGCGCAGCGCCTCCGCGGCTGCCGTGTCGATCTGGGCCTCGTCCACCCGGGGCCGCGCCGCCCCCTGCCCGGCCGCGTACTCGGCCGCGTGCAGGCCCGCCCGGCGCCCGAACACCAGCAGGTCGGAGAGCGAGTTCCCGCCGAGCCGGTTGGAGCCGTGCATCCCGCCGGCCACCTCACCGGCCGCGTACAGCCCCGGCACCCCGCGCGCCGCCGCGGAGTCGGAGTCCACGGCGATACCGCCCATCACGTAGTGGCAGGTGGGCCCGACCTCCATCGGCTCGGCGGTGATGTCGACGTCGGCCAGCTCCTTGAACTGGTGGTACATCGACGGCAGCCGCCGCTTGATCACCTCGGCCGGCATCCGCGTGGACACGTCCAGGAAGACCCCGCCGTGCGGTGAGCCGCGGCCCGCCTTCACCTCGGCGTTGATGGCGCGGGCCACCTCGTCGCGGGGGAGCAGTTCGGGCGGGCGGCGGTTGTGGTCCGGGTCGTCGTACCAGCGGTCGCCCTCCTCCTCGGACTCGGCGTACTTGTCCTTGAAGACGTCCGGGACGTAGTCGAACATGAACCGCTTGCCCTCGGAGTTGCGCAGCACCCCGCCGTCACCGCGCACGGACTCGGTGACCAGGATGCCCTTCACCGAGGGCGGCCAGACCATCCCCGTGGGGTGGAACTGCACGAACTCCATGTTCAGCAGCGGGGCGCCCGCCAGCAGGGCCAGTGCGTGGCCGTCACCGGTGTACTCCCACGAGTTCGACGTGACCTTGAACGACTTGCCGATGCCGCCCGTCGCGATGACCACGGCGGGCGCCTCGAGCACCAAGAAGCGGCCGGTCTCCCGCTCGTAACCGAAGACCCCGCAGACGGACTCGCCGTCCTTGAGCACCCGGGTGACCGTGCACTCCTGGAACACCTTCAGCCGGGACTCGTAGTCGCCGGTCTCGCGGTGGTCCTGCTGCTGGAGGGCGACGATCTTCTGCTGGAGGGTGCGGATCAGCTCCAGGCCGGTGCGGTCGCCGACGTGGGCGAGGCGCGGGTACTCGTGGCCGCCGAAGTTGCGCTGCGAGATCCGGCCGTCCTTGGTCCGGTCGAAGAGCGCGCCCCAGGTCTCCAGCTCCCACACCCGCTCGGGCGCCTCCCGGGCATGCAGCTCGGCCATCCGCCACTGGTTGAGGAACTTGCCCCCGCGCAGGGTGTCGCGGAAGTGGACCTGCCAGTTGTCCCCGGCGTTGACGTTGCCCATGGCGGCCGCGATGCCGCCCTCGGCCATCACGGTGTGCGCCTTGCCGAACAGCGACTTGCAGATCACGGCCGTACGGGCGCCGCGCTCGCGGGCCTCGATGGCGGCGCGCAGTCCGGCGCCGCCCGCCCCGACCACGACGACGTCCCATTCCTGCCGGTCGACCACGGTCATATCGAAAAGGCCCCACTCATCAGAAGAAGCGCGGATCGTCGAAGGCACCGGACGCGACGAGATAGACGTACAGGTCGGCGAGCGCCACGCTCACCAGGGACGCCCAGGCCAGCTGCATGTGCCGGGCGTTGAGCCGGCCCACCCACTGCCACATCCGGTAGCGCAGCGGGTGCCTGGAGAAGTGCGTGAGCTTGCCGCCGACGATGTGCCGGCAGGAGTGGCAGGACAAGGTGTACGCCCAGATCAGCACGATGTTGACCAGGAACACCAGGGTGCCGAGGCCCATGTGGCCCCAGTCGTAGTGCTCGTCGCGGAAGGCGAGCACGGTGTCGTAGGTGAGGATCCCGGCGACCGGGACCGCCGCGTAGAAGAAGTACCGGTGGATGTTCTGCAGGATCAGCGGGAAGCGGGTCTCCCCGGTGTACTTCCGGTGCGGCTCGGCCACCGCGCAGGCCGGCGGGGACGCCCAGAAGCCCCGGTAGTACGCCTTGCGGTAGTAGTAGCAGGTCAGGCGGAAGCCGAGCGGGAAGATCAGGATGATGATCGCCGGTGAGATGCCCCACCAGGTGCCGAAGATCTCCCAGTTCGGCCCCGCTTTCATCGGCTCGCAGTTCTCCGCCAGGCAGGGCGAGTAGAACGGCGAGACGTACGGTGCCGCGTAGTAGTCCGCGTTGGCGAAGGCCCGCCAGGTCGAGTAGACGACGAAGGCCAGCAGGCCGGCCGCGGTGGCGGCCGGGGCCAGCCACCAGCGGTCGGTCCGTAGGTGCGGGGCGTCGATCGCGGCGCGCGTGCCCGTTCTCACGCCGCCGCCTCTTCGATGGGGTTCCGTGGCAGGGGGTTCCGTACCAGTGGCCACTTGTCCACTCCGGTCGGGTCAGGTGGGGTCGGGCGTGCCGGTCGGCGCCGGACGGGTCAGGGGGCGTTCCGGTGGCGGGCGCCGAGACCTTCGTCGTCCGTGTCCACCCACAGGGAGGGGTCGTACGGCGTGTCGGAGATGGTGACGAGGTCGGGCCGCTTCGCGGCGGACGGCGTGGCGACCGCCTCCCGCAGCAGGGCGACGCTCTCACGCAGGTGATCGGCGTCGTGCCGGACGCGGCGCATCTCGAGACCGCCGCTGCCGAGCTGCTTCTCCAGGCGTCCCACCGACCGGTACAGGTCGTCGAGGCAGCGCTGGACGGATGTCAGTTCGTCGTGCACGGACATGACTTGCCCTCACTTCCGCGGGTCCTTCGAGGCCCAAGGCGGCACGTTCATGCGCCTGCGAGTGTTGCGCGTCACACCTTGCGCTGTGAAGGGATGTGCATCGATTGGCCGAGGCGCGTGGGTGCACCGCTCGGTGCGTTGCGCCGCACGAGTGGGCTTCCCCGCCGTGGCCGCCGTGTCGCGCTCGGTTGCCGAACCCTTTCCTCTTCAGTGGCCGCATACATCAGATGAACTCCAAATACCACCAAAAGTGATCGTAACGCCCGCGGCTTCCCGGAGGTACCCAGATGTCCCACGACGGCGTCGGACCGCGTGCGGTCACCCGTTCGGCCGCCTTCCTCATCGCGGGCGCGCTGGCCGTGACCGCGCTGGCCGGATGCAGCTCCGAGGACCCCGCGGGCAGGCCCCTCGCCGGCCAGGACATCGCTCCCGCCGCCCGGGAGCGGATCGCCGACGGGGGCACCCTGCGCTGGGCGGTGGACACCGTCCCGGACACCCTGAACACCTTCCAGTCGGACGCCGATGCCACCACCACCCGCATCGCCCAGGCCGTGCTGCCGTCGATGTTCCGGATGGACGCCCGGGGCCGGCCGGTGCGCAACGCCGACTACCTGGAGTCCGCGAAGGTGGTCGAGACCGAGCCCCGGCAGGTGGTCCTCTACAAGCTCAACCAGCAGGCGGTCTGGAGCGACGGCCGCGAGATCGGCGCCGCCGACTTCGCCGCCCAGTGGCGCGCGCTGTCCGGCAAGGACACCGCCTACTGGACCGCCCGCAACGCAGGCTACGACCGCATCGAGAAGGTTGAACGCGGCAAGGGCGACCTCGAGGTCAAGGTCACCTTCCGCCGCCCGTACGCCGACTGGCGCTCGCTGTTCACGCCGCTGTACCCGAAGCAGGTCATGGGCACCCCCGACTCCTTCAACGACGGTGTGCGCCGGAAGCTGAAGATCACCGCGGGGCCGTTCGCCCTGCAGAAGATCGACCGGGCGGACGGCGAGGTCGCCCTCACCCGTAACGCCCGCTGGTGGGGCGATCCCGCCAAGCTGGGGAAGATCGTGCTGCGGGCCGTGCCCCGGGACGAGCGCATCTCCGCGCTCGCCGAGGGCACCGTCGACCTGGCCGAGATCGACCCCGCCGCAGCCCGCCGCGTCACCGTCGCAGCGCGCCGGCGCAGCGGGAACACACCGCTGGCGGGTCCGGGCGGCGACCGGTCCGCCGCGGAGGCGCTGCACTCCTGGGCGGTGGCCAACGGCTCCGACGAGGAGGCGGCGGACGAGGAGATCACCGCTCGCGAGAAGCTGCGCCGGGCCGCCGCCCGGTACGCCCGCAGGCAGAAGGCCCTCGGCGTCTTCGAGGTGCGCAAGTCGCTGGAGCCCGCCTTCACCCAGCTTGCCCTCAACGGCGCCGAGGGCCCGCTCGCCGACGAGCGGGTGCGCAGGGCCGTGGTCCGCGCCCTGGACCGGAAGGACCTGGCCGAGGCGGTCCTGAAGCCGCTCGGCCTGCCCGCCGAGCCCGTCGGCAGCCACCTGGCCCTGGTCGGCCAGTCGGCCTACGCCGACGGCAGCGGCGCCCTCGGCGACCAGGACACCAAGGAGGCGCGGGCGCTGCTGGCGGACGCCGGGTGGGTGGAGGGCGGACCTGTCGAGACGAAGGAGAACGCGGAGAAGGGAGAGAAAGGGGAGAAGAAGGAGAAGGACGAGCAGGGGAAGAAGGAGGGGGACGGGGAGCAGGCGGCCGGGTCCGAGGGCGACGAGGCATCCGGCGACGAGTCCGGGAACGGCGACGACGGCACGTACGTCGTCGGCCGGGACGGCGAGAGCAGGACGCGTGACGACGACGGCAAGGCGACCCGCGACCACGGCGGCGACGACCACGTCGCCCAGGACGGCCCCCGGCAGCTGACGCAGGGCGGTGCTCCCGGCGCCTACGCCCCCAAGGGCAGCGCCGCCCCGGCCGCCGCCGAGAGCGCCCCGCGGGCCAAGAACGGCAAACCGCTGACCCTGCGCTTCGTGCTCCCCTCGGGCCCCGGCTCCGACACCCTGCGCACCGTGGCCGACCGGATCTCCCGCATGCTGGAGCGGGTCGGCATCCGCACGGACATCTCCCGGGTCGCCGACGAGAGCTACTTCAAGGACCACATCGCCTCCGGCCAGTACGACCTCGCCCTCTACTCCTGGCCCGCGACCGCCTTCCCCGCTACCGACGCCCGCCCCGTCCACGCCAAGCCGGTCCCCGCCGCCGACGGCTCGCTGAACGTCGAGCAGAACTACACCCGCGTCGGCACCGACCAGGTCGACCAGCTCTTCGAGCAGGCCGTCGCCACGCTGGACGACGCCGAGCGCCGCTCCCTGATCCGCAAGGCCGACTCCCGGATCTGGGCGATCGCCGGCTCCATCCCCCTCTACCAGCGCCCCCAGCTCACGGCGGCCCGCAAGAACCTGGTCAACGCCGGCGCGTTCGGCTTCCGCACCCCCGTCTACGAGGACATGGGCTTCCTGAGGAAGGGGGCCCAGGGGCCGACGGCCGACCGGACGAACGACGCGAAACCGCCGACGAGCACCGCCTCCGACGGCTGACGGGTCCGAAACGGGCCGCTCGCACCTCTGAGCTACCTCAAACCGCTTGTGACCCGCCCACCGGCACCCGCACGCTGAAGCCCGCAGCGATCATGTGCGGGCGCCGACCGCGCCCGCACCTCGGGGGAAGAGGGTCCGGCCATGCGCGGTACGACACGACGGAGCCGGGCGGCGGGACCGCTCGCGGTGACGCTGGTGGCCCTGCTCGCCGCCTGCTCCGGGGGCGGGACGGGCGAGCCCCGAAGCAGTCGCACGAGCGAGAAGGCCGCGGTACGGGCCTGCGCCGGTGGCATGTTCGCGTGGTCCGGCGTCAGGAAGACGGACAGACTGACGGGTGTCGCCGAGAGGCAGCAGCTGGGGAAGAACGGGGGGAAGCTGACGAAGCCGCTGACGCGGGTGTACACCCCGCGTCCGTCGGTGCAGGCCGATGGGCCGGTCGCTTCCCCGGCGGAGGTCCTCTTCTCGCTGGGCAAGAAGATCGGCGAGATCGAGTCCGACGCTCGCACCCTGGCGCAGACGGACGGCGAGACCTGGAGCTTCACCGACGTGCACGTCAAGGCCCCTGCCCTCGACCCATCCATCACCGCCGTCAACGGTCCCGGGGACATCGTGAACTACGCCGGGGTGCGCGAGGTGGCAGGTGATTTCCGGTACACCTGTCCGGGCGGCGAGACCGTCACAGGACACGCCCGGACGTGGCAGATCGACATGGGCGGCGTCCTTGACTGCGGCGAGAGCGTCGACTCGGACCTCGCCCTCCAGGCCGCCCGCCGCGCCTGCCCACAGGGCTCCGAGGCAGCCGCAGGGCCTGACCCCGCCCCGCCCGTCGAGTCGTCACGGTCCGGGCCCCGTACCATGGGGTGAGGCCGTGGCGTGTTCAGCCCGGCAGGGCCCGCGCACCACAGACGTTCGCGCAGGGCATTCCTCAGCACTCCGGGAGTACGCCTTATATGGCCACGCGCCACGACATCCGCAACGTCGCCATCGTCGCCCACGTCGACCACGGCAAGACCACCATCGTCGACGGCATGCTCAAGCAGGCCGGTGCCTTCGCCGCCCACCAGCTCGACCAGGTCGACGACCGCATGATGGACTCCAACGACCTGGAACGTGAGAAGGGCATCACGATCCTCGCCAAGAACACGGCGGTGAAGTACCACCCCAAGGACGGCGGGGACCCCATCACGATCAACATCATCGACACCCCCGGCCACGCCGACTTCGGCGGCGAGGTCGAGCGCGGCCTGTCGATGGTCGACGGCGTCGTCCTGCTCGTGGACGCCTCCGAGGGCCCGCTGCCGCAGACCCGCTTCGTGCTGCGCAAGGCGCTCCAGCAGCGGCTGCCGATCATCCTGTGCATCAACAAGACCGACCGTCCGGACTCCCGGATCGACGAGGTCGTCAACGAGACCTACGACCTCTTCCTCGACCTGGACGCCGACGAGGAGCAGATCGAGTTCCCGATCGTCTACGCCTGCGGCCGGGACGGCGTCGCCTCCCTGACCAAGCCGGAGGACGGCACGGTCCCGGGCGACTCCGACTCGCTGGAGCCGTTCTTCTCCACGATCCTGGAGCACATCCCGGCCCCGACCTACGACGAGGACGCCCCGCTCCAGGCCCACGTCACCAACCTCGACGCCGACAACTTCCTCGGCCGCATCGCCCTGCTGCGCGTGCACCAGGGCGAGCTGAAGAAGGGGCAGACGGTCGCGTGGATGAAGCGCGACGGGTCCGTCACCAACGTGCGCATCTCCGAGCTGATGATGACCGAGGCGCTCACCCGCAAGCCCGCCGAGAAGGCCGGCCCGGGTGACATCTGCGCCGTCGCCGGCATCCCGGACATCATGATCGGCGAGACCCTGGCGGACCCGGAGAACCCGGTCCCGCTGCCGCTGATCACGGTGGACGAGCCCGCGATCTCGATGACCATCGGCACCAACACCTCCCCGCTCGTCGGGCGCGGCGGCACCGGCAAGGGCGCCGACGCCAAGGCGGCGGTGAAGGACCGAAAGGTCACCGCCCGTCAGGTCAAGGACCGCCTGGACCGCGAGCTCATCGGCAACGTCTCGCTCCGCGTCCTGGAGACCGACCGCCCCGACGCCTGGGAGGTGCAGGGCCGCGGCGAACTGGCGCTGGCCATCCTGGTGGAGACCATGCGCCGCGAGGGCTACGAGCTCACCGTCGGCAAGCCGCAGGTCGTCACCAAGGAGGTCGACGGCAAGGTCTACGAGCCGGTCGAGCGCATGACGATCGACGTGCCCGAGGAGCACATGGGCGCCGTGACCCAGCTCATGGGTGTCCGCAAGGGCCGGATGGACAACATGTCCAACCACGGCTCGGGCTGGGTGCGCATGGAGTTCGTGGTGCCCTCGCGCGGCCTCATCGGCTTCCGCACCGAGTTCCTGACCCAGACCCGCGGCACCGGTATCGGCCACTCCATCCACGAGGGCCACGAGCCGTGGTTCGGGGCGCTCACGACCCGTAACAACGGCTCCCTGGTCGCCGACCGCTCCGGTGCCGTGACCGCCTTCGCGATGACCAACCTCCAGGAGCGCGGCGTGCTGTTCGTCGAGCCCGGCACCGAGGTGTACGAGGGCATGATCGTCGGGGAGAACTCCCGCTCCGACGACATGGACGTCAACATCACCAAGGAGAAGAAGCTCACCAACATGCGGTCCTCGACGGCCGACGTGACCGAGTCGATCGTGCCGCCGCGCAAGCTGTCGCTGGAGCAGTCCCTGGAGTTCTGCCGCGACGACGAGTGTGTCGAGGTGACCCCGGAGGCCGTCCGCATCCGCAAGGTCGTCCTCGACCAGCGCGAGCGCGCCCGCGCCGCCAGCCGCGCCAAGCACGCCTGAGGCCCTTCCGCACGACGCCGCCGGGCACCCCACACGACCGTGGGGTGCCCGGCGGCGTTTGTGCGCTGGAAGACACGCGAATACACGAGAAAGGCCGCCGCGCCCCAGAACCCCTGTGGGACGTCACCTGAGATGTCTCCGGGGGCGTCATGGGAGAAGTACAGGGGCAGAAGCCCGCGAGAGCAGAGCGAATAAGAAGTGGTCGAAAGAGGGAGGGTAGGGAAAACCCTTGACTTGCCTTTGCCCCGCCGATGAGCAGGCCCGCGGGCACTACCCTGCTCCGGAAGCGGCGCCCTTGTGACCGGCAGATTCCGGGCCCACGGCCTCACGGCCAACGGCCTTGCCACACAAGCCCGCTGAGCACAGGGCAGTCCTTGAGGGCACCCTGCACGGCGGCGACGTTACCCGCAATCGGTTTTTCTCACCCCGGCGTCCGGAATGCGGACACCACACTCCGATAGATGTGTAACAAGTCCGTTTCGCAGGGATCTTTCACCAAACCGTTTGTCCGGATTTTGGAAGATGTAGGCGCGAGCTGTGATCGAACCGAGACCTCGAGAGTGTGGTTCGGTCCGGGCGCATGGCAGATAGTTAGGCGCGTAGAGCTCGGAAGAACGGGTCACGCGCTGACGGCGCCGACTCACGAGCGCGGGGGCACCTGACGATCTCCGACACCGGCGACGGGCGGTGGGCGGTGACATGTCGTGTGCTCCCCTTTGCGGTGAACCAATGGACTCATGAGGAGGAACCCATGCGCGGTGCCAAGAGCGCCAAGTGGGTCGCGATAGCCGCGGTTGTGGCGCTGGGCGCGACCGCCTGTGGTGGGGGAAGCGGTGACAGCGAGGGGCAGAAGAAGGGCTCCGGACCCGCGGGCTACGTCTCGATCGACGTCGGCGAGCCGCAGAAGCCGCTGATCCCGGCTGACACCAACGAGAGCAACGGCTCGTACGTCATCCAGTCCCTGTTCACCCAGCTGCTGGACTTCGACGCCAAGGGCGAGATCGTCTACACGAACGCCGAGTCGGTCACCACCGACGACTCCAAGACGTGGACGGTCAAGCTCAAGAAGGACTGGAAGTTCCACAACGGCGAGGCCGTCACCTCCAAGTCGTACGTCGACGCCTGGAACTGGTACGCCAACATCAAGAACAACCAGCAGAACTCCTTCTGGTTCCAGGACATCAAGGGCTACGACGACGTCCACCCCGAGAAGGGTGACCCGAAGTCCGAGGCCATGTCCGGCCTGAAGATCGTGGACGACCACACCTTCACGATCGAGCTGAAGTACACGATGCCGTACTTCAACTACAAGCTCGGCTACTCCACCTGGGCCCCGCTGCCCAAGGTCTTCTACGACGACCCGAAGGCCTTCGGCAAGAAGCCGGTCGGCAACGGTCCCTACACCTTCGAGAAGTGGGACCACAAGAAGCTGATCCAGGTCAAGGCCTGGGACGACTACAAGGGCCCGAACAAGGCGAAGAACAAGGGCGTCCAGTTCAAGGCCTACACGACGCTCGAGGCCGCCTACAAGGACGTCGTCTCCGGCAACCTGGACATGATCCGCCAGGTCGGCCCGACGGACCTGCCGAAGTACAAGCAGGACCTGGGTGACGGCGCCATCGAGCAGCCGTACGCGGCCATCCAGACGCTGACCCCGGCGTTCTACTCCAAGACCTTCAAGGACATCGACCCGAAGGTCCTGCAGGGTCTGTCGATGGCGATCGACCGCGAGACGATCACCAAGACGGTTCTGAACAACACCCGTACGCCGGCCAAGGGCTTCACGCCGCCGGGAGTCAAGGGCTACCAGAACCTGGACACCGACATCTTCACGTACAACCCGGAGAAGGCCAAGCAGCTCGTCAAGGAGGGTGGCGGCGTTCCGGGCAACAAGTTCACCATCCAGTACAACACCGACGGTGGCCACAAGGAGTGGGTGACCGCGGTCTGCGAGTCCATCCGCAAGGTCACCGGCGTCGACTGCGTGGGCGACCCCAAGCCGGACTTCGCCACGGACCTCGAGGCCCGTGACAACGACCAGGTGAAGGGCATGTACCGCGGTGGTTGGGTTGCCGACTACCCGGTCAACGCCAACTTCATGAAGGAGCTCTACCACTCCACCGCCGAGGCCAACAACGGTCGCTTCTCCAACAAGGAGATCGACAAGCTGATGAACGAGGCCGACCAGGCCAAGTCCCTCGACGAGTCGGTGAAGGCCTTCCAGAAGGTCGAGGAGAAGCTGGTCGAGCACATGCCGGCCATCCCGCTCTGGTACTACCGCATCAACGGCGGTCACGGTAAGAACGTCGACAACGTCAATGTCGACTTCCACGGTGACCTCGAGGTCTGGGCCGTCACGACGAAGTAAGTCGAGCCCTCGGGCCTCATTCCCAACTCGGCCGTTGACCCACCGCCGCTGCGAAGCGGCGGTGGGAGGTTGCACGGGGCCGCACCCTGGATCAGGGGGCGGCCCCCGAACCTGCAGTAACCCCTCACGGAGGCACCTATGGGGCGCTATGTCGCACGACGACTGCTCCAGATGATCCCGGTGTTCATCGGGTCAACCTTGATCATCTTCTGCATGATGTACGCCCTGCCCGGCGATCCCGTCCGGGCGATGATGGGGGATCAGGCGTACGACCCGACGGTGGTCGCGAACATCAAGAAGGACCTCGGGCTCGATCAGCCGCTCATTCAGCAATATGTGAACTACATGGCCGGGCTGTTCCAGGGTGACTTCGGCACCCAGATCGCCAGTCAGCGGCCGATCGCCGACATCATTGCGGACGCGTTCCCGGTGACGATCCGGCTGACGATCTTCGCGTTCACCTTCGTCTCGCTCGTGGGCATCGGCCTCGGCATCGTCGCGGGCCTGAAGCCCGACACGCTGCGCGACCGCGGACTGCTCACCCTGACGCTGGTGCTCGTCTCGATGCCGTCCTTCGTGCTGGGCTTCCTGCTGCAGTACCTGCTTGCCTTCAAGTGGTCCGTCACCACGCCCACGGTGACCGACTCGACCGACTTCTCCCAGCTCGCGCTGCCCGCCACCGTGCTGGCATCACTGTCGCTCGCCTACGTCGCCCGGTTGACCCGCACGTCGATCGCGGAGAACCTGCGTTCCGACTACATCCGCACCGCCGTGGCCAAGGGCCTGCCGCGCCGCCGTGTCGTCGGTGTCCACCTGATGCGCAACTCGCTGATCCCCGTGGTCACCTTCCTCGGCATCGAGATCGGCAGCCTGATGACCGGCGCCATCGTCACCGAGGGCATCTTCAACGTGCGGGGTATCGGTGTCGAGATCTACGAGGCGCTCACCCGGCGTGAGGGTGCCACGGTCGTCGGCATCGCCTCGCTGATGGTGCTCGTCTACCTCGCCGCCAGTTTGATCGTCGACCTGCTCTACGCGGTCCTGGACCCGAGGATCCGGTATGCCTGACAAGACCGCTGAGAAGGTCACGACCGCAACCGGCGAGCCGATCGCCGCCGTTGTCGCCCCGGACGCCGGTTCCGCGCCGGCCAAGGCGCGCAGCCTCTGGTCCGACGCCTGGCACGACCTGCGGCGCAACCCGCTGTTCCTGATCTCGGCCGTGCTGATCGTGTTCCTGCTGGTGATGTCGGTCTGGCCGGGCCTGTTCACCAGCGCTTCGCCGCGCGACGCCGATCTGGCCAAGCACTACCTGGGCAAGCCGAACTGGGGTCACTTCTTCGCCCCCGACTGGCTCGGCTACGACGTGCAGGGGCGTTCGATCTACGCGCGGGTGGTCTACGGGGCCCGTGCGTCCATCTCCGTCGGTGTCGGCGTGACCGTCTGCGTCACCGTCCTCGGCACCGTCATCGGCATGGTCGCCGGCTACTTCGGCGGCTGGACCGACACCCTGCTCTCGCGGCTGACCGACATCTTCCTGGGCATCCCGTTCCTGCTCGGCGCCCTGGTCGTGCTGAACTCCTTCACCGACCGCACCGTCATCGTGGTGATCCTGGCCCTCGCCTTCCTCGGCTGGACCCAGATCGCCCGTGTCGCCCGCGGCGCGGTGATCACCATCAAGCAGGCCGACTACGTGGTGGCGGCCAAGGCGCTCGGTGCCTCCACCTCCCGGATCCTGTTCCGGCACATCCTGCCCAACGCGCTCGCTCCCATCATCGTCGTGGCGACGATCGCGCTCGGCGGTTACATCGCGGCCGAGGCGACGTTGTCCTTCCTGGGTGTCGGCCTCGGTGACACCGCGGTGTCCTGGGGCGGCGACGTGGCGCGAGGACGTGAGCAGCTCCGTATCGCTCCGCACACGCTGATCGTCCCCTCGGTGATGGTCTCGATCACGGTGCTCTCGTTCCTGATGTTCGGCGATGCGGTACGCAACGCCCTCGACCCCAAGCTGCGCTGAGGGAGGCGTACGTGACCACCATCGACAAGACATCCAGCGTCGTCGACCTCGACGGCTCGGGCGACTACACCGGGCCGCTCCTGGACGTCCGTGACCTGCACGTGGAGTTCCACACGCGGGACGGCGTCGCCAAGGCCGTCAACGGCGTCAACTACTCCGTGGACGCGGGCGAGACGCTCGCGGTGCTGGGCGAGTCCGGCTCGGGCAAGTCCGTGACGGCGCAGGCCGTCATGGGCATCCTCGACATGCCTCCGGGGCGCATCCCCAAGGGCGAGATCGTCTTCCGCGGCCAGGACATGCTCAAGATGTCCGAGGAGGAGCGGCGCCGGATCCGCGGCCGGAAGATCGCCATGATCTTCCAGGACGCGCTGTCCTCGCTCAACCCCGTGCTCTCGGTGGGCTACCAGCTCGCCGAGATGTTCCGGGTGCACGAGGGCATGTCCAAGAAGGACGCCAAGGCCAAGGCGATCGAGATGATGGACCGGGTCAAGATCCCGGCCGCCGCCGCGCGGGTCAACGACTACCCGCACCAGTTCTCCGGCGGTATGCGCCAGCGCATCATGATCGCGATGGCGCTGGCCCTGGAGCCGGATCTGATCATCGCCGACGAGCCCACCACCGCGCTCGACGTGACGGTGCAGGCGCAGGTGATGGACCTGCTGGCGGAACTCCAGCGCGAGTACCGGATGGGTCTGATCCTCATCACCCACGATCTCGGCGTGGTCGCCGACGTCGCGGACAAGATCGCGGTCATGTACGCGGGCCGGATCGTGGAGCGCGCCCCGGTCCACGAGCTGTACAAGAACCCGGCCCACCCCTACACCAAGGGTCTGCTGGACTCGATCCCGCGCCTGGACCAGAAGGGCCAGGAGCTCTACGCGATCAAGGGCTTGCCGCCGAACCTGACGCGCATCCCGAGCGGTTGCGCGTTCAACCCGCGCTGCCCCATGGCGCAGGACATCTGCCGTACGGATGTTCCGCCGCTGCACCCGGTCACCGGGCCGGACGGGACCGAACTGGTCGGCCGTGCCTCGGCGTGCCACTTCTGGAAGGAGACGATCAATGGCTGAGCTCAGCAAGAAGGACGAGCCGGTCGACGCCACGCCGAACGTCTCCGAGGTGGACCGCGTCGACGCCCACTCCGAGGCGGAGGAGGTCGCGGCGCTCGAGGCACCCGTGGAGCGCGGTGAGCCGATCCTCCAGGTGCGCAACCTGGTGAAGCACTTCCCGCTCACCCAGGGCATCCTGTTCAAGAAGCAGGTCGGCGCGGTCAAGGCCGTGGACGGCGTCTCCTTCGACCTGTACCAGGGCGAGACCCTGGGCATCGTGGGCGAGTCCGGCTGCGGCAAGTCGACGGTGGCCAAGCTCCTGATGAACCTGGAGCAGGCCACGGCCGGCGAGATCTTCTACAAGGGCCAGGACATCACCAGGCTGTCGGGCCGGGCCCTGAAGGCGGTCCGCCGCAACATCCAGATGGTGTTCCAGGACCCGTACACCTCGCTCAACCCGCGTATGACGGTGGGCGACATCATCGGGGAGCCGTTCGAGATCCACCCCGAGGTGGCCCCGAAGGGCGACCGGCGCAAGCGCGTGCAGGAACTCCTGGACGTGGTCGGTCTCAACCCGGAGTACATCAACCGGTACCCGCACCAGTTCTCCGGCGGCCAGCGCCAGCGCATCGGCATCGCCCGCGGTCTGGCGCTCAACCCGGAGATCATCATCTGCGACGAGCCGGTGTCCGCGCTGGACGTGTCGGTGCAGGCGCAGGTCATCAACCTGATGGAGCGGCTGCAGGACGAGTTCAACCTGTCCTACATCTTCATCGCGCACGACCTGTCGATCGTCCGGCACATCTCGGACCGGGTCGGGGTCATGTACCTCGGCAAGGTGGCCGAGATCGGCACCGACGAGCAGATCTACGACCATCCGACGCACCCCTACACCCAGGCGCTGCTGTCGGCGGTTCCGGTGCCGGACCCGGAGGCCCGGGAGCGCCGCGAACGGATCATCCTCACCGGTGACGTCCCGTCCCCGGCGAACCCGCCCTCGGGCTGCCGCTTCCGCACCCGCTGCTGGAAGGCGCAGGACAAGTGCGCCGAGGAGGTCCCGCTGCTGGCGATCCCCGAGCGCTTCCGCGACTCGGACTCCCCGGCGGCCCACGAATCGGCGTGTCACTTCGCCGAGGAGAAGGACGTCGTCCACGCGGCCTGACGCCACCCCGTCACCACTCCGTTTCCCGGCACCCGTTCAGGGGTGCCGGGAAACGGCGTTTTCCGGAGCCGCCGTCCGCGGGGCCCTCATACGTACATCCGGATACCTACATCCGGGTACGTACATCCGGCTGGAGTCACCCCCGTACAGGTGCCGTACGTGTGCGCTGTGCACCTTTTGCCTCGATATTTGCCGAAAGGATCAGTGCAGCAGCGAGGACGGACGAGGAGGCACTCCATGCGTGGAGCCACGCACGCCAGATGGGTCGCGGGCGCGGCGGCGGTAGCGCTCGCGGTGTCGGCCTGCGGAGGCGACGGGGACAGCGGCGGCAGCGGGGACGCCGGCGCCGTGCTCAGTGCCTCCTGGGGCGACCCGCAGAACCCGTTGGAGCCGGCCAACACCAACGAGGTGCAGGGCGGCAAGGTCCTCGACATGATCTTCCGGGGCCTGAAGCGCTACGACCCGGAGACCGGCGAGGCGACGGACATGCTCGCCGAGAAGATCGAGAGCGCGGACTCGCAGAACTTCACTGTCACCGTCAAGGACGGCTGGAGCTTCAGCAACGGCGAGAAGGTCACCGCCCGGTCCTTCGTCGACGCCTGGAACTACGGCGCCGGCCTGAGGAACAACCAGCGCAACGCCTACTTCTTCGGCTACATCGAGGGCTACGACAAGGTCCACCCCGAGGACGGCAGCAAGCAGAGCGCCGACACCCTCTCCGGCCTGAAGGTCGTCGACGACCGCACCTTCACCGTCAGGCTCACTCAGAAGTTCTCGACCTTCCCCGACACCCTCGGCTACGCCGCCTTCGCTCCGCTGCCCCGCGCCTTCTTCGACGACCACGACGCCTGGGTGCGCAAGCCGATCGGCAACGGGCCCTACACCGTGCAGTCGTACACCAAGGGCTCGCAGATGTCCCTGCGCAAGTGGGACGACTACCCGGGCGAGGACAAGGCCCAGAACGGCGGCGTCGACCTCAAGGTCTACACCGACAACAACACCGCGTACACCGACCTCATGGCCGGCAACCTCGACCTCGTCGACGACGTCCCCGCCTCCCAGCTGAAGAACGTCAAGAACGACCTCGGTGACCGCTACCTCAACACCCCCGCCGGCATCATCCAGACCCTCGCCTTCCCCTTCTACGACGAGGCGTGGGACAGGCCCGGCACGGAGAAGGTCCGCAAGGGCCTGTCCATGGCCATCAACCGGGACCAGATCACCGACACGATCTTCCAGAAGACCCGCACCCCCGCCACCGACTGGACCTCCCCGGTCCTCGGCGAGGACGGCGGCTTCCGCGAGGGCCTGTGCGGAAAGTCCTGCGAGTACGACCCCGCCGAGGCCAAGAGGCTCATCGAGGAGGGCGGCGGCCTGCCCGGCGGCAGCGTCCGGATCACCTACAACGCCGACACCGGCTCCCATCGCGAATGGGTCGACGCCGTCTGCAACTCCATCAACAACGCCCTGGGCAACGACCGCGCCTGCACCGGCAACCCGGTCGGCACCTTCGCCGACTTCCGCAACCAGATCACCCAGCAGAAGATGAGCGGTCCCTTCCGCGCCGGCTGGCAGATGGACTACCCGCTCATCCAGAACTTCCTCCAGCCGCTCTACTACACCAACGCCTCCTCCAACGACGGCAAGTGGTCCAACAAGGAGTTCGACGACCTCGTCGACCGGGCCAACCAGGAGACCGACACCGCCAAGGCCGTCGACCTGTTCCAGCAGGCCGAGGAGGTCCTGCGCGACAACATGGCGGCCATCCCGCTCTGGTACCAGAACGGCAGCGCCGGCTGGTCCGAACGGCTGTCCAACGTGAAGCTCAACCCCTTCAGCGTCCCCGTCTACGACGAGATCAAGGTCAGCTGAGCCGCCATGGGGCGCTATGTCGTCCGGCGTCTGCTCCAGATGATCCCGGTGTTCGTCGGGGCCACACTGCTGATCTTCCTCATGGTGAACGTGATGGGCGACCCCATCGCGGGCCTGTGCGGCGAGCGGCGCTGCGACCCGGCGACCGCCGCCCAGCTGAAGAAGGAGTTCGGCCTCGACAAGCCGGTCTGGCAGCAATACCTGACCTACATGGGGAACGTCTTCACCGGCGACTTCGGCACGGCGTTCAACGGCCAGGAGGTCACCGAGCTGATGTCGACGGCGTTCCCCGTCACCATCCGGCTGACGCTCGTCGCGATCCTCTTCGAGATCGTCATCGGCATCGCCCTCGGCGTGGTCACCGGGCTGCGCCGGGGCCGCCCCGTCGACACCGGCGTGCTGCTGCTCACCCTCGTCGTCATCTCCGTGCCCACCTTCGTCACCGGCCTGCTGCTCCAGCTGCTGCTCGGCGTGAAGTGGGGCTGGATCCGGCCCTCGGTCTCCTCCGAGGCGCCCTTCGACGAGCTGATCGTGCCCGGACTGGTGCTGGCCTCCGTCTCCCTCGCCTACGTCACCCGGCTGACCCGCACCTCCATCGCCGAGAACCGGCGCTCCGACTACGTCCGCACGGCCATCGCCAAGGGCCTGCCCCGGCAGCGGGTGATCGTGCGGCACCTGCTGCGCAACTCCCTCATCCCCGTGGTCACCTTCATCGGCGCGGACATCGGCTTCCTCATGGGCGGCGCGATCGTCACCGAGCGGATCTTCAACATCCACGGCGTCGGCTACCAGCTCTACCAGGGCATCCTGCGGCAGAACACCCAGACCGTCGTCGGCTTCGTGACCGTGCTGGTGCTGGTCTTCCTGGTCTGCAATCTCGTCGTGGACCTCCTCTATGCCGTACTCGACCCGAGGATCCGCTATGCCTGACCAGCACCACGAACCCGAGCGCGCCGTCGCGGGAACCGGCATGGGCGGCACCATGGACCTGGGCGTGGACGAGGCCGAGGCGCTGGAGCGGTCCCCGGGCGGCCCTGCCGGGCGGGACGACCCCGGACCGCAGGGCAGGCCGCGTTCCCTGTGGTCCGACGCCTGGCGCGACCTGCGCCGCAACCCCGTCTTCATCGTCTCGGGCCTGGTGATCCTGTTCCTCGTCGTGATCTCCCTGTGGCCCTCGCTGATCGCCTCCGGCAGCCCCCTCAAGTGCGATCTGGCCAAGGCCCAGGAGGGCTCCCAGGCCGGTCATCCCTTCGGCTTCGACGGCCAGGGCTGCGACGTCTACACCCGCACCGTCTACGGCGCCCGCACGTCCGTCACGGTCGGCGTGTGCGCCACGCTCGGCGTCGCCGTCCTCGGCAGCGTCCTCGGGGCGCTCGCCGGCTTC
Organism: Streptomyces sp. NPDC005931; assembly: GCF_042871235.1. Classification (NCBI taxonomy): domain Bacteria; kingdom Bacillati; phylum Actinomycetota; class Actinomycetes; order Kitasatosporales; family Streptomycetaceae; genus Streptomyces; species Streptomyces sp. NPDC005931. The sequence continues at coordinate 645,310 of NZ_JBIAIG010000004.1, forward strand.
TTCGGCGGGGTGTGGGACGCGGTCCTGTCCCGCATCACCGACGTCTTCTTCGCCATCCCGGTCGTCCTCGGCGGCCTGGTGCTGCTGTCCGTGGTGACCAGCAGCACCGTCTGGCCCGTCGTCGGGTTCATGGTGCTCCTCGGCTGGCCGCAGCTGTCCCGGATCGCCCGCGGCTCGGTCATCACCGCCAAGCAGAACGACTACGTCCAGGCCGCGCGGGCGCTCGGCGCCTCCCACACCCGGCTGATGCTGCGGCACATCGCGCCCAACGCCGTCGCGCCGGTCATCGTGGTGGCGACCATCGCGCTCGGCACCTACATCTCGCTGGAGGCGACCCTGTCCTACCTCGGCGTCGGCCTGAAGCCGCCCAGCGTCTCCTGGGGCATCGACATCTCCGCCGCCTCGCCCTACATCCGCAACGCCCCGCACGCGCTGCTGTGGCCCTCCGGGGCCCTCGCGATCACCGTCCTGGCGTTCATCATGCTCGGTGACGCGGTGCGCGACGCCCTCGACCCGAAGCTGAGGTGAGCCGGCATGTTGCTCGAAGTGCGCGACCTGCACGTGGAGTTCCACACCCGGGACGGGGTCGCCAAGGCCGTCAACGGTGTCACGTACGGCGTCGACGCGGGCGAGACGCTGGCCGTGCTCGGCGAGTCCGGCTCCGGCAAGTCGGTGACCGCGCAGGCGGTGATGGGCATCCTCGACACGCCGCCCGGCCGGATCACCGGCGGGCAGGTCCTCTTCCAGGGCCGGGACCTGCTGAAGCTGAAGGAGGACGAGCGCCGCAGGATCCGGGGCGCCGAGATGGCGATGATCTTCCAGGACGCGCTCTCCTCCCTGAATCCGGTGATCTCCGTCGGCGACCAGCTCGGCGAGATGTTCGTGGTGCACCGGGGCATGTCGAAGAAGGACGCGCGGGCCAGGGCGGTCGAGCTGATGGACCGGGTGCGCATCCCCGCGGCCAGGGAACGGGTCCGGCAGTATCCGCACCAGTTCTCCGGCGGTATGCGCCAGCGCATCATGATCGCGATGGCGCTGGCCCTGGAACCGGCCCTGATCATCGCCGACGAACCGACCACCGCCCTCGACGTCACCGTGCAGGCCCAGGTCATGGAGCTGCTCGCGGAACTCCAGCGCGAGTACCGCATGGGGCTGATCCTGATCACCCACGACCTGGGCGTGGTCGCGGACGTGGCCGACCGGATCGCCGTGATGTACGCGGGCCGGATCGTGGAGTCGGCCCCGGTGCACGACATCTACAAGGCCCCCGCCCACCCGTACACCCGCGGCCTGCTGGACTCCATCCCGCGCCTGGACCAGAAGGGCGCGGAGCTGTACGCCATCAAGGGCCTGCCTCCCAACCTCATGCACATCCCGTCCGGATGCCCCTTCCACCCCCGCTGCCCGATGGCCCGGGACGTCTGCCGCACCGACGTGCCTCCCCTGTACGAGGTGACCGAGTCGGACGCGGACCGGGGCAGCGCCTGCCACTTCTGGAGGGAGTGCCTGCATGGCTGAGCCGATTCTGGAGGTCAGCGGACTGGTCAAGCACTATCCGCTGACCCGGGGCGTGCTGTTCAGGAAGCAGGTCGGCGCGGTCAGGGCGGTCGACGGCGTGGACTTCGCGCTGGGCCGGGGCGAGACGCTGGGCATCGTGGGGGAGTCGGGCTGCGGCAAGTCGACGGTCGCGAAGATGCTGGTCAACCTCGAGCGGCCGACGGCCGGTTCGATCCGGTACAAGGGCGAGGACATCACCAGGCTGTCGGGCCGGGCCCTGAAGGCGGTCCGCCGCAACATCCAGATGGTGTTCCAGGACCCGTACACCTCGCTCAACCCGCGTATGACGGTGGGCGACATCATCGGGGAGCCGTACGACATCCACCCCGAGGTGGCCCCGAAGGGCGACCGGCGCAGGCGCGTGCAGGAACTCCTGGACGTGGTCGGTCTCAACCCCGAGTACATCAACCGCTATCCGCACCAGTTCTCCGGCGGCCAGCGCCAGCGCATCGGCATCGCCCGCGGTCTGGCCCTGCGGCCGGAGGTCATCGTGGCCGACGAGCCGGTGTCGGCGCTGGACGTGTCCGTGCAGGCCCAGGTCATCAATCTGATGGACCGGCTGCAGAGCGAGTTCGACCTCGCGTACCTCTTCATCGCCCACGACCTGTCCATCGTCCGGCACATCTCCGACCGGGTCGGGGTGATGTACCTGGGGCGGATCGTGGAGATCGGCACGGACACCGAGATCTACGACCACCCGACCCACCCCTACACCCAGGCGCTGCTGTCGGCGGTCCCGGTGCCGGACCCGGAGGCCCGGGAGCGCCGTGAGCGGATCATCCTCAGCGGTGACGTGCCGTCCCCGACGAACATCCCCTCCGGCTGCCGCTTCCGCACCCGCTGCTGGAAGGCGCGCGAGCGCTGCGCCCTGGAGGTGCCGGCACTGGCCGTCCCCGCCGGGTTCCGTACGGTCGGCGGTCCCGCGGCCCACGACTCGGCCTGCCACTTCGCGGAGGAGAAGCGGGTGGTCCCGGCGGAGGAGCGTGGCAGCGGGCCGGGATGACATGGCGCACCCCGGCCCGCTTACGGCACCCGCACGGCCGTACGCTGTACAGCCTGCCGTGTCCGTATATCGGTACCGCTTCCGTCAAGTTGCCTGCACGTTAACGAGGTTCATCCCTCTTTGCGCGGGTGCGCGAGGGTGCGCCGGAGGAAGTCCACCTGGAGCAGCAGCAGGTTCTCCGCCACCTGTTCCTGGGGGGTGATGTGGGTGACGCCGGACAGCGGCAGGACCTCGTGCGGGCGGCCCGCGGCCAGCAGGGCGGACGACAGGCGCAGGGCGTGGGCGACGACCACGTTGTCGTCGGCCAGGCCGTGGACGATCATCAGCGGGCGGTGCGGTTCGGCGGGGGAGGACAGCCCCTCGTCCGTGACCAGACTGCTCTTCGCGTACGCCGCCCGATGGACGGCCGGGTCGCCCAGGTACCGCTCGGTGTAGTGCGTGTCGTACAGCCGCCAGTCCGTCACCGGTGCACCCGCGATGCCCGCGTGGAAGACGTCCGGACGGCGCAGCACGGCCAGCGCCGCCAGGTAACCGCCGTAGGACCAGCCGCGGATGGCCACCCGCGACAGGTCGAGGGGGTGCGACCTCGCCAGGTCCTGGAGGGCCTCCACCTGGTCGTCGAGGCTGAGCGTGAAGTCGTGGTGGACCGCCTTCTCCCAGGCGGGGGAGCGGCCCGGGGTGCCGCGGCCGTCGGCGACGACCACCGCGAAGCCCTGGTCGGCGAACCACTGCGAGGTCAGATGCGGATGGTGCGCGGCGAGGACGCGCGGGCCGTGCGGACCGCCGTAGGGATCCATGAGGACCGGCAGGGGGGTGTCACCCGCGTAGTCCCGAGGCATGAGCACGGCGCACGGAATGCGGCGTGCGCCCCCCTGGGTCAGCAGCACGCGGGGGGACATACCGGGATGTTCGGCGCAGGACCGGACCGTCACCGCCGGCTTCCCGTCACGCAGGACCCGCACCAGTGACCCCGGCCGCTCCGGCGTCGCGGACACCAGCACGATCACACCCCCGGCCCGCACCGCCGAGTGCACTCCCGGCTCCTGGGAGACGCGCTCCACGCCGAGTTCGTTCACCCGGTGGACGTGCACCTCACCGATCTCCGGATCGGCCGCCTCCTCGCCCGCCGACGCCGAGACCAGCACGTCGTCGTCGGACACGTCCAGCACCGCGCGGATGTGCAACTGGGGTCCCGTCAGCGGGCGTTCCCCCACGACCAGTCGCCGGGCACCGCCCTCGTCGGCGATCCGCACCAGCTGCCCGGAGGGGCTCCAGCACGGCACCCCGGGGAAAAGATCAAGCCAAGTTGGATCTTCGTCGGCATGTACCATCCGCGTCGTCCCCGTGTCCGGGTCCACCGCCAGGAACAGCTGGGCGCGCTGGTCGCGCGCCTGCACCAGCAGCAGCGGCGCACCCGCCGCTGACCAGTGCACACGCGCCAGATACGGGAACCGCGCCCGGTCCCAGACGACCTCCGTGCGCTCTCCGTCCAGCCCGATCACGAACAGCCGCACCTCCGCGTTCGCCGTACCCGCCGCCGGGTACGGCACCCGCTGCGGCTCCCGCTCGGGCTGTGCCGGATCGGAGATCCACCACCGCCGCACCGGCGTGTCGTCCACCCGGGCCACCAGCAGCCGGTCCGACTCCGGAGCCCACCAGAAGCCCCGTGAGCGCCCCATCTCCTCGGCCGCGACGAATTCGGCCAATCCGTACGTGACGTTCTCCGCCTCCGGGTCCGCGAGGGCCCGGTCGCGTTCCCCCTCGGCGCCCACCACCCGCAGCGCACCCCGGGCGACATAGGCGACGTGCCGCCCGTCGGGCGACGGACGCGGATCGATCACCGGCCCCGCGGCGGGCAGTTCACGCGCCGTGCCGGCCCGCAGCTCGGCCGTGAAAAGCCGCCCCGACAAGGCGAAAGAGGCCAACTCCACGGCCCCGTCGGTGGCGTAGCCGACGATGCCGGCACCGCCCTCGCGGCTGCGCTCGCGCCGCGCCCGCTCCTCGGCCGACAGGCGCTCCGAGGTCCCGCCCAGGAGAGCGCGCGGGTCGGCCGCCACCCGTTCACCGCCCTCCTCGGTGTCGAGGACCCACAGGGAGTTCGCCCGGTCCGTACCGGAAGCGGAGCGCAGGAAAACGACCCGCGAACCGTCGGGCGCCACGGTGAACGAACGCGGCGCGCCGAGCGTGAAGCGCTGGGTACGGGCATGCCGTCGGGGGAAGGAGTCAGCCTCGGTCGTCATGCCCCGACCATATTGGCCATGCGCCCCCTTGTGCGGCCGTGCGCCGATCGATGCGCACGTACGGATAGTTATGATCCCTAGCGCACAGTGGGTATGAACCTGCTGCCCGCTGTGTGGATTTATCTGCCCCCATATCTCTACTCCCCCGTCGTCCTGGGATCTTTGGAGGTGAGCCGCCGTGGCACTCTCGATTTCGGCGGTGGTGCTGCTGGCGATCATCGTCTTCCTGCTGGTCAAGAAGTCCGGGCTGAAGACGGGGCACGCCGTCGTGTGCATGCTCCTCGGCTTCTACCTGGCCTCGTCGACGGTCGCTCCCACGATCAGTGAGCTCACGACGAACATCGCGGGGATGATCGGCAGCATCAAGTTCTGAGCGACGCGTCGTCCGGCCGGGGCCCGAGGCAAGCCCCGGGCCCCGGCCGGAGCCATGTGCCGCGTGCCGGGTCAGTCCTGGACCGCGTACGGCACGAAGTGGACCCACGTGGAGGGGGCGAACGACAGACGCGGGCCCTCGATGTCCTTCGAGTCACGGACGTGGACGGTGCAGGGTGCCGTGGCGACCTCGACGCACGAGTCGCCCTCGCTGCTGCTGCTGTAACTGCTCTTGAACCACGCCAGGTCGGAGGCGTCCCCGGACGAGGTCGTGCGACTCATGTCTCCCCCAGCAGTTGTTCGACGAATGAAGCCGACTCACGTGGAGTGAGGGCCTGCGCCCGGATGATGCCGTAGCGCAGTTCCAGGATACGGAGCTGCCTGGGTTCGGAGACCGGTCGGCCGTTGGCGACCGCCGGTGAACGCCCCACCATCGAGCCGTCGTCGAACTTCAGCACTTCGATGCCGCCTGCCAGGCCGGCGTGCTCCTCGCGGTCCATCGGCATCACCTGTAGTTCGACGTTCCGCAGGCGCGCCACCTCAAGCAGGTGTTCCAGTTGGTGACGCAGTCTCGCCCTGCCGCCCAGTGGACGCCGAAGCGTCCATTCCTCGAGGACGAAGCTCAGTTCAGGTGCAGGATCCCGTTCGAACACGGTCTTGCGGGCCACACGTGCGGAGATGAACCGCTCCACCTCCTCCGCCGAGTAGGCAGGGCGCCGCATCTGGAGCAGCCCACGTGCGTAGTCAGGCGTTTGCAACAGCCCATGGATGTTGAGGGGGTCATAGAGCTGGAGCTCAACCGCCCGCGCCTCCATCTGCGCCAGATCCCGTACCTTCTTCGGGTACCGGACCTTCTTCACGTCCTCCTTCATCGCCGCGACCAGGCCCCCGGCGCACAGCACTTCGTCCGCCGTGTCCAGGTACTCGGGCCGGGGGATCCGCTTGCCCGACTCGATCTTGTAGACGAGGTCCTCCCCGTAGCCGACGGCCACCGCGAACTGGGGGACCCGCATGCCGGCGGCCTCCCGGCGCAGCTTCAACTGCCGTCCCACGGTGGCCACCACGGCGAGTGCCCAGTCGTCGTCCGGGTCCACCTCCCACCCCGGCTCGTCCGTCTCCTCCGCACCGGCCCTGACCCGTACCGCTTCACCGTCCACCGACATGTGTGCCCTCCCGTGGTGCCGTTCCGTGGTGCCGCGCCCCGTCCCGTAGGGCCGTACCGACAGTCCGAACACCCGGACACGCTGGGGACGGTCACTCTACGCAGCGCCGCGATGACCCATCACCGTAGTTCCGTCCGGCCACTGCGAGTCACGTGATCCGGGAAATCGACGGCACCGGAACCCGACCCCGCGCGATCCGGTGCCGTCGGCGGCTGAAGGACAAAGGACCCGGGGGAGAAAGCACCCCTCCAAGCCCCACCCCTCCCGCCCGTGGTCGCGCTCACTCGGGCGGGTGAACCTCACCGAACCGGCTGATCTCGCGGCCCCCGAGGACCGACGCTCGGCGCAACGCACCACCACAACCGCAGACATGAGACGGCCCCCGCCGGGACGGACAATCCCAGTGCGAGGGCCTGACCACCGAGGAAGGTAGAGCTTCCCGATGGGGTATCCAGAACCCTAGCGTGCCCCCGCACGGGCAGGACCGCGTTGCGGGCGACAAGCACCCGAACCGGCGGCCCGGCACGGTGCACCGCACCGGAGGGGTCCAGCACGACAACGCCCGCCACACCACCCGCTTCACGGTGGTCGGCAACCACCTGGCCCAGCACCGGGAGCTCTCGCTCCTCGCGATCGGGCTCGGCGTGCACCTCCAGTCGCTGCCCCGGGGCGCCGCCGCCGACATCAAGAGCCTCGCCGCACGGTTCCCCGAGGGGGGCCACCCGTATCGCCGCCGCCCTGCGCGAGTTGGAGACCCACGGCTATCTCCGCCGCGAACGCGTCCGCACGCCGTCCGGCCGGATCGTCACCCGCACGATCTCCTGCAACCAGCCGGCCGCCGTCCGCCGCCGTGCGGAAACCCCGGAGCCGCAGCAGCCGTGCCAGGAGGGTGCGGCACTGCCGCCACGCGAGAAGCGGGCCCGCAAGCCGCTCCCCGCCGTGCCGCGCCCCGCGTACTCCGGCCCCGGACTCCTCCAGGCCGCCACCGACCTCCTGGCGGGCCTGCGCCGCCACGACCCCCGACTGCTCCTGTCCGCCTGCGACACCGCCCACCTGGCCCCCGGCGTCGCCGCCTGGCTGGAGCGGGACGTCACGCCCGCCGCCGTTCGCCACGCCCTGACCGCCGATCTGCCGTCCGAGGGCCTGCGGCGTCCCGCCGCCCTCCTGGCCCACCGCCTCGCCGTCCAGCTCCCGCCCGTGCCCCCGCCCAGGACCCGGCCGGACGCCCCGCCGCCGGTACGGCACCCTTGCAGACCTGCGAGGGCTGCGACCGCGCCTTCCGTGCGCCCCACCCCGGCCGCTGCCGCGACTGCCGAACCGACCTCCAGGATGGCCGCCCAGCACGAACGTGACGATCCTTGCCCCTGGGCGCAGACGGCGAGAGGACGACACCCTTCGTCGGGGAGTGGACCATCTCTACGGACGCCCTCCCGCGCTACCGGGACGAGGGCGGGAGCCAGGGCAGGGCAAGGGGCGCGGTGAGGCGAGGACCTCTCCTCGTAGGGTGGAGCCCATGACGGAACTGCCCGCCCGGCGTCTGCTGCTGGTGCACGCCCACCCGGACGACGAGTCGATCAACAACGGCGCCACCATGGCCCGGTACGCCGCCGAGGGAGCCCATGTGACCCTGGTCACGTGCACCCTCGGCGAGCGCGGCGAGGTCATTCCGCCGGACCTCGCGCACCTCACGGGTGCCGCCCTCGGGCAGCACCGTCTGGGCGAGCTGAGGGAGGCCGTGCGGGCACTCGGCGTCCGGGACGCCCGGCTGCTCGGCGGCGCCGGGCGTTACAGCGACTCCGGGATGATGGGCCTGCCCGACAACGACGACCCCGGCTGCTTCTGGCAGGCCGACGTCGACGAGGCGGCCGGACTGCTCGCCGAGGCCGTCCTCGACGTACGCCCCCAGGTCCTCGTCACCTACGACGACAACGGCGGCTACGGGCACCCCGACCACGTTCAGGCCCACCGCGTCGCCATGCGCGCCGTGGAACTCGCCGCCGACGCGGGCTGGGACGTCCCCAAGGTCTACTGGAACCGCGTGCCCCGCTCCGTCGCCGAGGAGGCGTTCGTCCGCCTCCGGGAGGACCTGCCCGGCCTGCCCTTCGCCAAGGCGGCCGGCGTCGACGACGTACCGGGCGTGGTCCCCGACGAGCGGATCACCACCGAGATCGACGGCACCGCGCACGCCGCAGCCAAGGCCGCCGCGATGCGCGCCCACGCCACCCAGATCACCGTCGCCGAACCGTACTTCGTGCTCTCCAACGACCTCGCCCAGCCCCTGTTCACCACCGAGTACTACGAATTGGTGCGCGGTGTGCGCCCCGACGGGCGGGAGAGCGACCTGTTCGCCGGCCTCGGGGAGGCGTCGTGACCGACCGGAACACCCCCGCGCTCGCCCAGCCGCTGCGCCCGCCCTCCGCCGGGCGGATCACCGCCTACCTCGGCCTGTTCGTGCTCGGCGCGGTGGTCGGTGTGGCCGGGGCGCTGGTGCAGCCCGGCTGGTTCCCGGGCGGACTGCTGCTGGCCCTCGCGGGCGAGGCCGGGCTCTGCCTGGGAGCGGCCCGAGCGATGCGCGGCCGGGGCGGGGCGGTCGCCTCCGCCACGGGCTGGGCGCTGGCCGTCATCCTGCTCACCGCCAGCCGCCCGGAGGGCGACTTCCTGTTCGCCGCGGGCAGCGGCTCCTACCTCTTCCTGCTCGGCGGCATCGGTGTCGCTGTGATCTGCGCCACCTTCGCTCCGGGACGGCAACGGGACGGGGCCCCGGTCCGACGTGGCAAGTGACGTACCACTTCACCGCGGAACGGGCGTGCGGGTCCGGTGTGGGTTTCCCCGGCGGTCCCGGGATACGGATCGGACATGGCCAGTATGGTGGTGCGCGCCGCCGAGCCTCCCCGAACTCTCGGCTTCGCTCGAGCTGGGGGGGACCCCCAACCGTGAGGTCGTGACGGGCGGCGGAGCCAACCGGGAGAACCTGCCTTGAGTCGTGAAACTGACACCCCGTCCTCCGGGCCCAACGGGCGCGGCGGAGCCGCCTACCCGTCGGGCACGCCGCCCTACGGGATCCCGGTGGTTCCGGACGACGGGACGGGCGCGGGCCGTTCGGCCACGCGGCCGGAGGAACGCAAGACCGAGACCACGCTGACGACCAGGATCCGGATCAACATCCCCGGATCCAGGCCCATTCCACCGGTCGTCGTGCGCAAGCCCGTCACGGACACCGAGGGCGGCAAGGGCGACACCGAGGCCCCGGCGTCGGCTTCCGCCGCGTCCACGGTGTCCACGGCGCCCCCTACGTCCCGAACGCCCGCCATGTCGCCGCGTCCGGCCGGGTCTTCGGCCGAGCCCGACCGGTCCTCCGGGCCCGCGGCCCAGGAACCGGCGGAGGACAAGCCGGCCAGTGACTGGTTCGCGCCGCGCAAGGGGGGCGGCAAGCCCGGTGCGGGCACTTCCGGCCCCGGTGCGGGCGCTCCGGGCGGCGGCTCCACCAACGGCGCGGGACAGCCGGGCGGTTCGGCGGGCGCGGCCGGCGGCAGCGGTGCAACCGGCGGTCCCGCGGCCCCGGGTGCGTCGGCGCAGGGCACCTCCGCGGGTACGCGGCCGGGTGGCGGCGGGCGTCCCGGCGGCGTGGTCGGGTCCGTGAGCGTGCCGGGCGGTCCCCGGCCCGGCTCCCGCCCCGGCGGCTCGGGTCTCACCGGCGCGACCGGCGGCCCCGTGGCTCCCGGGCACGGTGGCGGCACCGGCTCCTTCGACGTGACCGAGGCCCTCTCGGCAGGTTCCCGCCCGGGTGCGGGCAGCGGTGAGCCGCGCGGTGGCGACGGCGCGGGCAGCGCGGACGGCACGCACGGCCGGGCGGGACAGACCGGCCGGACCGATCCGTCCGGCCGGCCCGGCCACGGCGCCCAGGGCCACCCCGGTGGCCCCCGGACCACGGCCGGCCCGACGAGCGGTCCCGCCACCGGCGAGATCGTCAGGACACCGCCGGCCGGCGGCGGCCCCGGTGGCCCCGGTGCTCTCGGCGCTCGGACGGCCCCCGGTGCCCAGGCGGGCCCCGGCGTCCCGTCGGGCCCGGGCGTCCAGGGTGGTCCCGGTGCTTCCGCGGGCTTCGGCGAAGTGGGCCGACCGGGCGCCTCCGGCGGCCCCGGTGCTCCTGGCGCACAGGGCGGTCCCGGCATCCCCGCGGGCTTCGACGAGCCGGGCCGCCCCGGCGGCCCCGCCGCCCCCGGTGGCCTGAGCGACGACACCGCGATCCTCACCCCGCAGAAGCCGGCCCCCGAGCCGGGCGGCGCCCCGGGCCACGGCCCCCGCCACGACAACGTCTCCGGGCACACCGTCACCAGCGGCATCCCGGTCGTCCCGCCGGGCGCGGCCTTCGGCGCCGGCGCGCCCGGCACCGGCGTCCCCGGGGTCGGACCGCTGGCGCACACGCCGCCCAGGCTGCCCGAGCCGGTCTCCCCGCCCCCCGCCGGCTCCTCGAAGCCGCCGAAGAAGAAGGGCCGCAACAAGCTCGTCCTGCTCGGCGCCGGCGCCTTCTTCCTCGCAGGTGTCGCCTACGGCGCCGGCCTGCTGATGAACCACTCCGACGTGCCCAAGGGCACCACCGTGCTCGGCGTGGACATCGGTGGCGGCACGCGTGACGAAGCCGTGCAGAAGCTCGACGAGGCCCTCCAGGAGCGGCTGAACAAGCCTCTGAAGCTGTCGGTCGGCGGCAGGACCGTCGCGCTCCAGCCGGACAACGCGGGCCTCCAGTTCGACACCGACGCCACCGTCGGCGCCGCGGCCAAGAGCGACTACAACCCGGTCTCCGTGATCGGCTCGCTCTTCGGCAACCACCGGGTCGTCGAGCCCGTCATGCCCGTCGACGAGGAGAAGCTGCACGCCGCCCTCGAGGACGCCGCCGGTGGCACCGGCTCGGTGACCGAGGGATCGATCACCTTCGAGTCCGGCCGGGCCGTCCCCGTGTACCCCAAGGCGGGCCAGGGCATCGACGTCGACAAGGCGACCGACGTGGTGGAGGAGGCGTACCGCACCCAGGTGGAGACCGGCTCCTCCTCCCCGGTGACGGTCGCGACGACCACCCGGCAGCCCAAGGTCTCCAAGGCCGAGGTCGACCGCATGATGAAGGAGTTCGCCGAGCCGGCGATGTCGGCCAACGTGACCGTGCAGACCGACCCGTCGCGGCGCGTCCCGATGAGCCCGCAGAACTCGCTGTGGAAGTTCCTCCGGGTCGAGGCCGTCAACGGCAAGCTGGTCGACAAGCCCGACCTCGACGCCCTGAAGGAGCTCTACGGCCAGGCGTTCGAGGGCGTCCTCATCACCCGGGGCAACGGCGAGAAGACTCCCGTGACCCCCCAGGACGTGTACGTCGCCCTGCGCCCGGCCCTGATGAGCAAGACCGACCGGCTCGCGGTCATCGAAACCGACCCCAGCTGATACGCGCCCGATTCGGACGGGGCGCCCGGAGAACACCGGGCGCCCTCCCCGCGTGCCGGCGGCAGCCTAGTTGAGCAGAGCCCGCGCCGCCCGCGCCTGCCCGCGCACGCGCTCCGCCGCCGGCCCGTCGACCGCCGCCAGGATCTCCGCGTACGCCTCCAGCTCGTCCGCGCCGTCCAGGAAGTCGCCGCGCTGAACCAGGAGCTGGGCCCGCTCGTAGCGCAGCCGCGCCGGGTGGGAGGGCAGCAGCAGGGACAGGTCCACCGCCCACAGCGACACGTCGGACCGCTCCGGCCGGGCCGCCGCCCACGCGCGGATGTTGTTCAGGATGCGCAGGACGACGTCCAGCGGATCGGCCGGGGTCAGCATGGAGGCGTCCAGCGGCGCCCCCGTGGCCCCGACGACCAGCAGCTCCGCGTCGGCACCGGTGAGCACCCGGCCGCCGGCGAAGGGGTCGGCCAGCACCTGCTCCTCCGCCTCCCCGAACCCGACGACGAAGTGCCCGGGCAGCGCCACCCCGTACACCGGCGCGCCGACGCGTCTGGCCACCTCCAGCCACACGACCGACAGCAGGATCGGCAGCCCGCGCCGGCGCCGCAGCACCTCGTGCAGCAGCGACGACTCCAGGCGCCGGTAGTCGCCCGGGGTGCCGTGGAAGCCGTACCGCCCGCCCAGCAGCTCCCGCAGGGCGTGCGCCCAGGCGCCGGGTGCCCCCGGCCGGTAGGGCAGCCGCCCGGCCAGCCGGTCCAGCTCCACCTGCGCGCCGTCCATGCCCGCCTCGTCGAGCGTGCCGTCCGCCTCCGCGCCCACCAGCAGGCACAGGGTGGACAGGTCGGGCCGCTCGGAGCGGGCCTCCTCGGCGAACCGCCGCCGCAGCTCGGCGGAGCGCTCGGGCGGTGGGGGGAAGAGGGGACGCATAGCCGGTTCGTGCCCTCTCACGGCGATCCGATACCGCCCGGAGCCGACGCGTCCGGGATCCGGTAGTGGTGGTAGGCGTGGTGCGGGGCGAAGCCCATCCCGTCGTACAGCGCCCGCGCGCCCGCGTTGTCGTCCTCGACCTGGAGCCAGGCGGCCGACGCGCCCTCGTCCAGCGCCCGCCGGGCCAGCGTGGCCATCACCGCCGTCGCCAGGCCCCGGCGCCGCTCGACCGGGTCCACCTCGACCGCGGCGAACCCGGCCCACCGCCCGTCGACCACGCACCGTCCGACGGCGGCCGGCACCCCGCCCGCTCCCGGCACCGTGGCGAACCACACCGAGGGGCCGCTCGCCAGCACCTTCAGGGCCACCTCACCGGCCCCCTTGCGCCGGTACCGCGCCAGCCACGCCTCGTCGGCCTCCCGCGACAGCTCGACCCCCGAGGGCTCCGTCCCCGGGTCGGCGACGCGCGCCAGCCCCCCGGTCCACAGCTCGGCCGTCACCTCCCGCACCCAGCCCCGCCGCTCCAGCTCCGCGCACAGCAGCTCCTGGGTGCCCTCGGCGCCGGTCGCGGTCTGGACGTAGGCGGGCAGACCCCGGTCGGCGTACCAGCGGCGCACGACGGCCAGCGCCTCGTCGAGCGGCACGCCCGGGTCGCCGAGCGGTAGCACCGAGTTCGCCCGCCGGGTGAACCCGCCGGCCGCCCGCAGCTCCCACTCGCCCAGCCGCTCGCTCTCCACCGGCCGCCACGCCCGCGCGGCGACCCGTGCCAGCTCCTCGTAGGAGGCGGCGGGAAGGCCCCGGCGGCGCGCCGGGGCCGTCGGCACCACCTTGCCCGCGACCAGCGCGGATTCCGCGATCCGGACGCTTTCGCCGCTCTTCCGTGTGATCTGCAGCACACCGTTGTCCCATGATGTGAGAACACCGACCGTGTCGGTGAACTTCTCACCCTGAGGACCATGTTCGATCAAGCTCCGTACGGAGACCCGTTTTCCCACGTCAGCAGTGGTGATACGGACCTCGAGGTGCCCGGCGGCAGAGAATTCCACAGGTCAGTTCACCCCTCCTGTTCGGATCATGCCCAGGAACGGAGATACTAGGGGCGGGCATCGACGACGCCGCGCTCCCGCGCGCCAGGCGGCGGAGCCTGAGGAGGCCCGCCAGCGCCCTATCGAGGAGGAACGACAGCGTGACCTACGTCATCGCGCAGCCTTGTGTCGACGTCAAGGACAAGGCGTGCATCGAGGAGTGCCCGGTCGACTGCATCTACGAGGGCCAGCGGTCCTTGTACATCCACCCGGACGAATGTGTCGACTGCGGTGCCTGCGAACCGGTCTGCCCGGTCGAGGCCATCTTCTACGAGGACGACGTCCCGGAGGAGTGGAAGGACTACTACAAGGCGAACGTCGAGTTCTTCGACGAGCTCGGTTCGCCCGGTGGCGCGAGCAAGCTCGGCCTGATCGAGCGCGACCACCCGCTGATCGCCGCGCTGCCGCCGCAGGGCGAGTGATCCCGTAACCGGCCCGCGCCTCCGTCCCCCGGCCACCCGGCCCGCCCGGACCCGGGGGACACGCCTCGCCTCGGCCCCGTACGGCCCGATCGCTCCGGTCGCCGCACGGGACCGAGGCGTTTGCCGTACCAGAAAGTGAGCCCGTACCCGTGTCCGCAGTCTCCGACCGGCTGCCCACCTTCCCCTGGGACAAGCTGGAGCCCTACAAGAAGACGGCCGCCGCGCACCCGGACGGCATCGTCGACCTCTCCGTCGGCACCCCCGTCGACCCGGTCCCCGAGCCGGTCCAGAAGGCCCTGATCGCCGCGGCCGACTCCCCGGGCTACCCCACGGTCTGGGGCACCCCGGAACTGCGTGACGCGATCACGCGCTGGCTGGAGCGCCGCCTGGGCGCCCGGGACGTCACCCACCGCCACGTCCTGCCGATCGTCGGCTCCAAGGAACTGGTCGCGTGGCTCCCCACCCAGCTGGGCCTCGGTCCCGGTGACAAGGTGGCCCACCCGCGCCTGGCGTACCCCACGTACGAGGTCGGCGCGCGTCTGGCCCGCGCGGAGTACGAGGTCTACGACGACCCGACCGAGCTCGACCCGTCCAACCTGAAGCTGCTCTGGCTGAACTCCCCGTCCAACCCCACCGGCCGGGTGCTGTCCCGGCAGGAGCTGACCCGGATCGTCGTGTGGGCCCGTGAGCACGGCGTGCTGGTCTTCTCCGACGAGTGCTACATCGAGCTGGGCTGGGAGACCGACCCCGTCTCGGTGCTGCACCCGGACGTCAACGGGGGCTCCTACGACGGCATCGTCTCCGTGCACTCCCTGTCCAAGCGCTCCAACCTGGCCGGCTACCGGGCCGCCTTCCTGGCCGGCGACCCGGCGGTGCTCGGTCCGCTGCTGGAGATCCGCAAGCACGGCGGCATGATGACCTCGGCACCGACCCAGGCCGCGGTGGTGGCCGCCCTCGGTGACGACGAGCACGTGCGCGTCCAGCGCGAGCGCTACGCGGCCCGGCGCGCGGCGCTGCGCGAGGCGCTGCTCGGCCACGGCTTCCGCATCGAGCACAGCGAGGCCAGCCTCTATCTGTGGGCCACGCGCGACGAGTCCTGCTGGGACACGGTCGCCCACCTCGCCGAACGCGGCGTCCTGGTCGCACCCGGCGACTTCTACGGCCCGGCGGGCGAGCGGTTCGTCCGGGTGGCCCTGACCGCCACGGACGAGCGGGTACGGGCCGCGGTGAAGCGCCTGTCCGCGTAAAGCGCCCCGGCGCCGGGCGCATCACGCGCCCCCGCACCGGACGACGGGCGGGGCCCGGGGAGGATGCCCCGGGCCCCGCCGGCGTCCGCGCCGCGACCGGTCAGCGCAGCGGCAGGTCCTCGACCGGCAGGGTTCGGGCCGGCGAGCCGCCCTCGGTGAGGGACTCGACCGGCAGCTTCTTCACGGTCGGCGAGGTCTGCTGGAGGGTCCGGTGGGTGCCCGGCACCACCTTGTCGGCATCGGCCGCGGTCTGGTTGACGGTCCGCGTCACGCTGCCCGCGGGGTCTCCGGCCGCCCCGTCCAGGGCGGTCGGCGCGCCCAGGTTCGGGGTGGCCGGCAGCTCGGCCGCCGCGGCGGCCGAGCCGGCCGCACCGATCCCGGCGGCCGCTCCCGCAGCGACGAGCAGCGCGGTACGGGCGATCCGGCGGGTCAGGGGGAGGGACATGGTGCTCCTTCGACGGGGATGACGGTGAAGTGTCGAGCCGTGCCCGTAACGTGATCGACCGGCTGCCGATCTCCGGGCAACGGACGCAGTGACTACCGTGCGAACGGCGCGAAGGTTGCGGCGATCCGCCGTAAAGAGTTGGCAATGCGTCGCATTATCGGCTGCGGTGGAAACGGCGCAAAGGCCGCGGCCGGAAAGGGGCGCCGAATCCTTGCAGCCCTTTGGCCCAACGGTTTTTCCGTGCCCGCCGACGCCCGGGCGAAAAGCCTCGCCCGGCCTCCCCGGCCCCAGCCGCGCATTACGCCTGCGGGTGAGCGCCCGTACTACTGCGCGGTCGTGATCCGTACGGCCCCGGGACCCTCGTCCCCGTCCTGCGAGCCCTTCGCGTCGGAGGTGCGCCACTGGCTGTCGGTGTGCCCGGCGGTCCACTCCCGCCCCGCGTACGCGACGCTCTTTATGTGCAGCTCGGAGGCATGGGCCACGGCCCAGTGCGCCAGCTGCCAGCCCCGCGCCCCGGCGTTCCGGTCCGCGCCGTCCCCGGCCCCGGCTGCGACCGGCAGCGTCACCGTCCGCCCGCCGTCGGCGGTCCGCTCCCTTGGAGCGGGGGAGGGATCCGGTGCGTCGCCCCCGTCGGCGCCGGCCGGCTCCAGCACGTCCCGCCCGAAGTCCCGGACCAGCGCCGCGCGCACCGTGTCCGCGCCCGCCGCCCGGGTCGCGGCCGGGCGGCCCGCACAGGTCAGCGTGGCCTGTGAGCGCCCGGTCAGCGCGGCGGCCAGCAGCGTGGCGTCCGGTTCGTGCTTGGCGTACGCCTGCGGGAAGCCGCTGCGCTGCACGCGCTGGGCTGCGACGGTGAGCGGCAGCCGGGTGTAGCCCGGCACCTCGACCAGGTGGTCGTAGAACTTGCCCGCCGCGTAGGTCGGGTCCATGATCTCCTCCGGCCTGCCCCAGCCCTGCGAGGGCCGCTGCTGGAACAGGCCGAGCGAGTCGCGGTCGCCGTGGTCGATGTTGCGCAGCGCCGACTCCTGGAGCGCGGTCGCCAGCGCGATCGTCACGGCCCGATCCGGCAGGTTGCGCGCGGTGCCCACGGCGGTGATCGTCGCCGCGTTCACCGCCTGCTCGGGCGAGAACTCGTACGTCGCCCCGTCGCCCTTGCCGGAGACGACCTTGCAGCCCGGTCCGCCGGTGCCCCCGGTGACGTACTGCACCACCAGGTAACCGGCGAGGGCGAGCAGCACCACGAGGCCCGCTCCGAAGCGGAAGAGGCGGCCGCGACGCTGGGGAGGAAGGGACGGCTCTGGCACGCGTACAAGGTACTGGAGAGTACGGGAGCCCGTGAGCCGGGTGCGCACAGTGGCTCCTGGCCGGGCGCGGGCCGTGGGTCCCCCGGGCGCGTTAGGGTCGACGGCATGGCCGACACCCCGCTTGACCTCACGCTGGACGCCGCGCGCCTGACCGCGCAGCTCGTCGACTTCCCCTCCGAGAGCGGAACCGAGAAGCCGCTCGCGGACGCGATCGAGACCGCCCTGCGTGCCCTGCCGCACCTGACGGTCGACCGCCTGGGCAACAACGTCGTGGCCCGCACCACGCTGGGGCGGCAGGAACGGGTGATCCTCGCCGGCCACATCGACACGGTCCCGATCGCCGCAAACGTCCCCTCCCGGCTCGACGCGGACGGCACACTGTGGGGCTGCGGCACCTGCGACATGAAGGCGGGCGTCGCCGTCCAGCTGCGCATCGCGGCCACGGTGCCCGCCCCCAACCGGGACCTGACCTTCGTGTTCTACGACAACGAGGAGGTTGCCGCCGAGCTCAACGGCCTCAAGCACGTGGCCGAGGCCCACCCCGAGTGGCTGCACGGCGACTTCGCGGTCCTCCTGGAACCCTCCGACGGCCAGGTCGAGGGCGGCTGCCAGGGCACGCTGCGGGTGCTGCTGAGGACCAAGGGCGAGCGGGCCCACTCCGCCCGCGGCTGGATGGGCTCCAACGCCATCCACGCGGCGGCCCCGATCCTCGCCCGCCTCGCCTCCTACGAGCCCCGCTACCCGATGATCGACGGCCTCGAGTACCGGGAGGGCCTGAACGCGGTCGGCATCTCGGGCGGTGTCGCGGGCAACGTCATCCCCGACGAGTGCGTCGTCACCGTCAACTTCCGCTACGCGCCCGACCGCACGGAGGAGGAGGCGCTGGCCCACGTGCGCGAGGTGTTCGCGGACTGCGGGGTCGAGGAGTTCGTCGTCGACGACCACAGCCCCGGTGCCCTGCCCGGGCTGTCCCACCCGGCCGCCGCGGCCTTCATCGAGGCGGTCGGCGGCACCCCGCATCCCAAGTACGGCTGGACGGACGTCTCCCGCTTCTCGGCGCTCGGCGTCCCGGCGGTCAACTACGGCCCCGGGAACCCCCACTTGGCGCACAAGCGGGACGAACGCGTGGACACGGTGAAGATCCTGGCGGGGGAGGAGCGGCTGCGGGACTGGCTGACCGCGTGAGGCCCGGCGGGCTTCCGCGGCGTTTAGGACGCAGTTTCGCGGACATGCTGACGTCCCCCGCACGTAACCCGCGTAGATCTACGCTGAGGTGGAACGACCTCCCCGCGCCCGGCCCCGCCGAGTGGGGGAGACCCCGAACGGAGGGAGCGCACATGGCCACCGGCAACCCCGAGGGGAAGCGGAAGCCGCCGGAGGAGCAGCGGCTGGGACCGGTCCTCCGCAGGCGCGACCAGGTCCAGGCGAGCACCACCGACCAGCGGCTGCTGGACGAGCGCGCCCCCGCGGACTGGGTCCACACCGACCCGTGGCGGGTGCTGCGCATCCAGTCGGAGTTCATCGAGGGCTTCGGCACGCTCGCCGAACTCCCGAGTGCCATCAGTGTCTTCGGCTCCGCGCGCACACCGGTGGACTCGCCCGAGTACGAGGCCGGGGTCCGGCTGGGCAGGGGCCTGGTCGAGGCGGGCTTCGCGGTCATCACGGGCGGCGGTCCCGGGGCCATGGAGGCGGCCAACAAGGGTGCGTGCGACGCGAAGGGCACCTCGGTCGGCCTGGGGATCGAACTGCCCTTCGAGCAGGGGCTCAACCCCTATGTGAACATCGGACTGAACTTCCGTTACTTCTTCGTCCGGAAGATGATGTTCGTCAAGTACGCCCAGGGCTTCGTCGTCCTGCCCGGCGGACTCGGCACCCTGGACGAGCTGTTCGAGGCCCTGACGCTGGTCCAGACCCAGAAGGTCACCCGCTTCCCCATCGTCCTGTTCGGCACGGAGTACTGGGGCGGCCTGGTCGACTGGCTCCGCGGCACGGTGATCGCCCAGGGCAAGGCGGCCGAGAGGGACCTCCTCCTCTTCCACGTCACGGACGACGTGGACGAGGCGGTCGCCCTGGTCTCGAAGGAAGCGGGGCGCTGAGGCAGGGGCTCACGCCCCTCGGCCCACCGAGCCCCCCCGCCGCCGGCCCCCGCCCGAGCGAGTCGGGTGGGGAGGGACGAAGGCCCCCGGGGCAGGGGCGGAGTGCGTGGCGGGGTTCGGGGCCGGGCCCCCGGCGGGGCGGGCAGGGACGAAGTCCCTGCGGCGGCCGCTCGGCAACCCGGGGGCTCCGCCCCTACGCCAGCCCCCGCCGGGCCACCGCCGGCGGGCGGTGGCCCGCGATCGACGCCACCATGTCCAGCACCTGCCGGGTCTCCGCCACCTCGTGCACCCGGTACACCTGCGCCCCCAGCCACGCCGACACCGCCGTCGTCGCGAGCGTCCCCAGCACCCGCTCCTTCACCGGCCGGTCCAGCGTCTCCCCCACGAAGTCCTTGTTGGACAGCGACACCAGGACGGGCCACCCCGTGGCGACCATCTCGTCCAGCCGCCGTGTCGCCTCGAGACTGTGCCGCGTGTTCTTCCCGAAGTCGTGCCCCGGGTCGATCAGCACCGACTCCCGCGGCACCCCCAGCGCGACGGCCCGCTCCGCCAGCCCCACGGTCACCCCGAGGATGTCGGCCATGACGTCCTCGTACGTCACCCGGTGGGGCCTGGTCCGCGGTTCCGCGCCCCCCGCGTGGGTGCACACCAGCCCGACGCGGTACCGCGCGGCGACCTCCGCGAGCCGCGGGTCGACCCCGCCCCACGCGTCGTTCAGCAGGTCCGCCCCCGCCTCGCACACGGCCTCGCCGACCTCGTGCCGCCAGGTGTCCACACTGATCACGACGTCCGGGAAGCGCCGCCTGACCTCCGCGACGAAACCGACCGTCCGCCGTGCCTCCTCCTCGGCGCTCACCTCTTCGCCCGGCCCGGCCTTCACCCCGCCGATGTCGATGATCGCGGCCCCCTCCGCCACGGCCTGCTCCACGCGGGCGAGCGCCGGCTCGTCGCGGAACGTCGCGCCCTGGTCGTAGAAGGAGTCCGGCGTCCGGTTCACGATCGCCATGACCACCGGCTCGTGCGGCTCGAATTCCCGCCTGCCCAGCCTGAGCATCCCCTGTGACCTCTCCTCACCCGTCCGTCCTCGGCCGCCGCTGCCCGCCTGCGGCCCCGACTGTCAGACTCGCATGGCACGATCGGAGCCACACATCCGACTCCGGCACACTCCGACGTGGGGGCTCAAGCGATGGTTATGTTCTTGTTCCTGGTCGTCGCGCTGGCCGTCGTGGTCGCCGCGGTGACCCTCGCCGTGGTGGGCGGCGGGGAGAACGGCCCGCTGCCCGACGTCGCCCCCGAGCGCCTGCGGGACCCGCTGCCGCCGGACCGGCCGGTCAACCGGGAGGACGTGGACGCCCTGCGCTTCCCGCTCACCGCCCGCGGCTACCGGATGGCGGACGTGGACGAGGCCCTCGGCCGGCTCGCCGCCGAGATCGCCGAGCGCGACGCCCGCATCGCCGACCTGGAGTCCGCGCTGGCCGGCGCCCGGGCCGCCGCGGCCCACGTCTCCATGGACAAGTCCGCCCCGCACGCGGAGGGTGAACAGCGGTGAGCGACGGCGCCGCCCTCACCGGCCCCGACGGCGCCCCGCGCTGCCCCTGGGCGCTGGCCACCCCGGACTACGTGACGTACCA
The DNA here is from genome assembly GCF_042871235.1 of Streptomyces sp. NPDC005931. Taxonomy (NCBI): domain Bacteria; kingdom Bacillati; phylum Actinomycetota; class Actinomycetes; order Kitasatosporales; family Streptomycetaceae; genus Streptomyces; species Streptomyces sp. NPDC005931. Next base: position 666,220 of record NZ_JBIAIG010000004.1, read on the forward strand.
CGACGAGGAGTGGGGCCGCCCGGTCCACGGCGACGACGCCCTCTTCGAACGGCTCAGTCTGGAGGCGTTCCAGTCCGGCCTGTCCTGGATCACGATCCTGCGCCGCCGCCCCGGCTTCCGCGCCGCCTTCGCCCGCTTCGAGATCGCGTCGGTCGCGGAGTTCACCGACGCGGACCGCGAGCGCCTGCTGGCCGACCCCGGGATCATCCGCAACCGCGCCAAGATCGACGCCACCCTGGCCAACGCCCGGGTGCTGGCCGGGTGGGCCCCCGGCGACCTGGACGCCCTGATCTGGTCCCACGCCCCCGACCCGGCCGCCCGCCCGGTTCCCCGGACCCTCGCCGAGGTTCCCGCGGTCACCCCGGAGTCGACGGCCCTGTCCAAGGCCCTGAAGAAGCGGGGCCTGCGCTTCGTCGGCCCGACCACGGCCTACGCCCTGATGCAGGCGTGCGGCCTGGTCGACGACCATGTGGCGAACTGCGTGGCCCGTCGGCGGTGAGCCCCGGGCCCGGTGACGGAGCGGGCCGGTCCGGCCCGGGCCGTCGCCCCGCCCGCCCCGGCCGCGCTCAGCGACCCAGGTACTTCGGCTTCTCCTTGTTCACGAACGCCTGCACCGCGATGGCGTGGTCATCGGAGGAGCCCGCCCGGGTCTGGAGCTCGTCCTCCTTCTCCAGGGCCTCCTCCAGGGAGTGGTCGAGCCCGTACGCCACGGACTCCTTCAGCGCCGCGTACGCCACCGTCGGGCCCTCGGCCAGCGCCCGCGCCACCTTCTCCGCCTCCGCGCGCAGCTCGGCCGCCGGGACCAGCCGGTTCGCGATGCCCAGCTCGTACGCCTCCTGCGCCGAGATGCTGCGCGGGAACAGCAGCAGGTCGGTGGCGCGCGAGGGGCCGATCACGCGGGGCAGCGTCCACGAGATGCCGGAGTCCGCGGTCAGCGCCACCCCGGCGAACGACGTGTTGAAGGCCGCCGTGTCCGCCACGATCCGGTAGTCCGCCGCCAGCGCGAAACCGAAGCCGGCGCCCGCCGCGACCCCGTTCACCGCGGCGACCACCGGCTTCGCCGCCCCGACCAGCGCCTTGACGATCGGGTTGTAGTGCTCGCGCACCGTGGTCATGGTCTCCCTCGAGCCGGTCTCCTTGTCGGCCACCAGCAGACCGATGTGCTCCTTGAGGTCCTGTCCCACACAGAAGGCCCGGTCACCGGCCGCCGTGAGCAGCACGGCCCGTACGGCGTCGTCGTCCGCGGCGGAGCGGACCGCGTCCCGGAGGGCGACCTTCGTCGCGACGTTCAGCGCGTTCATCGCCTCCGGGCGGTTCAGCGTGATCGTCGCGAGCCCGTCGCTCACCTCGTAGAGCACGGTGTCGGCCATGGCGTATCCCCTCCGTGTGGCGGCTGGGACGTACCCACGGGTACGTCCGTTGTCTGCAGGACAGCATGACGGAGTTCACCGGCCGGGAAACGCACCGGACGTGTGACCTGCGTCAAAGAATTCCCGGCCGTTTTCGTCGGGTGGATCTGTGTGCGGCGGCGCAGTATCGCAGTCACATCGCCGAATTGAGTGGTTTTGCTCGCGGACGTTGCCCAAGCGATGCCGACCGATGTTGGTCATCGGGTCCTGAGATGCGGGATAATGGCCTGGAAGCAATGTGTTCGATGCCGGTGGCGTGTGTCCTGTGACAAGGACCGCAGGTGCCCTTCAGTGGGCCGTCGGCTTAGACGGTTGAGCTGGGTTTCAGGAAGGGGAACGAGCATGGCGGCCATGAAGCCGCGAACGGGTGACGGCCCGCTCGAGGTGACCAAGGAGGGGCGGGGCATCGTCATGCGCGTTCCGCTCGAAGGCGGCGGTCGGCTCGTCGTCGAGCTGACCCCGGACGAGGCCGACGCGCTCGGCGACGCCCTCAAGAAGGTCGTCGGCTGACGCGCAAGCGACCATACCCTTTCAGCCGCCCCGGTGCCGCCCTCGGTGCCGGGGCGGCTGTTTGTCCGGGTGGCAGCGGATCCCGCTACCGCTTCACCGCGCACAGCAGCCCGTCGCCCACCGGCAGCAGCGACGACACCAGCTCCTGGCTCTCCCGCACCGCGCGCAGCAGCTCCCGCAGCCGCACCACCTCCGTGGGCTGCGGTCCGGAGTCCACGGTCCTGCCGTGCGCGAAGACCCCCTCGAAGGCGACCAGGCCCCCGGGACGCAGCAGGCGCAACGATTCAGCGAGGTAGTCCTGGTACTCCAGGCGGTCACCGTCGCAGAAGACCAGGTCGTATCCGGCGTCCGCGAGCCGCGGCAGGACGTCCAGGGCGCGGCCGGGGATGAACCGGGCCCGGTTGCTGGCGAAACCCGCGGTGCGGAAGGCCTGACGGGCGAACTGCTGGTGCTCCGGCTCCGGATCGACCGTCGTCAGTACGCCGTCCGGCCGCATCCCGTGCAGCAGATGGATCCCCGAGACACCGCAGCCGGTGCCGATCTCGGCGACCGCCTTGGCGTCCACGGTGGCGGCGAGCAGGCGCAGGGCCGCGCCCGTGCCGGGCGACACCGAGCGCAGCCCTGCCTCCTGGGCCCGGTCACGGGCCCAGAGCAGCGCTTCGTCCTCGGCGACATAGGCGTCGGCGAACGCCCAGCTCGTCTGCCGGTTGGCGGTAATGACCCTCTCCTGTCCCCATGGTTGCCTCGGCGTGACTGTATCCGTTGGCGTCGGGAACCCGCAGATGGGACCGGTCGTTTAAAGGGATGAGCAAGTGGCGCGTGCCGCGACGGGGGGCAGACAGTGGACGAGGACGCCGAGCAAGTGCTGACGCAGCCGTACGAGCCGTGGCAGCCCAGATCAAATTCTCGTAAAACCGCTTATCCGGAGCTAACGGGCGAGGTGGCTATGGTAGGGGCTCCACTGGACACCACCAGAGCCGACAGGGGAGGTGCGGCTGCGCCTGTGGACCGGGGAGGAGTGCTCCGGCGCTTCCTCGGGTCGGCGGGCAGGCCGAAATCCGTGAACGACACCGCTGCTGACCACAGCCACGCCGGCGACCCGGCCCAAACCGCGAGCTTCTCCACCGACGCGGACGGGCAGGCGTGGACTCCGCCCACCTGGGAGGAGATCGTCAGCATGCACAGCGGCCGGGTGTACCGGCTCGCCTACCGCCTCACCGGCAACCAGCACGACGCCGAGGACCTCACCCAGGAGGTCTTCGTCCGCGTCTTCCGCTCCCTGTCGACGTACACGCCGGGCACCTTCGAGGGCTGGCTGCACCGCATCACCACCAACCTCTTCCTGGACATGGTCCGCCGCAAGCAGCGCATCCGATTCGACGCGCTCGGCGAGGACGCGGCGGAGCGGCTGGCCAGCAAGGAGCCCACCCCCCAGCAGGTCTTCAACGACGCCCACTTCGACGCGGACGTCCAGCAGGCCCTCGACACGCTCGCCCCCGAGTTCCGCGCGGCGGTCGTCCTGTGCGACATCGAGGGACTGTCCTACGAGGAGATCGCCGCGACCCTCGGCGTCAAGCTCGGCACGGTCCGCTCCAGGATCCACCGCGGGCGCTCCCAGCTGCGCAAGGCCCTCGCGCACCGCTCACCGCAGGCACGCGCGGAGCGCCGCCCCTTCGTGCCGCGTGTTCCCGCATTGGGAGGAGGGGGCGCGAGCGCGTGAGCGGTTCACGACCGAAGTCTTCCGAGGGACACCTCGCAGAGCAGCACCTGGGAGACCGACTCTCCGCCCTGGTGGACGGAGAGCTCGGTCATGACGCGCGCGAGCGCGTACTGGCGCATGTCGCCACCTGCGCGAAGTGCAAGGCGGAGGTGGACGCGCAGCGCCGCCTGAAGAACGTCTTCGCGGAGGCGGCTCCTCCGCCGCCCTCGGAGAGCTTGCTGGCCCGCCTCCAGGGTCTTCCGGCGGGCGGTGACCTCGGCGGCGGCTCACCGCCGGCCGGGGGCGGCCTGCCCGGCGGGACAGCTGGGCGGTTCGGCGCGGCGTCCGGCGTCTTCGGCGCCAAACGGCCCGAGCGCTTCGACTTCGGCTACGAGCCGTCCCGGCGGCACACCCCCGAGCTCTCGGCGGCGGGCCGTGGCTTCCGCATCCATGACGTCGGCCGCCAGGAGGCGGACCGGCCGTCCTCGCGCGGCCTGCGGTTCGCGTTTGTGGCCGCCGGGGCGGTGTCGCTCGCCGCGATCGCCCTCGGTGGCGTCACCACCGCGGGGGCGCCGGGCGACGCCGAGGCCCGCGGCGGCTCCGGCAAGGGCAGCAACGTCACACCGACGCGCACACAGGGCGCGGGGGCGGCGGCGACGCCCGAGTCCCAGCGGCGCCGCGGGTCCGCACCGCTGCTGGGCCAGTTGCAGGGCCAGGGCGTGCTCGGGGACACCCCGGTCACCCCGAGCTCGGTCTCCGCACCCTTGCTGCCCGGCGCATCGGCCTCCGACGGCCACCACGACCTGACCACCCCGATGACGGCCGGTGCGGCGGCGGTGTCGCCGCTGATACGCCCGCTCGCCACGACCGCGCAGCTCGGCCTGCCCACCTGGGCACCGGCGGACGGGATCAAGAACCCCGGCCTGCTCACCGCCCCCGCCCCAGCGACGGCACCGGCCCCCTCGCCGACGGCCTCCTCCCGCACGGCCCGCTGACCCGTCCTCTGCGCCGGGGCGTGCGAACCTGATTGAATCCGGGGTGGCGCCCGGGGCGACGCAGCCGGGCGCCGAGCCATGGGTTCCGGCGCGCAGACGGCGGAGCCACGGATGCCGACGATCTGCGGCCACCGCCGACGAGCCGTGCCGCGGCCAGCTGTGGGGAGAGCATGAACGAGGGGAAGCCCACGAAGGCGAAGTGGTGGAGCCGTCCTCGACCACAGGGCCCATCGGGAGCGGGGGAGCCGGAGGAGGCGGCCTCCGCGGACGCCGTGCACGGTGACGCGGAACCGGGGGAAGCGGCGCGCCCTGAGGCGGCGCGGACCGAGCCCGAGGCCCGGCACGTCGTGGTCAGCGGCCACGACGGCGACTACGAACTGGCCCGCCCCGCGGCACCCCGGCACGGCACCGAGGGCGACTACGCACTCGACCGCCCCACGAGCCCGGCCCCGGCACCGCGATCCCCCGGAGCGTTCCGGGCCACCGACCACACCGAGGGCCCCGCGGGGGGCTCGCCCTCCTCGCCGGCACCGTCGGCACCGACGGCCCCGTCGGAACCGACCGGGGCCGACGAGAGCGCGGGCGGCGTATCCGCCCCGCCCGGGGAGTCCGTCGCCCCGGGTGCCTCCGTCCCGTTGCTGGCCGCCGGGTCACCCGGGTCCGTTCCGTCGGCGTCGGCGCCCACCGCCGCGCCCGCGCCGCAGGCCTTCACGCCGCCGGGCGAGGCCGGCCCGGCGGCCCCGTCCGCCGCCGTTCGGGGCGAGGCCCCCCGGCCGTTGCACGACCCCGACCCCTACAGCACCCCGCCGTACGGCGAACCGGGGCCCTGGGCGCCCGCGCCGCCGGTGCAGCATCCCGCGGTCACTCCCGCGCACGGCACGGCCCTGACGGCGCCGCTGCCCGCGGACACACCGGCCCACGGCACGTCCGTACCGCCGTCGCAGCAGCACGTCACACCCGCGCCGACGGCCCGGGCGCCCGACCCCTGGCGCCGTTACGACCCCTGGGCCGCCGCCTCCCGGCCCGCCGCCACCTCCCCGGCCCCCACGGCCCCCGTGGCCGTCGGGCCGCTCCAGCAGAGCGGTGCCGGTGTGATCGGCGAAGCGCGGCGCCGCGGGCGGGCCAGGAGGACGGTCGTCGGCGCCTTCCTGGTCGTCGCGCTCGTGTCGGGCGTCGGCGGAGGCATCGTCGGTGCGTATCTGGAGCGCAACGGCGGCATCGGCACCGTCGAGCTGCCGCAGGCCGGGAAGGAGAGCGTCGAGCGCCCTGCGGGGAGCGTCGCCGGGATCGCCGCACAGGCCCTGCCCAGCGTGGTCACCCTGCACGTCAGCGGCGCCGGAGAGGCCGGCACCGGCACCGGGTTCGTACTGGACACCCGCGGCCACATCCTCACCAACGACCACGTCGTCGAGCCCGCCGGCAGCGGCGGCGAGATCACCGTGACCTTCAACAGCGGCGACACCGCCGAGGCCACCGTCGTCGGCCGGGACAAGGGGTACGACCTCGCCGTCGTGAAGGTCAAGGGCGTGCGCGGCCTGACCCCCCTGCCCCTCGGCAACTCCGACAACGTGCGCGTCGGCGACCCCGTCGTCGCCATCGGCGCCCCCTTCGACCTGGCCGGCACCGTCACCTCCGGCATCATCAGCGCCAAACAGCGCCCCATCACGGCCGGCGGCGAGAAGGGCGACGGCAGCGACGTGTCGTACGTCGACGCGCTGCAGACCGACGCGCCGATCAATCCCGGCAACTCCGGCGGACCGCTGCTCGACGCCAAGGCCCGCGTGATCGGCATCAACTCCGCCATCCGCTCCGCCGGTGCGGGCCCCGACCCGGAGGGCGGCCCGTCCGGCTCCATAGGGCTCGGCTTCGCGATCCCCATCAACCAGGGCAAGCGCGTCGCCGAGGAACTGATCAACTCCGGCAGGGCCACCCACCCGGTGATCGGCATCACCCTCGACATGGACTACACCGGCGACGGCGCCCGCGTCGGCACCGAGGGCAGCGACGGCGGCCCCCCGGTCAGCACCGGCGGCCCCGGCGACAAGGCCGGGATCAAGCCCGGCGACGTCATCACCGAGGTCGACGGGCGGCGGATCCACTCCGGCGAGGAGCTGATCGTCAAGACCCGCGCGCACCGCCCGGGGGACCGCCTGGAACTCACCCTGGAGCGCGGCGGGAAGGAGCGGACGGTCTCCCTGGTGCTCGGCTCCTCCGGCGGGGACTGACACGAGGGGCCGGCCCCGGCCGGGTTGCGGCGGGGCGAACACCCCGCGAATCCGCCCGCACACCCGCACACGCGGCCCCCGGGACAGTACCGGTCGAACGGGATCCCCGGGTACCGTGGACCCGGCCCGGACCACGGAAGACCGCAATCACCCCGAGGGCCGAGGACCGAAGGCATCGCGAGGAGCTTCAGGTGTTCAATGACATAGGATCGCTCGAGCTGGTGACGCTCATCATCCTCGCCGTGCTCGTCTTCGGTCCGGACAAGCTCCCCAAGGTCATCCAGGACGTCACCCGCACGATCCGCAAGATCCGGAGCTTCTCGGAGAGCGCCAAGCAGGACATCCGTCAGGAACTCGGCCCGGAGTTCAAGGACTTCGAGTTCGAGGACCTCAACCCCAAGACGTTCATCCGCAAGCAGATGGACAACGACGACCTGGGGCTCAAGGAGATCCGCAACGGCTTCGACCTGAAGAAGGAGATGGCCGAGGTCACCGACGCCGTCCACGGCCGTGACGCCGACGCCTCCTCCGGCTCCGGCGGGGGGCGCGTGGACATGGCGAAGAAGCCCGAGACCCCCGCCCGTGACGACCGTCCGCCTTTCGACGCGGACGCCACCTGAGCCGTCCGCCACGGGGCGCACGCCCCCGCGCACGCCCCGGTGTACGTGACGCGTTTCATACTCCTTCCGGGCCGCGCGCGACCCGAACCGGACGTCGGCGCGCCCCGCGCGCCGGGCGGTTTCCCGGCGCCCGTCGGCGGGGTGGCTATGCTGCCGAGTTGTTGTGCGGACCGGGCGAGGACGCCCGAAGGGGGGCGGGCCGCCCCGGTCCGACGAGAGCGAGGAGGCGTCCGGGCACATGGAGACGACGAGTCGGGCAGTCGCGCAGGCGCCGGCCGCGGAGGGTGGGCAACAGCTCCCCTCCGCCCGGCGTACGGTCGACGGCTACCTGAGCGCGCCCTTCCCGTGGTACGGCCTCGACGAGGCCTTCACAGGGGCGCGCTGGCTGATGCAGGTCGGTACGGCGGCCGACGGCGCCGTCGAGCACGGGTCGGTGGGGCACGGTGACGAGCCCTCGGTGCGCAGCGAGTACACGGCCGGCGCCGACCAGGACGCCAAGGAGAAGTTCGCGGTCGTCGTGACGGTGGCCGCCAACCCGGTGCGCCGCAGCCCGGACGGCACGGGACTGCTGGAGGCCACCTCGGTCTCCTCGGCCGCGTGGCTCGCCGGGGTGGGGCTGCTGTCCTTCACCTGGCCCGGCCAGATGGACCACTCCCTGCGCGACGACTGGCTGGAGCAGCAGACGGAGACCGCCTGGGCCCTCGCGGACGACCTGACGGGCGCGGAGTGGTCGACGCTGTCCCTGCCCGTCGACGGCGTCCCGACGCCGTTCCACTACCGCGAGTCCGAGTTCGGCTGGGTGCTCGCCGGGTCGACGCAGGCGGGCGTGCACGTGGGCGCGTACGGCAGGGGGATGAGCGCGTACGGGCTGGGCTTCTCGGTGATCAAGGACATCGGCCAGTACGCCTGACCGTTCGGGCGGCACGCCTGCCACCCGTCGCGGCGCGCCCACGCATACGCATCGCACGGTGCGCGTGTCGCATCGCGCGGGACGCCGGACGCCGGAGGCAGCGCGCGGGACGCATGACAAGAGGGGCACCGAGGCGGTGCCCCTCCACGGGCCGACGGACGCGACCGGTCAGAACTTGTTCTTCGGGGTGATCCCCAGCGAGAGCCCCGAGAGCCCGCGCTGACGGCCCCCCAGCTTGCCCGCGATCGAGCGCAGGGCCGCGCCCGCCGGGGACTCCGGGTCGGTCAGCACGACCGGCCGCCCCTCGTCGCCGCCCTCGCGCAGCCGGACGTCGATCGGGATGCTGCCGAGCACCGGAACGCTGGTGCCCGTGGTGCGGGTCAGGCCGTCGGCGACCAGCTGGCCGCCGCCCGTGCCGAAGACGTCGACCATCTCGCCGCAGTGCGGGCAGGGCAGGCCGGACATGTTCTCGACCACGCCCACGATCTTCTGGTGCGTCTGCACCGCGATGGAACCCGCCCGCTCGGCCACCTCGGCCGCCGCCTGCTGCGGGGTCGTGACCACCAGGATCTCGGCGTTCGGCACCAGCTGGGCCACGGAGATGGCGATGTCGCCGGTGCCGGGCGGCAGGTCCAGCAGCAGCACGTCCAGGTCGCCCCAGTACACGTCCGCCAGGAACTGCTGGAGCGCGCGGTGCAGCATCGGGCCGCGCCAGACGACCGGCGCGTTGCCCGGGGTGAACATGCCGATGGAGATGACCTTCACGCCGTTCGCCGACGGCGGCATGATCATGTTCTCGACCTGGGTGGGACGCCCGTCGGCACCCAGCATCCGGGGCACGGAGTGGCCGTAGATGTCGGCGTCCACGACACCGACCTTCAGGCCGTCCGCCGCCATCGCCGCCGCCAGGTTCACCGTCACCGACGACTTGCCGACGCCGCCCTTGCCGGAGGCGACCGCGTACACCCGGGTCAGGCTGCCCGGCTTGGCGAAGGGCACCTCGCGCTCGGCCTGGCCGCCGCGCAGGGCGTTCGCCAGTTCCTTGCGCTGCTCGTCGCTCATCACGTCCAGCGTGACGTCGACGCGGGTGACGCCCTCGACCCGGGAGACGGCGTCCGTCACCCGCTGCGTGATCGTCTCCCGCATGGGGCAGCCGGAGACGGTCAGGTACACGGTCACCGCGACCGCCCCGTCCGAGCCGATCTCCACCGATTTGACCATGCCCAGCTCGGTGATGGGCCGGTTGATCTCGGGGTCGTTCACCGTCGCCAGTGCTTCGCGCACCGCGTCTTCCGTAGCCATAGGGACGATGGTACGGCGCCCGGTATACCCCCCGGTAAGTCCGTCAGTGGTCTTCTGCGTCACGTCCCGGTGGCCGTTCCGCCCGCATGGCCGGGAATGTGCCGTGATGTTCCCGGTGTCCGTTCCCGTGTTCGTCGAGTTCCTTGATGAGGTCCTGGAGCTCAGAGCGGATCCAGTCCCGGGTCGCGACCTCCCCGAGCCCGATGCGCAGCGCGGCCACCTCCCGGGTCAGGTACTCGGTGTCCGCGATCGACCGCTCGTTCTGCTTGCGGTCCTGCTCCAGATTGACCCGGTCCCGGTCGTCCTGCCGGTTCTGCGCGAGAAGGATCAGCGGGGCCGCGTAGGACGCCTGGAGGGACAGCATCAGGGTCAGGAAGATGAACGGGTACTCGTCGAACCGCAGCCCCCGCGGCGCGGAGACGTTCCACACCACCCACAGGATGATGACGATCGTCATCCAGACGATGAACCGCCCGGTGCCCAGGAAGCGCGCGATGCGCTCCGACAGCCGTCCGAAGGCCTCCGGGTCCCACTCCGGCAGCAGCCGCCGCCGGGCGGGGCGCGGCTGGTCCAGCCGGGGGGCGCGCGGCCGGCCCGCGGCCGTGGCGCCCGACGGCACGCGCTCGCGCACGCCCTCACGCTCAGGAGCCATCGGCCGGCACCTCCTGGTCGAGGTGGAACTCGGTCTCGCGCCAGTCGTCGGGCAGCATGTGGTCCAGCACGTCGTCCACGGTGACCGCGCCCAGCAGTGAACCCGCCTCGTCGACCACGGGTGCCGCCACCATGTCGTACGTGGCGAAGAACCCGGCCACCACCGGCAGCGCGGCGTCCGGCTCCAGCGGTTGGAGGTCGTCGTCGAGGATCGAGCCCACCAGCGTGTACGGGGGGTCGCGCAGCAGCCGCTGGAAGTGCACCGTGCCCAGGTACTTGCCGGTCGGCGTCTCCTCCGGCGGGCGGCAGACGTAGATCTGGGCGGCGTGCGCCGGGGACAGGTCGGGGTTGCGGATCCGGGCGAGCGCGTCGGCGACGGTCGCGTCGGGCCGCAGCACGATCGGCTCGGTCGTCATCAGACCGCCCGCGGTGTGCTCCTCGTACGACATCAGGCGCCGCATGTCGGCCGCGTCCCCGGGCTGCATCAGGCTCAGCAGCCGCTCCTTGTCCTCCTCCGGGAGCTCGGCGAGCAGGTCGGCCGCGTCGTCCGGGTCCATGGCCTCCAGGACGTCGGCGGCGCGCTCCTCCTTCAGCTTGCCGAGGATCTCGATCTGGTCGTCCTCGGGCAGCTCCTCGAGCACGTCGGCCAGGCGGTCGTCGTCGAGGGCGGCGGCCACCTCGGCGCGGCGCTTGGCGGACAGGTGGTGCAGGACGTTGGCCAGGTCGGCGGGGCGCAGCTGCTCGAAGGTGGCGAGCAGGTTCTCGGCGCCCTGCCCGTGCTCCTCCAGCGAGAAGCCGGTGACCGCGCTCCACTCGACGGTCAGCGTCTCGCCCCTGCTGCGCCGGAACGCCCCGCTCTTCCTGCCCTTGCGTACGAAGACGCGGTCGATCTCCCACTCGCGGCGGGCCGGCAGCTGATGCACCGACAGGTCGAGGACGGTGACCTCCTCGCCGCTCTCCACCAGCGTCACCCGCCGGTCCAGCAGTTCGCCGAAGACGAGCCGTTCGGTGGGCCGCTGCTCGAAGCGCCGGACGTTGAGCACACCAGTGGTGATGACCTGGCCGGACTGCACGGCGGTCACCCGGGTCATGGGCAGGAAGATGCGGCGCCGGGTGGCGAGTTCGACCACCAGGCCGAGCAGCCTGGGCGGGCGTCGGCCGACCCGCAGCATGACGACCAGATCGCGCACCCGCCCCACCTGGTCGCCGGCCGGATCGAACACGGCGACACCGGAGAGGTGCGAGACGAAGAACCGGGGGGCGCCCGCTGCCATGGCGGCGGCTCCTTTGCGTGCGGGGTGTGTCGTTGCGTCGTACTGCCTGCTGCGTTTGTTTTCCGGATTGCCCGCTCGGGTGGGGTTCAGGCTAGCCCGTCCCGTTCGGCCCTGCTCTTGCGGCGGCACCGGACGGTCGGGGTCCGCCCACCGCCCATGGCCCCGGTACCCTGCGGTACGCCGTTCAGGTCCCCCGTCAGAGAGGCAGCCCCACCTGTGATTCCGATCTCCCAGGGCCGTACCCGCAGGGCCGCGCTGGTGAGCGCCGTGTGGGCACTGATCGTGACGGGGACGGGGCTCACCGGGTGCTCCGAGGATCCGAACGAGGGCACCAACGGCGTCGGCCGGCTTCCCGCCGACCAGATCCAGCGGAAGGCGCAGAAGGCGGCCGCATCCGTCGACACGGTCCGGCTGCACGGCACGGTGGCCGCCGGGGGCCGCACGTACACGCTCGACATGCGGCTGAAGTCCGAGGGCGCCGTCGGGTCGGTCACCGCCCGCGGGGAGACGTTCCGCCTGCTGCGGATCGACGACGAGCTGTTCCTCAAGGCCGGTGCCGAGTTCTGGGGTCACGAGGACGGCCAGGGCGACGGCACGGCGGACGCGGCGGCGGCCGGCAAGCTCGCCGAGAAGTACGTGAAGGTGCCCGAGAGCGACCCCGCGTACAAGAAGTTCAACGGTTTCACGGACAAGGACGTCCTCCTCGACGGTCTGCTGACGCTGCACGGCACCCTGGCCACGGACGGCCACCACAAGCAGGCGGGCGTCCGCACCATCCGCATCACCGGCGACAAGGGCTCCGGCGGCACGCTCGACGTCGCTCTCGAGGGCACGCCGTACCCGCTGCGCCTGGTGCGGGCGGGCAAGGCGGGCACCCTCACGTTCTCGGCGTGGGGCGACGACTTCCCCCTGGAGAAGCCGGCCAAGGACGAGACCCTGGACTACGGCCAGCAGCTCCCGGCCTCCTAGCAGGGTCCGGGAGCCCTGTCCGGGTCGCTAGCCCCGCCGGCGCTTCCGCTTCAGCAGCAACCGGGGGAGCCCGGCCGGGATCGGCCGGCGGGTCGTGGCCGGGGTCGGCAGCGGGGCCTCGGCCAGGGAGCCGTCGGGCAGGGGCGCCGTACCGCCCGTCGGCTCCAGCCGCAGGACCCGGCACTCGCGGGCCCAGCGCTCCGTCATGGCCTCGCCGTCGGGGGCGTTCAGCCGCTTGCCCTTCAGTTCGGCGACCGTCGCCTGCCATTCCTCGGACCCGGCGGCCAGTTCCACCACCCGTGCGGTCCAGGAGACCAGCCGGCCGCCCTTGTCCTTGCTGCGCACGGTCACCGCCGCCTCGGCGCCGTCGGTCAGTCCGGGCAGCGGCTGTTCCCCGGTGCCGTCGCCGACGACGCACGCGGCACCCTCGTGCCACACGTGCCACAGCGCACGGGCCGGGACGCCGGGTCCCCTGACCCAGACGAGGCCGGACTTCTTGGTGGCCTCCTCGATGAGGGCCCGGTCGAGCAGCTCGCTTGTCATGTGCCCAGCCTATCCAGGGGCCCCTCAGAGCCAGCCGTTGCGCTTGAGGGTGCGGTGGATGCCCAGACAGATGGCCACCGTGATCCCGAGGACCAGCGGATAGCCGTACTTCCAGTGGGTCTCGGGCATGTAGTCGAAGTTCATGCCGTACACCCCGCACACCATCGTCGGCACGGCGATGATCGCGGCCCACGAGGTGATCTTGCGCATGTCCTCGTTCTGCGCGACGGACGCCTGCGCCAGATTGGCCTGGAGGATGGAGTTCAGCAGCTCGTCGAAGCCGACGACCTGCTCCTGCACGCGGGCGAGGTGGTCGGCGACGTCGCGGAAGTACTTCTGGATGTCCGGGTCGACCAGCCGCATCGGCCGCTCGCTCAGCAGCTGCATGGGCCGCAGCAGCGGCGACACCGCGCGCTTGAACTCCAGCACCTCGCGCTTGAGTTGGTAGATCCGGCCGGCGTCAGTGCCGCGCGGCGTGCCCTTGCGGCCCGGCGAGAACACCTCCGTCTCGACCTCGTCGATGTCGTCCTGCACCGCGTGGGCGACCGCGATGTAGCCGTCGACGACGTGGTCGGCGATGGCGTGGAGCACCGCCGAGGGGCCCTTGGCCAGCAGCTCCGGGTCGTCCTGGAGCCGGTGGCGCAGCGCCCGCAGCGAGCCCTGGCCGCCGTGCCGGACGGTGATGAAGAAGTCCCGGCCGGTGAAGCACATCACCTCGCCGGTCTCCACCACCTCGCTGCTGGAGTTGAGCCGGTCGTGGTCGAGGTAGTGGATGGTCTTGAAGACCGTGAACAGCGAGTCGTCGTAGCGCTCGAGCTTGGGCCGCTGGTGGGCCTGGACGGCGTCCTCGACGGCCAGCGGGTGCAGCCCGAACTCCCGGGCGATCCCGGCGAATTCGGCCTCCGTCGGCTCGTGCAGACCGATCCACACGAAGCCCCCGTCGCGGCGCACCAGACGCATCGCCTCCTGCGGGCTCAGCGGCCCCTCCGTGTCCACGCGGCGGCCGTCGCGGTAGACGGCGCAGTCGACCACGGCGGTGGTCGTCGCGGGGTCGCGCGTGGTGTCGTACGGGCCGCTTTCCTTGCGCAGCGAGACGCGGGAGGGACGGACCACGGCGCGCAGGTCGCGGATCATCGACATGGCGGGCTCCTTCGCAGACGGGCAACGAAAGGCGCCGGTACGACGGGTGGAACCACCCGGAATGAGGACGTCCTGACTGCGGATGTTTGGCACGTCCACAAAGCGGGGAGCACCGCACCGTCGCGGTGGCGGGCTTCGTCGCTGATACAGCTACTGGGGCAGATCAGGCAGAACGAAACGAAGTGCTCTTCCGATGAAGACGCGAATGCGAGAGGCGGCAGCCAGAGAAAGAAGCGGCTACATCAGCGGGCGGAAGAGCGCGTGGTACTGCACGGTCGACTTCGGTCCATGCCAGTCCCACCTCCTCCGGCCGGTCCCTCGTGAGGGACGATCCACGATCCCCGTGGGGGATTCCCCCGTAGGACGGGGAGAGTCACATCGGCGTCGGGGCTTGAACCGAACGCTTCTGCGTGCTGCCCCGAACCACCGGCCCAGAGTATCAGCCGGCCGGTGTGTCAAGGCGCTGCTTTGCCCGGTACTGACGAGTTCTATGCTCGCCGCATGGCAGATGTTCTTCCTCTGGTGGAAGCCCGGTTGCGGATGGCGCTGGGCGAGCCGGACGCGCGGGCGGCGGTCACCTTCCTGGGCACGGACCGCATCGAGGTGCTGCGCTTCCGCGAGGACGACGTCCTGCGCTACGCCACGCTCGGCATGTCCGCACAGCCCATGACCGACCCGACCGCCGTGGTCGCCGACCCGGTCAGGGGTCCGCGCATCGAGCTGGTCCTGTCGGTCCGGGCGGGCTCCGCCGACACCGACAAGGTGCTCCGGCCGCTCGCCGTGCTGGCCGCTTCGCCGCAGGTCGAGGGCGTGGTCGTGGCGCCCGGTGCCTCCCTCGACGTGGGGGAGCCGCTGTGGCCCGGCGCCCCGTTCACCTCGGTGCTGGTCGCCGAACCGGGCGGTCTGGTCGAGGACCTGGAGCTCGACGCGCCTCTGGACCCCGTGCGGTTCCTGCCCCTGCTGCCCATGACGCCGAACGAGGCCGCCTGGAAGCGCGTGCACGGCGCCCAGGCCCTCCAGGAACGCTGGCTGTCGCAGGGCACGGACCTGAGGGATCCCGCCCGCAGGTCCGTCCCGTTGGAGTGAGCAAGCTCACCCGCGCGCAGTCCGCCGCGAGGGGGACCCGGGAATTCGCGCGGCCGGTTCCGTCCGGACGGGTGATCGTCCTTGACGTGACGCGGCAGGGGTAGGACCGTGGGGCTCTATGAGGGGCGAACCCAGTTGCCCGAAGTGTGGTGGCCGGGTCAGGGCTCCCGGCCTCTTCTCCGATGCGTGGCAGTGCGATGTGCACGGCACCGTGCACCCGCTCCAGCCCGTGATACCGCCGAGCGTCGAGGCCCTCGACGTGGTCGTGCACCGCACCGAGGTGCCGGTGTGGATGCCGTGGCCGCTGCCCGTGGGCTGGTTGTTCACCGGAGTGGCCAGCGCCGGTGACGACCGCAGCGGAGGCCGTGCCACCGCCGTCGCGTGCACCGGACCCGGGCCGCTCGGCGGCATGGGGGAGCTCGTCCTGGTGGCCGAGGAACTCGGCGTCGGCCTCGGGGCCCGCTACGCCGGCATCGACGGTCCGGACCCGGGTCCGTACATGGACGTCGACAAACCGGCCCAGGCCAAGGTGCTCGCCGCCGGCCGTCCGACCCCGCTCTGGCACGTCGCCAAGACGCCGGACGACCGCGCCGTCTTCGCGGGCGAGGCGCTCGGCATGTGGCTGTGGGCGGTGGTGTGGCCGGAGCAGTCCGGGCTGCTGCTGTACGACGAACTGGTCCTCACCGACCTGCGCGACGCGGGCGCCGAGCTGGAACTGGTGCCGTGCGGGGCGCTCTCGCCCAGGCTGCTGGAGGCGTAGCCGGTCCCGTCGGCCGGGCTCAGGTGGGGTGCCCGTGGGGTGCGGGCGGTTCACACGGGGGGTGTAGGGGGCGCACCGTGGGTTCGGGTGTGACAGACGCTGGCGAAAATCCGGTTATCCTGAAGCGTCCCGGTCCGCCCGTCACCCGCTTGGAGTAACGCGTCGTGCGTATCGACCTGCACACCCACTCCACCGCGTCCGACGGCACGGACACGCCCGCGGAGCTGGTCCGCAAGGCCGCCTCCGCCGGGCTCGACGTGGTCGCCCTGACCGACCACGACACCACCCGGGGGCACGCCGAGGCGCTGGCCGTCCTGCCCGCCGGGCTCACCCTGGTCACCGGCGCCGAGCTCTCGTGCCGCCTCGACGGCGTCAGCATGCACATGCTGGCCTACCTCTTCGACCCCGAGGAGCCGGCCCTGCTCGCCGAGCGCGAGCTGGTCAGGGACGACCGGGTGCCGCGCGCCCAGGCCGTGATCGCCAAGCTGAACGCGCTGGGCGTCCCCCTCACCTGGGAGCAGGTCGCGAGGATCGCCGGCGACGGCTCGGTGGGGCGGCCGCACGTCGCCACGGCCCTGGTGGAGCTGGGTGTCGTGCCGACGGTGAATGACGCCTTCACGCCGGAGTGGCTGGCCGACGGCGGCCGTGCGTACGTGGAGAAGCACGAGACCGACCCCTTCCAGGCGCTCCGGCTGATCAAGGGTGCGGGCGGCGTCGCCGTGTTCGCCCACCCGGCCGCGAGCAAGCGGGGCCGGACCGTGCCGGAGTCGGCGATCGCCGAGCTGGCCGAGGCCGGGCTCGACGGCCTGGAGGTCGACCACATGGACCACGACCCCGACACCCGGGCGCGGCTGCGCGGCCTGGCCAAGGAGCTGGGGCTCCTGGTGACCGGGTCCAGCGACTACCACGGCAGCCGCAAGACCTGCGTGCTCGGCGAGTTCATGACGGACCCCGAGGTGTACGGCGAGATCACGCGGCGCGCGACCGGGGCGTTCCCGGTGCCGGGGACCGGCGGAGTCTGAGGCCCGCCCCCGCCGTCCTCACTTCGTTCCTCAGCAAGGCGCTCATGTTCGACCTCGCCGTCTTCGGCTCTCTCTTCCTGACCCTTTTCGTCATCATGGATCCCCCCGGGATCACCCCGACCTTCCTCGCCCTGACCGCCGGCCGTCCGGGTAAGGTGCAGAAGCGGATGGCCTTCCAGGCCGTCTGTGTGGCCGGTGGCGTCATCGCCGTCTTCGGGCTCCTCGGCCACCAGATCCTGAACTACCTGCACGTGTCCGTGCCCGCGCTGATGATCGCGGGCGGGCTGCTGCTCCTGCTGATCGCCCTCGACCTGCTCACCGGCAAGACGGACGAGCCGCAGCAGACCAAGGACGTCAACGTCGCCCTGGTGCCGCTCGGCATGCCGCTGCTCGCGGGGCCCGGTGCGATCGTGTCGGTGATCCTGGCCGTGCAGAAGGCGGACAGCGTCGCCACGCAGGTCTCGGTGTGGTCGGCGATCCTCGCCATCCACGTCGTGCTGTGGCTGGTGATGCGCTACTCGCTGCTGATCATCCGGATCATCAAGGACGGCGGGGTGGTCCTGGTGACGCGCCTGGCGGGCATGATGCTCTCCGCGATCGCCGTGCAGCAGATCATCAACGGGGTCACCCAGGTCGTCCGGGGCGCCTGACCTCGCGCCCGGACGCGCACCAAGCCCCCGCACCTAAGGAACCGGTACGGGGGCTTTTCCCAAGCATGCGAAAGGGGACCCGGTACCGGTCCCGGCGCGGTACGGCGTTACGAGGCCGTGGTGGCGGCCGGGCGGATCCACAGGCGCTGTCCGATGGAGGCGGCCTGCTGAACGATGCGGTTGACGGAGGCGGCGTCCACGACGGTGGTGTCCACGGGCGTGCCGTCGACATCGTCGAGTCGCATGATTTCGAAGCGCATGGGGCTTCTCCCTTCGTCTGGTCATCCTCCTGAAGGAGAACTACTCGGCGGACGGCCCACGGGCCGGTCGGGCCCGCGTTCCATACGTGTGCAACGAGCTGCGCGGTACAAACATTCCCTACGCTAAGGAAATTTTTCGATCGACTAAATACTGACCGGTAAGTGTTTGCAGGAAGACCGCATGGGACCGGTTGTGTCCGTAGTGTGACCGCCGGGACAATGGAGTCGATGAACGACGACCTCCCGGCGCTCGCCGCCCGCATCGACCGCACGAACGAGCTGCTCCAGCGCATGCTCGCCGAGGTCGCCAAGACTCCCTCCACGCACGCGATCTTCGTCGACGCCGGCTACCTCTACGCGGCGGCGGGCCGGCTCGTGGCCGGGACCGAGGACCGCAGGGCCTTCGACCTCGACGCCGAGGGGCTCATCGACGCGCTGATCGACCGGGCCCGCACCGTCTTCGCCGACAGCCGGCTGCTGCGCGTCTACTGGTACGACGGCGCCCGGCGCCGCATCCACACGGCGGAGCAGCAGTCCATCGCGGAACTCCCCGACGTCAAGGTCCGCCTCGGCAACCTCAACGCCAACAACCAGCAGAAGGGCGTCGACTCCCTGATCCGCTCCGACCTGGAGTCACTGGCCCGGCACCGCGCCATCAGCGACGCGGCCCTGCTGGGCGGCGACGAGGATCTGGTCTCCGCGGTCGAGGCGGCCCAGGGGTACGGCGCCCGGGTCCACCTGTGGGGCATCGAGGCGCCCGAGGGCCGCAACCAGGCCGAGCCGCTGCTGTGGGAGGTCGACAGCCAGCGCACCCTCGACCTCGACTTCTTCAAGCCCTACGTCTCCCGGCGCACCGCCGCCTTCGAGGCCACGGCCGGTCGGCCCACCCGCGAGGACGTCCGCTTCGTCGGCGCCCAGATCGCGGCGAAGTGGCTCGTCGCCCGCGGCCGGGACGCCCTGGTGGAACTGCTTCCCGGGCACCCCTACCTGCCCGGATCGGTGGACCAGGACCTCCTGGTGGAGGCGGAAGGGATGCTCCAGTACTCGTTGCGCGGCCAGGCGGACCTGCGGCGCGCCCTGCGTGACGGCTTCTGGGACCACCTGCAGACGCAGTACTAGCCGTTGGCGGCGTCGGTGCGCAGCCGGTCCCAGAAGTCGGCGAGGGCATGGGCGGTCGGGGTGGGCCGGTCGGCGTTGGGCGAGTGCTCGGCACCGGCGACGACCGTGCGGTGCGCGTCGAGCCGTACGGCCATGTCGTCGAGCGTCGTCACCGGCCAGGTGTCGTCCTGCTCACCGGACAGCACGTGGAACGGCAGGGGCACCGCGGCCAGTTCCGCCACCCGGTCCGGCTCGGAGCACAGCTGCCGCCCCGTGGCGAGCAGTTGCGCGGGCTTCGTGCTCAACCAGCGGCGCCGCAACTGCTCCTGGCCGCCTATGCCGCGCGCCGGACCGCCGACCTCCTCCGGCGGGCCCATCGCCAGGATCGCCTCCCAGCACTCCTCCATGGACATCACCGCGAGCGCGTCCCGCAGCAGTTTGACACGCTGCTCCTGGGAGGAGGAGATCCGTCCAGGACCCGAGGCGATCAGGGTGAGCGAGCGGAAGGGGGAGTGGTCCAGGAGCACCGCGGCACGGGCGATCTGGCCGCCGAGCGAGTGCCCCACGAGGTGCACGGGCCCGCACCCTAGGGCCTCGGCCTGTGCGAGCACGTCCCGCGCCAACTCCTCCTGCGCGTAGGCCGATTCGTCGTCGGGTCCGTCCGACTCGTGCTGTCCGCGAAGGTCGACGGCGGCACTGCGGTATCCGCGTGCGGCGAGCGGCCCGTGCACCAGCGCGAAGTCCTCCTTGCTCCCGGTGAACCCGGGCAGCAGCAGAGCGACTCCCTTCTCCCGGGCCGGGTCGGCCGCCGGCACGTCGACGACGGCGAAGTTCCCGCGGCAGGTGGACAGGGAGTACGCCCGTGTGCCGGGCGGCGGTGCGGGGGAGGTGGGGGAGCCGGACGTGGGGGAGGTGGGGTGGCTGGTCACGGGGTGAGACTAGCGGGCGGGGACAGGGACGTCGCTGGGCGACGTCCGGGGCACGGTCCCCCGCCCTCGCCTACGGGGGCGGATACGCCGACGGCCCGCGCCCACTGGAGGGTGGGAACGGGCCGTCGGGATCGGTCGGTCAGCCCTCCGCGGGCTCCGTGGGCTCCGTGGTGGCGGTGGCCTTGCGGGTGCGGCGGGTCTTGGGCTTGGCCTCGGTCTCCGCTGCCTCCGTGGTCACCGTCTCCGCCGGCTTCTGGGCGGCGGTGGCGGCCTTGCGGGTGCGGCGGGGCTTGGCCTCCGTGGCCTGCGCCGGGATCTCGGCGACGGTCGCGGCGACCGTGGTGGCGGCCTTGCGGGTGCGGCGGCGCGGCTTGGCGTCCGTGCCCTCGGCCGTGTCGAGCGCCGTCTCCGCCGCGTCCGTGGGCTCCGTGGTGGCGGTGGCCTTGCGGGTGCGGCGGGTCTTGGGCTTGGCCTCGGTCTCCGCTGCCTCCGTGGTCACCGTCTCCGCCGGCTTCTGGGCGGCGGTGGCGGCCTTGCGGGTGCGGCGCGGCTTGGCCTCCGTGGCCTCCGCCGTGTCGACGGCCGACTCGGCCTTGGCGGCGGCCTTCCGGGTACGCCGGGGCTTGGCCTCGACGGTCTCGACGGCCTCGGCCGACTCGGGAGCCGTCTGCGCCGGGATCTCGGCGACCGTGGTGGCGGCCCTGCGGGTGCGGCGGCGCGGCTTGGCGTCCGTGCCCTCGGCCGTGTCGAGCGCCGTCCCCACCGCGTCCGTGGGCTCCGTGGTGGCGGTGGCCTTGCGGGTGCGGCGGGTCTTGGGCTTGGCCTCGGCCTCCGCTGCCTCCGTGGTCACCGTCTCCGCCGTTCCGGCCGTCTCCGCCGGCTTCTGGGCGGCGGTGGTGGCCTTGCGGGTGCGGCGCGGCGTGGCGGCGGGCGTGGACTCCGCCGCCGGCTCCGCGGTCCCCCCGGCCGTGTCGACCGCGGTTTCGGCGGCCGTGGCCTTGCGCGTACGGGTGCGGCGGCGCGGCTCGGTGACGGCGGCCTCGGGCTCCGTGGCCACCGCGGCGTCCGCGGCCGGAGCGGTCACGGTCGCCGTGGTCTCCTCGGCCGACGGCGTGACCTCGGCCGGCCCGGCGGCCTTGCCGCGGGTGCGGCGGCGGCGCGGCTTCGCCGGGGCGGCGTCGACGGTGTCCGGGCTGTCCGGGTCCCCGGTGGTGCCTTCGGCCGTGGCCACAGCGCTCTGCGCCGCCTCGGCGGCGCTCGCCGTCGGCGTCGCGGCCTCGGCGGGGACCCCGCCGCGCATCCGGCGGCGGCGGCGCGGGGTGCGCGTGGCCGTGTCGGCCCCCGCGTCCTCCCCGCCCTCGGTCGCCGTGGGCTCGGCCGAAGCACCGCCGGTCACCGGCTGGGCCGTCTCGTCCAGCGGCGTACCCCCGCGCGTACGGCGGCGACGGCGCGGCGTACGGGTCGGGCGCTCGCTGTCGGCGGAGCGGGACTCGTCCCGGCCGCCGCCGCGTCCACCGCGTCCGCGCGGGCCGCGCCCGCCCGGCTCGCCCAGGTCCTCCAGCTCCTCCGCGTCGAGTCCGGCGCGGGTGCGCTCGGAGCGCGGCAGGACGCCCTTCGTGCCCTCCGGGATACCGAGGTCGCCGAAGAGGTGCGGGGAGGTGGAGTACGTCTCCGGCGGGTCGCCGAAGCCCAGGTCCAGGGCCTTGTTGATCAGCTGCCAGCGCGGGATGTCGTCCCAGTCGACCAGCGTGATCGCCGTACCCTTCGCGCCCGCGCGGCCCGTACGGCCGATGCGGTGCAGGTACGTCTTCTCCTCTTCCGGCGACTGGTAGTTGATGACGTGGGTCACACCCTCGACGTCGATGCCGCGGGCGGCGACGTCGGTGCACACGAGCACGTCCACCTTGCCGTTGCGGAAGGCGCGCAGCGCCTGCTCGCGGGCGCCCTGCCCCAGGTCGCCGTGGACCGCGCCGGAGGCGAAGCCGCGCTGCTTGAGCTGGTCGGCGAGGTCGGCGGCGGTGCGCTTGGTGCGGCAGAAGATCATGGCCAGTCCGCGGCCCTCGGCCTGGAGGATGCGCGCGACCATCTCCGGCTTGTCCATGTTGTGCGCGCGGTAGACGAACTGCGTGGTGTTCGCGACCGTGGCGCCCTCGTCGTCCGGCGTCGTGGCGCGGATGTGCGTGGGCTGCGACATGTAGCGGCGGGCGAGCCCGATCACCGCGCCCGGCATGGTCGCCGAGAACAGCATGGTCTGGCGGCGGGCCGGAAGCAGATTGATGATCTTCTCGACGTCGGGCAGGAAGCCCAGGTCGAGCATCTCGTCGGCCTCGTCGAGGACGAGGGCCTTGACGTGGTTCAGGTTCAGCTTCTTCTGGCCCGCGAGGTCCAGCAGCCGGCCCGGGGTGCCGACGATCACGTCGACGCCCTTCTTCAGGGCCTCCACCTGGGGCTCGTAGGCCCGGCCGCCGTAGATCGCGGTGACGCGCACATTGCGCACCTTGCCCGCGGTGAGGAGGTCGTTGGTGACCTGGGTGCACAGTTCGCGCGTGGGGACGACGACGAGCGCCTGCGGGGCGTCGGTGAGGTCCTCGGGCTTCGCGCGGCCCGCCTCCACGTCCGCGGGGACGGTCACGCGCTCGATGAGCGGAAGACCGAAGCCCAGCGTCTTGCCGGTGCCGGTCTTGGCCTGGCCGATGACGTCGGTCCCGGACAGGGCCACGGGGAGCGTCATCTCCTGGATGGGGAAGGGAGTGATGATGCCGACGGCTTCCAGGGCCTCGGCGGTCTCGGGGAGGATCCCGAGCTCTCGGAACGTCGTAGTCAGGGTGCTGCCTCTTCTGTGTGCGCGGTGCGAGGCGAGCGCGGGGGGTCGTGTAGGGACCGTGCCGGGGACGTCGGCTGCCTTACGGGCGGTGCCGTAGGGCACGGGACCACTGCCGACGCTCTAGCGCTCGTACCGCTGAGGGTTCCCTCCGATCGTCGTACGCGAAGTGCCGTACGGTCAGGGAGGGCTGTCGGGTCGGAGCCGATCGGGCCACCGACCGGGCATCCTCATACATGCGGCCTGTCGAGTACGTCAGAGTGCTCAGCAGGCGCATTACCACCATACCCCGGATTCGCGCACATGCGATGGCCGATTTGGTCACGTAGTCGTCGTCACACTGTCTGACCAGGACCTTACGACGTGGGGAGAGCGGGCTATTGTGCGCTTCATGACGAGCTCTGACAAGCCTGACCACGCCGCGGACACCCCCGACACCACCGCCGGACACACCGGCGTAGCCGCCCTGGACTGGGCGGCCGCCTCCGCCGATCCGCAGTACCGCGCCGCTGTCGTGGACCTGCTCGGTGCGCTCGCGTACGGGGAGCTCGCGGCGTTCGAGCGGCTCGCGGAGGACGCCAAACTGGCGCCCTCGCTGGCGGACAAGGCGGAGCTGGCGAAGATGGCCTCGGCCGAGTTCCACCACTTCGAGCGGCTGCGCGACCGGCTGGCCGAGATCGGCGAGGAGCCGACGCGCGCGATGGAGCCCTTCGTCGCCGCCTACGACGGCTTCCACAAGCAGACGGCGCCCTCCGACTGGCTGGAGGGGCTCGTCAAGGCCTATGTCGGCGACTCCATCGCCAGTGACTTCTACCGGGAGGTCGCGGCCCGCCTGGACTCCGACAGCCGTGACCTGATCCTTGCGGTGCTGGACGACACCGGGCACGCCACCTTCGCCGTCGAGAAGGTCCGCGCGGCGATCGACGCCGACCCGCGCGTGGGCGGACGGCTGGCGCTGTGGGCGCGGCGGTTGATGGGCGAGGCCCTGTCCCAGTCCCAGCGGGTGGTCGCGGACCGGGACGCGCTGTCCACGATGCTCGTGGGCGGTGTCGCCGACGGCTTCGACCTCGCGGAGGTCGGCAAGATGTTCTCCCGGATCACCGAGGCGCACACCAAGCGGATGGCGGCGCTGGGACTCGCGGCCTGAGAGGCGAGCGGCACGTCACCGCTCGCGCGGCACCCGGTGCCCCCGGGCGTCGTGGATCACGGGTGTCACGGCTCACGTCGTACCGTGCCCCGCGGGTCACGGGGCTCACGGCTCACGCCGGAATCACGCTCGCGCCGCCTGCGGCGACCCCTCAAGCGGTCGCCGACCGGCGGCGCAGTCTGCCCGCCGGGCGCAGCAGCAGCGACAGTGACGCCACGGAGACGATCACGGCACCGAGCAGCACCGTCGGCAGGTTCCCGGCGTCCAGGGCCGTGTGCGTGAGGAAGGCACCGAGGAGCGCTCCCGCCACGCCGGTCGGCAGCACCAGTGCACGGGCGGGCAGGCGGTGCGGCAGGCGGCGCGTCGCCGCCCACGCCAGAGCGAGGCCGAGGATCGCGGAGCTGAGCGCTTCCAAGAGCATGTCGGGGTCCCTCCCACATGGCCGGCCTGCTCACTTCGGTCCTAGCCCGTCCTACCCGTGGCCTGCGGAATGCAATCCTCCCCGGTGAGGGAGTCGTGCGCCGTCCCTCCGGTGGAGGGCCGCTTCGCAGGGCGGTCCCCGACCGGCCGCGCGTTCCCGGGGCACGACACCCTGCGGAACGAAACCTCGGGGACGGCCCGTGGACGCGGAAGGGCCCGGCGGTGTCCGCCCGCCGGGCCCTTCCCTCGTCTTCCGGCATCCGCCGGTCGCCGCGCCTACAGCGCGCCGAAGCCCACCTTGCGCGGGGCAGGCTCGCCGATCTCCACATACGCGAGGCGGTCGGCCGGGACCAGGATCTTACGGCCGTGCTCGTCCACGAGGCTCAGCAGCTGCGACTTCCCGGCCAGCGCCTCGGCCACCACGCGCTCGACCTCCTCGGCGCTCTGACCGCTCTCCAGAACGATCTCGCGGGGCGCGTGCTGCACGCCGATCTTGACCTCCACGGCTATGTCCCTCCGACGGTCAGTGAAGTGCGCGACCTTCCGCGCCGTACCAGCACACATTAGCCCGGTGAGGGGACGTACACGCTCCGCACGACCACGCCAGGAGCGAACAGCCGGCGGGAACACACCGCAGCCGGTGTTCCGCCGGTGTTCCCCTAGTGCTGCTGCTCGCTGCCGTGCAGGGGGAAGCCGGCGATGCCCCGCCAGGCCAGCGAGGTCAGCAACTGCACCGCCTGATCGCGCGGCACGCTCCGGTCGCTGTGCAGCCAGGACCGCGCCACCACCTGGGCGAGACCGCCCAGACCCGAGGCCAGCAGCATCGACTCGGCGCGGGACAGCCCGGTGTCCTCGGCGATGACGTCGCAGATCGCCTCCGCGCAGTCGTTGGTGACCTTGTCGACCCGCTCGCGCACGGCGGGCTCGTTCGTCAGGTCCGACTCGAAGACCAGGCGGAACGCGCCGCCGTCGTCCTCCACGTACGCGAAGTAGGCGTCCATGGTCGCCCGGACCCGCTGCTTGTTGTCGGTCGTCGACGCGAGTGCGTGCCGCACCGACTGGATCAGCGACTCGCAGTGCTGGTCCAGCAGCGCGAGGTAGAGGTCGAGCTTGCCCGGGAAGTGCTGGTAGAGCACCGGCTTGCTGACGCCGGCGCGCTCGGCGATGTCGTCCATCGCGGCCGCGTGGTACCCCTGCGCCACGAACACTTCCTGGGCGGCCCCCAGCAGCTGGTTCCGTCGGGCACGGCGCGGCAGGCGTGTGCCCCGCGGGCGAACCGCCTCTGTCTGCTCGATGGCTGTCACGCCGCCTCCCATAGTCGTCCACATGCGGTGTGAGCCGCGCCGCCATCGTACTTTTCGGTAACCGTGGTGTGCGCGGTGAGAGCGCAGGATTTCACGTACCGGGCGGCGGCGAAAGCGGCGCGGGGAGTTTCAAAAGGTGTCAGAGCGGGCAAGAAGCGTCCTCCCTCCTGCTCCGTGACGCCCTCCGTGGCGTCCTCGTCACCGGTAGTCGTCCTCGTCGAGTGACACGACCCTGGCCTGTTCCACGAGGTCGGCCTCGTTGGCGCGGTCGGGATCCACCCCGGTCAGCGGGTCGTCGCGGTCCGGCTTGACGTCCGCGTGCTGTTCGGCCGCGTCGACCTCTGGGGCTTCGACATCGAACTCCTCGGTCTCGCGAGCGTCCTCGTCCTCGAACGTCTCGGGATCGGTCGGGTCTACGGCCATGCTGGGCTCCCTTCCTACGAACGTCCCTGGGCATGCAGGGGCCACATGCGGGTGCCCTCTGCACGAGCCTAGGAGACACCCGATCCGGACGCTATGCGATCCGCGGCCCCGAGGTGACGCGATGTGCACCCCGGATCCGGGTGACCGAGGCCGCCGTGCCCACTGCTGTGACGGCGGACACATGAACCCCCGCGTGATCGTCTCGTAACATTGCCGCATGTCTTCGACCGAGCTGCCGTCCGTGCCGCCCGCAAACGTGCTGCCCAAGGTGGCCGCCGTCAGGGTCGCGGAGGGCGAGCGACTCCGGTCGGTCCAGATGCCGGGCGTCACGCTGTCGGTGCGGGCCCGCAAGCCCGACCGTGAGGACCTGCCGCCCGCGCTGTACATCCACGGACTCGGCGGTTCCTCGCAGAACTGGTCGGCGCTGATGCCCTTGTTGGACGACGTGGTCGACAGCGAGGCCGTCGACCTGCCGGGGTTCGGCGACTCCCCGCCCCCGGACGACGGCAACTACTCGATCACGGCGCACGCGCGAGCGGTCATCCGCTACCTCGACACCGCCCGGCGCGGTCCGGTGCACCTGTTCGGCAACTCGCTGGGCGGCGCGGTCGCCACACGTGTGGCCGCCGTGCGCCCCGACCTCGTACGGACCCTGACGCTCGTCTCCCCGGCCCTGCCGGAGCTGCGCGTGCAGCGCACCGCGGTGCCGACCGGGCTGCTGGCGGTGCCCGGGGTGGCGGCACTCTTCACCCGGATCACCCGGGAGTGGACGGCGGAGCAGCGCGTGCGCGGAGTCATGGCGCTCTGCTACGGAGACCCCGCGCGGGTGAGCCCGGACGGGTTCCGCCACGCCGTGCAGGAGATGGAGCGGCGCCTGCGCCTGCCGTACTTCTGGGACGCGATGGCGCGCTCCGCGCGGGGGCTCGTCAACGCGTACACCCTGGGTGGCCAGCAGGGGCTGTGGCGCCAGGCGGAGCGGGTGCTCGCGCCGACCCTGCTCGTCTACGGCGGCCGTGACCAGCTCGTCGGCTTCCGCATGGCCCAGCGGGCGGCTCGCGCGTTTCGGGACTCCCGACTGGTGACACTGCCGGACGCCGGGCACGTGGCCATGATGGAGTATCCCGAGACGGTGGCCCTCGCGTTCCGCGAACTCCTCGCGGACGCAACGGAATCCGTCGATCAGGGGGATACTGGGAAACCGGGCGCGCAGGGCGCCCGGGGCTCGGCCGCCGACACCGGTGCGCGCGAGGCCTTGGACGGCGGGGCCACCGCCGACAACGTGAGGGGCTGAGGCGCGACGTGGGACGCCACAGCCGCCGTGGACCCGCCCCCAAGGGCGACGGCGCGGACGCAGCCGCGGTACGGGACGGCCGGGGAGGGGAACGGGAAGCCCGCGAGGCGCGTGGGGACGGTGCGCCTGGGCCCGGAGCGGCACCCGCTGCCGGGCAGACCGGCCGACAGGCGACGGTCCCCGGGCCGCGTCCCGCCGGTGGTCCGGGGCCGTACGGAATCCCGCAGGGGACTCCCGCGTACCGCCACCCCGCCTACGACCGTCCCGGGTACGGCACTCCGCCGCACGGAACTCCGCCGCACGGGACGCCGACCGCCGGGGGGCCGACCGTTGGGGTGCCGCGTCTTCCGGAGGGCTGGCTTCCGGACGGGACACCGTCACGGGGCGTCCCGCGCATGCCGGAGGGCACGCCCCCGCGGGGAGTGCCGCGCGCGTTCGACGGCACCCCCGCGCGCGGTGTACCCCGGCTGCCGGAGGGAACCCCCGCGCACGGTGTGCCCGGGATGCCGGAGGGAACCCCCTCGCACGGTGTGCCCCGGCTGTCGGAGGGAACGCCCGCTCACGGTGTCCCGCGGCCTCCGCACGGTACCCCCGCCCGTGGCGCCCCGCAGGCCCGCGGGGGGCACCCGGAACAGCGGGAACCCGGTGGTGGCTGGGGGACGTTGACGGGACGGACGGTGGCCGGGGCCGGGTACGGCATGCCGGTCGTCGCGCCGCTGCCGCGGCAGCGGCAGGCGCCTCCCGCAGGCCCCCGCCAGGCACCCTCCGGTGGGCCGCGGCAGACGCCCTCCGGTGGGCCGCGGCAGGACTACCTCGACGCCTTCGGCGAGGACGACGACCTCTTCACGCCGCGCACCTCCGCCCCGCGCCCGCCCGCCACCGCGCACCCGGCGGACCCCTACGCCGCCGTCACCGACTGGGACTCCGCCCCCGCCACCGGCACGCCGGCGGGCGACGATGACGACGACGCACCGCCCACCGGCGCGCCCGCACAGGCGAAGGGCGGCAAGGGCCGGGCGTTCACCGGCATCGCGGCCGCCGCCGTCACCACTGTGCTGGCCGTCGTCGTGGCCGGCCAGGTCACCGACGAACGCGACGGTGCAGACGTACGGGCCCAGTCCGCCACCGACCAGGCGCGGGACGTCCGCGACTCCGCCTCGCGCGGGGACGACCGGGAGACCCCGGGGGCGCCCGGCGCCGAGATGGCGCTGAGCTACGAGCAGCGGATGGACAGCAGGTATCGGCTCAGTCCCGATCTCACCGGGTCCGGGGAGTTCGAAGCGGTGCCCGGCATCGCCAAGGGGCCGGGCACCGGGCAGAAGATCACCTACCGGGTGGACGTGGAGAAGGGACTCGGCCTCGACGCCGAGCTCTTCGCCGAGGCGGTGCACCGCACCCTCAACGACGACCGGAGCTGGGCGCACAACGGTGCCCGTACCTTCGAACGCATCCACTCCGGCCGCCCGGACTTCGTGATCACCCTGGCCAGCCCCGGCACCACTGCCGAGTGGTGTGCCAAGTCGGGCCTGGACACCACGGTGGACAACGTCTCCTGCGACTCGGCGGCCACCGAACGCGTGATGATCAACGCCTATCGCTGGGCCCAGGGCGCGGAGACGTACGGCGACGCCCTTCACGCCTACCGCCAGATGCTGATCAACCACGAGATCGGCCACCGCCTCGGCTACAACCACGTGACCTGTGACAAGGACGGCGATCTAGCCCCGGTGATGCAGCAGCAGACCAAGTTCCTGGAGTACGACGGCATCAGCTGCCGGCCCAACCCCTGGGCGTACCCGAAGAGCTGACGGGCGTACCCGAAGAGGTGACCGGCCGACCGCGGCTCACGTCGGGGCGCTGGTTCACTTCGCGGAAGCGGCTCACGCCGGGCGCGTGGTTCACCCCAGGGGCGCGCGGACCGTCGCCGACGCCGAGAGCCTGACGAGGGGTGGCTGTTCGATCTCCTAGCGCGACAAAACGCGCCCCGTGCGGGAAAGTTACGACCGTTCACCCCTTTTGGTGGGGGGGGGGGGGGGCCCCCCCCGCGCCCCCCGCAATTGCGCCAAAGGTGGGGCCGCGGCGAGGCCCCCCGCCCACCGGGGGGCCCC